>CAMHUU010000111.1 GCA_946188395.1 uncultured Prevotellaceae bacterium | reverse complement strand
GAGATTTGGCAGGCCAAAAACAACAAGTCGAATACGGAGTACCTCTTCGTCGTGACCCACTCCAGCAACTCTACGCTCAACCCACAGTCAGGTAACCCCAACCGTCTGCATATGTATTGGTCTCCACGACTGCTCAACCGCTTCGGAAATACACAGACTGCCGATAACTGGGAGTATCCGCGTGAAAGTGTGTTGCTCTGTCCCACCTATTATCTGCTGAATCTCTACAAGGATTGGGACCTGCGCTACGATGTCTTATTCCAGGAGGATTTCCCCACCAGTGCTGACAGTTACACTTGGACCGAAGAGGATGCTGTCAACCATTACCAGGCTCCCGCCTCTATCGTGGGAAAGACCATCACCAAGGGTCAGCTGGGATTGAAGGTCAGCCGTTTCCCCGTCACCGATGCCGAGCGTGAAGCTGCTGCCCAGAAAGGTTATGTGTTACTGGGTGCAAACAATATCTACGACCTGCGTCCAGGTAAGGTGACAAGTATGGGTGGAGCACGTATTCGTGATCTGAACAATGCCAACGGCGACGACTATCCTTCATCCGACTGGATTTATACCTCATTCCCGCGTTTCCGCAAGTATCGCATCTGGGACCGCGATCCCAAAGGCACCTTCCTGTTGACTGCTGCCAATGCACAGGTAGGTTTCGCCGATGTGCCCATTTTCCGATATGCAGAGATGCCGCTCATTGCTGCTGAGTGTCAGATTATGATGGGCAACACATCCGAGGCTGCCAATATCATCAACGACGAGGCAAAGGGCATCCGCACTAGTCGTATTCTGAAGCCCGGCCATGATGCCAGCGAGATGAAGGTAAAGGCAGGTGATATGACCATCGAGTGGATTCTCGAGGAGCGTGCTCGCGAACTCTGTGGTGAGTGGCTGCGCTGGTTCGACCTGAAGCGTACCCATAAGATGGTTGAGTATTTCAAAGGACATAATCCGGCTATGCGTGGTGACGATCCTGTTGATGAGCACAATTATCTGTGGCCCATACCGACAGACTTCCTCGACAAGATTGAAAACGGTGTGGAATTCGGTCAGAATCCCGGCTACAACCCCTACACCAAGTAATTCTTTCGAATTAAGATTGTGTTAGAATGAGCCCGCCCATTTTCGGCGGGCTCATTTATTAATATTACTTTTTCACTCTTTTTATTTACATTCTTTTCGCTAAATTGAAATTTTACACTATCTTTGCAAAGACAACTATGTTGGTAAAGATGGAAAAATATGTTGGATTATAAGTTTTTGTATGATGAAGAAGACTATATTATCATTATTGATGCTCTGCATGGGCGTTACGATGCAGGCACAGGTTTCCGAGAGTGGACAGTGGTATAACGGCTGGCTTTGCTATTCGGCCAAGAACATGGCTGCCGGCAAGGTGCTGATGAATGCGATGGCAGAAGGCGAGGAGCATGAGTTCATGCTGGTGCCCGTGCCTGGCGAAAAAGATACATACCGCGTTACCGATGGCCCTCACGACTATGTCAACGAATACAATAGTATCTCCACCGTGCGTCACATGAAGAAGGATGGTTGGGATTTGCTCTGTTTCTACAACAGCAATAATCAGTTGACGAGTGTCATGTCGAACGAGCAGGGGGAGGCCCAGGACATCAGTATCGCGAAGTTCAAGAATCAGCTGGTTGGTGAATACGAACTGGTGACCAATGATCCTGACGATGAACTGAAACTGGAAATACAATGGGACCAAGTGAGTGTCAACCTCGAACTCGCCACTTACAAGGTGGAGGATTTCAACGGTATCGTTCTGGGCTATATCACCATCCCTCCCATCGAGGGCAGCACCAATCGTTTGGAAGGCACATGGGAGGTCATTCCTACCAAGGATGGCATCAAATTATACCGTCTCCGTCAAGATGAAGAATCCTTCCTCTGGGCTCGTGACGGCATCAACTATACATTCCGTTGGGCGGAAACCGGCAGTCCCCGGTTTAGTTATGCTTCTTCCTGTCTGCTCAACGACAAGAAATTTGCCAAGATGGACAAGTCAGACCTTCGTACCATGCGCAACGAGATTCTTGCCACGCATGGCTATCGCTTTCAGTCGGCGGACCTGCAGGACTATTTCAGCAAGAAGCCCTGGTATCAGCCCGCCGCTTCCAACGATGACGTCAAGCCCAGCCTTATCGAGCGCTTGAATATAGAGCTCATTAGGGCCGTGGAACTCAATGACTGATAACTATCAGATATTCGGTGTATCCCAGATTTTTGTCTGGGTGCAGTTGATGCTTTGCGATAGGGAACCCACACGCAGAACGAACTCACCCTCTTCCAATATCCACCTTCCGTCGGCTCCCACGAAAGCCATGCTCTTGGCAGGCAGACGGAAGGTGACAGTTTTGTCCTGTCCTGGCTGCAGCTCCACCTTGGTGAAATCGCGTAGGCGCTTGTTGTCAGGCACCACCGAAGCAACGAGGTCGCTAGTGTAGAGCAGCACAGCCTCTTTGCCTGCACGGCTGCCGGTATTCTTCACATCCACCGTTACGGTAAGCT
>CAMHUU010000110.1 GCA_946188395.1 uncultured Prevotellaceae bacterium | reverse complement strand
CCGGAGCCCAGAAATCATTCGACGATGCCAAACAAGAGTATTTCCGTCGTATCGACGCTATGAAACTCCGCAATCCCCGCATGATTGGCTTCGGCATCAGCAACCGCCAAACCCTCCAATCCGCTCAGCAGAACGCTGCAGGTGCCATCATCGGATCTAAGTTCGTCACCCTCCTCAACGAGACCAACGGCGATGCCGACGAAGCCCTCAACCGCCTCTTTGCTGCCCTGTCGGAATAGAACGTGAAGCCTTCGTTTTATAAAGAAGTGACAACATGTAAACTATGGAGGGGACGGGAGGGGCAGAATGCTTACACTTTTAAGGAAAAGGGGGTGATTTCAGCGCAAAGTGTCAGAAATAGGGATTTTGAAGATAAAAAGAAAGCAAAAACTTGCAGGATTGAGCAGAATGTCGTAATTTTGCAGCCGAAAACAAGCAAAAGGAAAGTAAAAGTAAGGATAATATGACAAAATGTAAACTTCAAACATCGGAAAGGTTGCAAAAAGAAGCAGATTCGCAGCAAGGGCTTTACCAGAGCCAATACGAACATGATGCTTGCGGCGTGGGAATGGTAGTGAACATCCACGGCGGAAAGAGTCACGATCTGGTGGACAATGCACTGAAGGTGCTGGAAAACATGGAACATCGCGGAGCTGAGACTCGCGACAAGACTGGCGACGGAGCCGGTATCATGCTGCAGATTCCGCACGAGTTTATCCTGTTGCAGGGCATCCCCGTGCCCGAGAAAGGTAAATATGGTACAGGACTGGTGTTTCTGCCAAAAGACGCGAAGGCGCAGCAGGAGATTCTGAGCGTGATGATCGAGGAGATAGAGCGCGAGGGACTGCAACTGATGCACCTGAGGGCTGTGCCTACGAATCCAGAGGTGCTGGGTGCTGCGGCTCGCGAAGTGGAGCCAGAGATCAAGCAGGTTTTCGTGACAGGCATCGCCGACGAACAGGTACCCGTTTTCGAGCGCATCTTATATAAGGTACGCAAAAGGATTGAAAATCGTGTGGACAACGAGGATTTTTATATTTGCTCGCTGTCTAACAAAAATATCATCTACAAGGGAATGCTGACCAGCGGACAGCTGCGTCGCTACTTCCCTGATCTATCGAACGATTACTTTACCAGCGGACTGGCGCTGGTACACTCGCGCTTCAGTACCAATACCTTCCCAAAGTGGAAGCTGGCACAGCCTTTCCGTCTGTTGGCCCACAACGGAGAAATAAATACCATTCGTGGTAACCGCGGTTGGATGAAGGCTCGCGAGAGCGTGCTGAGCAGCGAGGCTTTAGGCGACATCAAGGACCTGCGTCCCATCGTGCAGGAGGGCATGAGCGACTCGGCCAGTCTCGACAACGTATTCGAGTTCCTGATGCTGAGCGGATTGAGTCTGCCACAGGCGATGGCTATTCTGGTGCCTGAGAGCTTTAACGACAAGAACCCCATTTCTGAGGATTTGAAGGCGTTCTACGAGTATCACTCCATCCTGATGGAGCCATGGGACGGACCAGCAGCCCTGTTGTTCAGCGATGGTCGCTATGCAGGCGGTATGCTGGATAGAAACGGATTGCGCCCCAGCCGCTACACCATTACCAAGCAGGGTATGATGGTAGTAGCCAGCGAGGTTGGCGTGATGGACTTTGAGCCTGGCGACGTAGTATCAAAAGGTCGTTTGCAGCCAGGAAAGATTCTGCTGATTGACACCCAGGAGGGTAAGATATACTACGATGGCGAAATCAAGGAGCAGTTGGCTAAGGCGCATCCTTATCGCGAATGGCTGAACGAGAACCGCGTGCAACTGGAGAAGTTGAAAAGCGGACGTAAGGTTGATAACTCGGTAAGCAACTTCGAGCAGAAACTTGTCACCTTTGGCTTTGGTCAGGAGGATATCGATAAGACTATCGTGCCAATGGCAACAGCTGGTCAGGAACCTGTGGCTGCGATGGGTAACGATACACCGCTGGCAGTCATCTCCGACCGTCCACAGGTGCTGTTCAACTATTTCCGTCAGCAGTTTGCACAGGTAACCAACCCTGCCATCGACCCCATCCGCGAGGAACTGGTGATGAGTCTGACGGAGTATATCGGCGCCGTAGGAACCAACATCCTGACGCCCGATGCATCGAACTGTAAGATGGTTCGCCTGCCACAGCCTGTATTGACCAACACACAACTCGATATACTTTGTAACATCCGCTATAAGGGCTTTAACACCAAGAAACTGCCAATCCTCTTCGAAATGAGTAAAGGCGAAGAGGGCTTGCGCCAGGCATTGGACGAACTCTGTCATCAGGCCGAGGCTAGCGTTGACGAAGGTGTGAACTACATCATCCTAAGCGATCGTGATATCGACCAAACACATGCTGCCATCCCATCACTGTTGGCAGTAAGTGCCGTTCACCACTATCTGATTAGCGTGGGTAAGCGCGTACAGACCGCACTGATTGTTGAGAGCGGAGAGATTCGCGAGGTGATGCATGCCGCATTGCTGCTTGGCTATGGTGCCAGCGCGCTTTGTCCATACATGACGTTTGCTATTCTCGACGACCTTGTTAAGAAGCACAAGATTCAGGAGGAAT
>CAMHUU010000109.1 GCA_946188395.1 uncultured Prevotellaceae bacterium | reverse complement strand
TCGCTTTCACAGCATGTAGCGACGACATCCAGATGGAGGACATCCAGCAGATGGCTGAGATGGAAAACAGTGGCCTTACCCGTAGCACGGTGGAAGGCTTCAACGTGAACGAATTCCCAATCACCGACGCCAACGGCGAAACGTCAGACGCTTACACCGCTGAGAACTGGCGAAATCACGTGGGTATCTACGTCTACGACGGCGGCAACGATGAGATCACTGTCAACGGAAAGACGTTGAAGGGGTTCAGTAATGTTTCACTCCCCAATTCCAAACAAGCCAGCGCTTGCGCCCACATTCCCAGCGATGTCTGGGGCGAGGTCTGGGCTAATGGCAGCGACTGGGAACTGGCCTTCAACCTCTGTGGCATCAGCAACATGAAGAACTGCAACTTCCTCGGTTTCTACAACAAGTACACCGGCATCCTGCGCGTTTTCACTTACATCCCCGAGAATGCCAAAACCGATGCCAACAACCACATGTGGGTGATGCAGATGCACGATGCACTCAGCTCGCACGCCGTATTTAGATATGGTTTACCGATGGACCGCAAAATCAATAAGAAAGAAATCGATCAGCCCGACGAGATGGCGCAGACTGTCAGCCCATGGGCAGCCTACAAACCAAGCGACGGCCTCAGGGGACAGGCACTGCAGACTGGCTGGTGGGCTTTCGACCTCGACCTCTCCGTCTATCGTAACCCCGGCGAGCAGAACAATATCAGCGATTTCTTCGGCACCGACCAGACCCTGCTCAGCCTCTCACCCAAGTGCAACCTCGATCAGTTTGTCAAGCTGCAAAACATACTGAAGGCTAGCGCAGCAGGCAGTATGGAGCTGAAGAAGGTGTCTGCCAACACCGAGAATGGCATCTTTGCAGGCGTTGAAGGATTACTCGACAAGGCCAACAGCGTGAAGAATCTCTACGACCTGGGTACGAAGATGATGAGCCCCAACCCGCTGGATGCTCTCTCCGCAGGCCTCGACCTGGCCAAGAACGGCTGCGACCTGCTTGGCATTGACTACGGCAAGGAGACTACTGGCTTTGACGGCTACAAGGGAAATATCAATCTCGACATCAACGGCACGATCGACACCGAGGGCACCATCACTGCAAACAGCAGCGTCACCGGCATCAGTTCACCTTCAATCAAGGCCGACGCATTCAAGGTCAGCAGCAGCAACTGCTCAACACTCGGCGAGGGCGTCTGGAACCTCAAGAGCGCACCGAAGATGTACATCGTTAAGAACGGCCGCGTGGACTGGAGAAGGGAAGATCTGGATGTAGATAAATATCACAATTATAACAACTTGGCATACCCCGATAACTATAGAAGCCCATTTAAGGGTAGAGCAAACATTCACTTATTTGAAAATTATTGGCACGCCGACACCAATCCGTTCCAGGGCAAGGTATGCTTCTTCGACCCCAGCAGCATTGAGGTGGAGCTGAACCCCAACCTCTTCCCTGAGGGAACAAACTATAAGGTAACTGCCGTCTGCGGCGTACGCAAGGACATGAAGTTCGGCAGTACCGAAAGATATCGCAAGGCACAGGGTCTGAAGGGCAGCCAAAGCAACTTTGTAAACGGGATAAAAGCAATTTGTGACCGCCCGATAACAGAGGCTCCTTTCGATGCACTCTACAACTATGCCAATAAGACTGGCAAAGCTGGCGTAACGTTTGAAGTGGACACCGTCAATAACCACCCGATAGGCGTATTCGGACGTGGCGATAGCAACTTCCTTATCGAGCCGATGGCACTGTCTGGCGGTGACTTTAGCTTCTACATGCTGCCCGCTTACGAGGTGACCGTCACAGTGACAGTCGAACACAATGGCAGAACGTTCTTGTATAGCCGCACCTACCTGCCCGAATACGAGGAGTGTGCTGCTGAAAGTCTTGTGAATGTCTATAACAAGGCCAAGAAGGCCGACAAGACTCACTTCACCGGTCTTTACGACAGTCAGGTAGAACACATCCAGAGCATTCGCGAATGGTTTGGCCACACACCGATAAGCCATGCCTCAATTCAGACAGCATATGATTGGGATTGGTACTCAAAGGAACCAGACAGATGGGATGAAGAAGAACAATGCGGCTTCGCTCTTATTGACGGCAATCCCTCTACATATTGGTACAGCAGAGAGGGTTCAAGAAACTATAATACTAAATACTATCATGGTTGTTTCGGCAATAAGTCTGTAGTCGGTGACCATACAGTTTCATGGCTGGAGTTCGAAACTTTCTTCTTTGACGCCCCAAAGAGCTTCACGATAACCTGCGGCCCGCACACTGGTAGGATTCCCAAAAACATCCGAATCCTTGGAGTCAAAAAAGGCCTTTCCAATAATAGTAAGAATGATACACAATGGAAGGAACTCTACTTCGGTCGCATCAACGACAAATTAGCCCCGAAGAACGGTGCAACGCTGACACTCGATCTCCAGAATACCGGCGATTACAATTATTACCGCATCGAGTGCTCAGGCAACCCGATTGACTACAGCCTCGCCGAGTTCAAGTTCAACTACTAATTCCCTCACTCTCTCACACAAAGAAAAGCGAGCCGCAAGGCCCGCTTTTTTTTTGCTAACGGCTCTGAGTAACCTTTTTAATCATCCTCAGC
>CAMHUU010000108.1 GCA_946188395.1 uncultured Prevotellaceae bacterium | reverse complement strand
AACACGCTGCTCTTCTTTACCCAGAAGGGACGCTGCTACTGGCAGAAGTGCTACGAGATTCCCGAGGGCGACAAGAACGCGAAGGGCCGTGCCATTCAGAACATGCTGAACATCGAGCCCGACGACGCCATCAATGCCGTGCTGCGCATCAAGAACTTCAACGACGAAGAGTTCCTGAAGTCGCACTACGTGATGTTCGCCACCAAGCAGGGTATCATCAAGAAGACTCGTCTCGACCAGTATAAGAACGTTCGTGCTGCCGGTGTCCGCGCCATCAATATCAACGAGGGCGACGAGGTGGTAGGCGTTCGTCTGACCAACGGCCACAACGAGATTCTGCTGGCCAACCGCAATGGTCGTGCCGTTCGTTTCGACGAGAACGACGTTCGCTCGATGGGCCGTGTCTCTACTGGTGTCATCGGTATGCGACTCGACGGTGGCGACGACGAGGTGGTAGGTATGGTATGTGTCAACGATCCCGCTGTCGAGACCATCATGGTTGTCTCTGAGAACGGCTACGGCAAGCGCTCCGACGTTGACGACTATCGCAAGACGGCTCGTGGTGCCAAGGGTGTCAAGACGCTGGCCATCACCGAGAAGACCGGTCGCTTGGTAGCCATCAAGGTGGTTACCGACGAGAACGACCTGATGATTATCAACAAGTCGGGTATCCTCATCCGTCTGAAGGTGGCCGATGTCCGTGTTATGGGCCGTGCTACCCAGGGTGTGCGCCTCATCAACCTCACCAAGAAGAACGACACCATTGCCAGCGTCTGCAAGGTTATGCACTCGCAGGAAGAGGATGTCGAAGAGGCCGAGGTGCTCAACGAGGAAGTCGACGCTCCCGAGACTCCCGAGACTCCCGAGACTCCCGTCATTGACGTAGAATAATAATGTTTAACCAATAAAGAAAGACTTATGAAAAAAGTAATGATGATGGCAATCGCACTCATGGTAAGCTCCATGACCTTTGCCGGTAAGAGTGACGCCCTGAAAGCTATCACTAAGTGTAAGGACTATGCTGAAGCAGCCCAGCTGCTGCAGAGCAGCCTCGGTCAGTTGGCTGACAATGCTGAGAAGGCAGAGGCTTATAACCACCTCGTCGACCTGGCTATGGCCAAGGTGTCGAACGAGACTGGTACCATCGCTGAGAACCAGCTTGCCACCCAGATGGGTCAGGGCAAGGTGAAGGAGTACGACACACTGGGACTGGCCAATGGTATTTGCAATGCCATCCAGGCTGCCATCGAGTGCAATAAGTACGACCAGATGCCAGATGCCAAGGGTAAGGTGAAGCCTAAGTATGCCGAGAAGAACGCCCAGCGCGTATGGGCTGTTCGTCCCAACCTGGTGAACATTGGTCAGACTGCTGCCCAGCAGGGCAACGATACCAATGTGCTCAAGTTCTGGGGTGCTTTCATCGATTCTGCCGAGGATCCCTTCTTCGCTGCTTGCGACCACAATCCCGAGAAGGAGTACATCGGACAGGTAGCATTCTTCGCTGGCCGCTATGCTTGGCAGGCTAAGGAAATGGACCGCGCCAACAAGTATTTCGAGGTTGCCAAGCGCGATCCCGAGCAGAAGGCCGAGGCTTTCAACTTCCAGCTCTACGCTATGCGCACCAACCTGAAGTCTAAGGAAGACTCAATCGGTTATGTGAACTACCTGAAGAAACTGTACGAGACTGAGCCCGAGAACGACATGATCATCGACGGCATCAACGGCATGTACGAAGGTATGAAGGAGAAGGCCGAGCAGGCTGCATTCCTCGATGCTCACCTTGCCAAGTATCCCAACTCGTTCACCGCACTGGCCAACAAGGGCCTCATGGCTATGAACGAGAATAATGCCGAGGAGGGTGCCAAGTGGCTCCGCAAGGCCAGCGAGGTGAAACCCGACAACGCTGTCGTCTGGACTTACCTGGGGGTCTGCCTGAACGTGCTCGCTGCCAATGCCACCGACAACGCTGCTGGCATGAAGTATTTCGACGAGGCCATCGTTGCCTTCGACAAGGCTAAGGAACTTGATCCCGACCGTGCACAGGCCAACTGGGGCTACAACCGCTACCAGGCTTACTACGGACGCTACGGTGAGGCTGATCCCAAGACCAAGGCTGCCGAGGCTGACATGAAGTAAAACACGATTCAGATTATTTTATCTCATAAGGGACCTGAGTTTTTCTGCTTAGGTCTCTTTTTTATGGACAATTGCTGCCAGATGGACGCTCATTTCTATTAGTAGCGAAAAAAAACAGGCAAATATTTTTCCGTTTGAAATTTATTTGCTATCTTTGCAAACAAATAACTTACTGAAACAACAACAACTTTAAATACATTACTGCTTATGTCACAAATTACAGGACACATTTCGCAGATTATTGGCCCGGTGATCGACGTTTATTTCGATACCAATGGTCAGGATCCTGAGAAAGTGCTGCCCAGAATTCACGAGGCTCTCCAGATTCAACGTCCCAACGGCGATCAGCTGATTGTCGAGGTTCAACAGCACATCGGTGAGGACACCGTACGCTGTGTTGCTATGGACAACACAGACGGATTGCAGCGTGGACTGGAGGCCAAGCCTACAGGCTCACCCATCGTGATGCCTGCCGGCGAACAGATTAAAGGTCGTATGCTGAACGTGATTGGTCAGCCTATCGACGGTATGAAAC
>CAMHUU010000107.1 GCA_946188395.1 uncultured Prevotellaceae bacterium | reverse complement strand
CGCTCACGTCGAACACCACGATGCGGTTGGGCTGGCTCACAGCATCGCGCAACGATCCGCTGCCTGAGTCGTTCAGGTTGGTCACGTGATATACTGTTCCCTTGCGTCCACCCTCGGCATAGCGTCCCCAGCCTTGTGCGCCGGGGAATGCCAGTTGCTGGGCACTCAGAGTGTTGGTGGCGAGAGACGCGACTGCTAAAGCGAAGATAATGATAGTCTGTTTCATTTGTTTGTTTTAGTACTTTTGTATGATTGCGGTGCGAAGGTAATACTTTTTTAAGAGATACAAACAAAAAAAAACAAAAAAATGCGTACTTATGTACTTATGTCCTAAAAAAAAGGTATCTTTGCGGACGAAATTGAATCAAAACAATGACGATATGAAGAAAATGAGGTGTTGGGTGATGGTTGTTGGGTGTTGGGTGATGGTCGCCCTTGGTGTGAACGCCCAGAACGTAAGAGAGAAAATTCTGCTCGATGAAGGTTGGAAATTCGCTTTCGGCCATGCTGCCGATCCAGCGAAGGACTTTGGCTGTGGCACGGAGTACTTCAACTATCTGACGAAGGCAAACTCCATCCACAACGAGGGTCCTTATGCACAGAAATTCGATGATGCCGCCTGGCAGACCGTCACCGTGCCCCACGATTGGGTGACGACGCTGGCCTATGCCCGTGAAGCCAGTCACTCGCATGGCTACAAGACGGTGGGCTACAAATATCCCGAAACTAGCGTGGGGTGGTATCGCAAGGTGATCAAGATAGACGGGAACGACCTGGGGAAGCGACTGATGCTGCGTTTCGACGGCATCTTCCGTTCGGCGCAGGTGTGGTTCAACGGGTTCTACATGGGCACGGAACCCAGTGGCTATGCCACTCAGGTGTACGACATCACTCCTTATGTGAAATACGGGGAGGATAACCTGATCTGCGTACGTGCCGATGCCTCGTTGGAGGAGGGCTGGTTCTACGAAGGTGCCGGTATCTACCGCGATGTGTGGCTGGAGAAGTCGGCTGAGGTGAGCGTGGCTCCCTTCGGGACGTTTGTCTATGCAGAACTGAAGGAACCGTACGACGTGGTGATGCTGCATATCAAGACCGAGGTGACGAACAGCAGTCTGAAGACACAGCAGTATGAGGTGGAGCAGCGGCTCATAGATGCCGAGGGGCAGGAGGTGGCCCGTGCCAATGGACACCAGAACCCGCTGAAAGCCAAGGAGACGCGTATGACGCAGCATGTCATGAAGCTCACGAATCCGCATCTGTGGAGCACTACCGACCCCTATCTGTATAAGGTGGAGACCATGGTGAAGGTGGACGGCAGGGTTGTGGATGTCTATGAAACCACTACGGGCATCCGCGAAATCATGTTTGATGCCGACCGTGGCTTCCTGCTTAATGGCCAGCCGTTGAAGCTGAAGGGTGTGAACCTGCATCAGGATCATGCCGGCGTTGGTTCGGCTATTCCCGATGCCCTACAGGCTTGGCGCATCCGTCAGCTCAAGCAGTTCGGGTGTAATGCCTACCGTGCCTCGCATAACCCCATGACACCGGCCTTGCTCGACATCTGCGACCGCGAGGGAATCCTGGTGATTGACGAGAACCGCCTGATGGGTATCAACGAGGAGCATTTGCGGCTATTGGAACGTATGATCAAACGTGACAGAAACCACCCCTGCATCATCCTGTGGAGCGACGGTAACGAGGAGTGGGGTATAGAGAACAATATTCAGGGAACCCGTCTGGCCGAGGCCATGCGCGAATATACGCGCCTCTATGACCCCACGCGTCCCAGCACGGTGGCCAATGCCGGCGGTACGGAACTGATAAAAGGCCTCGATGTGGTGGGTTTCAACTATATTGTACAGAACGATGTGGACAACCGTAAGAAGGCGAACCCCTCATGGCGCATCGTCGGAACGGAAGAGACAACGGGCTGTGGAACACGCGGTTGGTATTTCAAACAGCCCGAGTACCCGGGACGCATGGTTAGCCTGAACCGTACGAACGAGCAAAACTATGAAAATATCATCGAGCGCGGCTGGAAGTTTTATGACGAGCGTCCATGGGCTGGAGGACTGTTCTATTGGACTGGCTTCGACTATCGCGGCGAGCCCAATCCGCTATCCTATCCCGCCCACGATTCTGAGTTCGGCATCCTCGACTACTGCGGATTCTGGAAAGACGAGGCCTGGTATCTGAAGTCGTGGTGGACCGACGAGCCCGTGTTGCACATCTTCCCCCATTGGAACCTGGCAGGTCATGAGGGCGAAACGGTGGAACTGTGGGCTTATAGTAACTGCGACGAGGTGGAACTGACGGTGAACGGCAAGAAACTGGGCCGTCAGACAATGCCTAAGAACGGTCATCTGAAGTGGAACGCTATCTATCGGCCCGGCAAGGTGGTTGCCGTCGGCTATAAGAATGGCAGGCGGGTGATGACGCAGACCATCGAGACCACCAAGCCTGCCAGCCGACTGGTTGTAAAGGCCGACCGTACGTTGCTCAAAGCCGACGGTCGCGATGTGGCGGTGGTCACCATCGAGGTGCAGGATGCTAAGGGTCGCGTGGTGCCCGATGCCTGTCCGGTGCTGACCTTCTGTTTAGAGGGCGCAGGGCACATCCTAGGTGCTGGCAATGGCGACCCGGCCTATCTGGGCGATGATCATCCCCGTCAACAAGATTGCCGTAAATTCACCATCCCCGCCTTCAACGGTCTGGCGCAGGTGCTCGTCCAAAGCAGCCG
>CAMHUU010000106.1 GCA_946188395.1 uncultured Prevotellaceae bacterium | reverse complement strand
CTTTAGCGGTGCTTTGGGATTTTTTTCGTATATTCGCACCCAAATCAAATCAGATAATAATGAAAAAGATTTTTATCCTTGCAGCCATCGCGCTCGCATTAACAGCTTGCGGTAACAAACAGGCTGAAGTGACAACGTCGAATAATCTATTCTCATCGCTTCTCGGCAAGAGCGATGCAGAGGTGCAGGCTCGTATCGACAGCGTGTGGACACACTTTTTCACTCCAGGCGACATCAGTAAGTATGATGCCGACGGCGAGAAATGCGTGTATTACGAAGTGGGCGACTCGATGGGTATCATCGTTGATACCGGTAGTAACGACGTTCGCACCGAAGGTATGTCATACGGAATGATGATCAGCGTGCAGCTCGACAAGCGCGAAGTGTTCGACAAACTATGGCGATGGGCCAAGACCTATATGGCTTACCCCGCAGATAGTCCTTGGGATGGATATTTCTGTTGGCAATGCGGTCTCGACGGAAAGCAGATAGGACAGAGCAACGCCTCAGATGGTGAAATCTATTTCGTTACAGCACTCTTCCTCGCTGCCGAGAAATGGGGTGAACCAAAATATGCTGCTGATGCCAACGAGATACTTCACAAGGTGACATCGAAAGACGGCAAGGCTTCGGGCGTCTATAACCTTTACGACGACTCCACGCGCCTTGTTACATTCGTACCTAATGAGGAGGTTCACTGGTACAGCGATCCGTCATATTGTCTGCCAGCATTCCTCGACCTCTGGGCTGAGAAGGCTGATGCCAAGAACGACTTCTGGCGCGAGGCTGCCGGTAAGGCTCGTTGGCTGTTGGAGGCTTCTCAGGACTCTGTGACCGGACTCTATCCCGACTATTGTCTCTTCGACGGCAAGCCTTATCGCCGTCCTAACTTCGACTACAATACCGACCGCTATCAGTATGATGCCATCCGCTGCGCAATGAACGTCGGCATGGATTATTATCTCACAGGCCAAGCCCGTGATGCCCAGCGCACGATGATGCGCCGACTGCTACAGTTCTTCAAGAACGAGGGATTTAACGGTGGACAATTCAACCTTGATGGCACAGAGCCTACAGGCAATTATACCGAGGGTATGGCAGGAGCCAATGCCGTGGGAGCCTTTGCGCTTGCCGACAGCGACAATGAAGAAGATCGCGCCTTGGCCCGCGAATATGTGCAACGTCTTTGGGATGTACAGCCGCCAACAGGCAAATGGCGATACTATGTAGGCATGGTATATTTCCTCTCCATGCTCCACGTATCTGGTAACTTTAGTTTATGATTTGCAGCATGGATGACGATTTTAGGCATATGAAGAAGAAATAGCGAATTAACAATTATTATGCCAGAAAAATGGGCAAAAACTTGGAAGTTTAGAGTTTTATTCGTATATTGCACCCCAAATATTACTAAAAGCCTATGAAGCTAAAAGATTTCTTTGCTTTTAAGGACTGGCTATCTTATCGACAGAAGGTGGGTTTGCTGGTTATAGCGGGCGTCGTATGCGGCCTCGGCGGATTGTTTATGTATCTGCTCAGGGCGCATACTTATTTTATAGGCGACAACCCGTCGGCATGCGTCAACTGTCACATCATGACGCCTTACTACGCTACGTGGAGCCACTCCTCGCACGGACGTATCGACGACCTGAAGAACGGTGCCACGTGTAATGATTGTCATGTGCCCCATCAGAACTTAGCTGTCTATTACGGTTTCAAGGCGGTCGACGGCTTGAAGCACACTGCTTATTTCGTAGGTCACATGGAGCATCAGGCCATCAAGGCCGAAACGCTCACAGGTCAGGTAGTGATGGATAACTGTATCCGTTGCCACGAGCAACTTAATACAGAGTTTGTTAAGACAGGCCGCATGGGGTATATGAAGCAGATGGCCACTGGCGGCAAGGTGTGCTGGGACTGCCATCGGGGTGTACCTCATGGCGGCATGAACTCGCTGATGGCAACACCAGGAGCCGAGGGCGTAACACCGCTACCTCCGTCGCCTGTACCTGAGTGGCTGCAGAGTAAATTAAGAATTAAAAATTAAGAATTAAGAGATATGGCAAAGCAATTGAAACAATGGCAAGGTTGGATTCTCTTTGGAGGATCGATGGCAGTGGTCTTTGTTCTGGGCCTGCTAGTTTCATCGCTGATGGAACGTAGAGCCGAGGTGGCCAGTGTGTTTAACAACAAGCGCACCGTGTTTGAGGATGAAATCATCGCTCAGAATGAGAAGTTCAAGGCCGACTATCCCCGCGAATACGAGACTTGGGCAATGACGGAGGATACGACCTTCAAGTCGAAGTACAACTCGTCGCAAGAGGTGGATGTGCTCGAACAGCGTCCTGAGATGGTGGTGCTGTGGGCTGGCTATGCTTTCTCGCGTCACTATAACACGCCTCGCGGCCATAAGCACGCCTTAGAGGATATGCGTAAGATTCTGCGCACAGGTAATCCTGGCATTACGGTGAAGACAGCCGATGGTCGCGACTCTATCGCTGTTGACATGCAGCCCGCTACGTGTTGGACTTGTAAAGGTCCGGATGTGCCTCGCATGATGCGCGAACTGGGTAATGGTAAGGACCAGTTCTCTCCCGCCAACTTCTACGCCAAGAAGTGGAGTGAGTTGGGTGCCGAGGAGGTTAACACCGTTGGTTGCTCCGACTGTCACGATGCCCGCACGATGGATCTGCGTCCTGCCCGTCCTGCCCTCTACGAGGCCTTTGCCCGTCGTGGCCTGGATGTGAAGA
>CAMHUU010000105.1 GCA_946188395.1 uncultured Prevotellaceae bacterium | reverse complement strand
TCATCGACGATGTAGTGGTACCACCGCTCGTGCAGTTCGATGCGACGGTGATGGTCACCGTTGATGTCGGACCACGTCTCGCGGTCGATGCTGTCGGCACAGATAAGGCGTATCTGCCCGCGGTCGATGTAGCTGGATAGCACGCCTACCATGTCGAAGTCCTGGTAGTCGTAGAATCGTCCGTCCTGCGACGGAAAGACGAGCACGGGATGTCCCTTGTCGCCGTAGGTCTTGTATTCCATGTCACGCCCGAGGGCGGCAGAGTATTTCTTCACGTAATTGATATTCATTTCTTCAAGTGTACAAATTCAACAAATTCATTAACTTCCTCCATGCTTTCCAGACGCACCGTGTACATCTGCTGTCCCATGGCGGCTGAGAACAGTTCCGGCATACGCTCGCACATCACCATGCGGTCGCCGTAGCGTTTCAGCACCTCTTCGTGCGTATATACGTATTTATAGATGTCGCGACGACTGGCAAAGGCGCAGTAGTGCTGCTGGCCGATGGCGGTATGGCTCTTGCCGAAGGCCACCATGTCGGCCCATATCTTATAGACATCGGTCGAGTGGGCGTAGTTGATCATGTCGGGCGTATAGCCACCGGCAGGACGCATGTTCACTTCCAGTGCCACGAAGTCGCCCTGCCTGCCCAGACCCTCGCGGTCGCTGTCGAGTCGGAAGAACTCCAGATGCACGAAGCGGTTCCACACGCCGAAGGCCTTCACCGTGCGACGTCCCAGTTCGCGTAGCGGCTCGGGCATTTCCTTATCGACATAATAGGACAAGTCGAGTTTCTTGTTCACAATGTCCATAATCGAGGGCGGCCAGACGGTCATCGACTCGAAGATAGGTTCACCCTCACGACCGATGACGGCATCATAGCTGCATATCTCGCCTGTGATGAACTCCTCAACCACATAGCTGTTGTAGTGGGGCTCCGTTTCGTAGAACTGCTTCAGCTCTGCGTCATCGTGAATCTTATACGTGCCGCTGGCACCCACACCTACATCGGGTTTGGCGATGATGGGATAGCCCGTCTTAGCGGCAAACTGCCTGACGGCTTCTTCACCCTTGGTGGCACTGATCTGACGAGCCGTAGGCACTTGGCCCTTGGCATAGTATTTCTTCATCTCCGACTTCTCCTTGATGGCGCGGATGCGGTCGGTCTGTATGCTGGTGGTTACGTTGAAGTCCGTGCGCAGCTTGGCATCCTGCGCCAGCCAGTATTCGTTGTTCGACTCAATCCAGTCGATGCGCCCGTAGCGGAAGGCCAGATAGGCCACGGCACGATACACCTCGTCGTAGTTCTCCAGCGAGCCCACGCGATAGTACTCCGTCAGCGACTCCTTCAGCTCGTGCGGCAGACTCTCATACGGTGCGTCGGCAATGCCCAGCACCGTCACCCCGTTCTGCTTCAGCCGCTGGCAGAAGTTCCAGTAGGTATGCGGGAAATGTGGCGATATAAATATAAAGCTCATATAGAGTGCAAAATTACAAAATAACTTTGAAAAAGCGATGCGCCACGCGCAGAAACTTTAACCGACAAACGTTTCGAGCGGACGCATCGCGAAAAAACCGGTTCTGTTAATTATCAATTGTCAATTCTTACAAGTGTACTTCCTTATCCACCACCTCACCGTTCAGAATCTTGAAGGAGTTAAGTTTCGGTTCACCGTCAAGCAGCGAGAGGATGGCATAGCGGATGGTGGGGTCGTTGGCCAAACGCAGATCTTCTTGCGAAGGACGTGAGGGCGAAGCTGGATGACTATGCCAATTGGCAAGAATCTTCAGACCCTTCTCGCGGGCATAGCGTAGGGCTGCAAACTGGTCCTTTGGGGCAAAGGAGAAATGTTCCGACGAGTGGTCGATATTCTCCATCCAGTAGTTCTCAGTAACGTTGCCGTCAGCAGTCCCCAGCAAATAGCCGCACGACTCATCTGGTGCATCCTTCTGAGCCTGCGCTATCAGTTCATCTATAATATTCTGTGGAATTGTCATTCTTTCTTAACTCTTAATTCTTAACTCTTAATTGTGTTTTAAGTCGCACGCTGCCTGTTCATAATCTATCAGATGGTCGATGGTGGGATGGTCGCCGCAGATGGCGCAAGAAGGACGCTGCTTCACGTTGATGGTACGGAACTGCATGGTCTTGGCGTCGAACGTCAGCAGACGGTTGGTCAGAAGTTCGCCGATACCCGTAAAATACTTCAGTGTCTCGGCTGCCTGAATGGTGCCTAACATACCGGCGATGGCACCCAGTACGCCAGCCTGCGAACACGTAGGAACAGCACCCACGGGAGGCGGCTCCTTGAAGAAACAACGGTAGCAAGCCGTCCCAGGCAGGTGTGTAAAGGTCTGTCCGTTGAAGCGCAGAATGCCACCATGCGAGAACGGCTTGCCCGCCATCACACACGCATCATTAATAAGGAACTTCACGGGGAAGTTGTCGGTACCGTCCACCACGAAGTCGTATTCTTTGATGATGTCGAGCGCATTCGATGAGTCGAGGAATTCGTAATAAGTATCTACCTGCACATCTGGGTTGATGGCCTTGATCTTCTCCTCAGCGCTCTTTACCTTCGGCACACCCACGTCCTTCGTGAAGTGGATGACCTGACGCTGCAGATTGCTCAGATCCACCACATCCGCATCCACAATACCGATGCGTCCGATACCGGCTGCCGCCAGATAGAGGCTCACGGGAGCCCCCAGTCCACCGGCACCCACCACGAGCACGCGTGCGTTCATTATCTTCTCTTGTCCCTCTACACCCACATCCTGCAACAGGATATGTCG
>CAMHUU010000104.1 GCA_946188395.1 uncultured Prevotellaceae bacterium | reverse complement strand
ATCTCGTTATTGAAGATCTGCGTCTCCTCGAACGAAGTGAGGTTACGCTGGGCAATCTCCATAAAGGTCCAGGCCACATACGACGGCTCGATCAGACGGTACGACACATACTCGTCGATGAGTTCCGGAGCGACGCGAATATCAAACGGGTTGAACGAGAGCCATTCGCCCGCCTTCTGCCCCCACACCTCTACCTTGAGGCTCTTGCCCTTCGAGGCATCGAGCATGTCGTGCCACTCCTGCTCTGGTATCTGTACCTTCACACCGTCACCGTAGGTCTGCTGCTTACCGTCGGGCGTAGTGAGGCGTGCCACGCACGCCTCATACTCGTCAGCCGGCAGCATGAAGTTGAGCGGCGCGATGTTGCAGGGTACGGTGACATTGCAGTAGTCGGGGAAGATGGCAGGCAGGCACTTGGCTGCCTTGGATGAGGCAGGCACGTCGGGGTGGCCCGCACACGACGACAGCAGCAGCATGGCAACAGCCAATACCAGGGTATAAATATAGATATGTCTTTTCATTGTTTTCTTATGAGTGAACTTCATGACCAATATTACCGTTTATCACAGGAATCTTCCTGCCGAAGATGTTATACCACCAATAGGTGTCTCCAAAATCCGCGCGCATCATCTCGCCCACCTCCTCGATGGTCATACCGGGCTTTGCATGACTTTCAAGCGTCGCCCAGAACTGCTTGTAGCGCTCATAGACAGACTTTTCGACGGGGAGCATCATACGTTTCTCTTCAGGGGCCTTATCCATATACAGAATGTAGGCCTCCATGGCATGCAGGGGGAACGTTTCGTCCAAGTGCAGTTTTACATAATTGCGCAGTGCAGCCCAGTAGCGGCGGGAGTCGCAGCGCATCATGGCATAGAGCAAGGCCTGTTCCGAAGCCACCTTGCTATCGGATTCGTACCAGAGGCTGATGCCGTTGACGATATAGCTGTCGCTATTCTCGACGCCAGTGATCTCGTCGGGATAGGCCTTCTCCAGTTCCTTGATCTTTTCAGTGACAGGCGCCGGCTGCCAGTCGCCATAGAACGGCATATGGTGTAGTAGCGTGGTATAGCGTTCCACCAGTTCCTGGTCTCCCATAGCCACACCACAACGGGCCAGCATCTTCAGGTAGAAAGGCGTGAACCCTGCCTGGATAGCATTCTCAAAATCCAAACGGATGGCCTCGTTCGTCATGCCGTAATTGTAATAGACCAGCGGCGAAGCGATGTCAAAAAGACTGGAGTGAACAGAATCGGGGTTATAGGGAGGATAACAGCAATTTCCCAGTTTGAACGAACGGTCAAGCAGCCCGCCTTCGTTCATCAGGGCGATATTCCTGAGGAACAGCATTGTGGATGTCGGTTTTTGGTTCCCCTCAGCTATCTGAAGCACCTCTTTCCAGTTGTCATCCTCGGCGTAGCGTACCATACGCATCTCGTCGATATAGTTCTGGTCGTGGTACATCAGCGAACAAGTAAAAACGATGCCCGCAACTGCACTTAGCGCAGGGACGAACCATTTCTCCAGATTCTTACCAAAAAGCGGGATCAGCACGGAGACGATACCCAGCGCCCAGAACGGATAGGTCAGATGCGGGGTGTTGTCACTCGGGGTGATGAAACGGGGCAAACCTGCCATGACGACAGCATCGGCCCTTAAATTCGAATAATATTGTGTATGCCAGATATAGGCAGTGAAAATCAGCAGGACAATCGCCAAGAACTCGCGCCAGGTGGGCTTCTCGGCAACCGCCAGACACAGCACGAAGAGCAGGGCAAACCACCCGAGCACCGGGTAGAGGCAGACGCCTATCAGATACCAGACCAGGTGCCATTTGCGCGGGGTACAGCGAGCCGCCCACAGTAGCAGCAGCATGACGAGATAGCCGACTGACTGTGAGAACCAATAGCCTCTGATGGTTGAGACATAGATCCAGTAGCCGAGATCGACTACTGAGGTGAGCAGGCAGGCTACAGGCAAAAGCATCAGCGCGGAGGCACTTCCCTGTAACCGGAATGCTTTGATTCCCACCAAGAAGATCAGCACCCAGATAGCCGCCAGCACGGCAGAACCGAATGCGGGACGGTAGAAAAGTAGTGTTAGCCAGGCACCTATATACTGCATCAGGCCGAAAGGCTTCGACAGCAGTGTATGGAAGAAAGGGGCGCCAAAAATGAACTCAGAACGGTCGTGAGCCGTATAGAACACCTCCTGGTTAATGTATAGGATATATACAACAAACGAAACGAAAACCAACAGGCTGACGTAGAGAATAATACTTGATATTTTGTTTTTTGTATTCATAATTGAGTGCAAAGGTAGTAACTATATTTAGAATTACCAAATATTTGCTGAAAATATTTATCATATATAAAATGAGGGTGTGACCCGAGTCACACCCTCACTGATTGATTATACTAGCAAGGAATGATTATTCCTCATAGTAAACACTCTTGAGCGTCATAGTACCACCGTAGAGCATGAGGTCGAGGTCACGACCTTCACCACCCTTAGCGCACTCCTTAGCCATGGTCTCAGTGATCTGAAGTTCATTCAGACCATCCTGCCAAACCACGTGATCGTAATAGGTGTTACTCCACCAACCGTTCATGACCTTCAAATCAACACCTGAAGCGTTTGAAATATCGAAGATCAGGGTCTTCAGGCCGAAGTAAACATCATCGGGAATAGTGGGCAGGTGAGCACCCTCAGTAGAGCTGAAACGCATAGCTGCTGCATCCCATGCACCTGGGGTGAATGGCGGCTCAGCCTCAGAATCAGCACCATAGATGTAGTACTTCACAAGCGGATCAGTGATTTCCTGACATTCAACCTGATAAGTAGTTGAAAGCACGGTACCGTCAGGGCAAAGGGCTGTCAGAACCACATCATGCGTGCCAACCTTCATCTTCTTCTGAGCATAATTAGCGAGATAATCCTTACCACCAATGGTCCATTTGGCATTGACCGGAGCAAGGGTCTGACAAGAAATGACGTTACCATTCAAGCCACTGGCTGCCTTGTCAACCGTCACAGTGGTCTTCGCCTTCAGCTCGTCAATCGTGATGTGACCGTCATTGCTGATCTTCTCATGCGTCGGATCGCAAGCAAA
>CAMHUU010000103.1 GCA_946188395.1 uncultured Prevotellaceae bacterium | reverse complement strand
TGTAGCAAGGCTTGCCTTCTGCATCATAGATAAAGGTGTTGCGGAATCCGAACATGGGCTTCATGCCATAGACGGAGGTTGTCACCGTCAACTCTTCTTTGTAGTCGGGCACACGGATGATTTCAACCTGGCGTGTTGCCAGTAGCTGAGCCATATTCTGCTGCAAGAAGTAATCCTTGACTTCAGGTTCGCTGTCAATCCACATCTCTGAGCAGTCCTGCATCATCTGGAGAGCGGAATAGAGTTTCAGCCGTCCTTCGCTGTCGCAGGTGCTTGTTGTTACTTTGTATTTTAAACTGTACATATTTATCTATTATTTCAGTTGGACTTTCTTGCCAAACGCCTCTTGAAAAAGCGCAATAAAGTCTTGCGTTGTCATCACTTCTTGTCTTTGGTAAATACAACGTTCCGGGTACTGAGATAAGCCGTAGCCTCATCCACTATCATGTCGTTCTGACGATAGACTATCGAGCAGTCTTGTATGTCGATGTCGTGGACACTGTTCATGCCCTCGATACCGCTGGCCTTGATGCCAGTCTTGCAACCACGGCAGACGATGTTGCGTATGTGAATGTCCTGGAAGTCGGGCACGTGGTTGGCTTTGACTTCCTTCTTGGGTGCATTCCGCTTCACTTCGCCGGCAGGACGATCGGCATAGTCGCACTGGAAGATGATGGCTTCGCCCGTGATGTCGCTCATCACGATGTCTGAGATGAACAGCTGCTCGGTCTTGCCACCACGCCCAACGGCACTCTTAAAGCGCAACCCGGTGTCAGTACCGCTGAAGCGATTGTGGCGCACCACCATACGGCGTATGCCGCTGGTGGTGTTGCTGCCAAGCACAAAACCTCCGTGAGCATGATAGACGGTGTTGCCCTCGACCACGATGTCCTCACAACCGTTGGCTGGCGACGCCGGTTTGGCTGCACTGCTTTTCATGCAGATGCCGTCGTCGCCTACATCAACCGTACAGCCCACGATGAGTCCCACGTTGACATCAGAGAAATCGATGCCGTCGCCATTCTGTGCATTCCAAGGGCAGCGCACGGTGATGCCGTCGACAATGACATTGCGGCAGTTGCAAGGATGCACATGGAAGCGGGGCGCATTCTGGAAGGTGACACCCTGAAGCAGCACGTTCACACAATCCGTCAGTCGCAGCAAGTCGTTGCGCATGTTCTCTTGAAGCTGCGGTGTGTCGGCAATGTCGGGGTAGCCGTTCGTCATCTGCCAGGGATACCACAGACTGCCTTCCTCCGCCACCATTCCGCCCATGGCCAGATATTGTTTCCACTCCACATCGCTCTGCTTGCTGCGCTTCACGGGTCGCCACTGGCTACCGTTGCCGTCGATGATGCCCTCGCCCGTAATGGCAATGTTCTTCCGCTTTGATGCACGTATGCATGGCAATGCGCGGTTCTTCTCGCCGTCTTCAGGCACATAGAGACGCTTGTCGGGCGAGAAATAGATGATGGCATTCCGCTCCAGATGCAGGTCAATGCTGTCTTTCAGCGAAATAGGCCCCGTAAGCCATACGCCATCGGGCACGATGAGCCGCCCGCCGCCTTTCTTCTGCAGGGCAGAAATGGCTTTTCGGAATGCTTCGGTGTTGAGTGTCACGCCATCGCCTATGCCTCCAAAGTCTGTCAGTGACACCTGATTCTCAGGCAATGAGAACGTGGTGACAGGCGTCACCTTCGTGGGCAGGTTTTGGTAATACCGTTCATAGTCGCCAGCCCAGCTGTAGCCAAACGCCATCAGAGTGGCGATGATAGTTAAGAATAGTCTTCTCATAATACTTATGTCATATTCTGTCTGTTCAATGTCGTTCTCATTTGCGTGGGCAAAGTTACGAAGAATATTCCAATTATTGCACATTTCGGGCAAAAAAAAAGACCGACAGCACTTGTTGATGCTGTCAGTCCTTTCGTAGTAGAGAGCGTGATTTCTTTTCTCAGAATGCTATTGGGCCGTGGCCCATGCAACTCGTAGTGCCGAGGGCAGTCAGGGCTGCCGTGAGGATTGACACGATGACCTGAATGACGGTCTTCCAAGTTTCCTTCTTCATGGTGTTTTACATTTAAGTTATGAAGGCATGTATAATACATGGTTAAACCTAAACCTTAAACCTGTTTTTTTTCTTGACCGAATGCAGGTCTTATGACGCATCTGTTAAAAGATACCCTCAGATTCGCATATTTACCCGAAAAAGTTTGGATGATTGGAAAATAATGCTTATTTTTGCGGCCATAAACATTCAGTATTGATGTGTTATTATTAGATTTAAGGTTTAAGAATACATAATTGTAAGGCTATATGGAGGATTTTTCGGATTATTCAGCACCAGAACTGGTGAAAATGCTTGGCAGTCGATTCAAGGAATACCGATTGAGGGCTAATATGACGCAGAAGGAAGTTGCGGAGATGGCAGGCTTGTCTGTGCTGTCAGTCTATCGCTTTGAGAACGGTACGGTAACGAATATTTCGTTGAGTACGTTCCTGCTGCTCATGAAGGCTGTAGGGTGTATCAATGACTTGAACGATCTGATGCCTGAGCAACCGGAATCACTCTATCTATATAATAAGAAGAATAAGAAGGTACAACGTGTAAGACATAAAAGACAATGACTGAGGTTTTGAAAGTGCTTCTTTGGGGTCAGGAGATTGGCCGACTGGCTTGGCATGATGCCCGCAAGACATCGTTCTTCATGTATAATCCGGAGTTCTTGAAAGGAACTTTGGACATAGCACCTTTGGCTGCTTCCATCCACAATCCGCTCAGTACCCGTGCCATCTTCGGTGAGGCAGAGCGAATCTACCAGAAGCTGCCTTCGTTTATAGCAGACTCTCTGCCCGACGCTTGGGGTAACATGTTGTTCGAGCAATGGCGCAGGGATAATCGTCTTACGGAAAGAAATGTGACTTCGATTGAGAAACTGGCCTTCATCGGAAAGCGAGGCATGGGTGCCTTGGAGTTCTTGCGTCCCGTTGGTAGCAAGCCAGCAGAGCTGGAGCGTGTCCCAGAGATAAAACGAGGTTCGATGACTGGCCAGATAGACATCAAGGCATTGGCAGACCTGGCCGAGAAGATAGCTCTGGAGAGAGGGAACGTGAGGATCCTGCCAGACGAGTCGCTAACCTTGCAGTCGTTGATAGCAGTCGGCACCTCTGCTGGTGGTCGTCAACCAAAGGGTATTATTGCAATAGACAGAAAAACGGGAGTGATTC
>CAMHUU010000102.1 GCA_946188395.1 uncultured Prevotellaceae bacterium | reverse complement strand
ATGTTGCGATCGATGGTGAAGTTGAAATCAGCCAGCTGCTGACCGCCACCGCCATTGTTGAAGATGAGGTTCTCGATGAGTCCGGTATTAGCCTCGCCCATGTCGAAGTATTTCCAGGTGATGCCATCGTGGTTCCAAGTGCCGGTAACACTCATACCAGGCCAATCGCCATTCAGGTTATTGACATCGCCCCACATATAGAGGGTAAGAACATCCCAACCGGTCTGGTCGTCAACATATACGCAGAAACCATCGTGTGTGGGTTCGGGCTGCTCGCCACCACTCCAGTAGTAGCTCTCCCAGCGCTGGCCCCAGATATTAGTGAAGGTGCCAAGACCTGGATTGTCTGTATGGGTAGCCTCCTCACCGGCTGTAGTGAATTCCTTGCCCTGATTCTTTGAATAGAAGCGGAAACCATCGGCCAGCGATTTGCCGCTGACGAAAGTGCTGGGATCGAGATAGATACCCCACTTTACATTGCTGTTAGGCGCTTTGGTCAATAGGTATTGTGCATCGCCGATAGCCTCGTCGTCGCCATTGAAGGCACCGGTAATGTATATCTCCTCGTCGGCAGTGGTGCCGAAAGGTGCGATGAACTCCAGCAGAATACGGTCGGCTCGTGTCTCAAACTGCTGACGCTCGTGGTCAAACACCAGCTCATCGCTGCTCGAACAACTGCTCATCAAGCCGGTAAAGGCCAGCAGTGCCAGTAACAGATGATATATTTTCTTGTTCATAAACCTCATTTTTAATTATTACATTTTTAAATTGTTACATTTTTAAATTTTTAAATCATTGGTAGTTTGGGTTCTGAATCAGTCCTGGGTTTACAGAGATAGCAGTCTGTGGCAATGGATACCACTCGTACTTGCGGTCGCGCTGAGCAGGCAGACTGATGCCATCCTCGGTAGCACGGCCCCAGAACCACCACTGACCCTGTGTGAACTTGTCGAAACGGCGCAGGTCGGTACGGCGGCGGTTGCCCTCGCCCAGATATTCCTTACCCCACTCAGACAGCATCCAGTCCATATCAAACTGTGTGAAACCAGGACCTGGCACGTTGAGTGCAGCGGTGCGGTCGGACGACTTGAAGTAGCGCTGACGTACAGCATCTACATATTTCTTGGCCTCCTCGCTGTTGCCTTTGCGCATCTCGCACTCAGCTACGTTATAATAAGCCTCGGCCAGACGGAACTGAACATCGTCGATGCTCTTGAAACCACCCTGCTCATCGTTAGGATAGAGAGGATATTTTACCAGGCGGACACCTGAGTTGGTCTCGCCCCAGCGTGGACTCATAACTGTTTCAAGGTCGCGACCCTGATTCAGGAAGGTTCCTAACTGATCCACAAATACCAGGTCCTGACCATCGCGGTCGGCATCGGCCTTCAGCACATCGCCCTTACCAAAGTCGGCGCGCACCAGGCCCTTCAGGAACATACCTGGTCCGTGGGTCTTGGTAACAGCATCGTAGGTGTAGTTCTGCTTACGGATGTCGCGATCGTCGAAACGCTCGTAGGGCGCTCCAAGCTTGTCGCCATAATCCAAGAAGCACTTAGCACCGATAGAACCGCCTGTGGGCTGAACAGTACCAGAGTTGTCGAACGATGGAACCAGACATACGCAGTTCCAGGCACCGATGCCGTCGTAGCTCTGTCCGAAGTAGTCGGCATAACCATACCACATACCTACCATGGTGCGAACGTTAGAGATAGCGTTGGCTGCACCCTGTCCGTCTTCGGCTGCAAGTGCAAAGATGACCTCAGGGCTCTTCACGTTGTCCATAGAGTAAAGGTTGCGATAGTTATCGTCAATGGCGTAGTTGCCATAGGCTCCATTGATAATCTCCTTTGAAAGGGCCTCGCACTCATCGTAGTGCTTCTCGCCGATAAACACCTCGGCATTGAGCAGCAGACGGGCCTTGAGCAGGCGGTTCATAGCCTGATTGGCACGGTTTACCATCGAGTGGTTTGCATCGTCCTTGGCCAGTGCCGAAGCTGTCTCGTCGAGTTCGGTGGCAATGAAGTCGTAAATCTTCTTGCACGAAGTATTCCAGTCAGGATCGGCAGTGCCGGGAACCTCGCTGCTGGCAGAGGTGTTGAGTGGCAGGGCGCCGCCCCAAAGCTCGAAGATGCAGTAATAGTTCCAGGCACGGATAGTGCGTACCTCGGCTACATACTGAGCTAACTGAGCATCGGTCATGCCCAGACTTGAGGCACTCAGCCCCTGAAGGTCGCTTAACAGCAGGTTTGACAGGCCGATAGCTGTCCATGCACCGTTCCATGCGTTGTTGATGATGGTTGACTCGGAAGTCCAGTTGTGCCAAGAGAGCACGGTCTTCATGGCCTCGTCCCATCCCCAGAGTCCACCATTCCACACGCGCCATGTGATCTGGTCGGAAGGATATTCTGAGAGGTGAAAGAAATTCTCACCAGCCAGCGTCTGCGATGTCTGTCCATAGATGGCAGCCACAGCGCCTTTCACACTGGCTTCATTCTGATAATAGACACCGGCGTCGATGCGGTCGTACACCTTTTCATCCAGGTCGGTACAAGCGGTGAGTCCGGCCATGAGGCAGACAGCACCAAATATTTTATGCTTAATAGTTATCATAATTTTCAATCTTCAATTTTCAATTCTCAATCTTCAATTAATGAAAGCGCAGTGTTACGCCCAGACTAAACTGAGTGGCCTGTGGATAGGCGCTGTTTGAGTCGATACCTGGGGTGATGCCGGTAGAGGTTACGATAGAAGGATCGTTACCTTTGTAGCCAGTGAGTGTAAACACATTCTTAGCTGTGAGGTACACACGCAGGCTCTCAATCAGCTGGCGGTTCTTGGGTGAGTAAGTATAGCCCAGAGTTACGTTATCCAGCTTCACGTAGTCGCCCTTCTCCAGGAAGTAGCTTGAGATGATACCACCGCTCGACTCTACGTCAGCATAGTCGGTATAGGCTGCACGCAGCACATTATCGGTACCTGAACCCTTCAAGCCCATGCCGTATTTACGCATGTTGAAGATTTCGAAACCAAGAGCACTGCGGAAGAGCATGCTCAGATCCCAGTTCTTGTAGCTGAATGAGTTGTTCCACGACAGGAAGTGCTTAGGCGCACCATTACCGATATTGCGCTTATAAGTTGGATCGGCCTGTGCAGCAGGAATGGCATTGCCGTTGTTATCATAGATGAGCAGTAATCCGTTCTCATCTACGCCAGCATGCTCGTAGCCATAGAACTGACC
>CAMHUU010000101.1 GCA_946188395.1 uncultured Prevotellaceae bacterium | reverse complement strand
ACCAGCGACGGCATGGAGGCCATGGACCAGTTCAAGATGGACCTCTACGAGGACGAGGTTTTCGTCTTCACCCCGAAAGGTGATTTGTATAAATTCCCCAAGGGAGCCACCGTGCTTGACTTCGCGTACCATATTCATTCAAAGATAGGTAATTCCTGTACGGGAGCCCGCATCAACGGACGCGTGGTCACCTTGCGTCAACAGCTGCAGAGTGGCGACCAGGTGGAAATCATGACCTCGTCGAACCAGAAGCCCAAACAGGACTGGATGAACATCGTCAAGACGTCGCGCGCCAAGTCGAAGATTCGCCTCGCCCTGAAGGAGACGCAGGTCAAGGAAGGACTCTTTGCCAAGGAAATGCTGGAGCGTAAGTTCAAGAACCGCAAACTGGAAATGGACGACAGTCTGATGCAGGTCCTTATCCGCAAGTTAGGGTTCAAGGAGGTTAGCGACTTCTATCGGCAGATAGCTTCGGGCGAATTGGACGTCAACCACGTGCTGGACCGTTATGTCGAGTTGCAGCAAGGCGACCAGCCTGTGACGGGCAACAACGTGGCCGAAAGTGCTGCCAACTTTGTGCTCGACGAGTCGCGTCTGCCAAATGCTCATGTGCAGGATGACGTGCTGGTCATCGACAAAGACCTGAAGGGTCTCGACTATCAGTTGGCACGTTGCTGTCAGCCCATCTACGGCGATTCAGTATTCGGTTTTGTCACCATCAATGGCGGCATCAAGATTCACCGCACAGACTGTCCGAATGCTCCCGAATTGCGCAAGCGCTTCGGCTATCGCATCGTCAAGGCTAAATGGAGCGGCAAGGGCTCCTCGCAATATGCCATCACGCTGCGCGTCATCGGCAACGACGACATCGGCATCGTCAACAACCTGACCAGCATTATTTCGAAAGAAGAGAGACTGGTCCTGCGCTCTATCAATATCGATTCGAACGACGGTCTGTTCAGCGGCAACCTCACCATCATGATTGACGACAATACGCGACTGGAGGCGCTGATGAAGAAACTCCGCACGGTGAAAGGCGTCAAACAGGTCAACAGAATATAATCCGAAATGAATTTGATTGAATTAAAACATAAAAACAACTGACAATGAAAAAGTATTTATCCATGTTGACTCTTTCGCTATTGATGGCTACAACGGCCAATGCGGAGAACGTGACAGCAACAATCCATGCCAACCAGGCAGGAGCGAAGATTAACAAGGAGATCTACGGACAGTTCTCGGAACACCTCGGCTCGTGCATCTATGGTGGACTTTGGGTGGGCGAAAACTCACCGATTCCCAACATCAACGGCTATCGTAAGGATGTGTTCGAGGCGCTGAAAGTGCTGAAAGTTCCCGTGCTGCGCTGGCCCGGCGGTTGCTTTGCCGACGACTACCATTGGATGGACGGCATCGGTCCCAAGAATCAGCGTCCCTCGCTGCGCAACAACAACTGGGGTGGCACCATTGAGGACAATTCGTTTGGTACCCACGAGTTTCTGAACCTCTGCGAAATGCTGGGTTGCGAGCCATATATCAGCGGAAATGTTGGTAGCGGCACCGTCAAGGAAATGGCCCAATGGGTAGAATACATGACCAGCGACGGCGATACGCCCATGGCCCGTCTGCGCCGTCAGAACGGTCGCGAGAAAGCATGGAAGGTGAAGTACTTCGGTATTGGCAACGAGGCCTGGGGATGTGGTGGCAACATGACTCCGCAATATTACTCCAACGAGTTCCGCAAGTTCAACACCTACTTGCGCGACCAGGGTGACAACAAGCTCTATCGCATCGCCTCGGGAGCCAGCGACTATGAGTACGACTGGACGGAAGTTTGCATGGACCAGATTGGCAACCGCATGCAGGGTATCTCGCTGCACTACTACACCTGCTCGGGTTGGAACGGACCAAAGGGTTCTGCCACCAATTTCGACAACGACCAGTACTACTGGGCGCTGGGTAAGTGTCTGGAGATCGAGGAAGTCATCCAGAAGCACAAGGCCATCATGGACAAGAAAGACCCAAAGGGTAAGATTGGGTTGCTCGTCGACGAGTGGGGCACCTGGTGGGACGAGGAGCCCGGCACCATCCCCGGCCACCTGTATCAGCAGAACGCCCTGCGCGACGCTTTCGTGGCTGCCCTGTCGCTGAATGTGTTCCACAAATACACCGAGCGTGTCAAAATGGCTAACATCGCACAGATTGTCAACGTGCTGCAGTCGATGATTCTCACCGACCAGGAAGGCACGGGCCACATGGTACTCACCCCGACCTATCATGTATTCGAGATGTACACCCCGTTCATGGAGGCTACCTATCTGCCCGTCGACCTGAAGAGCGAAGTAGTCGCTGTCAGCAAGGCTTACTTTAAACAGAAGGCTGGTGCCAAGGATGCAGGCTATCGCCCTTGTCCCCTACTCTCTGCCTCTGCCGCCAAGACCACCGATGGCAACATCGTACTCGCCATCACCAATGTCAGCCTCGACAAGCCACAGACCATCGACTTCAACATCGAGGGCTATCAGGCCAAGCAGGTCAGCGGTCGCATCCTGACATCGAAGAATGTGGCCGACTACAACGACTTCCAGCATCCCGACGTGGTGAAACCTGCCGATTTCAAGGACGCCAGTCTGAAGAAAGGCGTGCTCACCGTGAAGGTTCCCGCCAAGTCAATCGTCGTATTGACAGTTAAATAATGTATCAAAAACGTTATTCTGAGTATCATTAAATATAAATAACACGAAAAATGACTGATGTGTCGAAAAAAAAGCGTATTTTTGCAAGTGCAAACTGACGAACATCTATCATTTTCAAATAAAAATTATTCATTATGAACGACAACAAAGTTATGAACATGGCAGCGGATAATATCCGTATCCTTGCTGCTTCGATGGTTGAAAAGGCAAAGTCGGGTCACCCCGGCGGTGCTATGGGTGGTGCTGATTTCATCAACACGCTGTACAGTGAGTTCTTGGTATACGACCCCGAGAATCCTGCATGGGAGGGTCGCGACCGTTTCTTCCTTGATCCTGGTCACATGGCTCCGATGCTCTACAGCCAGCTCTGCCTGATTGGCAAATATACACTTGAAGACCTGAAGAATCTGCGCCAGTGGGGCTCAGTTACTCCTGGTCACCCTGAGCGCGAGATTGCACGTGGCATCGAGAACACATCCGGTCCTCTCGGACAGGGTCACTGCTTCGCAGTTGGTGCTGCCATCGCCGCTAAGTTCCTGAAGGCTCGCTTAGGCGACGTGATGA
>CAMHUU010000100.1 GCA_946188395.1 uncultured Prevotellaceae bacterium | reverse complement strand
GAGAATCAGGTTCAGGAGAAAGAACGCCTGGACTCGCCTGAGGGGTGCGGCTGCAAGTCGAATATTGCATCTGTAATGCAGGAGATGGGAATCACGCTGATGCTGGCTGGCAACATGGGCATGGGTGCCTATAACAAGCTGTCAGCCCACGGCATCACCGTCATCAGAGGCTGTCATGGCAAAGTGGATGATGTGCTCAGGTCTTATCAAAATGGCGAACTAAAGGATTCTTTGGAATCGTGCGACCATCATGACTGTACTCACCATGAAGAGAAACCTGTGTACGTAATTCCATCCTTTGGCAAAAAATAATGATACGCATATAAAATGAAGAAAATAATAAACCCTTGGCGTAACCACGAAGGTTATAACTGTTTCGGTTGCAGTCCTGACAATCCCATTGGGCTTCACTTGGAGTTCTATGAGGATGGTGACTATATAGTAAGTACTTGGCATCCCGGGCATAACTATCAAGGCTGGGTAGATACCATGCACGGTGGCATTCTAAGTACGCTGATTGATGAAGTATGCGGCTGGGTAGTCACCCGCAAGTTACAGACCAGCGGTTATACCGTTCAGCTGAATGTGAAGTTCCGTAAGGCAGTTCCTACTACAGAGCCGGAATTGACCATTCGGGCCAAAGTGACGAAACAAGTCCGTAATCTGGCCTATATCAGTGCGGAGATCATCAATTCGAAGGGTGAACTCTGCAACGAGGGCGAGGCCGTCTACTTCCTGATGAACGAAGAAAAGGCTAAGGAAATGGGATTCCTGCACTGTGAGGTAGAAGAAACGACATAAAAGACATAGACAATAATAAACTATAGTTTAGCAGATGAAGAATGAGATTTTGGCGACTATCGCCCAGGGAACTCTAAAAGGTACGGACGAAGAAGGTATGATGACCTTCTACCGTATTCCGTATGGTACGAACGCAGGACGCTTCCGCGAAGTGGGAGCAGCCCCAACATGGGAGGGCACGCGCGACGCCAACGAGCCAGGCCCCGTTTTTCCTCAGAACAAGAGCAGACTCTCCTCTGTCCTCGGCAACAAGCCCGGCGAAGGAAACCAGTCGGAGGATGCATTCCATGTAAATGTCTGGACACCAAGTCTGACGGGGTCACGCCCCGTTCTCTTCTGGATTCACGGCGGTGCTTGGGTGACTGGCGGTGGAGCGTTGCCTTGGTACAGGGGTGCCAACCTTGCGAAGAACGGAGATGTGGTCGTCGTGACCGTCAGCTATCGCTTGGGGGCACTTGGAACGCTGTATCTGCCTGGTGTTACCGATGGGAACATGGCGGTGGGCGACCTGCTTGCTGCCCTGAAATGGACGAAGGACAACATTGCCGCGTTCGGTGGCGATTCGGACAATATTACGGTGGCAGGACAGTCGGCAGGTGCCTGGTACACGTTGATGCTGACTGGTCATCCTGAGGCATCGAGGCTGTTCAAGAGGTCGATAGCCATGAGTTATCCGGGCAGCTTCACTCCGATATCGAAAGAAAGAGCAGCCGAACTGGCCGACGCACTAGTTGAGGAACTTGGCTGCAAGGACAATCCCGCACGTATCGCCGACATTCCTATTGCCGAAGTGCTGAAGGCGCAGGAGACCGCACCCAAGAAGGCTACATCGAAGCACCACCGCCTTGCACCTCCATCATTTCTGCCGATAGCCGGTGACCACGGCGTAGCGGAAAGACTTGAGGAAGCTGTCATTAAATATTCAGGTGGCAGCAAGCCGCTGATGATGGGACTTACGCAGGAAGAGGCAGCCGCCTTCTTCCATGCTTTGCCGATACCCAAGCCGATCTACCGGGTCGGTGTAAAAATCGCAGGCAAGAAAGTGTTTGAGAAACCCACGCAGCACCTGCTTGAGGCGATGAATGAAACCGGCTCCAAGGTCTATCTCTACAGTTTTGCTTGGCAGTCGCCAAGTGAGCGTCTTGGCGCTCCCCACTGCATCGACCTGCCGTTTATGTTCGGCAACCTTGACGACTGGGCCGATGCCCCGATGCTGGAAGGTGCCGATACAGCCAAACTGCATCAGCTGAGCGAACAACTGCAGGGAGCTGTGCTGCGATTTGTGAAGACGGGCAATCCGTCGAGCGATGAAGAGACATGGCCCGAATATTGCGGGGATAAGGAAATGACGGTAATTGCGTGATATGGACTATCGATTAGTTAGACTCGCTCGTGAGCATACCGTCGCCTTCAAGGAAGAAATGCAGGAGGCATTCCAGCATGGCTTTCAGTCGTACAATAAAGAAGACAATAAGTGGCAGGTATTGCCTGACAAGGACTTCTATCAGTCTTTAGAGGCTGAAGGTGCAGAAGCCTACGAGGCTATCGATACTGACGGCCAGCGTGTGGGCGGCGCCATCATTGCCATCGATGCCGCCAAGCACAATGGTGAATTGTCGTTTCTCTATGTGAAGGTTGGTATTCAGAGCAAGGGTATCGGACAGGCAATTTGGAAAGCCATTGAGTCGCTGCATCCTGAGACGGAGGTATGGGAAACTTGCACCCCGTACTTCGACCGTCGCAACATCCATTTCTACATCAATAGTTTAGGGTTCCATGCCGTCGAGTTCTTCAACGAGCATCATCCAGACCCGCACATGCCTGAGCAGTTTGACCAGGAAGATGGACTGTTCAAGTTTGAAAAGAGAATGAAATAAAACAAATACAATTATGAAGATAAAAGACATTTTGCTTATGGCAGTAGCTACGACAGCAATCCTGACGGGTTGCAACAATAAAGAAAGTAAGGTAGAGACAACCGACTTCGTGGACGATGTGAAGGTGGCACTTGCCGACAGCGGACGCATCGACCTGAGTAAACTTCAGTGGACGAGGGAGCCTAAAGCCTTTGAGGTCAAAGGTGACACCATTGCCATCACCACCGCTCCGCATACCGACCTGTGGCAGCGCACGTACTATCACTTCCAGAACGACAATGCGCCCGTGCTGCAGATGAAGACAAAGGAGAAATTCTTCAGCTTCGTTGTGAAGACCGACTTTACGCAGAGCCATCAGCGCTTTGACCAGTGCGGCATCGTGATGTATCTCGACAGCGAGAACTGGCTGAAAGGGTCTGTGGAATACGAGAACGACGAGTTCCAGCACTTAGGCAGCGTGGCTACAAACAAGGGCTATTCCGATTGGGCTACGACAGCCATCCCCGCCGATGTCAAGACGATGTGGTATCGTTTCTCGCGCCGCGAGGATGACTACTGCGTAGAGTGCTCAACGGACGGCGAGAACTTCAGTCAGATGCGCATCTGCCACATGTATGCCGCAGCCGATGAAATCCA
>CAMHUU010000099.1 GCA_946188395.1 uncultured Prevotellaceae bacterium | reverse complement strand
CTATGCGGCAGAAGTTGTACCAACGGCAGTCGGCCACGCGCCCCTGCGTGCCCGAGGGACTGCCTGCCTCCGACTCCTTGGCGGCTGCCACCACGCACATGTGGTCGGACAGTTCGAGTTTGCCGCTCACATAGTTCTTGTTGCCATAACCGCTGAATCCGTCAGCATCGCCCGGACCGATGGCCGAGCCGCCGTAGCGCTTCGTGGCGTCGCAGTCGTTGCCGGCAATGGCCGTCACGCGGGCATTGCCCGTGATTCTGACGTTCGTGCCAGCCATGTCGTCACCGCCGCCGATGCCGGCACCGTAGCTTGTGCCTACCGCACGCACCTCAGCGTTGCCGCCGATGGTGATCAGTGCGTATCCTGTGACTTCTTTCATATGGGAGCCAAAGAAGGTTACCTTTGCTTCGCCTGCACCAATACCGGCACCATCCTCGCCTCCGGTAGCCGTGACCTTGCCACCCTCGATGTTGATAATGATTGATTCCTCCCATGCCAAATTGTGCGGTGCGGTCTTGCCGACACCGATGCCTGGGCCATAATCGCCACCGTTGGCAGTGACGTTGCCACCATAAATGTTGATGATGGTCTTTTTATCTTTAGCATTAGAATACTGCTCAATGGCGCGGCCAAGGCCAATACCTGCACAATACTTTGCGCCTGTAGCATTGACGGTTCCGCCATAAATAGTCAAGCGCGTATGCAGAGGATGATCTGGATTTATGCCACCAGCACCTATACCAGGAAAATGCTCGTAACCCACCGCTTTGATATTGCCGCCATGAATGACGATGGTTCCTGATGATTTCTTATCGCTGCCACCGATACCTGGGCCTTTGACTTCTTCACATTCAGCGATCAGCTTGCCGCTATCGCCCTGCTGTCCGTGCAGGTGCAGTTCGGCTTTGTCCGATTCATTAACCTGCAGACCACCCTTCAGCGTCAGCGTCACACCGTCGGGGATCACCAGGTGCACCTTGCCCTTGGCGATGAGCGGGCGGCTGCCGAAGGTCTTGTCCTGCTTGACGTAGTACCATTTCTCGCCCTGGCTGCCGTCCATCGTGGGCCAGCCGGAGTCGCTCCAGCCGGAGATGTCCTCACAGTCGTGGGTCTCGGTCTTGACAATCACCTGCTTCTCTGTGTCGTTCCATGAGCGGACCACCGCGCTGATGTTGTCAGCCACAGCCGTGCCGCCCGTCCCGAGCAGCAGAGCCAGCATTACTAAATACTTTTTCATGTTCATATTAGCGTTAATTATCCGTTTCGCACTGCAAAGGTACGAATTATTTCGCAAACCACAAAGATTTCTTTCAAATAATGTTCGCATACGCACGGGCATGCGCAACACATACGGGCCTGACGCCAAAGAAACACGGGTTAGCCGTGGGGACAGATACTTGGGTATGACGGCTGCTATGACTCAGGTACCTGTCCACCGGCTATTCCACATTGTAATTCTTGCCATCAGCGGCAGTAGTCAAATATTCTTTGACAACTGAATTTTCATTTAACTCCTTTTCTTTCAGTATGTTAGCTATATGCATACTGATATTAGGCTTCGAGGTGACAAAAAGTTCCGCCATCTGTTGTTGGTTCAGCCAGATCTTGCCATCCTTGGTGTAGTCGCTGGGACAGATTCTTGGGTATGACGGCTGCTATGACTCAGGTACCTGTCCACCGGCTATTCCACATTGTAATTCTTGCCATCAGCGGCAGTAGTTAAGAAATTCTTAACAACTGAACCTTCGTTTAACTCCTTTTCTTTCAATATGTTAGCTATATGCATACTGATATTAGGCTTCGAGGTGGCAAAAAGTTCCGCCATCTGTTGTTGGTTCAGCCAGATCTTGCCATCCTTGGCATAGAGGGCTACTGATGCACGTCCGTCAGCTGTGCGATATATGATGATATTCTGCTGTTCGTCCATTGTTTATTCGAATACTTGTCGTAATATGGCTTGTTTCAATGCGTCGCACTCCAGAGAAATCTTGTCGTAGTTAACACACAGCACTCCTGACCCCGTGTGCTGCTCGGTTATCAGTTGGGTCATCTCCTGGGTCGTCATACGCTGTCAATTTGTATTCACGAGGCAAAGATAGGAAATATTTCCGAGAGTTGCAAGGATTTATTTGCTAAAAAAGCACAAAATATTTGGTGGTTTCAGAAAAAATGACGTAATTTGCGCTGCATAAAATATGAAGCATAAAATATGAAGGAACTGAACAACCCGTTTGTCGTGTATGGATACAAAGGTGCGCCATACTTCTGCGACAGAAAAAGTGAAACAGAAAAAATCGTAAAAGGCTTGAGCAATGAGCGAAACGTCACACTCATTGCCCCCCGAAGAATTGGCAAGACGGGACTTATCCACCATGTCTTTGCCCATATCAAGGAACAACAGCCTGACATCTGCTGCATCTATTTTGATATCTTGGCCACGAAAACACTTGAACAGTTCATACAGTTGATGGCTCGGAATGTTCTTGGCAGGCTTGATACGCCTTCCCAGACGGCGTTACACAAGGTGCATGATTTTTTCAGCGCCTTCCGTCCTACGATGACTTTTGATGCAAACACGGGTATGCCAACATTCTCACTTGACATTGTGAAGAGTCAGGAAGAACAGTCCTTGAAACGCATCTTCGACTATCTTGGACAATCGAAAAAGCGCTGTTATGTGGCCATCGACGAATTTCAGCAGATAACAAAATATCCCGATACGGATACCGAGGCATTGTTACGCTCGTTTATCCAGTTTGTGCCAAATGTGTATTTCATCTTTGCAGGCGGCAAGCAGCACATGATGTCGGACATGTTCCTGTCTCCAGAGCGCCCTTTCTATCAAGGTGCTCAGATTGTCAACATCAAGGAAATCGACGAAGAGGTGTATTACAGGTTCTCTAATGCCATGTTCCAAAAGCGGGGACAAGCATTGCCAGAATCTGTTTTCCACTATCTGTATGATAAGGTTGACGGACAGACTTGGTACGTTCAGGCGTTATTGAATCGCATATACAGTAACCAGACAGGTGAAATCGCCGATATCGATGTTGATCAGGCTGTCAGAGAACTGATCGACGAGGAAGAAGTCGCATTCGAGAATTACTATTCGTCGTTAACGACTAATCAGGCGGCCTTGATTCTGGCCATTGCCCAAGAGCGGTTAGTCAAGTCTCCGATGTCGCAGTCTTTCATCAGTAAATACCGGCTGCCTGCACTCAGCAGTGTCAAGATGGCGTTGGCCAGTCTCTCAGAAAGCCAGTTTATCTACCAATACCATGACGGTTATATCGTCTATGACCGTTTCTTCGGCATGTGGCTCCGACGACTGGTCTAACTCCTAAATGGAAGAGATTGAATGCGCACAGAGGGACAGGAG
>CAMHUU010000098.1 GCA_946188395.1 uncultured Prevotellaceae bacterium | reverse complement strand
GCCAATCCCCTGCCCCACTGGGAGCTCGCCAAGAAATACAACCTCATCGACTTCGACTTGGGTGTGAAGATTACCGGTGCCGGTTTCCCCGTGTACATCGGCAAGGGTGCCCGTCTGCAGCGTGCACTCATCAATTTCTTCCTGGCCGAGGCCAACAAGGCTGGCTATACGGAAATCATGCCTCCGACGGTGGTGAATGCCGCTTCGGGATATGGCACTGGTCAGCTGCCCGACAAGGAAGGCCAGATGTACCACTGCGAGGTGGACGACTTCTATCTCATCCCCACGGCCGAGGTACCTGTCACCAATATCTACCGCGACGTGATTTTGGACGAGAAGGACCTGCCCATCAAGAACTGCGCCTATACGGAGTGCTTCCGCAGAGAGGCCGGATCGTATGGTAAGGACGTTCGCGGACTGAACCGCCTGCACGAATTCTCGAAGATCGAGATTGTGCGCATCGATAAGCCTGAGCACTCGAAGGAGAGCCACAAGGAGATGCTGGAGCACGTGGAGGGACTGCTGAAGAAACTGGAACTGCCGTACCGCATCCTGTTGCTGTGTGGCGGTGACCAGAGTTTCACCTCGGCCATCTGCTACGACTTCGAGGTATACTCTGAGGCTCAGGGCCGCTGGCTCGAGGTGTCGTCGGTATCGAATTTCGACACCTATCAGGCAAACCGTCTGAAGTGCCGTTATCGCCCCGAGGGTTCGAAGAAGCCTGAGCTCTGTCATACATTGAATGGCTCTGCCCTCGCCCTGCCGCGCATCGTGGCTGCCCTGCTGGAGAACAACCAGACGGAGAACGGCATCAAGATTCCTGCTGCTTTGGTACCCTATATGGGCTGCGATATGATTGACTAATTATTCACTTAAAACTATACGATATGGACAAGAATCAAAAGTATGTCATCACAATCAACCGTGAGTTAGGCAGTGGCGGTCGTACCGTTGGTAGAAAACTGGCCGAGAAATTGAGCGTTCCTTTCTACGACAAGGCACTTATCAACGAACTGAAAGAGAAGTATCATCTGTCGACCGGTGAAATTGAGAAGCTGAAAGCCAGCAAGGCTAACTGGCTGCGCGAATTCATCAATGCCGCCATGTACATGGGTCAGGGCATGAACGAAGTATGGTACTACCAGCATATGACTGGCAAGGGTACTACCCTGCTGACCAGCAGCGAGATGTTTAAAGTCGAGAAGGAAATCCTGACTAACGTCGCCGCCGAGGAATCGTGCGTCGTAGCAGGACGCTCTGGTTTCCACGTATTTGCCGAGCACCCCAACCACCTGAGCATCCTCATTCAGGCTCCGCTGGAGCACCGCATCCAGCGCCTCATGGGTAAGCAGAACCTGAGTCACGAGGAGGCCGAGAAGGTCATCAAGAAGGTGGACGATATGCGTGAGACCTATGTCAAGAAGTATACCGGCACATCGCGTTACGACACTCGCAACTACGACCTCGTCTTCAACATGGAAGGCAAGACCGAAGACGAAATTGTCGAGCTGATACTTCAGTACATCGGATAGAACAAGGAGAAAACGCCAAGAACGTTATTTCAAAGTGCCAAATAAACCACGATTTATTTGGCATTTTTCTTATATTTTCGTACCTTTGCACACAAAATGTAAACTAAGCAATAGGATTATGAATAAAATCGTAAGAAAAGAGCAATTCTCAGAGAAGGTTTTTCTCTTTGAAATCGAGGCACCGCTGATTGCGAAGAGCCGCAAGGCCGGTAACTTCGTCATCGTGCGTGTCGACAAGAAAGGTGAGCGTATGCCACTGACCATCGCTGGTGCCGACATCGAGAAAGGCACCATTACGCTGGTGGTTCAGATGGTTGGTCTCTCGTCGAAGAAACTGTGTGCACTGGGCGAGGGCGACTTCGTGGCCGACGTCGTTGGTCCGTTGGGCAACCCCACCCGCATCGAGAAATACGGCACGGTGGTTTGTGCCGGTGGTGGACTGGGCGTGGCTCCCATGCTGCCTATCATCCAGGCGCTGAAAGCAGCCGGCAACCGCGTACTGTCAGTCATGGCTGGTCGTTCGAAGGACCTGATTATCCTCGAGGACAAGGTTCGCGAGAGTTCTGACGAGGTCATCATCATGACCGACGACGGTTCGTACGGCGAAAAGGGCGTAGTGACCGTCGGTATGGAGAAGTTCTTCGAGCAGGAGCACGTGGACAAGGTATTTGCCATTGGTCCTCCCATCATGATGAAGTTCTCGAACCTCACCGCTCAGAAACATAACATCCCCTGCGAAGTATCATTGAACACGATTATGGTGGATGGTACTGGTATGTGTGGTGCCTGCCGTCTGACGATTGGCGGCAAGACGAAGTTCGTCTGCATCGACGGTCCTGAGTTCGATGGTGCATTGGTCGACTGGGACGAGATGTTCAAGCGCATGGGTACCTTCAAGCGCGAGGAGCAGGAGGAGCTGGCTCATTACGAGGAACATCTGTCGCGTGCTGACGACGGTTCCCCCGTCGTCACAAAGACCACCGACGTGGTGATGGACGACGACCCCACGAACGATACCATCGAGATTCTGACCGATCGCGACGCAGAGTGGCGTAAGGAACTGCGTGCTTCGATGAAGCCCAAGGAGCGCACGCAGATTGAGCGTGTCATCATGCCTGAACTGGACCCCGTCTATCGTGCCACCACGCGTACCGAAGAGGTGAATATCGGTCTCACCAAGGAGATGGCGATGACAGAGGCCAAGCGTTGTCTGGACTGCGCCAAGCCGACTTGCGTGGAGGGTTGTCCTGTAAACATCAATATCCCATCGTTCGTTAAGAACATCGAGCGTGGCCAGTTCCTGGCTGCTGCTAAGGTGCTGAAGAATACCTCTGCGCTGCCTGCAGTCTGCGGACGTGTCTGTCCTCAGGAGAAGCAGTGCGAGAGCAAGTGTATCCACCTGAAGATGAACGAGCCCGCCGTGGCTATCGGCTATCTGGAGCGTTTCGCTGCCGACTTCGAGCGCGAGAGTGGAAACATCTCGCTTCCTGAGATCGCACCAGCCAACGGCATCAAGATTGCCGTTGTGGGTTCTGGTCCTGCCGGACTGTCGTTCGCTGGCGATATGGTGAAGAAGGGTTACGACGTATACGTCTTCGAGGCCCTGCACGAAATCGGTGGTGTGCTGAAATACGGTATCCCCGAATTCCGTCTGCCCAACAAGATTGTTGACGTCGAGATTGACAACCTCGCCAAGATGGGTGTTCACTTCCAGACGGACGTCATCGTGGGCAAGACCATCAGCGTAGAACAGCTTGAGGCTCAAGGCTTTAAGGGCATCTTCGTAGGCTCGGGCGCTGGTCTGCCTAACTTCATGAATATCCCTGGTGAGAACTCAATCAACATCATGTCGTCTAACGAGTATCTGACGCGTGTGAACCTGATGGATGCTG
>CAMHUU010000097.1 GCA_946188395.1 uncultured Prevotellaceae bacterium | reverse complement strand
ATCTCTTTGCGGCCTCATTGTTTGTTAGCAGTCAGTGGGACACTTCGAAAATGCAGGACTTCGGCAAGAAGCATTTCTTCTACATCGTAGCTGGTGGCGACCAGAAGGCATCGGGTGGCATGAGAGACTTGGCAAAAGTGCTGAAGGAGAATGATGCCCGTGTTGACTCCGCAAGTTGGAGTGCCAAACTGCCAGCATCGGAACAAGAGAAGTTGGCAGAAGAACTGATTGCCCGTGGCGGCAATATCAACTTCATCAAGTGGGAGGCAGGAAGCGTACTTCCCGAATCGGGTAAGGGCATGGAGCACATGGCATCCTTCGACTATGGTTATAAGATTGCCGCCGTACGTGACTGGCTGTTCAGACAATGCAAATAGGAGGGTTGACGATGAGAAAGATTTGCTTGAAGATTCATCGCTGGTTAGGGCTGGCTTTTGGAGTGATCATCTCCATCATCTGCCTGACAGGGGCTGTCATCGTGTTTCAGGACGAAATCAAGGAAGCCATCAATGCAGACATCAGGCATGTTGAGGATAAAGGCGAAGGACGCTATCTGACGGATGAAGCACTCATTGATGCCATACGTAGACATGCCGTTGAGGGCTTGACGTTGAAGAGCATTCAAATGCCATCGAATGCCGATGAACCAGCTTACGCACAGTTTGCTGAGCGAGGCCATCAGAAACTGGCCGTCAATCCCTACACAGGCGAGCTGATTGGATGGGAGAAGGAATCGGCATTGGTCAACACTGCCAAGCAGTTACACCGCTATCTGCTGAACGTTCCGTCGGAGCCACATGAAGGCATGTCCGTCGGACGTTTCATCGTGGGAGTCACGGCTATCTGCATGACCCTGATACTGCTTACGGGCATCGTCACCTGGTGGCCACATAGCAAGAAGATGTTGAAGAACCGTCTGAAGGTCTCAACGGGCAAAGGCTTCCGCCGTTTTGTCTATGACAGCCATGTGTCGTTGGGCATCTATGGCGTCGTGTTCCTGTTGCTGATGTCGCTGACGGGTCCTAGTTGGTCGTTCCACTGGTATCGCCAAGGAGCCATGACCGTTCTGGGCGGCGATGTTAGCAACATGGAGCACCACGGTCAGTTTGAAAGACAACAACAGGAAAAGCCCGACGAAATAAGCATCATGCGCCCTGACACGAACCATCACGGACAAGAGAAGAAGCCACCGCAGGTTGTCTTGATGCAACTGCATACGGGCGAATGGGGTGGTCTGCTGGTCAAGTTCATCTATTTCCTTGCAGCCATCATCGGGGCTCTGCTTCCCTGGAGCGGTTACTACATGTGGTGGAAACGGACTCATCCTCAGAGGAAACCTGTGGTCAAGTAAATTCCAATTTATGCTACAATATAGTCGCCGTGCGCGACTGGTTTTTCAAACAAAGAAAATAAAGCAGAATGACTAGAAAATGATTACAGAAGGTAAATACAGACATACCTACACAGCTACGGCATCGGACATTACACCATTGTATAGGCTAACACCGAATTCCATGCTGATGTACTTCCAGGACAGCTTTGCACGCTTGATGACTATTTACGGTGTTGCCGCTTTCGACATAGTCAAGCAGCGGCGCATGTGGGTCATCACGGAGGTTCAGATAGACGTTCAGTCGACGGTTACCTACTGGTCGGAGGACTTCACGGTGGAAATATGGGTGAGCGAACTGACCTCACTCCGCATCTACTGCGATTTTCGAATTATCCGTGCGGATGACGAGCAGCTGATAGCCTCCGGCACTAGTCAGTGGAACATTCTGAACCTCGACACCAAGCGGCTGGAAACTACCGAATTCCTTGCCGACAAGCTGACGGTGCTGCCTAAGTTGATGACTGGCAGCCATAAGAAAGTACGGTTCCCCAAGCCGCAGTCGTTCGACATGCAGATGGAGCATCGGGCCACCCGTCTTGACCTCGATTTCAATTTCCACGTCAGCAATCGCAGCTACATTAGCATCGCCCTGTTAACAATGCCTGACGAGATACTGGCCTCGCAGACGCTGACTTCGCTCGTCGTCCACTGGCTGCACGAGACATATCTTGATGATACTCTGACATGCCGCATGTCATGCATAGACGACGGAAACTACCTCCACACGCTTACGAATGCAGAAGGCGTAGTCGTCAGTGAACTTCTGAGCAGATGGCAACCTCAGCCAGAAACAACTGATGTCAGTGAGGTCCTAAACAGGGATTTATAAATTGTTATTGCATCACTTTGAGATAGGCGCAGAAGATCTAAATTTTGAGTGAGTATGAACATTGAACAGATTAGAGAGTACACGTTGTCACTCCCAGGAGTGACCGAAGACCAAGCGTTTGGTGACGACATCCTTAACTTCCGCTTGGAAGGAAAGATATTCGTCTGCCTATGGTTAGGCGGTGGCCGGTATGATATGAAGGACGGAGTTTCAAGAATTGCATTGAAACTATCACCAGACAGGAATGTCGAACTCAGAGAACAATTCTCTTGCGTGACACCAGCCTATCATTGGAACAAGACGCACTGGAGCGATGTCTATTATGAAGAAATGGACGAAGCAATAGTAAAGGGATTGATAAAAGAGTCCTATCAGCTTATAGTATCGAAACTTCCAAAGGCTATTCGCTCAAAGTATTTATCTGAATCCCCACATTGGTAGTTTATACATTTACAAAAGAACGATAAATCGGAATTTATGGAAAATAGCAAAATACAATTTTTGAAGAAAAGCTACCTGCTGTTTATGGCTATGCTCGCTTTCACTCTGATAGTCCATGCACAGACAGCAAATGATAACCCTCGCGAACGTCTATGGCAAGCGTTTCTCACACCGCCCGACAGCATCCGCGTAGGATGCTACTATTATTGGGTGAACGAGCAGGTGGATCCTAAAGGTGTTGTGGCCGACTTGGAGTGGATGAAGGAGAACGGCATAACCCTGGCATTCCTTGCCACCGACATTCGCAACCGCACGACATGGGATAATCCTTGGGAGGGGCAGGTTTTCGGTAAAAACAAATTTCAGAGCCGCCTGTGGTGGAAGAACCTGCGTACGGCACTTAAAACAGCCGGCCGGCTGGGCATTGAGATGGGCTTGTTCAACTGTCCCGGATGGAGTCAGTCGGGCGGGCCATGGGTGAAGCCCGAGGAAGCTATGCGCAACTGGACGTCCCATGGCATAGAAGTCTGTAAGACCAAAGAGGGCACCGACGTAATGTGCTCACCCTGTTCGCCCGATGCACAGGGGCTGGAGGTAGACAAACTCTCGAAGGTGCACGTGCAGAAACACTTCGAGGCATTCATTGGTGAGATTCTGCGCCGTATCCCTCAGAAGGACCGCCCCACGCTGACCACCGTTGTTGTGGACAGTTGGGAACGTGGGAAGCAAAACTACACCGATTCTATCTTTTCAAAGTTCCGTCATCGATTCGGCTATGAGCTTGACTACACCAACCCCGCTTGTCAGAAGGATCTCGATCGGCTCATTGCCGACCTGGTAGCTTCAGAGTATATGGGCGGACTGACGGAGAAAGCC
>CAMHUU010000096.1 GCA_946188395.1 uncultured Prevotellaceae bacterium | reverse complement strand
TTTGAGAATGAAGCGGTTCGCCAGCTCCGTTTCCATTTCGTTTGGAAGCGCAAAGACAGCCTTACGCGTGTTGTAGAGAAGTTGAACACCTTCGAGGCCGTGAATATCGGCATGGAAGATAATAAACTGGTAGTAAGATGAGACAATACAATAATATACGATTAACGAATTCACAATTTACGATTTGTTTACTGCTCGTCTTTTCTTTCATGCTGATAACGTTCAACGCTCAGGCGCAGCAAATAGTAAATCGTAAATACGTAAATGGTAAATACGATAATGTGTCGCTCAGCGAGGCCCTGCTCCAGTTGAACAACGAGCAGAAGGAATACGTCGTCAACTTTCTCTACAACGAACTGGAGGACTTTCGCATCACGGTCTCCATCAAGAATAAGAAGCTGCCCGATGCCATCCAGCAGATGATAGGCTTCTATCCAGTTCGCATGACCGTGAAGCCCGATGACCACGAAATCTACGTGGAGTGTACCCACAAGACCGACCGCCACCTGATGGGAACCGTCATTGATGAGCAAGGACAGCCTGTGGCATACGCCAACATTGCCATCCTCAATCCTGCCGACTCCACGCTGCTTAGCGGTGGTGTCAGCAACGAAAGCGGTTACTTTGCTATTCCCTACGAACAGCCCACCGTGATCGCCCGTATCTCCTACGTCGGTTACAAGACCGTCTACAGACTCTGCGACAAGGCCGAGGTGGGGACAATTCGGATGCAGCCAGATAACTATACATTAAAAGGAGTTACCGTTAAAGGTCATAGGCTGCTATATACTTCAACAGACAGGGGCCTGCAGGTCTCGATTCAAGGCACTCCTTTGGAGCAATTCGGTTCTGCCAACGAAATGCTCACCCATCTGCCCTTGATGATGAGCAACGGCGAGATAGCAGGTCATGGAAAGCCCGAAATCTACATCAACAACAAGAAAGTGAGAGGAGAGGACGAATTAGAGCGTCTGCGAGCAGATGAGGTCAAGTCGGTAGAGATTATCACACAGCCAGGAACTGAATATGACGCCGCTGTCTCGTCGGTAATCCGCATCAAGACTGTCCGTCGCACAGGCGAAGGCTGGAGCGGCAACTTCTCTGGTGCTTACCGACAAGGGCACGAACATTATGAGAGTGCCAATGCTGCCCTGAACTATCGCCTACGGAACGGTATGGACTTCTTCGTTCGAGGTTACCTGACAGACAACAACACACAGACGGTAAAAACAACAGACGAACAATTGCAGGCATCGTCCATTTGGAACCATCGAAAAGAAGAGGAATACAAGTATCACATGAAATACTATTTTGCCGACCTCGGATGGAACTGGGAAATCAACGACCACCATTCCATTGGCTTTACCTATACGGCCAACAACTATATCGGCGACCGAAAGTATATCTGCGCCAATGACATGCAAACCATGCAGGACGGTATGATGGTGGACGAAGGGCATAGTACGACAACGACGCTGACTAAGCCTAAGTTAAAGCATAGTATCAATGCCTATTATATCGGAGAAATCGGGAAGTGGAATGTGGATTTCAGTGCAGACTATTACAATGCCCATTCCCAAAACGAGATGAGCGGAGGCACAGAGGGCGAGACACCCGTTAGCAGCAGTACGGCCACGAAGAACCAACTGATTGCCGAGAAACTGGTCATCACAGCCCCTGTTCCCATTGGCAAGCTAACCTTTGGAGAGGAGGCATCCACCGTTGACCGCACCAGCGACTTCACCCAAAGCGGCTTCTCTGCCGACAACCACATCCGACAGCAAACTGCTATCTGGAGCGTTTTTGCCAATTACTCGCTGAAAGTGGGGAGCCTCTCCGTCAATGCAGGGCTGCGCTGGCAGAATGAGCACAACCGTTACGAACTTGACGGTGTGCGCAACGACGAGATGAGTCCTAACTACCACGTGTTGATACCCCGGTTGTCCATCAGTTATCAGCACTCACCTTGGACCCATTCGCTCTCCTACCAGTGTACACGAAACAACCCGCCATATTCCATCCTGTCATCGGCAGTCACCTATACCAGTAAGTATGAATACAATAGTGGCAACCCTTTCCTTCAGCCCCAAACCAACCATCGTGTTGCGTGGAAATCGCAGTGGAAGTGGATATACGCCGAAGCCATTTACGGGTATCAGGAAAATGTATATCACTCTATACGTTCTACCTACGACGATGTCGACCATCCTGGTGTGATTCTAACCGACTTCCGCACCGTTCCAAAGACACAGTACTACATGATAGTCCTCAACGCCACACCCAAAATCGGCATCTGGCAGATGAACTATTCAGTAGAGTTCGCTGTGCAAGACCATGATTACGGGGAGTTGGGCATCGCCCACAACTGGCACGGACTGATGACTGACTTCACGTTCGACAACACTTTTACCCTGCCTCACGCATGGATGCTGAATGTAACGGGAAGCATCACGCCCTATCAGAAGTCAGCCTATTGGATAAACAAGACAACTGGAAGTCTCGACCTCCGCCTTAGCAAACAATTCCTGCGGGACAAAAGCCTCAATGTAGCCCTCGTCGCCAGTGACATCTTGCGCACTAAATACGATGAAGGAACGGCATATGGCGGTATAGGGTACAGAAATATCTTTCGTCTTTATCGCGATGCCCGTCGAATCGGGTTCAATGTATCTTGGCGGTTCAATGCCACCAAGAGCCGCTACAAGGGTAGCCATGCAGGACAAAGTGAACGCAATCGACTATAAATCTCTCTCGACAGGCAGGCAGCCGTCGGCCTCAGTGCCGACGCTGCCTGCTTCATACGAAATAGAACAGAATACAAATTAAGAACATTTAACGCCCGACGATACAAGATTTACGACGGCTCGTGTTTATAATAATAGAAACATTAAAAATAAAGGAAAGAGAAGAAATGAGAACAATGAAAATCTGGAGACTCGCCATTGCGATGCTTGCTGCATTCTCCCTCGCCTCTTGCAGCAGCGACGACAATGTGGAGAGGCGGCTGACGAACACGCAAAAGGAAACCTACGGACAGAACATTTCGGGCGAATATCCGGGACAGTATATCATTGTCTATAAGGACAAAGATTGCAAAGAAAGGATTGACGAGAATGGGCGACATATAACGGAAGCCCACTGTGAAACCTTTAGCGGCGTGCAGGTCGATGTGTCCGACAACAAGATGCAACATGTCTTCTTTCAAGACTTTCCCGTGTCTCTGATTTCAAAGGTCGTGGATGCGGACGAAGGACTGAGCCGTGCACTTGCTGAGACTTCCCCTCTAGCTATCACTGCCCGCTACGGCTTCGACTACGATACGGACTATTCGCACATCAAATGGGCCTTCATCCCCAACGTCATGCTTTTGCAGTTGAACTATAACGGCGCAGACCACCACATCCGCGTGGAGTTTAACAACAATAGCCAATATTACACATTTACGGATGAAGAACTGAAACAGCCGAAAGCATTCCGCCCACTTGCCGAAAACGGCATAACCCTGCAACTGGAAGCTATCTACGACGGTTCCACTCTCATACAGCGCTTCGGCT
>CAMHUU010000095.1 GCA_946188395.1 uncultured Prevotellaceae bacterium | reverse complement strand
GACAGTCATGGCACAACCACAGGGCAGGGGCGGTTTCCCGAAGCCTGAGAACAAAGCCACTTTCAAGGACTTGAACTACGCGGGCGATGATTTGGAGGCCCACCGGCTGGACATCTATCTGCCCAAGCAGCAACAAGAGAAATACAAAGTGGTGATTGCCATCTACGGCAGCGCCTGGTTCGGCAACAACATGAAACTCATGACCTATCAATCGGTAGGCAAGCCTCTGGTCGATGCCGGTTTTGCCGTTGTGTGCATTAACCACCGCTCGAGCACGGAAGCCAAGTTCCCAGCACAAATCAACGATGTGAAGGCGGCCATCCGCTTCATTCGTGCACATGCCTCTGAATATGAGCTCGACACCTCGTTCGTGGGCATCACGGGCTATTCGTCGGGCGGACACCTGGCTGCGCTGGCTGGCGTGACCAACGGCATGAAGGAGCGCACCGTGGGACAGACGACGGTCGACATCGAAGGGAAAGTGGGCAACTGCCTCTCTGCCTCGAGCGACGTCGATGCCGTGGTCGACTGGTTCGGACCCGTGGATATGGCCCACATGCAGGACTGCGAGACGGTGAAGGACGAGAAGTCGCCCGAGGCGATGCTCATCGGCGGTGCACCGGCCGACCACCCCGACCTGGTCAGCCTCATCAGTCCCATCACCTACATCACCGACAAAGGGCCGCGCTTCCTGGTCTTCCATGGCGAGGCCGACAATGTGGTGCCTCATTGCCAGGGCGTGCGTTTCTCCGAGGCGCTCGAGAAAGCAGGCCGTCTGAAGGCGTTCTGCAGCATCCCCGACGGCCAGCACGGTCCGGTGACTTTCAATGAGAATACATTCAAGACCATGGTGTCGTTCTTCCAGGAAGAGGCTGGCGGCGTAGCCACAACGGCTGTGCCCCGCAGCCGTGTGGTAGAAGACGGCGGGACGGGTCCCTATAAGGCTGTGATGAAAGAAGAGAGCGGTCTGGCTGCCCATACGGTTTTCGTGCCGCAAGACCTCTCCGCATTCAATGCCGGCAACCCGCTGCCGGTGCTGGTATGGGGCAACGGAGCCTGCTCGAACTCACCGTGGGAACACTATAAGTTCCTCAACGAGATTGCCTCGCACGGGTTCATCGTGGTGGCCACGGGATTCATACCCATGGACGATGAGCCCTACCGCGGACGGATGTCAACCACCGAGCAGCAGATAGAGAGCATCGACTGGGTGATGGCGCAGAACGACAACCCGCAGTCGCCTTACTATCAGAAGATCGACGTGAGGAACATCTGCGTTGCCGGCATGTCGTGCGGCGGTTTGCAGACGCTCTTCAACTGTGCCGACCCGCGCATCACGTCGCTGATGATCTGCAACAGCGGACTCTTCAACCAGCAGAATGCCTCGCAGGCTGTGGGAGGAATGCCCATGCCGCCCAAAGAGAAACTGAACGAGATTCACACACCGGTCATCTATATTCTGGGCGGAAAGACCGATATTGCCTACGAGAACGGCATGGACGACTTCCACCGCATCAACCATGTGCCCGCCTGTGCCGCCAATTTCCCGGTGGGTCACGGCGGAACCTACCGCGAACCGCATGGTGGCGAGTTCACCGTGGTGGCACTGGCATGGCTCCAATGGCAGCTGAAAGGCGACAAACAGGCCGCCAAGATGTTCAAGGGCAAGAAATGCCAGTTGGCAAAACGCAAAGACTGGACCATCGAGAAAAACAAAAAGTTCAATACGCTGAAGTAGAAAGTTCTGAACATCTGCTCTATCCGGCAGGCATCCCCCTCTTGGTACTTGCGCTCTCACCAAGCGGCTCGATGCCGTGGAGTATCTCAAGCAGCATCAGGAGGCCGCTATCCGACGCTATAAGATGGCCATGGTGGCGGCTTTCATCGTGGGCATCGCCAGCGGGGCCATCACGATGGCACTCATTCTCTCCATTCCCGCCGATATGCCGGTAAGGATTTAGACAAGAAACTCGAAGAAATCTTTGAAAGAAAAGCAAAATGAACCGAAAAACCCTCATCGCCATCCTGCTCGCCCTCGTCGCAATAACGGTACAAGGGCAGTCGTTCACTTGGAGAATAGAAGGGACGGTGGCGAATGCAGCTACGACTGACACACTGATGGTTGTAAATGCCGAGACACGAGGCATGATAACCCAACTGCTGGTCAAAGACGGAAACATCCTTCCTGCAAGCGGAACGCTTGACAAACCTGCCGTTTGCTGCATCGCAAAGCAGGGTAAGCCGGGATGGATCAGGATGTTTGTGCTTGAAAGTGGAACCGTCAACCTCAAGATTGACTTAGACTTGGTTTACCTCATTAGGATTGGAGGTACGCCCGTGAACAACGTTCTAATGACGATGCTTGCCGTACAGAACATGTCGCTTGACACGGACACATATTTCAAGAAAATGTACGAGGCGGTCAGCCATATCGTCAGCAGTTATCCAGACCATCCTCTTTCTTCATATCTTCTATGTTGCTTTCCAAATAATTGGAAAATATTTATTGTTTATTAACTGTTTATTATCAATCACTTAGCGTGAAGTCCGTTAGTACGATGACATTTGAAGAAGATGTAGCTATCAGCCCAACGTGTTACGCTGGGTACAGAATGACTACCGACAACAGACCTACCAGACAAACTTCTATGAGATGACACGGACGTATCCGCCCATCAATTTACTTCTTCAGAATATATAGTAAGACGCAACAATCTTTATTAAGGGGACACCATGAAACGGCACCTCAGAAATGAACAGGAGTCGTCTTGTGAAGTTGTCTGATAATCCGTATGTCAATTACCCGTTTGGTATGGTACATATTCCTTTTCGTTCTTCAGGACGGAGAAGATGATGTTCGACAGCTTGCGTGCTATCCTGACAATCGCCTCCTGTGGTTCCATCCTCTTTTTGTACTGGAAGTATTGTGCTCCAAGGCCTGGGTCCCTGCTGATGGCAATCCATGCAGCCTCGATGATCATCGGTCCGAGCTGTTTGTTCCCTCGGAAGGTCTTCTCGCCATGCACGGTTTTCTCTCCGCTGCTGTGGCTCGTTGGTATCAGGCCAAGGTAGGCAGCAAACTGGTTCTCGTTGTGAAACCGCTTCACGTCACAAACCTCCGTCAGGATGCACATGGTAGTAATGAGTCCAACTCCTGGAATAGTCCTGAGAAGGTCGTGCCTGCGCTTGTATCTTTCTGTTTGGCTCATCTTGCGCAGCTGGCGCGTAGCCTCCAGCAGTGTGCCTCTGATGACTTCCACCTGCCTGATGAGCAGGTCAAGTGATGCACGTGTGTCTGACATCAGTTGTACGTCCTTCATCAACCAGGTGATAAATGCCCTTGACCAGTGGGTCTGCTTCTTTAAGAACCGTTCTGGGTATTCTACACCATGACAGTGCAGCATGTGCTTGACTCTCGACTTGTATGCGCCGAGTTGCTTCTGTATAGTCCTGCGGATGCGTACTACAGAGCGGTCGTCGATATACTGTTTCTCCAAAATGTAGTTGCCATTGAGCAGACCGGCTTTCAAGGATCTCGCCAGTTTCTCCGCATCAACCCTGTCGGTCTTCATCACCTCCTCATACTGCGTCGTCGGAACATCAGCTGCATGAATTACCATGCACTCAATGCCGATCTCCTTCAGAGCATAATAGGTTGAGAAACCGCTGAAGCCGGACTCATAGACAGCATGGTACTCGCCATCCGGGTAATTCTTCTTCAAAAAGTCAAAGAGCTCTTTTGCTG
>CAMHUU010000094.1 GCA_946188395.1 uncultured Prevotellaceae bacterium | reverse complement strand
GTATTGTTAGCTCACGAGCCAGCGCAATACGCACTTTAGCGGCTGCAAAGGTACACATTATTTATAAACTACGCAATATCGCTAGCCTATAAATTAATGTTTTTTAAGATGATTTAAGATTCTGAAATCGTGTTGGCTATCTTATCGACGTTCATGCTGCGGGCACTGGCGTCGAATATGTCCTTATAGAGTCCTCCCTGCCTATAGACCTCCTGTGGCGTACCTGCCTGCACCACCCTACCCTGCTGCAGCACGTAGATGCGGTCGGCGTCGATAATCTGGCCGATATTGTGCGAGATGATAATCACCGTCCTGCCCTGCTTGATGGCGTCGATGCTTGCCTTGATCTGCTCCGTGGCTATGGCATCCAGACTGGCCGTAGGCTCGTCCAAGAATATAATAGGTGGATTCTTGATGAACATGCGTGCAATGGCGATGCGCTGCTGCTGCCCACCGCTCAGCTGCAGGGCCATCGTGTCGAAACCGTGCGGCAACTGCACGATCTGGTCGTAGATGTACGCCTGCTTGGCGGCTTTGACCACCTCTTCGTGCGTGGCCTGCGGATAACCGTATTTGATATTCTCCTCGATGGTGCCGTCGAAGATGTGGTTCTTCTGCAACACTAGTCCGACGTTCTCGCGCAGCCATTCCGTGTCCCATTCCTTCAGCGACACACCGTCCAGCTCGATACTCCCCACCTGCGGCTCGTAGAACTTGTCCAGCAGGTTCACGATGGTACTCTTGCCCGCTCCGCTCAGTCCCACCAACGCCGTAATCTTGCCGCTCTCAATCTTCATCGACACGTCCCACAGCGCCTGCGTACCGTTCGAATAGGTAAAATCGACGTTCTTCAGTTCGAAGTCGCCCCTCACCGTCTCCGGCCGGTGCGTACCCGTCGTCTCTACCTCGTCGTCGGCTTGCAGAATACCGAAGAAACCCTCGGCATAGATCAGCGCGTCGTTCATGTCGTCGTAGATGCGGTGCAACTGCCGGATGGGGGCGCTGACGTTGGCAAACAGCATCACGTGATACATAATCTTACCAATCGACATCCCCGGATACTCTATCAGCACCAGGTACGCCGTTAATATAATAATAAGTACGGTACCAATCTGCTCCAGGAAACTCTTCAGTCCGTTGAACATGTAGCTCTGCTTGCGCGTGTTCAGCTGCAGCCCCGTCATCTGGCGCTGGATGGCAGCCTGGCGGTCGGCCTCTATCTGCTCACGGTTGAACGACTTGATGACGCTGATGCTCTCCAAGATGTTCAGGATGCCCTGACTCACCGCCTGGTGCGAGCCGAAGATGCCGCGTCGTCCACCCTTCATGCGCGACGCCTGCACATAGGTCACCCAGAAGTACAGCGGCACGATGCACAGCGCCACAGCGCCCACAAACACGTTCGCCGCAAACATCAGCGCCAATGCCAGCACGGCACTCGTAAACAGCGGCAGTATTTCGATGAAGAAGTTGTTCACCGTGTTCGACAGACTCATGATGCCCCGGTCGATGCGCGACTGCAGCTTTCCTGTTTCGTTGCCCTCGCTGGTGAAGAACGCCATGCGGAACGACAGCACCCGGTCCACCACCCTCAGCGACAGGTCGCGGCTTACCAGAATCCTCATCCGCTCGCCGTAGTAGCGCTGAAAGAAGGTCACCACAGCACCTACCACCTCCTTACCCAGCAGCACGATGGTGATAATGGTCAGAATCTTCACCGCCTCGCCCCAGGCAAAGCCGCCTTCACGCTGTATCAAGGCGTTGATGGCGTCCACCGCACGGTCCAGCACGACGGCATTCACCTGCGCCATCAGCGACCCAACGAGTGTCAGCACCAGCGTCAGCGTGATGAGCCACCGGTAAGGCAGCACAAACGGCAGAATATTCTTCAGCAGCGACCAGATGGTCATCCGTCCTTTATTATCATCCATCTTACCTCTTACTTCTTCCATCTTACATCTCTTTCTCGCCTGCAAAAATACACATATTTTCGGAATTCACCAAAATAAATTTGATTTTATCGAAATAATACACTATCTTTGCACCATATTATATAATAAGGTGAAACGATGAAAAAGGCGATTTGGACGATAGTCATTATACTGGTGTTAGTCGTGGCGACTGTGATGAGTGTCAGCTACTTCATGATTTACTATTCCCTGGCGCCCGACGAGAACCGCACCGACACGGCGGCCCACTACCGGTTGCTGTTCGAGACCTATCCCGAGACGCGCCCATGGATCGACAGTCTGCGACGCGTTCAAGCCCTGCGCGACACCTTTGTCACCATGCCCACCGGCGAGCGCCACCACGCGCTATACGTCAACCGCCACAGCCCAAAGACCGCACTCATCATTCATGGCTGGCGCGACTGCTCCATCGACTTCCTCTTCCTGGCACGCCTCTACGAACACTTTCTGGGCTACAACATCGTCATGCCCGACCTCCACGCCCACGGCCTCAGCGAGGGCGACATGATTCAGATGGGGTGGTTCGACCGCAACGACGTTCTCCATTGGCTCACCGTGTTCCAGACCGACACGATGGTCGTTCATGGCGTGTCCATGGGTGCCGCCACCACCATGATGACCTCCACTGAGCCACTGCCTCCAGGCATCCGCAACATCCATTTCGTCGACGACTGCGGCTACACCAGCGTTTGGGACGAGTTTTCGGGCGAGTTGCAAAACCAGTTCGGCCTGCCGCCCTTCCCCCTGATGTACACCACCAACCTGCTGTGCAAGCTATGGCTGGGCTGGAGCTTCAACGACGCCTCACCCCTTGATGCCGTCCGCCGCTCGCCCCACCCCATGCTGTTCATCCACGGCAGTGACGACACCTTCGTTCCCACAGCGATGGTCCGCCGCCTCTATGCCGCAAAGCCCTCGAAGAAAACCCTGTGGATTGCCCCCGACGCCAAACACACCGAGTCCTACCTGATGCACAAAGACGAATACCTCTACCGCCTCCGCAACTTTCTAAACGGTCAATAGACCCGAACGTCTGTCGGGCCTCAGTAGATTGTTCCTTCAAAAGAACGTATTCGGCGAAGCCGATTGCGGACGGCGGGGAGAAATTCTCAGGACGGAGCAGAGAAATTCTCAGGACGGAGCAGAGAAATTCTTAGGACGGAGCAGAGAAATTCTTAGGACGGAGCAGAATAGACCCACATAAGAGGGATTTGTATCCTTTTGGTTATCAATTATTTACACGGATAAATTCGTTTTTATGTCGTTATTTGAGCAGTTTATTTGCAAGCTGCTCTCTTTTTTCGTACCTTTGCCACAGCAAATACAATTTATATCGCTTATGAGTGAAGACAAAACCAAGAAGAGACCCAAGAAAACAGACGTTGCCAAGGAAGATGGCGGCGGGAAGGAGCACAAGAAGACGTGGCAGGAGACGTATGCCACGCCGCAGGAAATCAAGTCCATGCTCGACAACCGCGTGCTGCTGCGCTACAACGAGGTGCGCGGGCGCACAGAGATTCACTGGCTGTCGCAGGGACTGACCATCGGCGAGGACGAGCAGGGCCTGCTGACCATCTTCGGCGGTGAGGACGGGGTGACCGATGGCTACCAAAACCTTGGCGACCGCGACATCAACACGCTGTGGGAACAGCTCTATCAGGAGAAGCCCCTCATCAAGCAGCACCTGCTGAACGTCATCGAGTCGGACTATGTGCCGACGTTTCATCCTTTCCGCCACTACCTGGACCACCTGCCAATGTGGACACCGGACAAGGGCGACGCCATCATGGGGCTGTCGCTGACGGTGAATGTCCGGGGCAACGCCGACGAGCAGATCCTGTTCTACCAGTATCTGAAGAAATGGCTCGTGGGCATGG
>CAMHUU010000093.1 GCA_946188395.1 uncultured Prevotellaceae bacterium | reverse complement strand
AACTGTTTCTGGGTCTCTGCGACTGGGCTATCGACCTGACGTCAGGACTGACCGATGCTCAGGTGGAGCGTACGCTGCATACCGAGCATGGGGGCATGAACGAGGTGCTGGCCGATGCCTACGCTATCACGGGCGACAAGAAGTATCTGGATGTGGCCAAGCGTTTCTCGCATAAACGCCTGTTGCTGCCCTTGTCGCAGCGTCAGGATTGTCTGGACAACATGCATGCCAACACGCAGGTGCCTAAAGTGGTGGGCTTCGAACGTATAGCCGAACTGACTGACGATGAGGCTTATCATAATGCCAGCGCTTATTTCTGGGATATCGTTACAGGCGAGCGTACATTGGCTTTCGGCGGTAACTCGCGTCGTGAGCACTTCCCCAGTAAGGAGGCCTGTCAGGACTTTGTCACCGACATCGACGGTCCGGAGACCTGTAATACCAATAATATGCTGAAACTCTCGGAAGAACTCCATCGTCGCAATCCGGAGGCACGCTATGCTGATTTCTACGAGTTGGCTACGTTCAACCACATCCTCTCCAGCCAGCATCCTGAGCACGGCGGCTACGTGTACTTTACATCGGCTCGTCCTCGCCACTACCGCAACTACTCAGCTCCCAACGAGGCCATGTGGTGCTGCGTGGGAACGGGTATGGAGAATCATGGTAAGTATGGACAGTTTGTCTATACCAAGAAAGCCGACAACCTGTTTGTCAACCTTTTCGTGGCTTCTGAACTGAACTGGAAGGAGCGCGGTATCGTGCTGCGTCAGGAGACCGGTTTCCCCTATACTGAGACCAGCAAGATCACCATCGTTCAGGGTAAGGGACAGTTTACGCTGCAAGTGCGTTATCCTGGTTGGGTGAAGCCCGATGCTTTCCAGGTGAAGGTGAACGGCAAGCCCGTTACCATCGTCACTGGTCCGTCGTCGTATGTCGCCATCAGTCGTCAGTGGAAGAAGGGCGACGTGGTGGAACTGACCTTCCCGATGCACAATAGCGTGAAGTATCTGCCCAATCTGCCACAGTATATCGCCCTGATGCATGGTCCCATCATGCTGGCGATGAAGACGGGTACTGAGGACTTGGTACGTCTGATAGCCGACGACAGTCGCTTCGGACAGCTGGCTGTTGGCAAAAAACTGCCTGTGGATAAGGCGCCTATACTGATCAATAACGACTTGGAGGCTATTGCCAACCAATTGCAGCCCGTGGCCGGTAAGCCATTGCACTTCACGATATCCACGAAGATGGAGAACGAGATACGCAACGAGCTGATGCCTTTCTTTGAGTTGCACGATGCGCGTTACATGATGTACTGGCTGGCTCTCTCGGAGGATAGCTACAAGAGCTATCTGGACAAGTTGGCCAAGGAGGAGCAGGAGCGCCAGGCGCTGGAAGCCCGTACGACGGATAAGGTACAGCCAGGTGAGCAACAGCCAGAGTCAGACCACTTTATGGAGACCGACCGATCGAATGTGGGCAATACCAACGATGTGTTCTATCGTGATGCCAGCGACGGCCACTACTTCAGCTATATGCTCCAGACGGGTGGGCAGACTGACCTGAGCCTGCGCCTGAAATACTGGGGTGTAGGCGAATGGAAGAGTCATGAGTTTGATATTCTTGTTGACGATGTGCTGGTGAATGAGGTGAACAATACGGGCAAATATCGTATCTCAGAATTCAAATACGAGACTTATCCTGTGCCAGCCGAGCTGTTGAAGGGCAAGACACAGGTCCGCGTAAAGTTCGTCGCCAAGCCGCGTAAGCAGATTGGTGAGATCTACGAGGTGAGACTCGTGAAGAATTGAATCAGAACGACGATTCCTTGAAGCTACTGCCGCCTACGAACTCTCTCATGATGCTCGTGGGCGGTATTTCTTTGTCGCTGATGGGGATGAAATAGTGGATGAACTTCAGCAATCGGTGCGCTTCAGCATATTCCGGACAGTTGCGTGGCACTGAGGCTAGGATAATCTCCGCATGTGTCCGTAGCACGGCAAACTCGATGTTGAGGGCTGAGTTGAACATCACGTCGGCGGTCTCTTGATAGGGGAATATCCACTGGTCTTCAGCCTGGCAAACGTTCTTCCACTGGTTGATGGTCTGCTGGGCGGTAAAGGCACCCTTGTTGTAGTCGCGGATGATGCGGCGCAGCAGACGGTTGTCGCGGGTGGGAATCCAGTTGTGGTCGTCGAGCGAGATGCTGGTGAGGGCGGAGATATAGATCTTGTACTTCAGAGCATCGGGAATATTCTTCGTCAATAGTGGGTTCAGGGCGTGGATACCCTCGATGATAAGCACCGTATCGCCCGACAGCTTGATTCTTTTGCCGTTGTATTCGCGTTTACCAGTGACGAAGTTATATTCTGGTATCTCAACTTTCTCACCCTGCATCAGGCGCAGTAGATGGTCTTCGAGCAACGAATATTCCACTGTTTCGATGTTGTCGAAATCGTAGTCGCCATTAGGCAACTTTGGTGTATCAACGCGGTTCACGAAATAGTCGTCGGTAGAGAACGACACGGGCCGTAGACCGCAGGCAAGGAGTTGTACTGAAAGACGTTTGCAGAACGTCGTCTTTCCTGAGCTGGATGGTCCTGTGATGAGCACCAGTCGGATAGGATTCTCCTCACGATGGAAGCGACGCTCTATTTCTTCGGCTATCTGTACAATTTTCTTTTCCTGTAAGGCCTCCGATACCTGTATCAGTTCCGAGGCATAACCTCGTTTGATGGCTTTGTTCACATCACCCGCATTCGAGAGGCGCATGATGATGTCCCAACGGGTTTTTTCTGCGAACATGCCGAATGTCTTAGGCTGATCAACCTTCTCTGCCAGTTGGAGGGGATTGTTCCAATCGGGCACACGAAGCAATAGTCCGTCTTCATAGCGCTCCAAGCCCCAAACCTTCAGATAACCCGCACTGGGCACCAGCGGCCCGTAATAATAGTCGACGGTGTCGCCTAGTGTATAGTAATCGCTGTAGATTTGTCCGCTGGTCTCCAACAGTTTCACTTTGTCGGTAAAACCACGCTCCGTAAATACACGGATGGTTTCTTCGTTAGTGGACTCAATGCGGTGGAAGGGCATATCGAGATTGATAATCTCCTGCATGCGCTGACGGATGCTGCTGACATCATCATCGCTCAACGGTTCGTTGTTGCGCTTCTTGAAGTTGCTGTAATAACCCCGGCATAGCGAATGCTCAATGAAAAGCTTTGAACCTGGGAATACGTCCTGTGTGGCCTTGTAGAGTACGAAGGTGAGCGAACGCACATAGACACGGTGGCCACTACCCTCACGAGCATCCAGAAACTCTACGTCGCGGTTCTGAAACGCGCGGTATTTCAGTCCCTGAGACACGTTGTTCACTTTCGCCGAAACGACCGGATAGGGGAGATCGATTTCTTGGGCAAACTCCTGGTAAATGTCTAACAAAGAGCTTCCTTCAGGGAAACTCTTTGTTAAATTATTGTTCTTACAGCGGATTTGTACCATTGTTTATTGCTTATTGCGCGCTTCTATCTCGCGGCTCATCTCATCAAGTTTCTCATCGGTAAGCGGATACTTATAGATAAGGTAGCCCACAACAAGAAGAAGGATGGCAGGAATGACAGTGGTGAACATCAGAATGGCATTCTGCGCAATATCGGAGTAGTTGGCCAACTTGACATAATAGGCATTGACGGGTGCGCTGATAAAGGAGGCCAGGAATACCACGACGAAAATGCCCAGCACGAGCTGCAGACACTTGTTGGCCTTGAACTCTTGCCACATCTCACCGTAAGAAACAGGCTTTTCCGGGGTTGTGGTGATATTTTCCTTGCTACCCATGAAGCAAAGCATCAGGAGCACGAAACCGACGAGGGCAAACACGGCAGTAACCGTGAACCAAGCCATGGGGTCAGTGGGCAGGGCAGACTCTTCGCTGACGAAGTTAAAGCCGATCCAGCCCATTACCA
>CAMHUU010000092.1 GCA_946188395.1 uncultured Prevotellaceae bacterium | reverse complement strand
TTGTGCATCCCTTCCTGCGTCGTAACAACTGGCGCGCCAAGAACCTCTGTCTGTGTGGCAACTTCAACATGACCAACATCGACGAGGTCTTTCAGTTTCTGACCTCGCAAGGGCAGTCGCCGCGTATCTATGGCGACTCGTACATCACACTCGAACTGATGGGCCACCGCTTGGACCGTGAGGTGGAGCGGCTGTTTGAAGAAGCCAAGGTGAAGGGACTTGAAGGACTCGACATCACGCGATATATCGACGACCACGTGGAGATGGCCAACGTGCTGCGGAAGACGATGGAACACTACGATGGCGGCTATGTGATGTGCGGGCTGACGGGCAGCGGTGAGATGTTCTCCGTGCGCGACCCCTGGGGCATCCGTCCGGCGTTCTATTATCGTGACGACGAAATCATTGCCCTTGCCAGCGAACGCCCCGTGCTGCAGACCACCTTTGACCTGCAATGCGAGGACATCCACGAACTGAAGCCTGGCGAGGCGCTTATTGTGCGTCGCAACGGTGAGAGCCATCTGGAACAAATCATGCCCGCACAGAAGCTGAGCGCGTGTTCGTTCGAGCGCATCTACTTTAGCCGAGGTTCCGACCGCGACATCTATCAGGAGCGAAAACGCCTTGGTGAACAGTTGACGCCTGCCATCCTGAAAGCTATTGATGGCGATGTGGAGAACACGGTCTTTTCGTATATCCCCAATACCGCCGAAGTGGCCTTCTACGGCATGACGGACGGTTTCCGCAAAATACACGGTGATGTGAGAACGGAAAAGGTCGTATGGAAAGACATCAAACTGCGCACATTTATCTCCGCCAACTCAGAGCGCAACGATTTGGCGGCTCACGTCTATGACATCAGCTACGGCTCGTTGCGCCCCTACGAGGACAACCTTGTGATTATCGACGACTCGATAGTTCGTGGCACGACGCTGCGGGAGAGCATCTTCAAAATTCTCGACCGTCTGCATCCCAAGAAGATTGTGATGGTGTCGAGTTCGCCTCAGATTCGCTACCCAGATTATTACGGCATCGACATGGCCCGTCTGGAGGAGTTCTGCGCTTTCCGTGCCACGATGGCCCTCATTGAGGAGCGCGGCATGTGGCAGCTGGTTAATGATGTGTATCTTGCGTGCAAGCGTGTCCCTCAGACAGATAATCACGTTCGTGCGCTTTACGAGCCCTTCACCATTGATGAGATTAATCAGAAGATTGTGGAGATGTTGCGCCCCAAGGACATGCAAGCTCCCATCGAACTAGTGTTCCAAAGTATCGAAGGACTGCACGAGGCTTGCCCCAACCATCCCGGCGACTGGTACTTTACGGGCCACTATCCCACGCCTGGCGGCACCCGCCTTGTCAACCAGGCATTCGTGAACTATATTGACTGCAAACTTCAAGCAAATAAATGATGAAAAAAGAAGCAAAATTGATACTCAGCGACGGCACGGTGTTCTGCGGTTGGTCCTTCGGCTACGAAGGCGAGACTGCGGGCGAGGTGGTGTTTAACACCGCCATGACAGGCTATCCTGAGAGTCTAACAGATCCCAGTTATGCAGGACAGATACTGGTGACGACATTTCCGCTGATAGGCAACTACGGCGTACCTGATACAGGCATCGGCGAGGACGGACTCCCGCTGTTTATGGAGAGTGAACGCATCCATCCTAAAGCAATCGTCGTGGCCGATTATAGCGAGCAGTTCTCGCATTGGAATGCGAAGGAGTCGCTGGCCTCGTGGTTGAAGCGCGAAAAGATTCCTGGAATAACAGGAATTGATACACGGCGACTGACGAAGGTACTCCGCGAGCATGGCGTGATGATGGGAAGAATCGTCTTCGACGAAATGAGAAATGAGAAAGGAGAAAGGAGAAATGATGAGTTCTCCGACTATGGCAGCATCAACTGGGTGGAGAAGGTGAGTTGCAAGGAAGTTATCCGTTACAACGAGGGCGCTGACAAGAAGGTCGTGCTTGTCGATTGCGGTGTGAAGGCCAATATCATTCGTTGCCTGATTAGACGGGGAGTCGAGGTGATTCGCGTGCCTTGGGACTACGACTTCAACCAATTGGAGTTCGACGGTCTTTTCTTGGCTAACGGTCCTGGCGACCCTGAGCAATGCGGCAAGACGGTGGAACACATCCGCACTTTCCTGAATAATAAAGAGGTAAGGCCGTGCATGGGCATCTGTCTCGGCAACCAACTGCTGGCTCGTGCGGCTGGAGCTAAGACCTACAAACTGAAGTACGGTCATCGCTCGCACAACCAGCCGGTGCGCGAGGTGTGTACTAATCGCTGCTACATTACGAGCCAGAATCACGGCTATGCGGTAGATGACTCGACACTCCCCAGCGATTGGGAACCACTTTTCGTGAATATGAACGACGGCTCGAACGAGGGCATTCGCCACAAGTCGAATCCCTGGATGTCGGCACAGTTTCACCCAGAGGCCTGCTCAGGACCAACGGATACGGAATGGATGTTTGATGAATTTGTAAAAATGTTAGGATGATGGATAGGAAAAATATAAATAAGGTCTTACTTCTGGGTTCAGGAGCATTGAAGATAGGACAGGCTGGTGAATTCGACTACTCGGGTGCTCAGGCTTTGAAAGCTCTGAAAGAAGAGGGCATCCATTCGGTGCTTATCAACCCAAATATCGCCACGGTGCAGACATCGAAAGATGTAGCTGATACGGTGTATTTCCAGCCCGTGACACCAGAGTTCGTGGAGCGCGTCATCGAGAAGGAGCGCCCCGACGGTATTCTTTTGTCGTTCGGTGGACAGACGGCTTTGAACTGTGGCGTGGAACTCTACGAAAAGGGAGTATTAGAGAAGTACGGCGTCGAGGTGCTGGGTACGCCCGTGCAGGCCATTATCGACACGGAAGACCGCGACCTGTTTGTGAAACGCCTCGACGAGATTGGCGTGAAGACCATCAAGAGCGAGGCTTGCAATACAATCGAAGAAGTACAAAAGGCAGCACACGAGCTGGGCTTCCCCGTGATATTGCGTGCCGCCTACGCCCTCGGCGGTCTCGGCTCTGGTTTCTGCGATAACGACGAGCAGTTGCTGGCTCAGGCCGAAGAAGCCTTCTCGTTCTCGCCTCAGGTGTTAGTTGAGAAGTCGCTAAAAGGCTGGAAGGAGATAGAGTACGAGGTGGTGCGTGACCGCTTCGACAACTGCATCACGGTGTGCAACATGGAGAACTTCGACCCGCTGGGCATACATACTGGCGAGAGTATCGTCGTGGCACCGAGTCAGACGCTCTCGAACAGCGAGTACCATAAACTGCGTGCGCTGGCCATCAAGATTATCCGACATATCGGCATCGTGGGCGAGTGTAACGTGCAGTATGCGCTTGACCCCAATAGCGAGGACTATCGCGTCATCGAGGTCAACGCCCGTCTGTCGCGCTCGTCGGCATTGGCATCGAAGGCGACAGGCTATCCATTGGCTTTTGTTGCCGCCAAGCTCGGACTCGGCTACGGACTCTTCGACCTGAAGAACAGCGTCACCAAAACGACCTCGGCCTTCTTCGAACCTGCCCTCGACTATGTAGTAGTAAAGATTCCGCGCTGGGATCTCACGAAGTTCCATGGCGTGAAGCGCGAACTCGGCTCGTCGATGAAGAGCGTGGGCGAGGTGATGGCCATCGGACGTACCTTCGAGGAGGCCTTACAAAAAGGACTCCGCATGATTGGGCAGGGCATGCATGGGTTTGTGGAGAACCACGAAATCAAGATTCCTGATATTGAAAAGTCTCTGCACGAGCCGACGGATATGCGTATCTTCGTCGTGTCGAAAGCATTGAAGATTGGCTATAATGTTGAGCAGATTCATCAACTGACGATGATTGACCGCTGGTTCCTCGAGAAGCTGAAGCATATCGTCGATATCGATCAACAGCTGAAGGAGAACGCCCTGATTTCTGAGGTGTCGGAATATATGGAACCCAGCGAATTCATGGAGTATCTGAGATCACCGGAAATCTTCCCGC
>CAMHUU010000091.1 GCA_946188395.1 uncultured Prevotellaceae bacterium | reverse complement strand
ATCGTTTCTATGAGAAGGTCTTCGAACTGATTCTCCGTCTGAAAGGTAACTTCCTTTGGCCAGCCATGTGGGGTTGGGCTTTCTATGCCGATGATCCTGAGAACTCGAAGTTGGCCGACGAGATGGGAATCATCATGGGCACCTCCCACCACGAGCCGATGGCCCGTAACCATCAGGAATATGCCCGCAATCGTAGCAAGTGGGGTGCCTGGAACTATCAGACCAACAAGGAGAGCCTTGACCGTTTCTTCCGTGAGGGTATTGAGCGCATGAAAGGAACCGACGACATTGTGACCATCGGTATGCGTGGTGATGGTGACGAGGCCATGAGTGAGACGGCCGACACAAAACTGATGGAGCGTATTATCGACAATCAGCGCAAGATCATCAAGGAAGTGACGGGTAAACCCGCCGATAAGACCACGCAGGTATGGGCTTTGTACAAGGAAGTCCAGGACTATTACGATGCCGGTCTCCGTGTTCCCGATGATGTGATGATTCTTATCAGCGACGATAACTGGGGTGACATCCGTCGTGTGCCTACCGCTGCCGAACGCAGTCGGAAGGGTGGTTGGGGTATCTACTACCACGTGGATTATGTAGGTGCGCCTCGTAATACGAAGTGGCTCAATGTCACTCAGACGCAGCAGATGTATGAACAATTGTCGCTGGCCTATGATTTCGGTATCCAGCGTATGTGGATTCTCAATGTCGGCGACCTGAAGCCAATGGAGTATCCTATTCAGTTGTTTATGGATATGGCTTGGAATCCGAAGGTATATACCGTCCAGACCGTCACCGACCACACCCTCCGTTTCTTCCAAAGTGTACTCAGCGGTTCTGTTGCCGAAGAAGCCTCATCTATCTATAACCTCAACTGTCAATACATGGCCCGTGTCACGCCTGAGATGCTCGATGCCCGTACCTATAATGTTGAGACTGGCGAGTGGAAGAAGGTTGCTGATGACTACCAGCGACTGGAACTGCGTGCCCTGCGTCTCTATGACCAGATTCCAGCAGCGGCCCGCGATTTTTATCGTCAGTTGGTACTCTTCCCTGTGCAGGCGATGGCCAATCTCTATGATATGTACTACGCTCAAGCCATGAACCAGAAGATGGTTGCTGCTAAGAATCCGGATGCCAACATGTGGGCCGATATGGTGAGAGATTGTTTCCGTCGCGACTCACTGCTCTGTGCAGCTTATAATACCGATATTGCCGGTGGCAAGTGGAATGGCATGATGATACAGAAACATATTGGTTATCGCTCTTGGAACGACAATTTCCGTGCCGATATGCTGCCGCGTATCACTTCTGTCGTCGATAGCACTGTAGGTGGTTATACCTTTAGCCATAGCAATGGTTATGTGTCTATGGAGGCAGAGCACTTTTACAGTTCGACGGCTCCTGAAGGCTTGCAGTGGACCGTCTACCCCTATTACGGTCGTACCCGCAGTGCCGTTGCCCTGACGCCCTATACAACGTTGTCACCCGTTAATGCAGCCCTGACCTATCAGTTTACGTTACCTTCCGAATCGTCGAAAGTGAAGGTTCATGTTGTTACGAAGTCAACGCTTGACTTCCTGGATGTAGGCGGTTTTGAGTACAGTGTCAGTCTCGATGGTGGTGAGGCGCATGTTGTTAACTTCAACAAGACGCTTGTCGATCGTCAGCCCTATATGTACTCCGACTATTATCCTGCTGTTGCCCGTCGTGTGGTGGAGAAAGTCGTTGAGTTGTCTGTGACGCAGAAAGATGTCCACAGTCTGACGATACAGCCTAAGCATCCAGGCATTGTCTTCGAGAAGATTGTGGTTGATGCCGGCGGTTATCAGTCACAATATCTCTTCGGTCAGGAGTCGCCCTGTAAGCGATAGAAGGTTGAAGGGAAAAGTGAATAGGGAAAAGTGATAAATTTGCTACCGCACGGATAATTTTTCACTTTTCCCTGTTCACTTTTCCCTTTTTTTTCCTATCTTTGCATCCGAAAAGGAATGTAATTAATTTATAGCGTTATGAGAATGATGAAAAAACTCCTTATCGCCGTTTTGCTGATGCAGGTATCGGTAGCGGTTATGGCACAGGACAAGACCTTGTTGATCTCCGAGTCCGGGCTTCCCTATACTGCCCAGACGTGGTTTGCCTATGGTTCCGGTAACATCGACCAGAACGATATCGTGGGATGTTGGGATCAAGGCAAGCGTATCGTGACAGCAGCTTATACAGGCGAGGGATGGTTTGTCATCATGGCAGGCAACACGCGTTATTCGATGCAGACTTATCTTGTCAGTGAAGTCTGGCCCGAGGAGTGGATAGCCAAGAAGACGCAAGAAGGCTACGCTATCACCTCGATGTCGCGCAGCAACAGTCAGTGGTTGGTGGTGCTTTCTCAGGGTAGTGGTATCAGTCGTCAGATTGTCTGGCAGAACACGTGGGACAACCTTGCGCCTTGGATTGCAGAGCAGAAGGGCTACGGCTATAGCATTACCGACCTTGCTTTTGATGGTAAGCAGTGGCTTGTCGTGATGAGTCAGAATTCGAAGTTTGTGTCACAGGGTTATTTCACTGCCGACACCACCAACGATATGATGCGTAGCATTCAATCGGAGGTATGGAACAAGGGTTTCAATCTGCATCAGGTGGCCTATGGCGGTGGTAAGTACATTGTCACCTTCGGAAACTATGCCTATGGCGATGAGCGTTTCCAGAACCTTCAGGTCAATCCTGACGATCCTAAGGATTATATCCGTCAGCAGTGGGAGAAGGGTATCTGTATTGCCTATATCGGTGGTGGTCTTGTTCCTCCCAGCAAGAAGTAATCTTAAAAATGAATAGATATAAAGGCAGCATTCATTAAAAGTTCTCTAACTGTACGGACAGTGGTTGGCGGATGTTGGAGAGATATTCTTCTGTGAGGAGTTGCCAATGGGATAAAGTACGGACGTCGTAGTTACTCCAGGCCGAACCGAAATAATAGGTGTAAGGCCTACCCTTATACTGACGGACAAGGCCGACGGCATGGGCGGGTTTTCCCTCCAACCGGGTGGTCTCGTCAACGCCTTCTGGGGAAAGTACACCTACGTATATCTGCGGGTGGACTTTCGGATTATCCGTAGGATCAGCGTAAAGCACGTAGTCTTTGCTCCGTATCAGATTCTCGTCATCATGTAATACCACGCCGGCAGCGAGTGTTACCGGTTGGTTGATGCCATCATACCATACGGTCATCTTGTTGTAGTGCGAACCCTTGTCGAGTGAGACAAGCCGGTGTTCCGTTGTTCCGTCGGTAGTCGTGCCGTAGGTCAGTTCTGCGGTAAATCGGAGCGGACCGTTGTCGAGAATTTTGCAGTCGGTGAAGCAATAGGGGAAGAGTAGCTTACCATCCTTCATCAGAGCAGGGGCGCCGCAGCCCAGACTTGCTCCTACGGAATACACGTCCATGCCATAGCCATGGTCAAGGTGGAAGGACGCGTTCCTGAATACTTCTTCGCCCTCTTCGCGTTTCCCGACTTTCTTCAGTGAGTCGCCCTGATGCCATCCCCAACTGTGCAGTCGGTAGCGCTCCTCAACGACAGGATCCGGGGTGTTCTTCACCCACACGTCAGTACCGAACGACCGCTCACCCGTCCGTTGGAGGGCAGGGCCGTACATACGGTAGATGCCTCGGTCATTCTCCCAAGTGAGGTCATCGAGGCGTTCTGGGTAGATCCGTCCGCATACTTGCGGCATGGATGGCGAAGGTTGTCCCTTGCTGATGGTGTATGTCGCCTTACCCTTCGGCTGTATGGAAACATAAAGCAACAGCTTGCCGTCGTGACTTTTCTGATAGGTTATCTGCTGACCTAATGCATTCTTTACGATCAGCGGATCACTGGTTTTCAGACCAAGTGACTGGTAGATTGCATGCAGGTCTGCCTCCACCACCTCCTGTCGCTGATTAGAGGTAGGGTTTGTCACGTTAAGGCATACTTGCTGGGCTGTTGCACTCAATGGGCAAAATAGAACAGCCAAGAGGAAGAGTGGTAAGAAAATAGTTTTTTGATTCATTTCATTATATGTTTTCGAATAAAGGGTCTCATCATTGTTCAGTTATGAAAAAGTGCTGTAAGTCATAGTCTTACAGCACCTTGCTTTTCATTGAAACCAGCGCATTGTGGTACAATTCGTACCCAGAGCCGGGGTCGAACCGGCACGGGTTGCCCCACTGGTGTTTGAGA
>CAMHUU010000090.1 GCA_946188395.1 uncultured Prevotellaceae bacterium | reverse complement strand
TCGTATGAGGAAATGCTGGCCAGGAAAGCCTGCAGGGTTTGTCCGCTGAGCGTTCTTCCGGCAAGATCACTCACCGTGACGCTGAGCAAGATGGGCAATTCCCGGCCTTTCTCTGCCATCACCCTTTGGGCTGCATCAATGGCCACCTTGGCGTTCAGCGTGTCGAAAATGGTCTCGATGAGAATAACGTCCACGCCTCCTTCCACCAAAGCCTCCATCTGTTCGTGATAGGCTTCGAAGAGTTGGTCGTAGGTCAGTTCGCGGGCAGCAGGATTGCTGACGTCGCTGCTCATCGAACAGGTCTTGTTCGTTGGTCCCACGGAACCGCATACCCATCGCGGATGTTCCTCCGTAGCGTATTCGTCGGCCATCGAACGGGCAATACGTGCTCCTTCGAAAGCCATCTCGCGGGCAAAATCCTCCAGATGATAGTCGGCCTGACTGATGCGCTGGCTGCTGAAGGTGTTCGTCGTAATCAATTCGGCACCTGCCTCCAGATAGCGACGGTGAATCTCACGGATAACGCCGGGACGTGTCAGGTTGAGCATGTCGTTGTTGCCCGACATCATACCCTTCACGTCGCGAAACCGCTCTCCGCGGAAGTCACGCTCCGACAATCGGAACTGCTGAATCTCAGTCCCCATTGCCCCGTCGAGTATCAAAATGCGTTGCTTGATTATTTCCTTCAAAGTCATCTGATTCGAGTTTTAATGCCTGTGTATGTTGTCCTGATCCTGTAAGAAAGCCTGTACCTGTCTAATTAGTAATGCTTGATGACGCGATCCATCTCGCGGCGGTCTTCCTTGGCTTTCAGCGTCTGCCGCTTGTCATACTGCTTCTTACCGCGACAGAGGGCGATATCCACCTTGGCGCGTCCGTTCTGGTCGATGAACATGAGTGTGGGCACGATGGTGAAGCCCGGCTGCTTGGTATCCTCGGCAAGATGCCGTATTTCCCTTTTGTTGAGCAACAGCTTGCGGTCGCGCTTCATCACGTGGTTGTTGTAGGAGCCGTAGCTGTAGGGCGAGATGCTCATCCCCTTCACCCAGATTTCCCCGTTATGGATATAGCAGTAGGTATCCACCAGCGAAGCCTTGCCCAGGCGGATGCTCTTTATTTCAGTACCGGTCAGGACGATGCCGGCCGTGTAGGTGTCCACGAAGAAGTATTCAAACGAAGCCTTCTTGTTCTTGATCTGCACGGGGCTCTTCTTCCTCAGTTCCTGTTCTTCCTTGTTCATTGTTCGATCGTTGCAAAGTTTCCGATATGGTCGTCGATATAGACAGCCACCATGTTCGTCCAGTCCTCCTCATTCTCCACGAAGGCATCGTCCATCTCGTCAAACTCCTCAAACTGTTCGAAGAGCGCCATGAATTCCTCATCGGTACAGTCGCGTTCTATCTCGGGGCCATACTTAATATATAAGGTATGCGCGTTGTAGATGAGTTTCGACAGGTCGCGCAGTCCCCATTGCTTGATAGCCTTGGCAAAGGGATTCTTGAAGATGAACGGCCCGTAGCCGTTGTGAATGAGTTGCACGAAGCCACCGTCCATCACCTCGTCGCGAAGCGTGTGGTAGGCCAGCAGCGTAATCTGGTCGCTGTTCAGTTCAGCCATCGTCTCGGTGGTAAGCTGATTACCGATGGCCGCATTGATGGCTTCCACGAAAACGTCCACGAAAGCATCCATGCCCTCAGCGGCTGCCTGTTGCAAACTAGAGTCCTTGATTCTTATTTCCATATCGGGGGACAAAGTTACGAAAAATTCGATTAAGTAAGTGCAGAATAAATAAATTTATTTTGCCGAGCGTGAGAATTTTATATAATAAGCGAGAACAAATCCAAATAAAACTTGTTTTAAATTTGGTTTGTCGAGCGAAAGTACCTTCGGCAAAGCCAAAGTTACAATATTTTTTTTGATAATTCGTTATCATTCAAAAGAATAATGAAAAAATACCTTTCGGTCCTATTGTTTTTCGTGCTTGCGACCACCTTACAGGCGCAGCGTCACGAGATACTCAGTCCCCGCATTGCCTCCCTGCAGGTAATGGCAGGCAACAAGTGGATGGACATGCCCGTGGCCGAGATCGGCGGAAACATACACATCGATTTCGACGACCTCACCCACGAATACACCCGCTACACCTATCGCATCGAACATTGCGAGGCCGACTGGACACCCTCCGAGGAACTCTTCACCAGCGACTACCTGCAAGGCTTCGCCGACGGCAACACCATCGACGACTACATCGAGTCGATCAATACCTACCAGCTATACACCCACTACTCGCTGACCATCCCCAACGAACGCTGTCGCCTGAAGATGAGCGGAAACTACCGGCTGACCGTCATCGACGAGAATAACGACGAGACGCCCGTGATGACCGTCTGCTTCATGCTAGTGGAGCCCCTGATGGGCGTTTCCCTCAACGTCACCACCAATACCGACGTCGATATCAACAACAGCCACCAGCAGGTGGAGATGGCCCTCACCTACGGTCGTCTGAACGTGACCAATCCCACCGAGCAGATAAAGACCGTCGTCATGCAGAACCGGCGCTGGGATAATGCCCGCCTGAATGTCCGCCCCCAATTCGTGATGGCCGACGGCCTCCGCTGGCAGCATTGCCGCGACTATATCTTCCGTGCCGGCAACGAATACCACAAGTTTGAGATGCTCGACCTCACCCACCCCACCATGGGCATCGACCACATCAGATGGGACGGCGAGATGTACCACGTCTTTCCCTTCATCAGCGAACCGCGCCGACAGTATGTCTACGACGAGGATGCCAACGGCGCATTCATCATCCGCAACAGCGACAACTACGAGATAGAGAACACCTGCGACTATGCCTGGGTACACTTCCAGCTGAATTGTCCCGCCCCCGTCAAGGGAGAAGTCTATCTGAACGGCGAATGGACCAACGACTGGTTCCTGCCGGATTACCGGATGAAATACAACGCAGAGAAGAAGTGCTATGAAGGCGCCGTGAAACTGAAACAGGGCTATTACAACTACCAGTACCTGCTGATGAATCCCGACGGCACCATCACCACGATGCCCACCGAAGGAGACTTCTATCAGACGGAAAACTCCTACCAGGCCCTTATATATTATAAAGGTACGGGCGAGCGTACCGACCGCCTCGTGGGCTACGCAAACATTAGCAAATAAGAAAGACCAACTTAGGGTTGGTCTTTCTTATTTATTAAATAATGTATCTGATTATTTAAACAGCAGCTGCGCAAACTGATAGAGGCTGCGGCGCCATGTCTGCCACTCGTGAGCGGTCTCGGGCGAGATATACGAGTGAGCGTTGATGCCCATAGCCTTCAGGCGCTCGGCGGCATTGGTAACGCTGTTGTCACCCTCGGCCATACCTCTCTCCTTGCTGCCCGTACTCATGAAGAGCACCTTGTTGGTCTTCTTGAAGTCGGCTGCGTCCTTCAGCTCCTCTGCGCTGAACGTACCGCCGCTGAACATACCCACATACGCAAACTTGGTGGGGTTGGCCAGCGTAATCATGTGCGTCTGCATGCCACCCATCGACAGGCCAGCCAGCGCACGATGCTCGGTGTCGGCAATCACGCGGTAGTTCTTCTCAACCATCGGGATGATGTCCTTCAGCAGCACATCCTGGAATCCCGTGAAACTGGCAAAGCCACCTCTGCGGCCACCACGGCCGGGACCGCCGGGACGGGGACCACCCTGACCAGGACCGCCGGGGCGCTGACCCATGCCCTGTGGACGCTGACCCATGCCCTGCGGACGTGGACCCATGCCCGGGAAGGGGAACTGCATCTGCTGAGTGGTGTCGGGATGAGCAGGAATAGCGTTCAGGCCGTTGTCCATCACGATGATGAAAGGCACGGCCTTGCCGGCTGCGATAAGGTTGTCCATGATGATGCCCGTCTTACCCTGGGCCGACCATCCCGTCTCGTTCTCGCCCATGCCGTGCTGCAGATAGAGCACCGGGAAGCGGCGGTCGGGATTCTCGCGATAGGCTGCCGGCAGATAAACGTAGCAATGGCGCATCTTCTCGGTAACCGTAGAATAGTAGTAGACCTCGTTCACCGAGCCCTGCGGCACGTTCTTCACCGTGTAGAAATCCTCGTCGGCGGCAGGAATGTCGATGCCACTGCCCCAACGGCTGGCACCATAATAGTAGAGGCTGCCCGGATCGGGAACCGAAGCCCCGTCGATGTTCAGCTGATAGTAGTGGAAGCCTTCGTCCTGCGGAGCCGACTCACCCGTCCACACGCCCTCGGCGTTTTTCACCAAGTCGTATTTCACGCCGCCGATGTCCAGCTTCACGCTGTTGGCCTCGGGGGCAGAAATCTGTGCGCGCACCATGCGCTGTGAGTTGACCATGGGATACTGATGTCCCTCCTGATTGGTGGTGGC
>CAMHUU010000089.1 GCA_946188395.1 uncultured Prevotellaceae bacterium | reverse complement strand
TAACGGTCAGCAAGTGCGCCGTGGTCAGGTTCTGGCCCAGCTCGACCAGTTCAAGCTCCGCAATGCCGTCGCCAAGCAGGAACGCGCCATCGAACAGGCCCAGCTCCAGATGGAACAGGCCCACCTGCAGATGCAGGATGTCATCATCTCCCAGGGATATGATCCCGACAAGACGTCGCAGGTGCCCGCCAGTGTGGTACACAATGCCGACGTGAAGTCGGGCTATGCCCTTTCAAAGAGTCAGCTCGCCTCGGCACGCATCCAACTGGCCGCTGCCCAGCATGAGCTCCGTAGCGGTGTGCTGACGGCTCCTTTCGACGGTGTGGTGGCTAATGTCACCATCCAGGCTCATCAGTTGGCGCAGGCTGGACAACCTGTCTGTCGAGTCATTGCTTCGGGTGACATGGCCGTAGAGTTCCGCGTGATGGAAGCCGACCTCGGCCGCTATCAGCAGGGAACGGCATTGAGTATCATCCCCATCGCCGACAAGTCACAGCACTATGACGCAACGGTCAGCGAGATCAACCCCGTCGTCGACAAGCAGGGAGCTGTCACCATCCGTGCCCATGTGTCTCACGCTGCCGACCTCTTTGACGGTATGAACGTGGAAGTTATACTGAAATAACCTATGAGACGGATTGTCATATTTGGACTCTTTGCGGTAGTCACCGCCTCGGCGCAGCAGCGTGTGGTGCTCGACCTCGACCGTACGGTACGGTTGGCCACCGACAGCTCCCTGTCGGCTCAAAAATACCAGAGCATTTATCAGTCTTCGCTTTACCAATACCTGTCGTGGCAGGCTACCCGCAAACCACAGATTCTATTGGAGTCTACACCCGTGATGTACCAGCGCTACATGACCCAGCGCTATCTCTCCTTCGAGGACATCGACGTATACCGCCAACAGCGTATGTTCTATTCTCAGGCCGGCATCACCGCCACTCAGGACATCGAGCGCTGGGGTGGACAGATATACGGCTCCACACAGCTGGGCTACCTCCGCACCTTCGGAGAACAGAACGAGACGCAGTTCATGACCATCCCCATCAGCGTGGGCTACAAGCAGGACCTGCTCTTCTATAACCCGCTGAAATGGGCCCGCAGGATAGAACCTCTCAAACTGGCTCGCGCAGAGAAGGAACTTGCCTATGACATCGAGACAACCTCGGAAGAGGCCGTCGGCAAGTTCTTCGCCCTCGCCCTCGCACAGGATCAGCAGCGCATGGCCGAGGAGTACCTCGCCTCGTGTGACACCATCTTTGCCATCGCTGAGCGACGCTTTAAGATAGCCAGCATACCGAAGGCTGAATTGAGCATTCTCGAACTCGAGAAGACCAATGCCCGTACCACCCTTGCCAATGCCCGCATAGCCCGTAACCGTGCCGCCCAGGAACTCACGGTATATCTCGGCATGGACAGGCTGACGGAGATAGAGCTCGTCATTCCGTCGGTCATCGGCACCCTGCATGTGGATGTGGCAGAAGCCATCCAACATGCACGCGAGAATAACCCGCAGTATCTGAGCAGCCGACAAACAACGGCCGAGGCCCGTCGCGATGCGGAACGCGCCAAGGTGGAGAAAAACCTCAGCATGAACCTCAATGCCAGCATCGGTCTGAATCAGGTGGCCGACCGCTTTGCCGATGCCTATCGTAACCTGCTCACACAGGATATGGCTACCGTTACCCTGACCGTACCCCTGAAGGACTGGGGTAAGCGCAAGAACGCCTGGTTGGCTGCCCGCAGCAATGTGGATGTGGCCGAGAATGCCGAGAAGGAGACGGCACGTGACACCGAACTGGAAGTGGCACTGACCGTCGCAGAATTCAACGAGCGTCAGGCTATCGTAGAGACCTCGCGTCAGGCCCTAACCATCGCTGAGGATGCCTATGCCCAGACCCTACAGCGCTTTATCCGAGGCCAGGCCAACGCCTACGACCTCTCACTGGCCCAGAGCCATTGGCAGACGGCCAGGCAGAATCAGATAACCTCGCTCCAGAACTACTGGCTATCCTACTACCATCTGCGCCGCCTGACCCTCTACGATTATCAGCGCCATACACCCATCAAACACAGACAGACTCTATGACACACTTCTTTGCATATTCACTAATTCGATGAGAATTCAATGCGTTGCTTAGGTGCTTCGCGGAGTCCGAAAAACGAGTGCAGGGGATAAGAAAAGTGAATGGTGAAAATAAAGTCGCTTTCACTACACTTCATGGGCAAAAGCAGGTTTTCACCATTCACACGTCCGTCTTTCAGCTTACTCAATAGACTGTAAGATGAAATCCACGGCACCATTAACTCCAAAGCGCCTTACGTTGAGCGTCATATCATAGTTACGGGCATCAGTCCAATCGCTCCCCGTAAAGGTTTTGGTATAGAGTTCACGCGAATAGTCATTGTCAACAATCATGGCAGCTGCATCGGCCTCGTCAAGTCCGAACTTCTCTGCGATGCGGCGTTTGCGACAATGATCGTCGGCATGAACAAAAATTTTCAAGGCGTTGGGGTGATTACGGAAGATATGGAATCCGCATCGGCCAACGATGACGCACGATTCCTGCGAGGCTATCTGGCGGATGGCTTCTGCCTGGGCATCGAACAACTTATGGGATGTCTGGTCCTGTTCCTGTCCGTCATATTCCATACCAGCCATATATGAGCGATAGAACTGTGTGAAGTCGTCACGCCAAAGCGGATTGCGCGACTCTATCTTCTCGACCGCGTCTTCTACAACATAGAATTTGCTGGCCACCTCATTAATTATTTGCTTGTCGAGCAGTTTGACACCAAGACGGCGCGCCAACTCTGCTCCAATCTCGTGACCACCAGTGCCAAATTGACGGCTGATGGTGATGACAAATCTCTCTTGCTTATTCATAACCGTTAGATTTTTAGTTTACTTGTCGCAAAGTTACGAAAAAACTATTAAACAATGAGAAAGATTCTATTATCATTATGTGTGGTTGCTTTCATGGCATCATGCAACAAGAACACTCCTTGGGAGTACAAAGTAGTAAAAGTAGCAGGTAAGCCTGCAGAGACTCTGGCAGACTATGGGGCGCTGGTATATGGTGACCAGACGGCCATGCTTAACAAGATGGGTAAGGAAGGATGGGAGCTTGTCAGTACATACACAGAGACTGCTACCGCCTTCCCGAATTTCGGTGATGCGTCTTATGTCACTGGCATCCGGGACAATACCAGGACGAGCGTTGTGAACTTTGTTTTCAAGAGACAGAGCGACGGTAAGGAAGAGAAGAACGACAAACCATCCAAGAAAAAATGAAGTCAGCATCGGTTTTTGTAATTGTCCTCATGATAATCCTATCATCTTGTTCTCATAAGAACGAGGCGATGGAGTTGTCATGGGACTTTTTCACCTCACTCTCTGATTCCACCTATGGCAAGCCCGGTGATTTCTATCCAAAGTACGACTCTTTGGGCATTGATGCCAAGTCAGACGTTGTTGACATTGAGGAATCCGATATTACAGAGAAGAACGACACTATCACTGTCCGCTGTTACAACAACTACACCAATAGTGAGGGAACCTTCAAACAGGATAGCGTTACCTTGTTTATCACGAGAAATGAGGATAAGCAGTTCTACATTTTTGATTCCAAGGGACTAATTGTGATGGATAAGGATGTGGAATGGTTCGGAACGGTAACTGGCGCTTTTGGAAAGAAGCAGCCCAATGACCAGACACTGGCAAAGCGAATCGATCAAGTCAAGGATATGATGTTTGAGAAGTATATCGAAGTTCGCGCAGACCTCGCAACCAAGGTCAAGATAGCAAACTGGTCCTGGGAAACGAGCTATAGCGGTGATGCGCATGGTGAAGGCAGGGTTGTCAACAACCTGGACTACGCTATATCTGGCGTAAGATACCACGTAAATTACTTTGACCGCCAAGGGGACTTCATGGCAGAGGACAATGGCAGTATCAGCAAAACACTATACCCAGGGGAGAAGTACAATTTCACGTTCTGGAGTTCAAATGCAAAATACCCACATACGGCCAATCTCAGACTAGAGTTCTCAGACAATATGATTCTCAAAATCATTAAAGAACAAAACTATACGGGAAAGGAGTTCAAAGATTATCTGGAGAAAAAGAAGTAATATTATACAAACTCTCATATAAACAGAATCATATCACTATCAATAATATTAAAATAGTCTGTATTTGTTACTAATTCTCTTCATTGAAGAACGAGCCCGTAGGTATGGCGGCATCCTCGGCGACACAGCAGTTGTAGCGTTCGCGGCTGCGGCGCTCGCGGGCAAACATGGCCTTGGTGCCGGCATCGTCCTGTTGGAACTCCAAGTGCTCGTCGATAGCGAAGGAGTGGGCCATGGTCTCCACATCGAGGTTGTCGGTGCCGATGAGCGTGAAGG
>CAMHUU010000088.1 GCA_946188395.1 uncultured Prevotellaceae bacterium | reverse complement strand
TCATCAAATTTCTTACTAAATTCATCCGTAGCACAGAAAATTTCTGTAATTTTGTCGTCGGTAATCATGAGTTTATTCTTTTGTTTTACTTTATAAGTGATTGGAATTCAGATATAAAGGTACAAAAAATATCTCAGATTACCAACTTTTTATGCAACTTTCTTATCCCGAACTGACGTAGTATATGGGTTACGATTTGGCAACCTAACTCTTTCATTATTCTGCCCAGATTTGCATAAACCCCATTTACCGGATTTCCCCGTTTTTCCCCTGATTGCCTTTATTTATGGGCTTTCTTGCGTTAATCTTCCGAAATCGCTTTGCTATTTCAGCATTATTTTGTAATTTTGCAAGAAATTTTGTGCTTTTGCAGCGGAAATACGTAGCTTTCACATGTACGATCATCAGATACAGGAAGATTTTTTTTATATGATGCTCTATGGAGCAGTGGCAATGATGTCCACGATGGCCAGTTGTTACCTGCTGTTCCGGCGAGCCAACGCCATTGCGCCCGACGTCACATCGTCAGTACGCCTGCGGCGGTGGACGGCGGCTTTCTTTGCCTGCATGACGCTGAGCCACCTGTGGTATGTGCCGGTCGCTTTTCACACCTCAAGCGTGGAAATATTGCAGAGCTATCTTGTAGGTGCAATGCTCGACTTCATGACGCTCATCCCTTGTGCGATTGTCCTTTTGCTCGTTTTGCTACAAGACCGCCGACGACCACTGTGGCCAGTAGGCGTGATGGTGGCCCCCGTCATCATAGGACTGGCGGTGAGCCTTGTCTACAACTACTTTGACATTATGCCCCAGTTCTATGGCTATTATCTGTTGTTGGCCATTGGCTTAATAATATATATGGTTCGAGCAACAAGACAGTACGGCCACTGGCTACGCGACAACTATGCTGACCTTGAGAACAAGGAGGTGTGGCAGAGTCTGGCGGTACTGGCTATTATCCTGCTGGTGTTCGGCATCTACGCATTCGGCATCAAGAACATGATATATAAATACATCACGCAGGTGAACAACATTATACTCATCTGCTATCTCCTGTGGCGGGTGGAAACGCTCAGCGACCTGAGCATATCCGTTCATGATGCAGAAGAACCAGTAACCTCAGAGAATGTGGAAGACCATGCCCAGTCGTCGACCGTCCGTAACAACATTGGACCGCTGTTGAAGCAATATTGCGAGGAACCTCAGTTCTACCTGCAATACGACATATCCGCTACCCAACTCGCCAAACTGGTAGGCACCAACCGTGTCTATCTCAGCAAGTACTTTGCCGCCCAGGGTACCACCTACAATGCCTACATCAACAGTCTGCGTATCCAGCACTTCATCCAGCTCTACCATGAGGCGGTCGCTACCAGCCAGCCAGTGATAGCCAAGCAACTTGCCTACCAGAGTGGTTTCCGCAGCTACAGCACATTCAGCGCCGTCTTCAAGCAGGTCATGGGAACGACCGTCACCGCCTGGATGCACAGCACGACGGAATAGTGAGGCTTTCAGAATTGTAAATTCAGTTTCAGAATTGTAAAAACCTACCGTCCAAGACTTTTCAGATATTGCAATTTCAAGGGGAATTAACTACCTTTGCGCCATAATCAAAATACTAACCCCAATAATTGTAATATGAGAAATCTTAAAAATTGGATGCTTGCCGCCATCCTGATTTGCGGCACAAGTGTATTCACAGCATGCACTTCAGACAATGGTGACAACCCAGCTCCTGTAGATCCTGAGGAGAAAGATGCAATCGACTATTCCCAGAAATCCAACTGGCTACAGATTCCGGAAATCACCAAGGAGTTCGACACATTCTACATCCTCGCTACGGAGTATGTCGTGTCAAGTTATGACGAAGGCGCTTCTCCCTACGCAGCCATCGACAACCCGGAGATGAGGCAGAAAGCTCCATTCGAATACGATGCCCATGCAAGCGCGTTTCAGGATGTCACTAACGTGTTTGTGCCCTTCTACCGCCAGTCTGGCCTTAAGAACTCAGGAGAAGTCTGGCAGAGAGACGGCAACATTGACGCTGCACTTTCGGGCATTCCCTATGATGATATCACAGGCGCACTCGACTACTACTTCGAACACTACAACCAGGGCCGTCCGTTCATCATCGCGGGCCACAGCCAGGGCTCGGCCATGTGTAAGCTCGTTCTGAAGAAGTACTTTAAGGAGCATCCCGACTACTACAAGCGCATGATTGCAGCCTATGTGATTGGCTTCTCCGTTACGAAAGATGACCTTGCAGCCAACCCGCACTGGAAGTTTGCCACCGGCGAGAGTGACACGGGGGTCATCATCAGCTGGAATACCGAGGGTCCCAAGAACGTGGAGCAGAACGCCTCGACTGTCGTGCTGTATCCCGGAGCCATCAGCATCAACCCGCTTAACTGGAAGCTCGACAATACATACGCCCCGGCAAGCATGAACTTAGGTTCGTATATGCCGAACGAGAAGACCGGCAAGAACGAGATTGTCGATGTCGGTGCTGATGCACAGGTTAATGTTGAGCGCGGTACGGTTGTGACACATGCCGCCTCCGAGCCTGTAGCCCCCGAGATTGCTGATGTCGCCACTCAGCTCTTCGGCCCTGACGGCCGTCACGCCAGCGACTACTCGTACTTCTATAACAACATTAAGGAGAATGTGTCGAAGCGTGTCGAAGCTTATAAGACGAATCAAAAGTAACGATTATTACAAATTGTGAATTATGAAATGTGAATTGAAATGGATGCTTGCCGCCATCCTGATTTGCGGCACAACGGCCGTACTCACTTCTTGTAGCGACCAAATTGACAACCCGGCTCCACAGCCTGAGGGCGGAACTGTCGACAATGATTTGGCAGTCAAGTGTATTAATGGCACCTTCATCGGCAAGAAGACAGACAATGTCATCATCTATAAGGGCATCCCGTTTGTCTGCCAGCAGCCCGTAGGCAACCTGCGCTGGAAGGCTCCGGTGGAATATACAGCGGACAACGGTGTGTATGAGGCCTTCGAATATGGAAAAGGTGCCTGTCAGGCTGAAGGAGTCGTTCCCTCAATGGGTGAGGACTGCCTGTATCTGAACGTTTGGAAGGCAGAGGACAAGTCGGATGAGAAGAAGCCCGTCATGGTATGGATTCACGGCGGTGCCTTTGTGGGCGGCGGTACGGGCATGGACCTGTTTGACTGCACCAATTTCATCAAGGAGAATCCCGACGTCATCGTCGTGACAGTTGCTTACAGACTCGGTGTCATGGGCTTCCTCCATCTGTCTCACTTGGCAGACGGCAAGGATTATCCTGATGCACAGAACCTGGGACTTCTTGACCAGAAGATGGCACTGAAGTGGGTGCATGAGAACATCGAAGGCTTCGGTGGTGATCCTGACAACGTGACCATCTGGGGCGAGTCTGCCGGTTCTGCCAGCTGTACACTGCAAGCACTGATCGAAGGCTCACAGAACTATTTCCAGAAGATCATCGCTCAGAGCGGCTCCCCCGCTGTCACGCGTTCTACGGAAGAGGCTATCGCCTGCACAGACGGCATTATGAAGGCATTAGACTGCAAGACCGTTGCCGACCTGCTGAAGATCGATGCCAAGAAACTGGTAGAGGCTGCTTCCCCGTATGCATTGAACACATTCCCGGAAAGAGACGGCAAAATACTGCCTTTGGAGCCGCATACGGCATACGCCAACGGCGCTGCGAAGGACATCACATTCCTGCAGGGTTGCAACAAGGATGAGTTTAATTTCTTTGCCTTGGCTATGGGTACGGATGGCTTTATGGCATGGGCCGCAGACCGCAAGGCGAAAAAGTTTGCCCAGATGACTGAAGACGAGATAGCACTTGTCAACAGCTACCTCGCTGACCAGCAAGGCGAAAACTGGGAGCCCGACTGCCGTCTGTTCAGCCAGAGCTGGTTCCTTGCACCGTGCATGAGAATGTCGGAGAACCAGACCAATGCCGGTGGCAAGTCGTACACCTATTTCTATAGGGTGGAGGCTTCTGAACCAAAGTTGAAGGCTGCTCATGGTGAAGAGCTCCCCATCGTATTCTGCCATCCGGATCAGACAGACATCGACCCCACCTTCTGCAAGACCATGCGCAAGATGTGGGTGCAGTTCGCCAAGACTGGCAACCCGTCGCTCACTGCCGAACAGTCTCCTGACGGCAAGGCCAAGGAGTGGCCTCTTTACGACACGACGGACAAGAAAGTGATGGTACTCGATGTGAACGACATCCATCCTGCAAAGGAGTCTGAAGTAAAGATCGTTGATTGGAACAAGAGCTATTTCCTGACCAAATACTACATGTTCTGATTAGTTCACAATACCGCCCGAAAGCCATTGGTTCGCTTTCGGGCGGTATTTTTTCTGAATCCACTAACCATAGCACAGCTTTTCTGTATAGGGAAGCAGATTCT
>CAMHUU010000087.1 GCA_946188395.1 uncultured Prevotellaceae bacterium | reverse complement strand
GGCAGACCATATTGGTACCGTCCACCACGAAATCAACTACACCATTCAGGAGGGACTGGATGCCATCCGCGACGTCATCTACTTCATCGAGACCTACGATGTCACTACCGTCCGCGCCTCTACACCGATGTACCTGTTGGCGCGTGTTATCAAATCGATGGGTATCAAGATGGTGCTCAGCGGTGAAGGTGCCGACGAGATCTTCGGAGGCTATCTGTACTTCCATAAGGCACCTTCGGCTCAAGCCTTCCACGAAGAGACCGTCCGAAAATTAGGCAAGCTCTATCTCTACGACTGCCTCCGTGCCAATAAGAGCCTGTCTGCTTGGGGTGTAGAGGGACGTGTACCTTTCCTCGACAAAGAGTTCCTCGATGTCGCCATGCGCACCAATCCTGAGGCCAAGATGTGTCCAGGTCAGACGATGGAAAAGAAAATCGTCCGCGAAGCCTTTGCCGACATGCTGCCTGCTGAAGTCGCTTGGCGTCAGAAGGAACAATTCAGCGATGGCGTTGGCTACTCCTGGATTGACACCCTGAAGCAAATCACCTCAGAAGCTGTTTCTGATGAGCAGATGGCCCATGCTGCCGAGCGTTTCCCCATCAACCCGCCAAAGAACAAAGAGGAATACTATTATCGCAGCATCTTCGCCGAGCATTTCCCCAGCGACTCTGCCGCCCGTAGTGTTCCCTCCGAAGCCTCCGTGGCCTGTAGCACCGCCATTGCCCTCGAATGGGATGCCGCCTTCAAAGGCATGAACGACCCCAGTGGCCGTGCCGTCAAAGGTGTGCACGAAAGTGCATACTGACGGCAACGACTATTACGTGCCGTCAAAGGCGTGCATGAACAGGCATATTAGTTTACTTGATATCGAAGACATCAGCTGAATTTAGGAGTGAGCGTGATCACTCTTTTCATATTACTGGGTTTTTATTGTTTCCGTCTGCAAAGATAGCACAAAAAATCCAAACTCTTGTTTCCTTGAAGCACACAAAGTTGTACTAAATTGAAACAAAAATGGCAGATTCTGTACGTTTTATTAAAAAAATGCTTACTTTTGCAGTGCGAAACAAAAATAGATACAAGATATGAATAGAAAATTTACACTCTTATTCGTGAATCTGCTTTTCTGTTGTTCGGTGGCTTTTGCCCAGGAAGCACAGAAAAGCGATCTGCAAAAGAAGGCAGAAAGCATTAATGTACAGGAGAATATAGCCTTGGCTCGCTCCACCTATATCCACGCCTTCAACGACTATGCCAACAAGGGACAGGTTCTGCAGGGTGTACAATGTGCCGCCAAGGCCGCAGCACTCTACTACAAGGAGAACTTCTATCAGGAGGCCTTCGATTTGTTGCGTCGTGCCGACCAGGTTGTTGGCGCCAGCAGTCTGACGTCTCCCCAGCAGTCTGCTTGTCACTATCTGACCACCAAGGAGCGTCTGCAGATGTATATCAAGATGCGTCGCGTGGAGAGTGCCAAGGAACAGTTGCGGATTCTGGAGAGTCATGCTGCTATAGCCTCTGACGACGACACCTCTAACGACCTGCTTTATACCAAGGCGGTCTATTACTACACCTTCGGTATGAATGCCCAGGGCAACGCTGTGTTCAAGGAGATGGCCGACAAGCTTACCGCCAGCAAGGAATACGACAAGGTCGACGAGGTTTACCAGACGCTCATCGCCAATGCGCGTAAGTCGGGTAGTGCTGGCATGGTGGCCCAGTCGTACAGCAACTATATGGCTTGGAAGGATTCCACCAATGCCCTGAAGCATGCCGACGAGATTAAGGCCTTGAAGCAGCAGATAGCCGACAACGAAGCCTCCATTGCCGACAAGGACAGTTCGCTAACAACCCGCTGGATATTCATCGTTGGTCTGCTTATCTTGGCCGGTGCGCTTGCTGCTGTGCTGGTTGTCGGAGCCGTCATCCTGATGCGCTATATCCTGCTTACCCGCCGTCAGAAGAAGAACATTCAGTTGGCCAACGAGAGCAATGCCCTCAAGGCTAAGTTCATTAGCAATATCTCCGCCCAACTCGAGCCCACCATCCGCAAACTCGACAGCCGCCAGCCAGAAGTGCAGGCCCTGCTCGACTTCTCGGAGCATATCCAGACGCTTTCCGAACTCGAGAATGCTACGGAGCCTGTGGAATTTGAGGATGTACAGGTACAGCAGTTCTGTGAGGGTCTTATGGACCAGATTCGCGACACCGTCAAGAGTGACGTCACGCTTACCGTCAACGCCCCGAAGATGAGTGTTCCGATGAATCGTGAGTACGTCTCTCACATTCTGTCCCACCTGCTGGCCAATGCCGCAGAATACACCCCTGCCGAGGGAAAGATTACCCTTGAATACAAGAAGCGCGGACAGCACAGCCACCAATTCCTGGTTTCCGATACTGGCGTTGGCATCCCCGAGGAACAGCGTGATGATTTGTTTAAGCCCTTCCTCAAGATTCGCGACCTGACCACTGGTGACGGACTGGGACTGCCTATCTGCAAGCAGATGGCTCTCCGCATGAATGGCGACCTCGACATCGATCCAGCCTTCACCAAGGGCACGCGTTTCGTTCTCGAACTTCACGCTTAACAGGCTGACATATCATAAAAAATCGGGGGTTGTTAGCCCCCGATTTTCTTTTTCATGTAATTCTACTTACTTGGTGGCGCCACCGAGAGCGATGTAAAGGGCTATGACGGCCTCGGCGGCATCGTACATATTCATGGCCTGACTGAGCTGGGCATCAAGCAGTGACTCCTGTGCCTTGAGCACCTCAAGATAGCTGGCCTTACCATTGTCCATCAGCTCATGGGTTCCGGAATATGCCTCGCCAAGCACCTGTACCTGTCGCTGATAGTAGCCGTGCTTCTCGCGTGCTGCCATGCAGTCGGCCATCGCCTCATTCACCTGGTTGCCGGCATTGATGACGGTCTGCACATATTTCTTCTGCAGGTCCTCCTCAGTGAGCTGGGCAATCTTCTTGTTGGCAATGAGCTTGCCACGGGCGAAGATGGGCTGCGTCAACGAACCGACGGCCGTGAGCAACAGCTTGCCCGGATCGATGACAATGCCGGCATTATTGGTCCAGCCGGCAGAGCCGCTCAGGTTAATGGTGGGGTAGAAGGCTGAACGGGCCGCCTGGGTGTTATAGAACGCCTCCTCCATGGCGTGGTTGGCCATGCGGATGTCAGGACGGTTCTCGAGCATCTGAGCCGGAATGCCAACAGTGAGATACTTGGCATCGAACATACGCTGTTCGGCATTGCCCTGTGCCTCAGCATGATGAAGCGGTGATACGCCCCACTTCTGGCGGTTGATGTGCTGTGGGGTGACAGCCAGCAACTGGCAGATGGCATTCTCAACGGAGCGGATGTTGCGACGGGTGTCTACGATCTGTGTCTTCACACTCAGATAGGAAGCCTCCATCTGGTTGACGGCGGTGCTATAGGCCTTACCGTTCTCCCAAAGTGCCTGCTCTGTCTCCAGCGACTTGTTCCAGAGACTGTCGGTCTGTATAAGGATTTCCAATTGGCGGTCGAGCACCTGCAGCAGGAAGTACTGCTGGGCTGTGGTCGAGATAAGGTTGGCGCGTACGGCCTCCTGCTGCATCTCAGCCTGCAGGCGCACGGCTTTGGCAGCACGTTTCTGGTTGGTGATGGAACCGAACACGTCGATATCCCACGACAGCTGCAGCGGCAGATTGTAGGTCTTTGACCAGGGCTCGTTGTCGAACTTTGACAGCGTTCCCTGCGGTGCCAGCGAGAGTGCCGGCAGATAAGCCAGCTTGGCGGACTTCAGGGAAGCCTCGCTCTTCTCTACGGCAATGCGCGCTGAGTTCAGGTCGGTGTTGTTGGCCAGTACCTGCTCAATGAGTTGCTGGAGCACCGGGTCGGTGAAGAACTCGCGCCACGACATCTGGGCGATAGTCTGTTCACCCGTGGCCTGCTGGATGTCTTGGCTGGCACCAAAGACATTGGCAGGTTCCTCAACAGTCTTCTCGTACTTATTATATATGCCGCAGCCCGTGAGTGTCATACCCACGGCTGCAGCGGCGATGATATTCTTGATTTTCATAATCATTTTCGTAATTACGTTATTACGTTATTCCGTTATAACGACATCGTTATTATCACTCTCAACTTTCACTTCTTTGCCCTGAAACTTCTCGTGCAGTTTCTGGAACACGATGAAGAAGGCGGGTACGACGAAGAGCAGGGCTACGGTGCCCACGCTCATACCGCCGATGACACCAAGCGCGAGGGCACGGTTACCGTTGGCACCGGCGCCACCCTCGATGACGAGCGGAATCATACCGATAATCATCGTGGCCACGGTCATCAGAATGGGGCGCAGACGCTCCTTACAAGCCTCGAAGGCTGCCTCGCTGATGGTCATGCCCTGGGCACGGCGCTCGGTAGCAAACTCGGTAATCAGGATGGCCGTCTTGGCCAACAGACCAATCAGCATGATGACACCCGTCTGCAAGTAGATGTTGTTGTCCAT
>CAMHUU010000086.1 GCA_946188395.1 uncultured Prevotellaceae bacterium | reverse complement strand
CGATGACGGCAGCCAGCCGCTGGGCACTGTTTGCCAATCTGGTGGAGATGTCGCACAAGTACGGCGGTTTCCTCACCGTGAGCTGGTGTGGCGGCGACTACCACATGAGCACCAACCCCATGGGAGAACTGAAGGCCGACAAGAACTTTCTCGAAGCCTGCAGGAAGTATCCCGAGGCGATCGTGTTCCTTTATAAGTACACCCATTCCAGCAGTTTCTACAACAATGAGAGCATCTGCTGGGGCCCGTATTTCTCCGGTCTGGCCAAGAATTACGGTGTGCGCTACGACAACTGCGGCTGGAACGATATGACCAGCAAACTGATCGGTGAGAACAAGTGTAAGTATCCTGGCAGTGCCGGCATCGGTACGGTGATGGAGCAGATGTGCGTCAACGGAGGCTCTGTCTGGGACGGTCCTGAGTTGATATGGCGCGAAGAGTGCTTTCTGAACCAGGGTGATACCCAAGTGGAAGGTTATACACGCCGCAACTGGGCTGCATCTCCTCACTTCAAGGGTATCTGGATTGATATGTGGCGTCGCATCATTAATGGTACCATGTATATCCCTACACGTGAAGAGGTGGTTAACAAGACCAAGATTGTCGTTGTCAACGATCTCACCAGTGGCTATGAGTCATATACATCGTGGGATGATCTCTACAACGGTGTCTACTTGCAGACTGATCCCGCTAACCAAAAGAAGGAAAGCCGTCACAACTACGGACAGTGGTATAACAACCTCTGCTACTTTAAGTCGACGGGCCGCTATGGGGCCATCCCCATCGTGATCGATCTCTATGATGATCTCGCCAAATCAGTCCCTGTGAAGGTGAAGCGCTCGAACTACACATCTCGCTGGGGTACACAGGCCAGAAAGCAAGCCGACTTCAATGAACAGTATCCCGAGGTGTCGAAAGGTGACCTCTATGTGAACCGCTACCGCAACCAGCTGGTGACCTATACCCCCTACACTTATCTGAATAGCAAGAAGACGGCTTCGGCTGATATTCCTTTGAAATATAATACCTGCGATACTTTGAAGTTGCAGTATGGCAAGCTTTCCAGTGGTGTCATCCGTGAATATGCCGACCATATCGACTTCTATTTCAACAACTATCGTAGCGACAGTACTGCCATGCAGAGCGACAAGATTACGATTACCGGTGTCACGATGGAGCCTACCTGTTCCTATACCAAGCCTACTATCAGCAATCTGGCAGGTCATAACTACAGCATTTCCGGTAAATCGTATAATGCCGAGAAACAAACCTTTACAGTTACTATCCAGCACATGGGCCCCATCATTGTGAAAATAAACTGTAAGGGCGCTGCCACTGACCGTCAGACCGATGTGTTGCCTGCTGAGCAGCTTGAGTTGCCTAAGCAGCCAGAGCCATACAAGGGGCCCATCATCATTGAGGCAGAGGATATGGACCGCAAGAGCGTGGATCATAGAATGACCCATTCGGGATGGTGGGCACAGAACTACAAGGACTTTGCTGGCTTGGGCTTTATAGAGACACAGGCCAACACCAATAGTGCCCTTCGCCATCAGCTGAAGAAACTGGCCGAGGGTGGTGAGTATAATATCCGTGTGCGTTACTGCAATAGCAGCAAAGCTGGTAAGATGAAGGCTACCATTAATGGTGCGGTTCAGGATGTCGGCTTTGAGAAAGTGGCTAAAAACGATTGGCATGAGGCTGTCATACCTGTTACGCTGAAAGCAGGTGACAACGATTTCGTGCTTCAGAATTCCGGCTCTATCAAGATGACCATCGACCAGATTATCTACGAGCCTGCGGACACACCTGTGGAGAAATTCAATGTCAAGGTGCGTGAGGCAGACTTCGGAAAGGTGGTGGCTGACGTTGATTCTGCCGCAGCAGGCCAGATAGTCCGTCTCACTATTACCCCCAATGAAGGCTATGGTATCAAGGCTTTGAACGTTGTCAACTCTGTATTCTTTACACAGGGTAAGACCATTCCTGTGGAGGCTGGCGCTACCGAGGTGACCTTTGTCATGCCTGACGATAACGTGACCATCCAACCGGTGTTCTTCGATATGGCGGCTGTCTACGAACTCGACTATACCGATGTGTCTGGCGGTGCCCTGCCGATGGGCTGGCGCACCACCGACGGCTCCGACGTGCGTAACTATCCTGCTAATAATGGTAGCGGACCACGCACCTTCGCTGGACTGACAGGTTATCAGGGTAAGGCTCTTTATTGGCGAACGACCAGTGCAGAGTATGGCCGCTTGTCAGACTATCCTCTGAACCTGGAGCCAGGCAATTACGAATTGGTCTTTGTCATGGCTGCTTGGAAGGGTGAACCAACCTATCAGGCCAAGATTCTCAGCAGCGCAGGTAGCACCATCAAGTCGTCAACGACCTTCACGGCTAAGCCGAATATCAAAGGTGACTTTGCTGGCAACATTTCTACTGCCGAGCGTATCACTCTCCCGTTTGAGATTAAGACCAAGGGCAAATACATTATCCAGTTTAAAGAAGTAGGAAGTGGTATGCAGGAGTTCCTCTTGGCTGAGTGCCGTATCAGGAACCTTACGGAGACCGGTATAGTGAATGTGAACCGTAATATCCAGCCCGAAGGTCTCTACGACCTGCACGGCCGTCGCGTGGGTAGCGATGCTAGGGGCGTGCTGATTCTCCGCCTGGCCGATGGAACAACCCGAAAGATTTTCAGATAATATATAATAAGGTATAGATATGAAGCAATTCCGCATCGCCATTTTGATGGCATTATCAATGGTAGTTGGCAGTATGATGGCTGCTGAGAAGCAATTTGCCAGTCCCGACGGCAACGTGATTGTGAAAGTAAGTGATGAAGGGGGAAAACCCGTCTATCAGGTCAGTCTAGGAGGCAAGGTCTTCCTTAATCCTTCTGCACTTGGATTGTACACGAACATCGGCGACCTGACCACAGGCCTAACCATGAAGGATTGTCAGGTGGGCCGTGTCAGCGATACCTATAGCCTGAAGACCATCAAGCAGAGTCAGGTGACTTACGAGGCCACCGAGGCCGTGTGCCAGTTCGAACAGAACGGTCGTCAGGTGCTCGATGTCATCTTTCGCGTCAGCAACCGCGATGTGGCTTTCCGCTATAAGCTCTATCCACGGCGCGCTCGTGGAGGCGAGACCTTGGTAGCCGTCGTCACTGGCGAGGCCTCTGGTTTCGTCTTCCCCGAAGGCACCACCACCTTTCTCTGTCCGCAGTCGCGACCGATGGGCGGCTTCGCCCGCACCTCGCCCAGCTACGAGACGGGTTATGCGCTCGACGACCAGATGGGCAAGAACGGTTATGGCGAGGGTTACAGCTTCCCCTGCCTGTTCAGGAACGGCGACAAGGGGTGGATACTCATCTCCGAGACGGGCACCGACGGTAACTACGTCGCTTGTCGCCTCTTGAACGAGGGCGGTGCGAACTACAAGATTGGTTTCCCGCAGCCCGGCGAGCTCAACGGTCATGGCTCTACTTCAGCCGCTGTCAGCCTGCCTTGTGAGACACCCTGGCGCACCATCACCTTGGGCACCACATTGGCTAATATCGTTGAGAGCACCGTTGCCAACGACCTCGTGCAGCCTAAGTACAAGGCTTCGAAGGACTATACTTATGGCAAGGGCTCCTGGTCGTGGATCATCGGCATGGACTCCAGCTGTAACTTCGACGAGCAGAAACGCTACATCGACTTCTCTGCTGCCATGGGGTGGCGCTCTGTGCTGGTCGATGCCCTTTGGGACAAGCAAATCGGCTACGAGAAGATGGAGGAGCTGGCACGTTATGCTAAGTCGAAGGGTGTCGGTCTCTTCCTCTGGTATAACAGCAATGGTGCCTGGAACGATGCTCCGCAGTCGCCTAAGGACAAGATGGATAAGTCGCCTGCCCGTCGTAAGGAGATGGCTTGGATGCAGAAGAACGGCATCCTCGGCATCAAGGTCGACTTCTTCGGTGGCGACAAGCAGCCGATGATGCAGCTCTATGAGGACATCCTCACCGATGCCAATGAGTTCGGTATCCAGTGTATTTTCCACGGTTGTACTTTGCCGAGAGGGTGGGAGCGTATGTATCCAAACTATGTGGCTTCAGAGGCTGTGTTGGCTTCAGAGAATTTGCACTTTGGGCAGGGCGCATGCGATGCTGAGGCTACCAACGCCTGCACCCATACATTTATCCGTAACGTAGTGGGGTCGATGGATTTCGGCGGCTCTACGCTTAACAAGCATTATAATGCCGACAACCAGCACGGCACAACCCGCCGCACGAGCGATGTCTTTGCCTTGGCTACGGCCGTGCTTTTCCAGTCGAGTGTGCAGCACTTTGCGATGGCGCCCAATAACCTGACTGATGCTCCCGCATGGGCTGTTCAGTTCATGAAGGATGTACCTACTACTTGGGATGAGGTGAAGTTTATCGATGGCTATCCAGGCAAGTATGCCATTATCGCCCGTCGTGCCGGACAGAAATGGTATGTCGCTGGCATCAGTGCCCA
>CAMHUU010000085.1 GCA_946188395.1 uncultured Prevotellaceae bacterium | reverse complement strand
GGTTCCGACATCATGCGTCACCCGGAGAAGTACTCCGCACAGCCCCTGCGCCATGTTCCCGAAAGTTTCTATACCAATGGTACTGCCTGTGCCGACTACGATGCCGTGGGTTATGGTAAGGAAGCGCCCAACAGCCCCTACAGCGTATTGTTTGCCGTGATTGGCAAGGCCAATGCCGTGGCATCTGCCATCGAGGCCAAGAGCAATTTCGAAGAGATGATGGCAGGCGGTAAGGCTACCGACCTGAGCCAGCTCTATGGTGAGGCTATCGCCATGCGTGCCACCTGCTACCGCGAGCTCATCAAGTACTATGGCGACGTGCCTTATCAGAGTCAGATGGGCGCTGCCGCCGGCGGTCTTTCTCCCCGCGACTCCATCTATGATGTCATCATCGCCGACCTGAAGAAGGTAGAGCCCCTGATGAATCCTGTAGGCAAGGATAAGCGTTTCTTCTCACAGACCTACGTCGATGCGCTCATCGGACGTCTGGCTCTAGAGGCAGGAGGCTATCAGACCCGTCGTGGAGACATCAACTACAAGGACGGCAGCGGCAATCCTCTGACCTTCGAGACCAAAGGCTCCCAAAACAATGGTGCCAGTTACGGCCGCCGCAGTGACTGGAAGAACCTCTACACCACTGCCAAGGAATATTTCCAGAAGGCCATCGAGCATCAGGGCACGGCCAAACTCTCTCCCAACTATTACGACTTCTTCGTACAACTACATGGCGATGATGCCAGCTATGCCGACGAGAGCATCTACGAGGAGCCGTTCCAGCAGGGTGCCAGCGGCAACGACCCCCGTCCCTACTCGCTCGGACGTCCTTCTGCCGGTGGTAGTTCCAACAACTACCCCTGCAAGAACTATGGCCAAGGCCGTATCAATCCCGCATTCTACTATGGTATGTTCGACCCAAAGGATACCCGTCGCGACTTGAGTTGCACGGTAACTGGTAGCGATGGTAAGGCAGGTACCGAGAAACTCATTCCCTTCACGCCAGGTTCACAGGCCAATGGTGGCGGTATCGCATGCAACAAGTTTGACGAGAACCGTCAGACCACTACCTGGACCAAGAACCAGCGCCGTTCGGGCATCAATGCACCTTATATGCGTATGTCAGAGGTCTACCTCGGACTGGCAGAGGCCGCTGCAGGTTTGAATGACGATGCCACGGCTAAGCAATATCTGAAAGCCATCCACGACCGTGCCTTCGGCAGCAACAGTAATGTCGATGCCTATATTGCAAGCAAGGGTTCTCTGACCGAGGCCATCATCGATGAGCGTGGCTTTGAGTTCGCCGGCGAGGGCGACCGCCGCTGGACCCTCATCCGCTCTGGCTTTATCGCCGAGAAGATCAAAGCTGTGAAGGACCTGACCCGGAAGATGCTCGATGGTCTGAAGAACGATGGTTTCTACACCTTCGAAAATGGCAACACCATCTCTGCCAACATCTGGACGAAGCTGGTCGATGCGAAGGCCACCTACGGCAAGCGCCTTACCGAGCAGACACCTGCCGGCAGCGAGAATGATCCCGTATTGGCTCCCGGATGGCGTGGTGTGAACAACGACTGGACCAATTACGGTCTTGACTACAAGGGCAACAGCAATACCAATCTGGCTATCCAGGGTTTGTTCACCAAACTGAGCGATGCCGAGATTGCCGCTCTCGAGGCCGACGGCTATAAGAAGACGGCATGGGGCAGTGTGTTGGTTGAGCAAGACGACGAGTACTACAAGTACCTCTTCTTCGAGTACGACTACGACAAGGCGCCCATCTACCTCTTCCCGTTCTCTCCGAATACCCTGTCTACCGGTGGTTTCACCAATGGCTATGGTTTCAAGAACTAAATGATTGGGGGCTGCGATTTTTCGCAGCCCCCAATCATTATCTCAGAATCAGTTTGCGCGAGACGATGCTACCATCGTCAGCCCTTTCCACTTCGATATAGGGTCCGTGACGGTGTGCAGTCTGGCGGATACCACTCATCGAATAGGTATCGACAGAGGCTACAGGGAGATGCTTGGCAAACAGCCTACCAATGTCAGTTGGTGTGCCACCCATACCTGCCGGAGGTGTAGCATTCGTCGTGATGCAGATCTTATCAATACATGCACCGTCTTCACGACCGCCGATAGTCAGCCGGTGCTGACCTGTAGAAAGGCTACTGTTATAGAGTTCCTTCCAGTCCCACGAGTTTGTCTGCAGGCCATTAGCGAAATAGTCATTCAAAGGTCCGTCAATACTAACAAAGTAACTGTCGTCGTCCCATGTCGGACACAACACTCGTGCATAAATATAATAGGTGCCGGCATTCTTGACCGTAAAATCGGCTTTAAGCATGCACGCACTGTCTGTTGGAGCCGGAGTGGTCTGCTTCACCGTCTTCAGATACTTTCCGCCCGAGACTGAAGCATCCTCCACTAGTTGGAAGGCCGTGCCTACCGTATTGGTACGCATACCTTCTGCCTCAATCCATACAGCATCCTCATAGCCTGGTTCTTCCTCGTCATCGGCAGCCAGAGGATCAGTTTTCGTAAACAAGTCTAGGTCGATGCAGCCACCCATGGTCTCATAACCTTTAGCATTCAGATGCAGCCAGTCGTTCTCAAACAGGAACTGAGACTGCATGGCTTCGGGATTCTGAGGATCGCGCACCGCTTCATCAAAATCGATTACCCCGTCGAGCATCTTCGTCGTGCGGATCCAGTTGTTCAGGGTGCTGCGACCCTTCTCATGATCGGCAGAATAATAACCGTTGCCTTTAAACGGCGTGATGGTGGCACCAAACACGTAAATGCCCTTCTGATGCGCCTTACGGATAATCTGCTTATACACATCCTTGATACGGTTGGCCGTCTGCACACCGTTCTGGGCACCACCCAAGTCGTTGACAGCCTCAAAGAGGATGATCCACTTCACGCCTTCCTGACCCAGCAAATCACGCTGATAACGGCTAGCACCCGTAGGGCCTAATCCGCCACCCAGCACACAGTTGCCGCCGATACCCATGTTCAGCACACCCACCTGCTTGGTCGGTTCATTAGCCAGCAGTCGGCGTGAAAGCACGTCAGCCCAACGGTTCTGTTGGTTGGTGGTCGATCCACGTCCGTCAGTAATCGAATTACCCAGGATAGCCACAGCCCCCGCCTTTTCAGGTGCCTCCACCTCTAAAGTCAGGATATTGTACCAATGGTCAGTTGTCACAGCACCGCTGAAATCAGTCGTATTACCACTCTTCAGATACGATGTCGTTCTCGAACCAGGATGTCCACTCACGCTTGTCGATGATGCCGAACCGTAATGGATAGTAATAGCCACATTCTCTCGGGGTCCAATCTTAAAGTTGACGGGATCAGATACGGTCTTGCCTTTAGCAGGCATGGTCACACTGGCCTTACCATCGAAGGTCAGACTGACAGTCGAGGTCTCGTCAATCTCCGCACTACTACCGGAGGTTTTGGCCAATGCCAGTTCTACACCCTTAATCTCCGTAGCACCCGTACTGAACTCATTAGTCAGTTTCAGACGCACTTTCTCTCCCCCGATTGACACCTGCACAATCTGGCGCAGCGAATTATTACCCAATCCTGGCGATGGAGGATTGTTATGTGGCTCTACCAATTGTGGAGCCGTACCCCATGTACCTACCCAATGATTGTCGGCACATGCAATGCCTGCCATGAACATGCAGGCCAAAATCAATACTGTTCTTTTCATTTTAATTATACGTTTTAATCAAATTTTCCTGCAAAATTACGCATTCCCTATCATTTCCACAAACATTTGGGGACTCTTTTTGAGAAAAAGGAAGAATATGAAACAAATACAAACACTTTTGCAACCAAACAAAAGCCTCCTTTTTTTACAAGGCCTCGTAACACTTTTTGGGAGGCCTTGTAAAAAGTGTTACGAGGCCTTGTAGCAAAAAATCTAAGGCCAAGCAAAAATGATGCTTATTGAGAATCCCCAAAAAAACAACAACGTAAGGTAGAAAGGTAGCACGTAAACGTTTTAGTTTGTTTTCCATACGTAAATGACGCATGGTAGGAATAAAATGCCTATATTTGCAGCGGAATTGCAAACTACAACTATTATATGAACCGAATTTTATCAACAGTAGTCCTGGCCGTCATCGCTATGTCGATGACGGCACAGACACAAGCCCCAGCCTTTCCAGGGGCCGAAGGACACGGACGTTACGTTACTGGCGGACGCGGTGGAGTAGTCCGTCATGTCACCAACCTTAACGACAGCGGGACCGGATCTTTTCGTAGTGCCGTCAATGGCAGCGACAAGAAAATTGTGGTGTTCGATGTCGGTGGCGTCATTGCCCTGAAGAGTGATGTCAAAATAGGTGCTAACACGACCATTCTTGGCCAGACAGCTCCTGCCCCGGGCATCACCCTGCGCTATTTCACACTGTCTACCGAAAACAGCAACAACATCATCGTACGCTTTTTGCGTTGCCGTCGCGGACAAGAGAAGAATGTCAACGACGGGGCCGATGCAGCCACAGGCCGCCACTC
>CAMHUU010000084.1 GCA_946188395.1 uncultured Prevotellaceae bacterium | reverse complement strand
TCGGTGGACAGAGTTTCGTGGCTGGTGTAGGTTCCTTGGGCGAACAGTCGGAGAATTCCTACCAGTATTCTATGCAGTACAAGGGTACGCTGAAGAGCGTCGAGGAGTTCAACGAAATCGTATTGCGCACCAGCGGTGGCGGTATGCTGCACCTGAGCGACGTGGCCGAGGTGAAGATTGGTGCCATGAGCTACAACTTCACATCGAATATCCAGGACAAGCCAGGTGCACTCTGCATGGTGTTTGCGGCTCCTGGTGCTAATGCCACTCAAGTGAACGCCAGCATCAACAAACTGTTTGAGGAGACGAAGAAGTCGATGCCAGCCGGACTGGAGTTCGTCACCATGATGACCAGCGACGACTTCCTGTTCGCCGCCATCCACAACGTGGTGGAGACGCTTGTCATTGCCATCATCCTCGTGGTGCTCGTGGTGTTCTTCTTCCTGCAGAACCTCAAGGCCACCATTATCCCCTCTATCTCGATTATCGTATCGTTGCTGGGCACCTTTGCCATCGTTTCGCTGGCAGGCTTCTCGCTCAACATTCTTACGCTGTTCGCACTGGTGCTCGCCATCGGTACGGTGGTGGATGATGCCATCGTGGTGGTGGAGGCCGTGATGGCGAAGATGGAGGGCGGCATCAGCGATGCTCGCGAAGCCACCCGTCAGGCCATGAGCGAGGTGTCGGTGGCTGTGGTCTCGTGTACATTAGTATTTATGGCTGTGTTTATCCCCGTCACCTTCATGCCTGGCACCTCGGGCACGTTCTTTACCCAGTTTGGTATTACCATCGCCTCTTCCGTCGGTCTGTCGTGCATATCGGCCCTGACACTCTGTCCTGCCCTCTGTGCCATCATGATGCGCGCCACCAATGGCAAGAAGGAAGGCAAGGGGTTGACCTATTATACCAAGAAAGCCTATACGGTGAGCTACAACGCCATCTATAACAAATATAGCAAAAGCGTACAGAAGTTCATCAAGCGCCCCATTCTGGCTTGGAGCCTGCTGGCTTTGGCCGCCGTGCTGCTGGTGTTCTTCATGAAGAGTCTGCCGTCAGGCCTCGTGCCACAGGAGGACCAGGGTGTGTTCCTGGCTGAGATACAAGCTCCGGAGGGTGCCACGCTGAAGCAAACCCGCGAAATGGTGAAGGAAGTGGAGGCTAAGGTGAAGAATATTCCTGAATTGGAGAGTTTCGCTGTAGTATGCGGCTATGGTATGATGTCCGGAGCCGGCTCTAACTATGCCACGCTTGTCGTTCGATTGAAGAACTGGGATGACCGTCCCGGTATGAACCACCTGATTGACCTCGTCATGTACCGGTTCTACTTCGATTGTAAAGACATCAAGAATCTGCAAGTGCTACCCTTCCAGATGCCGCAGATTCCCGGCTATGGCACGAGTAACAGCGTGAGCCTCGTGGTGGAGGACCCCACCGACGGCAACCTGTCGGAATTTGCCCAGCATACCGAGCACTTTCTTGCCAAGCTCACAGAACGTCCGGAGATAGCCTCCGCCATGTCAACCTACTCCGAGCGTTTCCCGAAGTATCAAGTCGATGTCGATGCTGCCCAGTGCGACCGTGCTGGTGTGTCACCTGCCGACGTGCTCAATACGCTTGGTTCCTTCTGCGGCGGTGCTTACATCGGCAACTTCAACCAGTTTGGTAAGGTCTACCGCATCATGGCAGCTGCCTCGCCCGAGTATCGTCTTGACCCGTCGTCACTGAACAATATCTTCGTACAGGTGAAGGGCGGCAAGATGGCACCTATCGCTGAGTTCGTCAGTCTGAAGCAGATTGTCGGTCCTGCCAATATCGAACACTTCAACCTGTTCCAGAACATCAGTTGCTACATCACGACTGGTAGCGGCTACACTGAGGGTGACGCCCACAAAGCCATTGCCGAGGTGTTCAAGGAGACGATGCCCAACACGGCTACCTTCGAGTATAGTGGCATGTCGCGCGAACTGGAGGAGGCTGCCGGCTCTAACGCCACGGCTCTCATCTATGTCATCTGCGCCATTCTCATTTACCTCATCCTGGCCTCGCTTTACAACTCGTGGTTCACTCCGTGGGCCGTGCTGTTCAGCGTGCCGTTCGGCCTGATGGGTGCTTTCGTGTTCGCCTTCTTTGGCAACCAACTGGGTCTGCCTGGCATGGACAACAACATCTACCTGCAGACGGGTGTCATCATGCTGATAGGTCTGCTGGCCAAGACGGCCATCCTGATTACCGAGTTCGCATCCGAGCGTCGTGCCCAAGGCATGAGCATCAAGGATGCAGCCTTCGCAGCCTGCCAGGAGCGTCTGCGCCCGATTCTGATGACGGTGGCCACGATGATCATCGGTATGATTCCGCTTGTCATCGAGGGTGGTGCCGGTGCCAATGGTAACCGTGCCCTCGCCCTCGGCGTCATTGGTGGTATGAGTGTTGGCACTATCGCCCTGCTGTTCGTTGTGCCGGCCTTCTTCATCGTGTTCCAGAAACTGCATGAGAAGTTCCAAGGCGCAGAAGTGAAAGTAGAGAGTTCAGAAGCAGCTGAATAATCCGGTTTGTTTGATAAAAAGATAGAATTATGACTTACAAGAACATATTCTTTGTTGCAGTCGTGAGCCTGATGCTGACGAGCTGTGGCTTATATGACAAGTACGAGCAGAAGAACGAGACGCCAATCGACGTCTTCGGCGCTTCTGTCAATACCTCAGAGCGTTCTTTGGCCCAGTTGACGTGGCGGGAATTCTTCACCGACCCCGTCCTGCAGGACCTTATTGAACAGGTATTGGCCAATAATACCGACCTGAACAGTGCCCGCATCGCCGTTGAGAAGAGCGAGGCTTCGCTGAAGGCCGCCAAACTGGCCTATCTGCCATCGCTCTATTTCTCGCCACAAGGTCAGATCAGCCGTTTTAGCGATGTGACCACTAAGACCTACAGCCTGCCGCTACAGCTGTCGGTCGATGTCGATGTGTTCGGCTCTATCACCAACAAGAAGCATGCTGCAAAGGCTGTGCTCCTGCAGGCTCAGATGAGGGAGGAGGCAGTACGTACCAACCTCATCAGCTCTGTCGCCCAACAGTATTTTATGTTGCAGCTGCTCGACCGTCAGTTGGAAATTCTGACTCAGACTGACAGTCTGTGGAATGCCTCACTGGAAACACAGAAGGTCTTGTGGGAGAATGGTCAGGCCTATTCCACCGCCGTCAACCAGATGGAGTCGTCATATCTGAACGTCAAGACGCAGATTATCGATGTGCGCCGTAACATCACAGCCACCGAGAATGCCATCTGTCGTCTGTTGGCTTCCACTCCGAAGCACATCGAGCGTAGGACGTGGGGCTCGTCGGCATTGGAAGAAAGATCCGAGAATCACGTTGGACAGCGCATGTTCAATGCACAGTTCCTGAAGGTTGGTGTGCCCGCTACGATGCTCGAGTTGCGTCCGGACATCCGCATGGCCAACCACGCCATGGAAGAGGCCTTCTACAACATGCAGGCCGCCCGGGCCGCCTTCTTCCCCAGTATTACTCTCTCAGGCAGTGCCGGATGGTCGAACGGAAGTGCGGGCACCGTCAACCCTGCTGAACTGATGCTTAGTGCTATGGCCCAGCTGACACAGCCCATCTTTGCCCGTGGTAAATTGAAGGCCAATCTGAAGACCACTCAGCTGACACAGGAGGACATGCAGAAGAAGTATGTGCAGACGGTCATCGACGCAGGTAATCAGGTGAACGAGGCTATCGCCGACTGTCAGGCTGCCCGCGATAAATATGCTTATTACCGTCGTCAAGTTGAGGTGCTCTACGATGCCTATGCCGGCACTCATGAACTCATGGACAATGGCAAGGCCAGCTACATTGAGGTGCTCACTGCTCAGGAGAATCTTCTGAGCTCTCAGCTTAATGAGGCTACGAACATGTACAAAGGTGCCCAGGCTGTCATTGCCCTCTATATCGCCCTCGGTGGTGGTACCAAATAGGCAATCCCTTTCGCCTGATTATTTCTTCCATTGCTCTTTGCAAAGCCGGAATGAAGGTCATGAATTGGTTTCTGACTGATAATACCTATTTATATAATATATGAACGAAAAAGATAACCAGCAGCAAGGGCTGCAATTGGAACTGCCGCAGGATGTGGCACAGGGAGAATATGCTAACTTTGCCATCATCACGCATTCGAGCAGTGATTTTATCATTGATTTTGCCCGCGTTTTGCCTGGTGTGCCGAAGGGTCTGGTGAAGAGTAGGGTGATCCTGGCTCCTGAACATGCCAAGCGACTGCTCGGTGCACTACAGGAGAATATCTTCCGTTATGAGCGTGAGTTCGGGCCTATTAGAATTCCCAATCAGGAAAGCCGCACAGCAGCCCCTTTTGACATACCGAAAGGCGAAGCATAGTCAAAAAGAGTGCTAATAATTTATAAAAGTGTTATATCTTGTTAAATCAAACAAGGTATAACGCTTTTTCTTGATTATAAATTAGGTGAAATCGAAAAATAGTTGTACCTTTGCAGCCCGAAACGCCCTTTTGTGACCAAATTGGGCGCGTAAAGTATTGAATATAAACAAAATATAACATATAAATAATTAAAAAGTAAAAGTATTATGCCTACAATTTCACAATTGGTAAGAAAAGGCAGAAAGGTGATTGTCGACAAGTCGAAGTCACCCGCGCTGGACAATTGTCCTCAGCGTCGTGGTGTCTGCGTACGTGTCTACACGACAACCCCGAAGAAGCCTAATTCGGCTATGCGTAAAGTAG
>CAMHUU010000083.1 GCA_946188395.1 uncultured Prevotellaceae bacterium | reverse complement strand
AGACCAGCGACAGCTATACCATCCCCGTAGTCAGCATCGTGGGCAACCAGAAATATTTCACTGATGACATGTGGGGCATTGATGTTGTGGGTAAGAACGGTATTACAGGAAATGGGCGCGAGAATGATCCCGCTAATTGGAACCAAGACTGGGAACGTCCTGTCAACTTCAGTTTCCTGAGTTCAGAGGGTGAGATGCTCTTCAATCAGGATGTCAATATCGCCGTCTCTGGTGGATGGACGAGGCAGATCTCCCCCCGTTCAATGAAATTGAAATCCAATAAGATCTTCGACGGACAGAACCGCTTTGACTTCTCCTTCTTCCCCCAGAAGCCCTATATACGCAATAAGCAGCTGGTACTACGTAATGGCGGTAATGATTATTGGAACAACAGTGCCCGATTTATGGACGGTGCCTTAGAGACCATTATCCAACGCTCAGGTATCGACCTCGACTGTCAGTCGTACGTGCCGATCATCGAATATGTGAACGGTGAACTTCGCGGCGTATTGAATATGCGTGAGCCCAATAACGACAAGTACGCTTATGCCAACTTCGGCTACGACGATGAGGAACTCGATGCTTTTGAGAACAAGGAATTCAAGAACGGCAACGACGAGGCTTACAAACGTCTCATCAATCTGAGCGAGGATGTCAATGGTCCCGGTGTCTACGAAGAAATCCGAACATTGCTCGATATCGATGAGTTTGCAAATTACATGGCAGTGGAATTTTATCTTGGCAACGATGACTGGCCCGACAATAATATCAAGGCCTATCGCAGTCAAAAGGATGGACGATTCCGTTTTGTATGTTTCGACCTCGACTATGCCTTCAATCCCTGGGGGCGTACCATTTCATCATCACTCAGCACTTATAGCAAGGGTGAGGACCGCGTTGAGATGATCGTACTATTTCTAAATCTGCTCAAACACGAAGGCTTCCGAAAGCAGTTCATTGATACTTTCTGCTTAGTGGCAGGCAGTGTGTTTGAAATGGAACGAGCCAATAGTATTGTCGACGAACTCCTTGCAGACGTGAAACCTATGACCGATCTGATGAAGCAAAAGCGTATGGACAGTGGACATAACCCCGACAGATCGGCCAATCAGATCAAAAACGAGTTGAGCAATCGTCTGTCAAGAATGATCTCCGCTTTGCAACAAGCCAGTGCCATGAAACTCTCGGGCGTAAAGAAACACACGGTTACCCTCGGTGCCGACATCGTAGGGGCGAATCTCTATATCAATGACCTCCAGGTGCCCTACGCCTATTTCAACGGCCAACTCTTTGCGCCCGTAAAAATCGAGGCCAAGGCACCAGTGGGCTATACTTTCGCAGGCTGGAAACAAAAAGCCACTGCCACTAATCAGATTTTGAAACTCGATGATACGTGGAAATATTACGACAAAGGCGAGGCTCCCGCAAACTGGAGAACCACAGGATTCAATGACAGCAGCTGGTCGAGCGGCACCGCACCCTTAGGTTACGGCATGACCGGTGTAAAGACCAAGGTGAGCTATGGTTCCGACGCCGAGAACAAATATCCCACCACCTATTTCCGCAAGACCATCAAACTCTCGTCCACTCCGACGCGCAGCGACGTCTTCCTGTTGAACTATCAGGTGGATGATGGTTTTGTCGTTTATGTCAACGGCCAGGAAGCCGGACGTTATAACATGCCAAGCGGAAACATCACATTCAACAGCTATTCGTCGAGTTACGCTGAGAGCACACCACTGACTGGCACCCTCAACATCTCATCGTCGTTGTTCAAGAGCGGCGACAACGTCATCGCCGTTGAGATACACAATAACAAAGCATCCTCCAGCGACCAGTTCTGGGCAGGTGAGATCTACACCACCATGGGCTCAACCTCTGGGGAGTTCGTCTCTACGGAGCCTGTCATCAACCTGTCTTCTTCCGACAATACCGTTTCACTCATCGCCAGCTTCACCCCACTCTCTGACGAAGAGCGCGCTGCACAGGGTATGACACCCGTCCGTATCAATGAAGTGAGCGCCCAGAACAGCATCTACGTGAATGATCTATTCAAGCGTAACGACTGGCTGGAACTCTACAACACCACCTCCAGTCCCATCGACGTGGAAGGCATGTATCTGACGAATAGTCCGAAGAATCCCAAGAAATACAAGATTACCAAAGGCGACACCCAAGCGAAGACCATCATTCCCGCCTATGGTCATCTCATTATCTGGTGCGACAATGGGGAGCCGGAATCACAGTTGCATGCCAACTTCAAACTGGACAACAACCAAGGTGACCTTATGCTCACAGCTGCCGACGAGTCGTGGAGTGACCAGTTCACCTATACCCGACATAACGGAGACCAGACCGTAGGTCGTTATCCCGACGGGGCAGCAGAGGTCTTTGTGATGAATATCCCCACTATTGAGAAGACCAATATCAAGACGAGCTATCTCGTCGCTGTGGAACAGCCCCACGCAACGGCCATCCAGGGTGTCAGAACCACGCCTGTCAACACCAACGACGCTATCTACAACCTCTCTGGTCAGCGTGTAGACGAAACTTATAAGGGCATCGTCATCAAAAACGGACGAAAAGTCATGCAATAACAAAAAAGCCCCCTCGAATCTGAGGGGGTTTTTTATTACAAGCTATATTCAAACATAACCATCGAATAAGGCGCTAGGTCGTATTTGAATTTCTTCTGGGCCTTGATTTGTTCTTTCTGAGGAACAATGGGCTGAGCCTCGTAGTTGTTCTCCTGATCAGGCTTTCCGCTGATAGTAGTCTTCGTGGCCATCTTCTTAATGCCGAAACGGCTGAGGTTGATGTTGGCAGTCTTTGCCTCGGCACCAGCATTGCAGAGCTTTACATAAAGCTTGCGCGTCTTGACATTCAGGACGACGCTCTGACCCTGCAGGAAACCACTTTCCTGCTTCTGAGGCAGTCCTCGCCAACGGGGTGCCGCATCGGGATTGTCGATGGTCACGCAGTCGCCATAATAATACTGACCGGAACTCTGTCCAAACATCTGCTGCACATAATAGCTGCAGGTGAGGTACGGACGCTCGTTGTCGAAGTAGATCAGATCGGGATTCCAGTTGGTATTGGTCTTCTTGGCGAAGAGGGGTGCGTAAGAGGTCATGGCTACGATATCGCCATTGGCCTCGACATGCAGCAGATACAGGCCTTCTGCGAGGGCATCAATGAGTTTCTTGTCTTTAGCAGCATACTCTCCCAGATAAACCTTGGTCTTACGGTCACGGGGATAGTAGTTGTATTGGCGTGAAGAGAGGAAATAGCCATTGGGCTCATAATAGTGCTCGTCGATGATGGGCATGCCCAGTTCCTCAGCGAGTTTCCAGCCGTTCTCGAGGTCACGGTTACCCGGATGTGAACCAGGTCCGGCTGTACCCACGATGACAATCTCGGGATGAGCCTTCATCACGCGTTCATATATATATTTAAAGCGCTCGCAGAACTCTGGAGAGATACGCTCCTCGTTACCCAAACCGAGATACTTCAGGTTGAAGGGTTTCGGATGACCGGCATCGGCACGCATCTTCGCCCATTTGTTGGTGGCGGGATCGCCATTGGCCCACTCGATGAGATCGATGGCCTCGGCTACCCACTCGTCCATCTCGCTCATGGGCACCACATCCTGTGCCTGATCACGCATGCTCCAGCCACCATTGGCACCCTGGCACGATACGCCACAAGGCAGAATCGGCAGCGGCTCCATACCTGTGTCCTCGCAGAACTGGAAATACTCGAAGAAGCCCAGTCCCATGCTCTGATGGTAACCCCAGGTATTCTTCAGACCCTTGCGCTGCTCCTTCGGACCGATGGTGGTCTTCCAACGGTAGGTGTCCCAGAATCCGTCACCGCCACCGTGTACCACGCAACCGCCAGGGAAGCGCATGAACTTCGGCTGCAGATCGGCCAGTGCCTGAGCCAGGTCTTTACGCAGACCATGACCCTTGTAAGTGTCCTGAGGCATGAGCGACACCATGTCGACATCGAGGTCGCCAGGGGTGAGCACGAGAATCTGGAGCGCAGCATTCTGACAGGTACTGTCGGGTGTCAATACAGCATTGAACTTCTGCCAGGAGGTGTTGCTGACGTCGAACTTAGCCTCTGCCAGGAGTTTGGGGTCTCTTGGGCCGAAACCAAAGCCGCCTCGGCCCTGCGGCTGTGCTATCAAGGCCACACGCACCTTCTTGGCAGCACCGATGTTGCGCAGGAAGACGGAGAAGTCGTATTTCTCGCCAGCCTTCACGCTGATGCCGTCGAAACCATCGTTTTGAATACCATAGCCTGTCCAGCCTCTGTAGTCATAATACTCCTTGGCACGCTCTGTGTGCAGACGCATGTAGGTGGGATTGTTGGCATTGAGACCATCGGTCATGCGGATGTCCAGACGTCCAAGCGAGTGTCCGGGACGTATCACCCTCCAGGCAGTGGCAGGTCCCCAGCCGTCACGCTCAGAGGGGTTGTACTCGAACGAGCCGTTCTGAATCAGTTCAGCATAGAGTCCACCGTCGGCACTGGAACTGATATCCTCGAAGAAGATACCGATTAATTCGTCGCTGATGGCCTTCCCTCCTTTGGGAGCGGTCATCGATTTCTGGGCGTAGATACCCAGCGTGGCTACCAGCAAGGCAGCGCAGATTGTCATTCGTTTTTTCATTGCTTTTTGTATTGAAGTTAAGTAATTTTGGCGCAAAGTTAATAAAAATACTCCAATAATTGTAACAATGATACAATAAAAAAAGATAAAGAAACAAAAAGCATAACTAAGATTTCAGATTCTTTTGTAATTTTGCAACCACATTACAAATAATTAAGAAACAATGAAACTAAAGAAAGCATTCCTTAGCTTAGCCGTTATGGCAGCCCTGCCGCTTCAGGCTCAGAATCCGTTTGTTCAGACCTGGTTTACAAGTGACCCCGCTCCGATGGTGCACAACGGGACAATGTACGTATATACCGGCCATGATGAGGACGGTGCCGATTTTTTCTGGATGCAGGAGTGGCGTGTCTATTCCTCACAGGACATGGTGAACTGGCAGG
>CAMHUU010000082.1 GCA_946188395.1 uncultured Prevotellaceae bacterium | reverse complement strand
GACCTCTTCAATGGAGGCATCAACCATGTCATGCTTTACAGCAATAGGATGATGTACCGTAAGATGGAGGACAACGATTCCCGTTGCATCCAGCTCTCCTTGCGATACCGCTTCAATGTCACTCCGTCTAAGTACAAGGGTACTGGTGCCGGAAATTCTGAGAAGAACAGACTTTGAATCTGACGAGGTGTTCCTGTGGAAATAATACTTTACCTGCTTCATCATTACAAGGAAAGAAAATAACCATAGGACACCTCCACATTAATACATAATATGGAAATGAAACGACAAAGAATATATAAAGGTTTAAGCCCATAACATGACTGGATGCGCAAAAGATACCACTTATCTTGGACGTAGACCATAGATAAGACTGCATTTTTGCGGAAAAAACAGAAAATGTTTTGTGTTTTGCCCAAATTGCAGTATCTTTGCACCTCGAAATATAGTAGATAAAGCGACAGTTTTCTGGACTCTTCAAAAATCGCCAAATAAAATGAGACGCGGAAAGACTGCTGTTAGCTCACATCGTATAGTAATATGGATGTGGGCTTTAGCGGTTTCATCTGCGTCGGGGTGTTTGGCGATACCTTGAAGAGAGATGTTCTTGCCGCTATCGCCCCGCATCCTTTTTTTGAACCTCAATATTAACTATATTTCAAATTATTAAGCAATATGAAGTACAAAGATGAAGATCCAGACAATCTAGGCGGACTTGGCGGTATGCTGCCCGCTGAAGTCCTGAAAATGTTGAATGAACTGCTGGAGCAACAGCACAGAACAGGTCATCCCAACAATGGCAGCAAAATCGAAATAGTGTATGTCGCCTCTGGCGGGCAGCATGTAGAGACTATCCAGTCGCAGAACATCTATACCAATAAGCGACAGAGTGTGAGTGAGGAACCGAACTCAGTGACACCACCGCCCGGGGCGATGGCAAGGGCAGTAGAGCAGACAATGGCACAGGGCTACTGGTGGGCCAGTACGGCGTGGGCCGTGGTGTATCGCGTCTATCAGATGAAGGGATATTTGGGCGGCATCCGCCAGTTCGTGCGCGAGGTGGAGGAATGGCCTTTCAGCGGCAGGCTCAACTACGAGTGCAACTATGATGCGGTGTGCAAGCCCATTCGCAGCGGCAGACTGGCGGGGACGCCTGACGGCTGGATAAAGAACGGTGCAACGGCACAGTACGCTAAACTGGCCATGGCACTGCTGAAAGAACTGCAATGAGCGGGCGGTGCTTTCCAAAAACGATTCCACTTGTTCCAAAAACAATTCCACTGCTCCGACAAATTTTGCCGGAGCTTTTTGTTTTTCGTAACTTTACAGCGCAAAGTTATAAATTATGGAACTATCAATATTACAGCATGCGAAGGATAAGTCGCCGCGACGGTTGACGGTGGACGAACTGGTCAGCCAGATGCGCGGCGACTCGTGGCCTGCGGGCTATCAGCCGTTAGCGGTTATCGGAGCCGTGGTGGAGGGTGGTCTGCAGCGGAAGAACGTCCGCTGGCTGACGGGACTGTCTATAGTCAGGTTTGGCTATAGAAATGAGGAATGTGGAATGAGGAGTGTGGAATTAAAGGTGCGGGACGATCCGCACACGCGGCTGTGCTGGACGGACCAGAGCGGGGGCGTGTTTGTGGTCTTCGAATACGAGCTGAATGAGGGTTATGGCCGTGAACAGCAGATTCGCTACTACGGTCGCGTGCAGCACTTCGGCATGGACTACTATGCCCGTCTGACGGGCTGCGAGGCCGATCGTACGCTGGTGGGCGTGACACGCGCCGTGCCGCTATGTCATGCGCCCGACGTGTATTACAATGCCGAGGCGATGATTTTCCATGCTACCGACATCAGTGGCAAACCGCCGGAGAAACAGGGTGGCGGCGGTGAGAAGAATGCCAAGCCCGGCGAGATCAGGGCCTGGCTCGACGGACGTGTAAAACTGCGCCGCAACATGGTGACCGGGCGTGAGGAGTATAGCGAATACCTTGGTGCTGACACCAACGACATCTGGTTCGACGTGTGGAAACCCGTCGACGATGTATGGCTGAACACACAATGGATGGAGATGAGCGATGAGCGCACGGTGAAGTTCGAGGACATGAGACGTGTCGTCAAGTCGCGCTATGCGCCGGCATTTCACCCCTTCCGCACCTATCTGGACAGTCTGCCCAAATGGAACGGTACGGACGACGGCATCCGTGTGCTGTCGATGACCGTTCAGGTGAAGCCGCCCGACGACGGGGATGCCGACAAGGAGCAGGAACTGTTCTACCGCATGCTGAAGAAGTGGCTCGTCGGCATGGTGGCGGGGTGGCTCGACGAGGAGGAGGTGAACAGCTCCATCCTGGTGCTGCTGGGTCCTCAGGGTGTCGGCAAGACTACCTGGTTTTCCCATCTGCTGCCACCTGAATTGCGACGCTATTTCAACATCAAGACCAATTCCGCCAGGATGACCAATGACGACATCATTGCCTTGTCCAAATCGGGGCTGGTGTGTCTGGATGAGCTGGACTCGATGAGGTCCGAGGAGAACAACAAGCTGAAGACCGTCAGCACGATGCGTTTCTCGGATGTGCGACAGCCATACGACATCTTCGCCGAGCACCGTAAGATCATCGCTTCGTTCTGTGGTACAGGCAACAACGTCCAGTTTCTGAACGACCCGTCGGGCAACCGCCGCTGGCTACCATTCGAGGTGGAGTCGATTATGTCGCCGCGCGACATACCGTTCGACTACGAGGCTATCTACGCGCAGGCCTATGCGCTGTATCTGCAGGGCTACGAATACTATTTCACGGATGTCGAGAACGGGTTTATCAACAAGCGCAACCAGCAGCGTTTCTGTGTGCCGGATCCTGAACTGGAACTGGTGGAGGAGTATTTCCGCAGACCGACTGAAAACAATCCCGGTGAGTTTATTACCTCGTCAAGGGCTGCTGATATTGTAAGTACCTTCAGCTATCATGTCAAACCTGTGGTCATCGGCCGTGCCCTGGCACGCTATGGCTTCGAGAGCGGTCGTCAAGGCAATAGCCGGGGCTACTATGTGGTTGTCATTCCGCCCGAGGAGCGCAAGCGCCGTGCTGTGTCGCTGGCCTACGATGCCATGATTAAAAAGCGTCAGTCAAGTGCTTTGTCAGGACAGGCAGACACGCCGGATCAGCCAGATACGCCAGATGTTTTCTAATGCGCGTGTATATACGTGAACTGACGAAAACGAAAAATCATCATTCCTGCGCGCGTAAGGTGTAAAAACTACTGGCGGATATGGCGAAAGAAGTAAGAGGTTAGAGGTATGAAGTAAGAGAAAACTATCATGTTAGAAGTAAAAGACTATTCCAAGCAAGAACTGGCTGATGCCATTTATGCCGGCAATATCAAGCCAAAGTCAAGATTGAAGAAGTTGTGGCTGGAGATAACAAGGTGTCCCCAACTGTTAGACGAATTACATCGCCTGCACTACCGAACGGGGGATTCGGGTTTCACCGCCCAGATGGTAGAACGCATTAAATACTACCTGTGTCTAGATTGAGTTTTTTTTCCAAAAACTTGTTTTTTACAAAATAATATCGTAACTTTGCCGACGAAATCAAAACTCAACTGAATATGGAACCAAAGATTGGAGACAAGATGAAAGTTAGTCCACAGCTGACAGATCAGGCTGATTGGATTGATGGTGAGGTCATTGACGTTGAACACAATCCTTTTTTAGGACTTGTTATTTCAATTAAGGACAAACTCGGTCGGATTTTCTTCGGTCAGAGCCGATTCTTTGTAGCACTTTAGGTCAGATGTTTGCAATAGCTTTTGACATGGATATAAAGGAACTCCGTAATTCTTATGGAGAACCTTATAACAATGCCTATTACGAAATCAAGATTATTCTACGAAAATACGATTTCTTTAATACACAAGGAAGTGTATATTTGACGGCTAAAGATGATATGGCAAATCTTTTTGCAGCTATCTATGCACTTAAAAAGATTGAATGGTTTAAGAAGGCTGTTCGTGATATTCGAGCATTCAAGGTTGAGAACTGGTCAGATTTTACCCAGATAGTGAAAGAAGACTATTAATCTTTATATTATCTCCCCCCTACACCGCCCCAACTTGAGTAACAAATCAAGTCGGGGCGTTTTTTCATAAAAGAAAGTTAAACTTTTGAACATTCTGACGATTGTGACGATTATGGTTGATTTTGCCGACAAAACGCCATCCCAGATGTTGTACCTTTGTACATGGTAAGCAAGACGAACCGAAGGGATGTCACCTATGGTTCATTCAGACGTTTCGAACGACTCATTCAGACTATTCCTTACCCCCTATAGGAACTATCTGAACACGACGAAGAGACTATCCGGATAGCACAAAGGAACTATCTGAACAACACAAAGGTGACCCGCTTCCCGCCTCGGCTGCCAAAAACACAATTTAGTTTAGAGTTTAGAGTTTAGAGTTTAGAGTTATGTCACAGAAGTACATTAAGCGACAGAACAAGAACAGCCACAATGTGGCGTTCGGTAAGTATTACGCCACGGCGGTGTACGACAGCCACTTCATCGGTACTGAGGAGCTGGCGGACTTCATCCAGCGTCAGGCGTCGGTGAAGAAGTCGGACATCAAGGCCGTGCTGCAGGAGCTGGGCGAGGCGATGAAGCACTTCTTCGAACTGGGCCAGAAGATCAAGCTCGACGGCATCGGTATCATGAAGGTCGGCTTCTCGTCAATCGGTGTCAACAAGGTGGAGGACTGCACGTCGGCCACCATCACCACACGCCGCGTGCTGTTCCAGCCCGAGACGGAACGTGTCGTCGTAGGCCAGGAGAAGAAGAAGGACGGTACCGTGAAGCAGAAGTACGTCAATGCCATCACGCTGCTGAAGGATGTGGTGTTCGAGGAGACCCACGACAACTCGATGAACGTGGAGTCCGAAGAATCTCCCGCAGGTGGTTCGGGTAATTCCGAAAACAGCGGGTCTGGTAATTCCGAAAACAGCGGAAACGGCGAAAACACCGAAAATTCTGGTAGCGGTTCGCAGAACAGCGGTAACTCCGGCAACAGCGGTTCGCAGAGTCAGCAGAACAGCGTAGCAGCTCCTACGATTAGCGGTGTGAGTCCGTTCGAGGAGACCAGCCAGGTGAGCATCAGCGGTCCTGAGGGCGC
>CAMHUU010000081.1 GCA_946188395.1 uncultured Prevotellaceae bacterium | reverse complement strand
ATCAATGCCGAATTCAAGAGAAACCGTTCCCGTCGGGTTGATGGGGTGTTGGGCACAGACTTCCTGGAAAGGCATCATGCCATCATCGACTATTCTCGTCTCACTCTCTATTTAAAAACCGATTAGCAGTTACTGTCATGTGTACTGCTAAGGTAGGAATTTGTTATAGAGTTACTTGTCTTCCTTTATTCTGACGATGTTCAGCGAGTAAGGGGGAACGTCAAGGAGTACACTGCCATTCTTTGGCGAGAGCAGCTGCTCTACAGGATGAATAGTGGTGGGCGCTTGGAGCGTGTTCTCTTCCATGCCGTCGTTCGCAGCCAGACGTACCACACGGGCACAGTTGGGTGTGAAATGCTTTAGGTTCAGACGGGCAGTAGTGGCTGCATCGCTGGTGTTGGCTACCTTCACGATGAGTTCATCGGTGGTGTCGTCGATGGTGGCCGATGAGAAGATTCCCTTGGTGACATCATGCTTCAGCACGGTATTGAATACCAGTTCGTTGTCGAGCCACGCCTTCACGCTGTCGCCGGCCACCTGCAGGGTGACATCATACCAGCGCCCAGGCTCCACACGTCCCCGTTTGCTGTCGGCAAGCAACTTCCCACCATTGCTGATCTGCTCAATGGCATGCTGCGTATTCGTCCATCCACCAAAATTCACCCAGCAGTAGTTCTTTTCATCCACATAGTTGAAGACGATGATGAAACCCTCGGCACCCTCGTCCTTGCGGGCGCGGAACTTACAGGTGTAGTGGTCGCTGTCGATGACGTTCTTCTCGATGCAGAGCGTGGCCTCCTGACGGCCTGTTTGCCGTACGTTGTTGTCTTCTTTCTGCCAGTCGCCATGCACGAAATCCACCTCCTTATCAGTCTCAAACGTGGCGAGTGTGTTCCATGTTCCGAATCCCACACGGTTCTGCTTCGGCGTCAGCGGCTTGCGAACCTTGTCCTTATAGGGGTCGTCCTGCACCACTTTCACCACCTGCGTGCCCAGATGCTGCGGCATGAGCTGTTGCACGTAGTAGCTGGGGGTGCCCATCAAGCGACTGCTGCTGAAACGTATCATGTCAGGACGCCAGCGGGCATCATTCTCATTGACGAAGATGGGGGCATAGGAGGCCAGTTCCACCACATCGGCGTTGTTCTCCATGCCCATCATATAGACGGCCTCACCCAGTGCGGCGTTCATGTTGCCCAGGTTGCCGTATCCATTGGTCACGGCATATTCACCCACATAGACCTTCGGACCTTGGCGGTCGTAGTTATCATACTTGTGGAAGGCGGCGGCAAACCAATCAGGCGAGCGGTAGTAGTGCTCGTCAAGCAGGTCAACGGGCAGCTGACTGTTCCACTTGGGGTTGTCGTCGCCCCACGCCACCACGTTACCGATAATCTTCATTTCAGGATACTTGGCGCGGATAGCCTTGTAGAACTGATCGTAGCGCTCGTAGTAGTGGTCGCTCTGCTGACGAGGATCTGGCTGGTTGTTTTCGTTTCCCACTTCCAGGTATTCTATTCCGAAAGGTTCAGGGTGTCCGTTACTGGCTCGCATGGCACCATACTTCGATGTGACAGGGCCGTTGGCATATTCCAGGGCATTCAAGCACTCGTCAATCCACGGCTGGATGCTGTCGTAGGGCGTCATGCCACCGTGCCATATGCCCACATTCACCACGTAGAGTGGCTTGGCTCCCAGGTCCTCTGCCAGCTGCAGGTATTCATGATAGCCCAGTCCGTCGGTGGTGCGATAGCCCCAGTTCACGTTCCAGTGGCCCTCGCGCTCCTCAATCGGGCCGATGGTACGCTCCCAGCGGAAGGCGTTGTCAGGACTCTCCTGACCCTCTACAAAGCAGCCGCCAGGGAAGCGCATGAACTTCGGATGCAGTTGCCACAGCATATTGGCGAGGTCTGGACGCATACCGTTCTCTCGATTCTTGAAGGTGGGTGGGAAGAGGCTCACCATGTCGAGTTGCACCTGTCCTACACCATCGAACACCAAGGCGAACTGTGCCTGCGGATCGTTGTCGTTGGCAGTGAGCGTTGCCTCGTATTTCTTCCAACCCTTCGTCTTCCCTGTGCCGAAACCGTTGATGACAGCCTCTGCGTAGATTTGTGAGCCATCTTTCGAGCACAGCGTGGCTTTCACGCTGCCCTGGTATTTGGGGGGCTTTGCCCAGAATGTCAGACGGTATTTGCGCCCTTGCACGGCGTTGATGCCCCAGTAGCCCTCGTTCACCAGACAAACGGGTACTGATGGCGAGGCCTTGATGTCGAGTTCCAGGGCGTTGTGCTGCACAGCGTTCAGCAGCGGTGTCTTCTTCGAAGGTTGTATCAGCTTTGCTGTGAGTTGCGAGGGAACTGCTGCATAGGTTGACCACCCCTGCATATCGGCAGGTGCGCCATAACGAGGACCGTCCTCAAATGAGCGGTTGCGTATCAGTTCGGCATAGATACCGCCGTCGGCAGCGTGGTTGATGTCTTCATAGAAGATGCCATAGAGCATGGGACTCACCTTGGGTCCGCGTTGCTGTGCATCAATATCAATCGTCACTTGTGCCTGGACTGCTGCTGCAATAACAGCACAGCCGGTCATGAGAAGCATTTTCCTGTAGTTCATAATCTATTTGTGAATGATGGAATGATTTCTTACTTATTTTACCACTTGTTTTATAATGATTCTGCGATAGGCAGGCAAGGCGTACTGGCTGTCGTCGTGTACTTCGCAAATGATGTGAATCTCGTCGTTGACAATGGCTGCAGGTAATTGTACTATGACAGTAGAGGAGGTAGCATCGCTGATTTCCACCTTATTCTGTCCGATGCCATTCTGCTGCCACCATTTGAAAGTGAGTGCATCGCCATCAGGGTCGAATGATGCAGAGGCATTGAGGGTGATGGCCTGACCGGCTTTTGCCTTGATGATAATAGCGTCAGTACCTTTCCGACCGTTAACAATGGCTACAGGATTATGATTGCCTCTTCCCGTCTCAGCCCATTCGATGCGGGCGATGAAGTCGTTAAGTTGGGTGGGGTAGAACTGACGGTAGTATGTTTCAGAGATACTCTTCACAGGCTCCTGCCAACTGGTCCATGCATACGTCGTTGAGTCTTTCGTGAGTTCCCATGTGTGATAACCACCCCAACCAACTTGCATCGGCTCTTCTGGGCTGTGAAGACCATTAGGAATCACGTTGAGGAACGAAGGGGTATCACCCTCTACACCATATTTGTAATCAGGATACTGCTTGCCCATGGCAGCATGTCCTTGAATATGTTTCTTGATTTGCTGCCAGTGTTCCTGTCCAAGACTGCATTGCAACTGCCAAGTGCCTTCGTCCCACACAAACAGAAGGTCGTCGGTAAATTCACGACGCATCCATTGATGAGAGCTGTAGGCAAGGTTCATCCGCATAGCATACACCATGTCCTGGTCTGTAATGGTGTAAAGACGGAGCTTGTGCAGGAAAGCCTTCAGCTGTTCAGACGTACGTGTCTGTTTAACTTTCCAAATGGCTTGCGCCAATGTGTTGGCACCGCCCCAGGCACACACCCAGATGGGGCGTTCATCTTTTTCGTCTGCCAGACGGATAATCAGTTCGCTTCCCTCGCTGTCATTGTCATTGCCAATCACATTGATACCTGCCCGCTGACTACCCATCACGCAACGACTACGAATGTATTCCGCACTGGGCCAATAGCCGATCTTCTGTTTGCCATTTTCTTTGTCTTTGCTGACAAATGCCTTTTGGTCAGATCGCCTCATGAGGTTATATACATCCGTGGCGTATGCCTCCACCACCGAATCGCGGTAGGCGGCACTCTGCGTAGGATATGGGTCACAGTTCCACCCCGTTGAAGTGATGATACCCTCAATCTCCAGCTGGTCGGCATAGCATAGAAGATGCACCAGCGATTCGGTATCGTCTGGCTCGAGGTCTGGTCGCCCGATATCTGTAAGGATGACCACACGGGGCTTCAGTTGTGCTTGCGCTCCTGTTGTCAGGAAACAGAGCAGGAGAAAAGTAAGAATGTTCCTCATTCCTTCATGAGTTTCTCCAACTCCGAATCAGGCTTTTCGATTAGCTCGTTGGGTTTGTAGAATTTTGTCAGCATGGTGGCAAAGACCTTGTTGTTGTAGAGGAAAACAAAGTCGTAGAAACCTGGCTCAACCTCATCGGGATGAAGGTAGAAGGAGCCCCATTGATCGTTTTCTTCTGCCTCGGGATCTTTCTTCAGTTCGCATTCTTGAACAAAACCAGTGGTTTCGCTGTTCAAGGCGTTTTTCTGGTAAACACCTTGGTCGGCATTGTGCTTGAAAACCATCACTTTGATGCCAGTCTTTGCGCTTGTTTCTGGAAGAAACTCTACCCATTCGTTCAATTCAAAGACAGAACGGATACCTTCGGCGGCGCAGGGCTTGTGGTTGAAATCTTCGCTACCGCAACGGTTGCCGAACAGGCTCAGGCCAGTCATGACGGGCTGCTCTCCCTCTTTGAGGTTGACATAATAGAGTTTGCCAAGTACCATTGAGTCTTGAACTTGCTCAGCGGTGGTATTTGCGACATTTGCAACATTTACAGCATTTTCACTTTTTGTACCCTTTGCACCATCCTTGCAGTTTACTGTGGAAAACAGGACGAGTACTGCGATCATTGATAAAGCAATTCTTTTCATACACCTTTATTCCGCAACACTATTGTTATTTGTGGTTTAATTCCCCTGAGCAACAAGGGTTGTCATGGATCTTGCCATGTCAGATTTCATACTTGTCTTAGTGCTGCGATTAGAAAACAAGCATAACTCTGGTATAACACGGCAAAGATACAAATAAAATCAGAGAAATCCATACTATAATAGATGTTTTTTAACTTCAGGTTCTAGATAACACAGGGACCAAAAGAACCGTCCCTCTGTTATAAACGCATGACGAAACGGGAAAACGGGAAAACGGCAGGGCAGGGGAGGGGATGCCTCCCCTGAACCCTTGCTGTTAAAGCATCACCGTTCCAGTCTTGCGATACAAGTTTTTCACCTTGCCATTTTCCTTGAATTTTCCAGTCTTCACGGCCACATGGTCTGCCAGTAATGTGCGTGCACGACCTCGTGCCGACGATTCTCCTTCGAGTCTGAAGCAGCGCATGATATCCTCGGCTGTGAACTCGTCAGGCAGACAATTGAAGGCCTCGATGGTCTTTTGCTTACGACGGGCGTTTGCCGATATGTCGCGCCTCTGGTCATCGAAGTACTTCTCAGCCATGGCTCCGAAGTAATGACGCTGGCAAGCATATTGGATGTTCACCAGAAGCTCTGCGATTCGCCAAT
>CAMHUU010000080.1 GCA_946188395.1 uncultured Prevotellaceae bacterium | reverse complement strand
ATAAGGTTGACTATACCAGCTACGACCTGTCGAAGCGCTATCAGAACATGTCGACGGACATGACGCTGGACAAGCGCTTTACCGTCATCGACCCCACGACGGGCCTAAACATCTATAATGGCGAGTATGCCAACCCCGTCCGCCTACAGGAACTGAACCAGGGCAAGACGATGTGGCATCCGCTGATGAACAACAGCGTGACCACCGACTGGGCTGTCGAAGATGGCTCGTACCTGCGTCTGGGAACGCTGACACTGGGCTACTCGCTGCCACAGAGCGTGCTACGCCACATCGGTGCCAAGAGTCTGCGCATCTATGCCACGGGTACAAACCTGTTCTGTATCACCGGCTATAGCGGTCAGGACCCCGAGGTCAACATCTCATCGAACAATATGGTGATGGGCTACGACCGTTCGGCCTATCCGAAGGCTCGTTCGTTCATCCTTGGCGTGAACCTAAAGTTTTAAATGTAAAAAGGTAAAAAAGTAAAAAAGAAAAGTTATGAAAACCAAGAATATCATACATCAAGTGGTGGCAGCAGGACTATTCTCCCTCATTCTTCCTCCCTCCTCCCTCCTCCTTACATCATGCGCCGACTTCCTCGACACCGAGTCGCCCTCGCAGCAGACCTCACAGGTTATTTATGAGAATGAGGGAATGGCCCGCTCTGCCATCATGGGTGTCTATAGCGACTTGGCAGGCACATACGTCTATGGACAGAAAATGTCCGTCAACTGGCAGGGCGTCAGCGACATCGAACTGGCCAGCGGCTATAACAGTGACCCTTCTAAGGAGCTGACCAGCGACACGGGAGCTGCCAATTACTATAGCGACTGGTACAACCATACCGTGCAGTGGCAATATATCTTTAAGATGGCCGAGCGTGCAGCAACGGCCGTAGAGGGCATCCGCAACAGCACTGCCTTCAAGAGTGGCAACAAGACCATGCAACGCTATCTGGGTGAGGCACTGACATTGCGCTCGATAGCTTACTTCGAACTGGTGCGCCGCTGGGGCGACATTCCCTATAAGGAGGGCACGTCGAAGAGCGACCTTTCGAACGTCTATGCCGGCAAGACCAGTCGCGACGAAATCTATGCCGCCCTGGTGCGCGACATGCAGGAGGCCATCGAATATCTGCCATGGATGGGTGAGGTGACAGACTATACCTGTGAACGCATCACCAAAGGCTTTGCCAAAGGTCTGTTGGCACGTATCGCACTGTTTGCTGGTGGCTGGAGCGTGCGCGACGGCAATCAGTTTACCGATGACTCGAATATCGAACACTACCCCACTGGTGTTGCAGGCATGGGCGAGATGAACGGCTTCTATGTGGGACGTGTCAAGAACTGGAAGGACTACTACAAGATTGCTGAACAGCAGTGTGCCGAAATCATTGGCGACGGCCAGAATCCTCACCAGCTCGATCCCGACTACGGACACATCTGGAGTACCGTCTGCCATCTGGACTATAACGGCTTTGGCGAGAACATGTTTGAGGTGGCCAACGGACTGGGGTATAGTGGTGACGTAGGTACGCTGATGGGACGCGAGATGGATGGCAACATCGGTTTCGGTAATACGGGCTGGGGCGCCAGCTATGTGGCTACCAACGGCTACTACTTCTATTCGTTCACACCCACCGACCAGCGCCGCGACTATGCCTGCTGGTGGCCTAAATTCACGAAGGAGAGCAACCAGCTGGGCGAGCAGATGCGTGGCGACATGCTGAACGTACACTTAGGCAAGTGGTGTTATTTCTGGACCAACGATGCTTATAAGGCACTGGCCAAGGCTGCCAGCGGACGCCCCAACACAGGTATCAACTGGATTCTGATGCGCTACAGCGATGTGCTGCTGATGTTTGCCGAGGCACGTTTTGCTTTGGAGGGAGCCGACACGCAGAGCACGGTGGCAGGCATCTCGGCTCGCGAAGCCTTAGAGAAAGTACGCGAACGTGCCTTCGGTGCTGGCTCACCTGAAATCAAAAACTACGACAGCGACTTCTTCAATGCTATTGTCAACGAACGGGCATGGGAGTTTGGCGGTGAGGGTATCCGTAAACTCGACCTGGTACGCTGGGGACTGCTCGATCAGAAGATAGAGGAAATGAAGGAGGCACTGGTGAAGATCTACGACGGCCAGCAGACGGTCAAGATTTTCGACAAGACCTACGAGCCCAACCAGTTCCCCGACAAAGTCTATTATAAGATGCATACCGGCGAGAGCGGTTATCCCGAGGTGGACATTGCGTCAGTTAACTTCTACCGCCAACTGAATGCCAATCCCGATCCCGACCAGTACAAGGAACTGACCTGGGTACGCAAGGAGAACAACGAGAACGATGTAGTCACCCGATCGGTACGCATCCTGCTCTGTGCCACGGGCTTGCGCGCCAGCTACGACTATAGCGCTTTACTGGGACAACTGCAGTATGGTCAGCAGATTCAGGAGAAGCTGGCAACGTATATCATGGGCAACAAGGTATGCAACTACCGCCACTTCTTCTCCATCTACTACGACGACATCTACAAGTCGAATGGCTACCTGAAGAACTCGTATGGCTATGACCACAGCGTGGAGTGATGCGGACGAAGCACTGAATAATAAATAAAAAAGAAAAAAGAAGAGTTATGAAAACCGAGATAAGAAAAGAATATAGAAGCCCGAAAGGTTTTATATCTTATATTTTATATTTTATATTTAGTATGATGCTCGCATCATGCACCGAGGATGCCAACGATTGGGCAGTCGACAAAAGCTACGACCGGCTGTATCGTACCACCCATTTCGAAATGGAGAAGGCTATGGCGACATCTGTCGTACTGAAGTTCAACGGAGTGGCCGAGGCTACGAAATACGTCTTCGAGTTTAGTCTTGACAGCATGCAGTTTGCTGACATCATACGTACTGAGGAGGTGAAGGCCGATACGCTGACACCCTATAGTGCAGGTAAGACTGCCGTGCAGACCGAATATCTGAAGCTGTTCGAAGACCTCTATGGCACCACACGCTATTCGACCCGCATCAAAGCCATCAACGAGCGAACGGGAAGTGAATCGGGCTGGTACGGACTGAGTTTCATGACACCTGCCGAGCAAATCTTTACTTCCGTCACACCAGGTATCAACGATGTCAATCTGCGCTGGGAGGCCGACAAAGCCGTATCAGACATCAAGATAGGACAATTGTCGGGCAAAGACACCACATGGATACAGTCCATTAGCGTGACTGCTGCCATGCAGCAGGCTGGCGAGACGTCCGTTGGCGAACTGACGCCCGGCACGAACTATATAGCACAGATTCTGAACAACGGTTTCCTGCGTGGCACGTGGAAGTTCCGAACCCTCGGCTCAGCCGTCGGACAGACCATCGAAGTCAATCCTGGCGACGACCTGCTGACGCTGCTCACTGAGGCTACCGACGAGACTGTGACGCTTATCTTCACTGGCGGTCAGGAGTACGACATCGAGAACCAGCTGCGCATTCCTGAGAATGCCGTCAACGTCTATTTTGCAGGCAAGACGGTCAACGGCCAGAAGCCTGTGCTGAACATGACCAAGGGACTGCGTCTCTCTGGCAACAAGGGTAACATCTGCTTCCAGTCCGTCATCATTGACGACAAGATGGGCGAGGCCTACTGGTTCAATCCCGACAAGAACAACGTCGACACCTATAGCTTCCAGGGCTGCGAAATCCGCAACATTCCACGCACACTGGTCTATGTCAACAACGACGATGTGACGTTCCGCCAGATTCTCATCGACGACTGCATCGTCTATAACGTTGGAACCAGTGGCTACGGCATGATTAATATTGGTAAGAATACTACTACGATGGAGACAATCAGCATCACCAACTCCACACTGTGCGAGATTGGAGACCAGACCATGGACCTGCGCTGTCTGATAGATCTCTTCAAGTTCGACCGCTGCATCTTCTGCAACTACACCACCAAACTGCAGAAATGGATTCGTGCCGACAACAAACGTGCACCAAAGGAGGCTCAGGTCACCAACTCCATCTTCTGTGGACCCAACGGTGGTCAGAAGATGAATGCAGGCTACAACGACTACTCCGGTTGGCTCGAGTTCTCTGGCTGCTACCTGACCAGCGACTTCCCTGAAGATGCACGTCCCTTCACCAATGCCATGCACCTCAACATCACTACCGACGAACTGTTTGCAGACCCACAAAACCTCGACTTCCATCTCAAGGATGGTGTCACCTTCAAGGGCAAGGGCCAGGCTGGCGACCCCCGCTGGTGGTAAGAAATAACATATTTGATTTGTTTTTTGTAAGTTAGTTTAGTTTATTAAAATCCTTTTCAGAGCGGGTACTCGAGATGCGTACCTGCTCTTTTTACTTTTTATTGCGCGCGCTTTTGTTCCTTTAACCTCATCATCGAGAAGTCTCAAATGAAAATATTACTTTTTATATTACATATTATTAACTAATAAAATTTGGCTAACACGCTGATTATTACTGATTATTAGTAACTTTACGGAAAAATACCACTCTTTTCGTAATAGTAAAAATGTCAGACATTATTAGCCAAATGGGTAGCCTCGCAGAAGCATTTCTGCCAAAGCACGCCGCAAAGTTAAGCAAAAAGTTCAAGACTCTGTTCATCGAAACGTTAATTCTTTATGTTGTGATGCAAAAAACTAATTTCACGCAGCTGGGCACGTTCGGTACAGCCAATGAGAAGACCTATCGCAGCCACTTCGAGAAAGGCGGCGTTGACACGGTGAGTTTCAACCTCGAGTTGGCAAAGCAGTACTTCGAGGGCAGCATAGGCATCAAGGCTCTGGCCATTGATCCCAGTTATATCAGCAAGACCGGCAGGCATACGCCCGGAATCGGTTACTTCTGGTCTGGAGTTGCAGGCAAGGCCAAGTGGGGTCTTGAGATACTTGGCGTGGGCATCATAGACACATTCCGCCATGACTGTGTCATGCTTGGAGGATTCCAGAGCCCTAACAGCAGTATGCTCTCCTCGGAGATGGTCAACAAGGCCGGAGAGCCGACAAGGCATATAGTTGGCAGTGAGGCAGTGACGGACATGGAGCATGTGAAGGCAACAGTGGGAGATGTTCCTGTAAAGCGTCCATATCACAAGGCTGCAGATGCCAAGGCTATAGCCGATGGCAATCCCGATGAGGTGGAGAAGGCCTTCAACCTCATCGACTGGTATCTGCATGTGCTCGGATGTCTTCCTCAAGAGGTTTTCGAGTATACCAAGCGGGTGGTGGCTGATGCATTCTTCTCGAAGAGGAACTTCGTGGACGGCCTTACCAAAATGGGGCTGAAGGTCATCTCCCGCTTCAGGGATGATGCTGCGCTCTACTATCTCTACAAGGGACCAAAGACCGGACTGCCTGGCGCGCCCAAGAAGTATGATGGAAAGGTGGACGTGGACAAGCTTAACATGAAGGAGTTCTTTAAGCTTGACTACACTTTCGATGGTGGAGAGTGCTTCTGCGGGACCGTCTACAGCAAGGCCCTGAAGCAGAAGGTCAAGGTGGTTATCTGGTTCTCCAAGGACAAGAGCAAGCACAAGATATTCTTCTCCAACGACCTCAC
>CAMHUU010000079.1 GCA_946188395.1 uncultured Prevotellaceae bacterium | reverse complement strand
CGGTGACGCATATTCTCATCAGCTGTCCGCTCACCTGCGGCGTGATGGTCACGTCGGACTGACCTTTCAGCTTGGCGCTGAATTTCATGGGAAGTTCAACGTCGGATTTCTTAACGGTAATCGTCTCGAACGATGTCAGTTTTTCTTTGGGTATGTCCAACCCGCAAGCCGTCAAACAGCCGATTGTGGTAAAGAGTGCGAACACCCCAACCAAAGCATTGATCTTTTTCATTTTTTTTCAATGATTATGTTTTTATTGTGTTATTTTCTTGAACTGCCACCATAGTCTATCTGTCCAGGAGCACCATGACCGTGAGGTTGATCAGGCAAAGGGCAACAGCCACCACAAGCAGATAAATGACTGCCATGATCCAGTGCTCAACAAGCCATTCGTAGGTGCCCGCCATCCACTTATGGCGGATGATGAATCTTTGAATCCTCGATTTTTTGGAAACTTTCATCCCGTGATTACATGATTTCAAAATTAATATCATGCAAAAGTACTTTTTTTACACGCGCAGGCAAACAGCAAAGACAAATGGTCAAGTGTTTTCAGACAAATGGTCAAATAAAAAAGCCCTGAAATCAGGGCTTTGGGGAGTGGCGGTATAGTTTGTGTATGCTAAACTTCGCTGTTGGCACGGCGGTATTGGGAGGGGGATATCTGGTATTTGCGGCTGAAGTATCGGCTGAAAACGGACGCATTGGAGAATCCTGCCTTGGACATAATCTCGGTGATGGGCAGGTCGGTTGTGACGAGCAACTTGCTGGCATACTCCAGACGCAGGTCGTTGACAAACTGGGGCAGGGAGTCGTATTTGCTGCCCTGAGAGAAGGCCGCGCCCACGCGCTCTTTGGTGATGTGAAACTCGTCCATGATCATCTGCCGGTCGAACGACGGGTTGAGGAACAGCAGCCGTCGGCTGACCTCGTGCTCGATGTATTGGAAAAGTTCTTCGGGAGAAAGAGAATCGAGTGAGCCGCCCGAAGGGATGACCGGCAAATGGGTCTCAAGGCCGGCGTCAGCGGCAAGATTGTCAGGGCTCCCCTCCGCATTGCGCTGGTGACCGTTGGCTAACTGCTGTAACTGCTGTTTTAGTTCCTCGTACTTATCTTTATATGTAAAGGCCTCCTTTATCTGCTTGGCCAGCGCGCGGTTCTTCAATTGTGTCTTGCCCCATTGGCGGGCAGCATACCAGGCAAAGAACAAGCCAAGCATGGCAAGAATGCCGATGAAGAATGCCATTATGGTGACATATTGCTTGCCTGCCTTCTGGCGGTCTATCTCCTGCTGCTGTTCCTGTGCATGAAAGCGGGCAGCGTAGAGATGGGCCTTGCCTCGCAGCAGACGGTCGTTGAGGGTTTTGCTGAGCGCCTCGTATTGTTCGAATAGGCCGACGCTTTCTGCATCGCGTCCCTGTGCTTTGGCGGTCTGGGCATGTTCGTATAGAATTGCAGCCATTCGGGCGTTCACGGTGTCGCCCTGCTGGCGCAGGTCGGCTTCAAGGTCAGCGCAGGCAGCCTCTGCCTTGTCGTAATGTCCCAGAAAGCGCCACGTCGGTGTAATCTCCTCGCGGCCATTCATGGTTTTGGCGAAGTCTGTCTGCTCGTAAAGGGCAAGATTCTGGCTGGCCTTTTTCGCGGCGGCAGCCGATTCTTCACGATTCGCTTTTCGTTCTTCACTTATTTTCGCGTAGGCGTGTGCCTTGTATAGATAACACTTGGACCGGTAGAACTCGATATAGCCGGGGCGCTGTTCATCGGTCACCTCACGGTAGGAGTCGTCGTGAAACTCGTCGGGATGCTGTTCATAGTCGGCCAGGAGGTCAAGCATCATTTGTGCCACGGGTGGAATGTCGCTATACCGTTGCTCCAAGTCGAGCACACTCACCTTGCGCTTCAGGGCGATAATGCTGGCATCCATCTCAGCCCACTTACGTTGGCCTTTGAGTTGACGGATGACATTATCTATCTTGGCCAGCCCCTCGTCGGTCCGGCCTATCTGGGAGAGTGCCATGCCTATCTCCGCCTCGGTGCGCAGGGCTTCGGTTTCCAGCCCCTGTTGCCTGACGAGGTCTAACAGCATCGTTGACCAATGGATGGTCTGTTCGTCGTCGTGATGCAGCCGGCAGGCATTCACCAGCATCTCCAGAATGTCCTGCCGGTAGCCCAGGTCTTTCTTCGCCTCGTCGAGCGTTATCAGTCGCTCACCGATGATGATAGCCGAGTCGAGCCGTAAATAGTCAGTCGATTGCGCATATATCTTGGCACGCATCAGGTCGGTGTGGTAGTAGGGCAACGCGCCAATGCGCTTGAGCGAGTCAATCATCTGCATCCCTCTCTCAGGCGATTCATGGGCCGCCGTCAGCACCTTCTGATAAAGAGATATGACCTCGTTCTGCTTAAGCGACGGATCCCATGCCGACCGTTTGCAACTCACGACGATCAGCATCGCGAGTACACCTACTATATATAATATGTATTTAACAGTTCTCATATTTGAAAAAACGCTACAAAGATAGTCATTATTTCTCATATATGTGAATCCATCCGCTGTTTTAACCACTTTTTGACTATATTATAGCCAGAAGTAAGTACTCAGCCCCCACTTTCTTAAACAAAATAATTCAAAAATCTGTCACAAATCTTGTTCCCCTCCGTTATTAGGAGGGGGCGTTTCAACCGCACTGTAAGAACATTTTGGTGAGATTATTGTAGATTTTTGTCTATTGGTCAATCAGTGTTGTTACTGTCAGAAAACTACGTCTGCCCCTTCTTATAAAGAGGTACCCAATCCACCTTGGCATCGCCCACAAGGTCATAGACGATAGGACCGTTCTTCCCGCCCTGGCGTTTGCCCGAGGGACGGAAACGGCACTTGATGCCGCGGACGTGGTGCTGCAGGTTGAATCTGTCCGGGTCTTCTACGCCGCTGCTCTCGGCTGCCAGGGAGAAACTACCGATGCCGGGAAGCACCACGGTCTCCCCATTCTGCAAATGGCTGGTCATCACCTCCTGCAAGGCGATGAGAGCCCCCTGCACATCACTTGATTTCAGCGTGCAGTTCCTGCTGATTTCTTCAGCCATCTGCTCCACGCCGACGGTTCCCATACTCACGGTCTCAGCAAAATACTGACCGTAATTCTTGTTACTCTTAATCTCGTTTTTACGAAGTCTGATCCTTATGCTCATTGTTATTGTTTTTTTCTCTAGTTTTATCTAGAATGCTAGGTCTCTAGAATGCTAGTTCATCTAGATTTCTAGAAAGCTAGACTATCTAGCCTCCAGCCTTCTCCTCAGCACTTCATTCTCTGCCTTGAGGCGCTGGAGTTCGGCTTTCAAATGCTCTATTTCGTGCTGTTGGGCCTCAATGGTGCTCTTCTGGATGGCTCTCGTTTTCAGGCGGGCGGCAGTCATCCGCTCTCTGATGCCTCCATTCTGGCGGAAGTCTTCGTCCAACTTCTGCTGATAGGTCGTCATCATTTTGTCCACGAAATGACAGAGCGACACAGCGGTGTTTGCCATCTCTTCATCACTCCATTTATAAAAGTAAGGCTCATAATCGCCAAGCTGATTGTGACTCCTGCAGAATCGCAGCAGACCGTCATAGCGTTCATGCCCCACCTTCCAATAAGAGAGACGGCGCGAGACGATATAATCCTCATAGTCCTCCAACAACTCCTTTAACGACGAGCGGGCCACGTTCAGCAGTTTGAGTTCCATCTCCATAGAGGTGACACCGTCTGCCAAGCCTTCCGCAATATTCTGTTTTCCAGAGCGGGCCGCCTGTACCATCTGGTCAACCGTACGGTCACCGTACTTGGGAAGAAAGCGCTGGCAGAACACGTATGTCATCTGGTAAAGCACCACGGTCTTCTGATAGAACCATAGTTCTTTCCAGTTTGTCTGCACCCGCAGCACTGCATCAATGGTTGCTGCAGCCTGTACCGCGTCTTCCTGATGTTTATTGGCCTTAAACTCTTCTTTCATTTCCGTTTGCAAATATAATCAATTCTTTTGACATTAACGAATGATTAGGAGAAAAAATAGGTTTAATGAGGGTACAAAGTAATTTAGTTTGTACCTCAAAACACCATCAAATGGCCTGCAAAACATCATCCATTGAAGTACAAACTAACTTACTTTGTTGTCGGGTTGTCCATTCCTCCATACGCGATATATTGATTTTTACCTACTATACCTACTACTTTCACATTAAAGCGATGTAAATCAAATAGTTATCGGTAGTAGGAAGAGGCGTTTTACCTACTACCTTCCTACTATCCTTCCCCCTATTTTGGGCAAAATAATCGCTAAAAATCCATTTTGCCCCCATTATTCCGAACGCATTTTCAGATAATAACCAATTCTTCCGTTGATACCGCCATGGGGCCATCCTGTCCGTTTCAGCGTGATGCCCAACTCACGGATACTCGGTATATCCTTGGTTTTCAAGCGTTTGGACAGTTCCTGTTGGATGCGAAGCACAGGCCAGAAATATTGGCGCGAACGTTCCGGGGCAGGCTCAAAGAAGCCTTCGAGCACCTGCTGGAGCGACGAATGCTGCTGATAGTTGGCATTATGCGCCTGTATCTCGCGCTCATCCTCGCTGGTAAACCAGTAGATGCAGTCGCGCTCGCGGAGTTCGCTCATGGCCTGGGCAAACATCTGCCGGTAGGGAATGGGCGACGACATGTCCACCTGGCCCTTCACCTCCACGCAGAGATAGCGGCGCGAACCGTCACCCGAGGGCAATGGCGTGGTGTCGTTGGTGGTAGCAATGAAGGAGCAGAGACGCGGCGTCATCGTATATTGGTCAGAGCGCATCTTGCGGATCTGCACGTCTTTTTCGGTGAGCAAGCGCTTGATTTTGGCCTGTTCGCGCTCGGTCTTGGCGTTGTATTCATCGATGCAGACGAGCCACATGCGGCCCAGTACGCGCTCCACCTGTTCGGCATTATCCATCTTGATGTCGTCCATATAATATTCGCGCAGGGCCGGCGGCAGGATGTTGCGGCAGAAGGTGCTCTTCTTGATGCCTTGTCCGCCGATGAGCATGGGCACCACGGAGTTGCCGAAGTCGCGCGAGAGGTTGAGCGCTTGAGCCACCATAGCCAGGAACCAGCGGTGGAAATAGTGCGGCCAACGGTCGTAATCGGTGGGCAGCCGCCGGGCAAAGTCCCCGATGTAATCATGCTTCCGGTCCCATTCTCCCACACTATGGAGGAACTCCAGGATGGGATTATAGTCGGGCACATGGGCCGACTGGATATAGGTGCGGATATCGTTCATCCAACTCTCTCCGCCCTCCTTCATCTCTTCCACCACGATGGAACGCAACTGGCGGTCGCCGAGCGGCTGCCATTCACGGAAACGCAGGTCGTTAGGACGGAATTCCACCATCTGTTTCACCACATTGTAGCGCAACTGATAGCGTCGTTTGAGAAAGTCTTCTATCGAGCGCATGATGCGTTCCTTCTCGTTCATCTGTGAGAGCGGACGCCCTTCGTGGGGCTTCTGATAGGCCGCACGGAAGGTTTTCCTCACGAGGTCTTCGCCCTGCTGACGGAAGCGGGCCATCCAGATGACTCTGCGCACACATCCCTCTTCGGGCAGTTGTGCCGCGGCACAATAGTCGGCCAGCAGCTGCAGGCAAT
>CAMHUU010000078.1 GCA_946188395.1 uncultured Prevotellaceae bacterium | reverse complement strand
GAAGCACGTGTTCCGAAGAAGTTCAGACGATAGCTGGCGCGGAACATGATGTAACTGGTCACAGCATTGTACTCGTTATCGGTACGGGCCATCTGGCTAATGGTCGTCGAGAAGTTCGACTGCTGACCTAAAATATCATAGAACTGCAGTGAGAGCGTCAATGGCTTACCACGCAGCAGGCTGTGAGAAATCTGACCGTTCCAGAGAAGTTCGTTGGTATTCATCGACTGGTCATCATAGCCACGGCGGCTGTTCATACTGATATCAGTCGTAATCTGTGTACCCCAAGGCAGATAGATGGTCGAGTTCATACCGTAGGAGTAGGTCCAGGTATCGAGATTCGACTGCGGCTGCAGCTTATTACGCGTAGAGTTGTAGTTCACCGATCCATTAAGCTCCACTTCCAACCAGTCGTTGCGGTAGCTGGCTCCCAGACGACCGCCAATCATATTCTGGTTGGTTGAATTCCTCAGGGTCTCCCGAGTCTTCATGTCACCAACATAACCCACACGGTGGTTGAAGTTCTCGTTCAAAGAGACATTGTAGCTGAAGTAGCCCAATGAGTCGATAGCAGAGTTCCACATGATGTTACCACCGGCATTCCAGTTACCATTGATATTCTCAGGCCTTGACTCCTGACCACCAATAGAAGTATAGGTCACCTTATTGACGATGCTGTTCATGGTGGTCGAGAAGTTCAGGTTGGCATTGATCATGCGCTGATAGTTCATAATGTAGTTGTTGAAACGCAGGTTGAAGCTCTGTGTAAACGAAGGTTTCAGATCGGGGTTACCCGTTGTCTTGCTCAGAGGGTTAGTATCATCGTTGATCACGAGCAGCTGGTCAATCGAGGGCTGGCTGGTGCTACCACGATACTGGAACTGAAGGCTACCCGACTGTGTGGGACGCCAGCGGAAATTGGCTGTCGGGCTCCAGTTGGTCACCGTACGTTTTACGACGGTGTCTACACCCAGATAACGCTGTGTATAGTCTGATGTCTGCGGAATAACCTGCACACCTACGTTAAAATCATAGGTATCACGGATGAAGCGCAGCATAATCTCACCCGTATGGATATAGTTCGAGTAGGCAGAATAGCGACTCTGATCCTTGCTGTAATAGGCATCATCTTTCGTTGGTGAATAGCCATTCTGAACCAGATCGAAGTAATCGCTCCACTGACGATATACCGGTGTTACGCTACTGAAGTCAAAACTCTTGGTAGGATCCGACAGGAGGGGATTTGAATAGTCAAACGTCTGACGGTCACTCTCGTTATAGCGATACTGGAAGGTATAGCTGAACTGCAGGAACGTAGCATAGGCGATCGGCTCGCTGTAGGTAGCGCGGACACTGTAGTCCCACGACTTTGTCGGCGACAAGTTGTAACGGTTGGCCTGATATTCAGAAAGCCCTGATACACCATTATAGGTCGTGGTCTGACCTTGGAAAAGCCTCGTCTGGTTATTCGACAACTGCTTATTCTCATTGTTGCTATAGTTTCCTGTCAGTTGTACGGTGATGTTACGTCCTCTACCATTCAGCAGACGGTTAATCTGCAATGTACCGCCAAGACGTTTGTTTTCGCCATAACCCAGCGACTTGTTGTTTCCACCGTTCTTGAGGAATTCACTCAGGTCGCCACCATTCTTCACGACCTCTGTTAAGACAGCTGCATCCAACTGATAATCAATATAACTGTAGGGATTGTCATTGAATGTAGCAGAGAGGTTGCGGCTCTGGCTGTCATTATTACCGAAGCTCCAGTTCGGACGGAAGGCAATGTTCCACAATGTGTCAGGCGTCCACTCCACACGTCCCTGAACGCTCCAATTGGTGTTACGTGAGTAACTCTGGTTGATAGAGCTCTGGAACTGTTTCATGGTGGGGTCAGCCGTAAAGTTCTCCTGGAACCGACGCGACCAGTTATCACCGTCACGATGGTTCACATTCACGCTGGCCTGGGCAACAACCAGTTTGGGCTTCTCATAGTTGATGTTGATCATACCGGTCTTGGCAGCATTCAAGCCACCGCCACCCATACCCATACCACCGCCGAAGCGTCGGCCACCGCCGCCACCCATGCCCTGGTCGTTGGTATTGTTGGCATTGAGCATACCCATCACGCGATAGTCGTCACGCATGTACATACCAAACAAACGGCCAGAATAGCGACTCTTAGTACCAATGCCCAAGTCGGCATTGAGCATTGTACCACGGTTCATACCAGCACGGATACCAAAATCAAGCACCGTCTGCTCGTTACCGTCGTCGATACCGGTGATACGGGCCAGGTCGCTCTTCTCATCATATGCGCGAACCTTCTCAATAATAGATGTAGGCAGGTTCTTAAGCGCCGTCTGGGCGTCGCCAAAATCCTTACCGTCCACCTTGATCTTCGACACCTGCTTACCGTTGATGGTGATGTTACCATTCTCATCGATATCGGCACCAGGCATACGCTTTACCAGTTCCTCCACCACAGAGCCCTCTGGCACACGATAGGCGTCGGCATTAAAGATCAGAGTGTCGCCCTTCGACTGCACCTTAGCCAGATGGGCTGTCACCGTAGCACCCTGCAGCATGATGGCGTCAGGAGCCAGACTGATGGTGCCTGCCGACACATTTTTACCTTCGGCTACGGTAATCTTCTTCGTGTAGGTCTTAAAGCCTACATAGGTAATACGCAGTGTAAAGGTACCGTCACTCGGTGCCTTCACACTGAAATTACCATCAGCATTAGTTACGGCATTGGATACCACTTTTTCACCGCTCAACAGAGAGGCTGTAGCTTGAATCACAGCATCCTTAGTGTCTTGTTCCACTACTTTACCGGTTACGGTTCGTTGAGCAAATCCAGCGATTGTCATCACACTGACAATCATCAAAATAAGTAATCTTCTCATGATAGTTGTATAAAATTCTGCTCCTTTGACGCATCAAAATTTGGAAAGTTTAATCAATCCTAAGAAAAAAAATGTAAATTCTACAATTATTTTTGTCATTTTAAACGAATTTCCAAAAATTTGACTAACTTTGCACACGCAAAAATGACCATTAAAAGGATAATGACGCCCCAAAAGGTAGAAATAGCGGAGAATTTAGAGACATCACTCGCCAAGGCTATCGAGGCTTGCGAGCACGACAAGGTTTTCATTCTCACCGACGAAACCACCCGAGAGTTCTGCTGGCCCGTTGTCAGCGGTTTCCCATGCCTTCATGGTGCTGAGGTTATCAGCATCGGGGCTACCGATACCCACAAGACACTCGAATCACTGGTCCATGTCTGGGAAGAACTCGGACGTATGGGCGGTACTCGCCATACCTTATTAATAAATATAGGAGGTGGCATGGTGACTGATCTGGGCGGCTTTGCGGCATCCACTTTCAAGCGCGGCATCAATTACATCAATATCCCCACCACCTTGCTTGCGATGGTCGACGCCAGCGTCGGCGGCAAGACAGGCATTAACTTCCGAGGTCTGAAGAATGAGATCGGGGTGTTCAACAATGCTGCTACGGTTATTCTCAGTACACAGTTTCTGCGTACCCTCGACCGCGAGAACATCCTTTCCGGCTATGCCGAAATGCTCAAGCACGGGCTCATCTCCAATGAAGCGATGTGGGCTGAACTGCTGAATTTCAATCTCGATACCGAGCAACTCGACCTGACCACCCTCCAGCGCATGCTGGCCGATAGTGTGGCCGTCAAACAACGCATCGTCACCGAGGATCCTTTGGAGCACGGTATACGCAAGGCACTCAACCTCGGCCACACTGCAGGTCATGCCTTCGAATCGTTTGCACTAAGCCACGGTCCCATCCTTCACGGCTATGCCGTTGCCTATGGCCTCGTCTGCGAACTCTACCTGAGTTGTGTTAAGACCGGTTTCCCCACCGACAAAATGCGACAGACCATCAGTTTCATCCGAGAGCACTATGGTCGCATGTCCATCACTTGCGATGACTACCCCACCCTATTCGAGTTCATGACACATGACAAGAAGAACACAGCGGGCAGCATCAACTTCACCCTGCTCGGGGGCATCGGCGACATCCGCATCAACCAGACGGCCACAAAGGATGAAATCTACGAAGCCATCGATTTCTATCGTGAGGGCTGAGAAAGATATCACGGTTGTCGCATCCGAAATGCGGCTCTTGAGAAAGACCAATCAACTTAGTGAACCTGATCATATTACTAACTAATCGCAGATGCAGCCACTTGTGAAAGCAGCTGCATCTCTTTTGTGCTATGTCATTCAAATATCTTAAAATATATTAATTATCCAAAGTGAATTTGGAGGTAAATTACAAAACTTATACTTTTGTAAGTAATATACAGCTAACTAACAAAAAAATGCAACAGTCAACCGATTATACATCAAAGAAACTCATGCGGTTTTTCATGCTTACCCTGCTGGTAATGATGATAATCATCTTCTCTGCATCCTGCTGGATTTGCCACCAGGCCCTAAAGGCAGAGACACACGCCCGCTATGTCGGGATAACGAATATCACCGCCGAGAAAATTGCCAAAACCATCAAAGGCATGGAGATGAATGCCATGAACGAGTTCGACGAGGTTGAGAAGCATCTCGACTCCCCGGAATCCGTCATTACCGCCCTGAAGAGCAAGACCAATCTGAATCCGGAGGTCAGAGGCTATTTCGCCGCCTTCGAACCCTATTATTTCGAGAAAGAGGGTCAATGGTTCGAACCATACGTGCACCATATCGATACCAATGCCTTCGAGCTCAGAATGGTAGGCTCGGCACGTCATAACTATCATAAGTCCGAATGGTACATCCGCGCCAAGCAATCCAATGACAGCTTCTGGGCTGATCCTTATTACTATTATGACGGCACAAACATCAGCGGCCATTATACGACATTTGTCAAGCCCATCTTCGACAAGACCGGTCGTTTGGCTTGTGTCTGTGGCGCCGACATGACGTTCGAGTGGCTCAGCAAGGAACTACAACGCATCGACAAGGAGAGCAAACAGAACGAACTGCTGAACCGTCATCTTTTTTGCGAGGATGACTATTACTCGGTAATCATCAACAACGACGGAAGCTGCATCGCTTATCCTAATGGCATGTTTCTCGCGACGACCAAAGAGCAGGCAGGTAATATTTTTGATCAACAGAAGAGCGGCACGATAGAGATGAATATCAACGGGGTGACATCTACCATCTATTATACCCCGATTGAACATGTCAAGTGGTCAGCAGCCGTCATCGTTCCCAAACAGGGCATCCTGCAACCAATGCTCATAATTGCCCTCATCTTCCTGTTGATAGGCGCACTTAGTTTTCTGGTCGTTTGGCAACTTTGCCGTCGGATAGCCCAGTAACTAGCAGCTCTGCCTCATGGCGGGCAGGCTTGCCTGTAGCGGTGAGAGGAATGTGAGAAACGTGGAGATAGGCGCGAGGCCGATGGAAGCGTGGTAGGATACGCTCGCAAACTTCGCGAACTTCAGCGATAGAACCTTCGGTAAGGAGGACGACAATCTCGCCGAATTTTTCATCAGGACGTTTGGTAATTAAATAAGGTACGCGCAGATGAGGACGGAGTTGACGCTCGAGTTCCTCAGCCTGGATTTTAAGTCCTCCAGAGCAAATGATGTTGTCGCGACGACCGAGGATGCGAAAGCGCTGGCCTTGTGATAGCGTTGCAATATCATTAGTGACAAGGGATTCTGGACAAACTTCGGGGGCATCTATGATAAGACAGCCGTCGGAGGAGAGGGAGAGATGTACGGAGGGAAAGGGTGTGTACCAATCGGAAGTGTCTGGGCCAGAAAGACGACGGAGAGCGATGTGGGAAAGGGTCTCGGTCATTCCGTAGGTGCTCCAGACAGCGTTGGGGAAGCTTTTGAGTTCTGCAGCCAAGGCATCGTCGATGGCACCACCGCCAATGATGAGGTGACGGATCTGCATCAGCCGCTCACGTTCCTCAGGCACTTGCAGCGAATTATACACCTGCATTGGCACCATCGCCGCAAAACTGATATTCAAACACTTAGGGACGGTTCTTTTTTGTTTGAC
>CAMHUU010000077.1 GCA_946188395.1 uncultured Prevotellaceae bacterium | reverse complement strand
CCTCTTCCTGCACGATGCGGGTAGGAGCCGGCATCTTACCAGAGTTCAGCGTGTTAGCAAGGTCCTTCGTGTCCTCGATGGTGAAGTTACCAGTGATCTGAGAGTTACCACCGTCGATCTGTGAAAGAATACGGGGAGCAGAGTAAACGGCATCGTCGAGCACGATGGCTACGGCCTTACCGATGTTCTGCTTAGTAATCTGGCTCCAGCGACGGGCACCGTCAGAGTTCATCTGCATCGATACGCAGGGATGACCCATCTGGTCGAAGTCGTCCTTACCGTTGGTGATGACGTCACCCTCCAGCGGCGCACGGCCTGAAGGCTCGGTAATCTTCAGGGCATAGAGCTCGAAGATGTCGCCCTTGGTGTTCTGATCGCCGAAGTCCTCAGCCTTTGCACCCCAACGGAGCTTCAACTCAGCGGGGAGGATCTGACGGGCGAGGTCGGAGTAGATGATCTTATTGATCTCAGCGGTATCGCGAGCGTTGGCATAACCTACGACTGCGAGGGTATTACCCTGTGTGGGCTGGAAGATAGCGAACAGGGGGTTCTGCTTCTTGGCCAGCTCAGCAGCCTTAGTGTCGAGCGTTTCCTTTACGTCCTTCTTGGCCAGCTTGGCAGCGAGGTCGCCAGCAACTGCCTTAGCAGTGTCAGCCTTTGTAGAGTCGGCCACCTGAGCCACCTGGGCAGCAGCCTGAGCCACACTAGCTGTATCGACGGCAGCGGTGTCGGTCACCTGACCGCCCTGAGCAGCCCAACGCTGGTTCAGCTGAGCCAGCAGCGGCGTGATCTCCTGAGAGTTGTAGGTCTCCCAGAACTCAAGGTTAGCACTTCCCTGAAGCAGCTTACGTACACGTTCGGGCTCTTTGATACCAGGCATTTCGACCATGATACGGCCAGCCTGACCTTCCAGCTTCTGGATGTTGGGCTGAACGACACCGAACTTATCGATACGGTTACGGACTACGTTGAATGAGTTGTCGACGGCAGCCTGCACCTCAGCGCGCAATGCGCTCTCTACCTCAGAGTCGGTAGACTGTGTGCTCACCTTGCCCTTCATCTGCTGGGTAGCAAAGATAGCGGCGAGGGGACGACCGTTAGCCTCTTGTTTCCAATACTTCACGAACAGAGAGATGAAGTCGTTCTGGCTGGTCTCCTCTTCCTTCTTGGCGAGCTCCATTGCCTTCTTGTAGGTAGCGTCGGTCTTGTGGTCAGCGAGCACGTCAACCACATCAGGTACGGATACCTCAAGAATCACGTTCATACCGCCTTTCAGGTCAAGACCCAGGCCAATTTCCATCTCACGGCACTGCTTCAGCGAGTAGATGCCCATATACACCTTCTCGTTGTTGATTGAGTCGAGGTACTCCGCACCTGCCTTCTCGCCCATAGCGGCAGCCTTACTCTCGTAGTGGCGTGTCACGAATGAGAAGGAAAGGTAGAAGCAGCACACAAGAATCAGAAGCACTGCAATAAATTTAACAATTCCTTTGTTTTGCATTTTGATTTTTAATATTATTTGTTATTATTAAATTCTGTTCGCGTATATTTTAGCGTGCAAATATAGTTCTTTTTTTTGAGAGGGAAAAATTTCTCGTCAAAAAAGACACATTTTTTAAGGTTTTTCCCTCATTTTGAGGTAACAAATGACCGGATAATGGTCGCTGGCATCCATTTCGTCGTCAATCTGACAATTATATGGCTGAAGATCTGACGAGCATAAAATATGGTCGATGCGGAAATAAAAACCTTTCTGATTATATGACAAACCGAGTCCTCTGCCTGTCTCTTGGAAGCAGTCTGTGAGTCCTTGTGCGATGGTGCGCCGTGTGTAGGAGATAGGGGTGTCGTTGAAGTCACCGCACACGATGATGGGATAGTGTCTGTGCGCCTCGATATAACGGTGGACGGCATCGGCCTGAGGGGCGCGACGGGCGTTGTTCTTGCCCAGTTTCCCGATGAGGAACATCGATTCTGCTTTGACAGTGTCGCGCTCCATCTTACCGCGTAGCATGCGTTTGTAGTTGTCGCGCTCAGCATCCGAGAGGTGGGTACCTTCCAGATGGTTGTTGATGACCAGCAGCGTGTCCTTGTCTGTTTTCAGGTAATAGGCCACCGAACCATTGGTGTTCGACTCATACCAGATGCGCTCCTTACGGATGATGGGGAATCGGGTGTGGATGCCAACACCATTGAAGGTATAGGCATTTTTATGGAGGATGGTGGTGTCGTTGTAGGGATAGATCTTCTGGTATCGCTGCATGACGAACCGTCGCCAGGTGTCGACATCCTCTTGTAGACACACTATATCAGCTTTCTGACGGGCCAGATAGTTGTATACAGTGTCGAAACCTTGTTCGTATTTGTAATTGCCCCCATAAGTGCAGACATTATACGAGATGACCTTGATGGCTTGCTCGGGAACATCCTGACGCATGTTGACAGGCATGAATAGGGTAATGGGCACATAGGCGGCAGCAAAGCCTACAATGGGAATCCACGCCTTCTTCCATTTGACGGTGAGCCAGAAGAAAAGGAACAGCAGATTGACCAGTAGGAATACCGGGAAGGTCATGCCCATGACGGATAGGGTGGGATGTCGCTCTGGATTCAACCGGTCGGAATAGCCTGCCAGTAACATCAGTAAGATGGTGGCGACATTGGCACCGGCTATCAGGTTGACAACAAACGATTTGATTTGCTTGATCATTGCTTGCTAGCCTCAAACAGCTTTTGTTTCTCTTCTTTGGTCAGGCTGTCGTAGCCGCTCTTACGGATTTTGTCGAGGATGGCATCTATCTCTTCTTGATTCTTACGCTTGCGGGCATTATATTCCATATCATCCTGTTTCGAACCGCCTCGTTCTGCATGCATGTGCGGATTGGTGTCCTTCTGCTGCTGGCGCTGCTCAAAACTGCGCTTCAATCCCTCGAAGAACTCGCGCCCACGACTACGATCGAAATTCGCTTCAGGATGGCGGTTCCAGTAACGTATCATCAGGAATCCGAAGAGCATACCGCCTAAGTGAGCCGTATGGGCCACACCATCGCCTGCTGCCGTGATGGATGAATAGAACTCAATGGCGACATACCCTAATACGAACCACTTGGCCTTGATGGGGAAGGGGAAGGGGATGATGAACAACCGCTCGTTGGGGAATGACATTCCGAAGGCGAGGATAACAGCATAGACAGCACCAGAAGCGCCGATGGTTGTCCAGGCGTTCAACTGATGACTGAGTTGCTGACCCACCACGAAGAGTTCTGCCACACCAATGCTCGGATCCTGCTCGTGGATTGTCAGATAAAACGATATAAATTGGGCGATTTCTTGGCAAAGTCCTGCGCCGATACCACAACAAATGTAATAAAAAAGGAATTTCTTCGGACCCCATACATTCTCTATTACACAACCGAACATCCACAAGCCGAACATATTACTCAGGATGTGCATGAAATTAGCATGCAGGAAGAGGTAGGTAATTAACTGATAGAAATGGAAATCCTCGGCCATGAAAAAGTGAAGCCCCCCGATATCGGCAAGGTCGATTCCGCGCATCTGAAGAACGATCGTTGCCAAAAAGGCAATGAAGTTGATAATCAACAGATTCTTTGTAATGGTGGGTATACGAAACATCTTTTTTCTGCAATTTGCTTTTTGTAATCTTTGATAATCTCTGATTCAGTGCAAGGGCACTTTTCTTTATTTTGGCGCAAAATTACGAAAAATATCTCTTTTTTGGACCAAAAACAGGCCTTTATCAACTATTTTTCAATAAAAAAGCAAATTTTTCGGTTTTTTTGTTGTTTTTTTGATAACTTTCTCTTATATTTGCGAAGTAATTCGTGATTATTTCAACTTTTACTATAAATTTTTTAATTAACAACATTATGAACAAAACAGAATTGATTGAGAAGATTGCAGCAGGTGCAGGTCTCACAAAGGCAGATTCAAAGAAGGCTCTTGACGCAACAGTAGCAGCTATTAAGGATGCTCTGAAGGCAGGTGACAAGGTACAGCTCGTTGGTTTTGGTACATTCAGTGTTACCGAGCGCCCGGCTCGTGAGGGTATCAACCCCGCTACCAAGCAGAAGATTAAGATTGCTGCCAAGAAGGTTGCCAAGTTCAAGGCTGGCGCTGAGCTTGCTGATGCTCTCTAAACCCTATTTTGTAAAGAAAAATTAAGGGGCTCCGTTTGGAACCCCTTTTTTCGTGTCGTTTTATTTCGGTTGTTTGCCTATATAGGCGAGAATACCACCATCGACATAAAGCACGTGTCCATTCACAGCATCCGAAGCATGCGAGGCGAGGAAGACTGCGGGTCCACCCAGTTCCGAAGGATCGAGCCAGCGGCCAGCAGGCGTCTTGGCACAGATGAAACTGTCGAACGGATGGCGGCTGCCATCAGCTTGACGCTCACGCAGAGGGGCTGTCTGTGGGGTTGCAATGTAGCCCGGTCCGATGCCGTTACACTGAATATTGTACTCGCCATACTCGGAACAGATGTTGCGTGTGAGCATTTTCAGACCGCCCTTGGCTGCTGCATAAGCACTAACCGTCTCGCGGCCCAGTTCCGACATCATTGAGCAGATGTTGATGATTTTACCCTCACGGCGCTCCATCATCTCAGGAATCACAGCCGATGAGCAGATAAACGGACCAACAAGGTCGATGTCGATCACCTGCTGGAACTCAGCGCGCTTCATCTCGTGCATGGGGATGCGCTTGATGATACCAGCGTTGTTGACGAGGATGTCAATCTGACCAACCTCCTTATGGATGGTCTCCACAAGGGCCTTTATTGCATTTTCGTCGGTCACGTCGCAGACATAGCCCTTCACATTGCTGATGCCAGCTTCCTTGTAGTTGTCAAGGCCACGCTGCAGGGCTGCCTCGTTGATGTCGTTGAAGATAATGGTCTTTGCGCCAGCAGCTACAAAAGCCTTGGCGATGTTGAAACCAATGCCGTAAGATGCACCCGTAATCCATGCATTCTTACCTTCGAGTGAAAATAGATTTGCCATAATTTTGTTTGTTTTAGAAGTTGTTTTAGTAGTTGGACGACTCGGATTCGAACCGGGAATGACAGAACCAAAACCTGTAGTGTTACCATTACACCATCGTCCAATTGCGGCTGCAAAGGTACGAAATAATTTTGAAGTACCAAAATTTTGCAGCCAAATATTACTTTACAACCAGCAAGTAATAGTTCTTCTTGCCTTTCTGGGCTAGCAGATACTTGCCGTCGATGAGGTCGTCAGCAGTAATCTCACGATTCTGATCGGTGAGTTTCTCCTTGTTCAGACTGACACCACCACCCTGTACCATCTTGCGCATCTCGCCCTTTGAAGGGAAGACTGGAGCAATGGTTGTGAGCAGTTCGATAGCAGGCTGTCCTAGCTGATCCTTGGTAATCTCAAACTGAGGTACACCGTCGAATACATCGAGGAAGGTCTGTTCGTCGAGTTTCTCCAGTCCCTCTTTCGTCGACTTGCCGAAGAGCAGGTTAGAGGCTTCGATAGCAGCATCGAGGGCTTCCTGTGAGTGAACCATCACGGTGACCTCTTCTGCCAAGCGTTTCTGCAGCACACGACGGCCAGGATCTGTCCGATGCTCTTCGATAAGGGCGTCGATCACGTCTTTCTCCAGCGAGGTGAAGATCTTGATATACTTCTCTGCATCGTCATCGCTGACGTTCAGCCAGAACTGATAGAATTTATACGGTGTGGTGCGCTTGGGATCAAGCCAGATGTTGCCGCTCTCGGTCTTACCGAACTTCTTGCCGTCGCTCTTGGTGATGAGCGGACAAGTGAGGGCGAAAGCCTCGTTCTCGTAACCCAGTGTACGACGAATGAGTTCCGTACCAGTCGTGATATTTCCCCACTGGTCGTTGCCACCCAACTGCAGTTTGCAATTTTTGTGCTGATAGAGGTAGAGGAAGTCGTAGCCCTGCAACAGTTGGTAGGTGAACTCCGTGAATGAAAGACCGTCGCGAGCCGTGCCGTTCAGACGCTGCTGCACGCTGTCCTTCGCCATCATATAGTTGACAGTGATATGCTTACCCACCTCACGAGCGAAATCGAGGAAGGTGAAATCCTTCATCCAGTCGTAGTTGTTTACCATCTCAGCGGCATTGGCATCCTTCGACTCGAAGTCGAGAAACTTGGATACCTGTTTCTTGATGCACTCCTGATTGTGGTAGAGTGTCTCGGCATTGAGCAGGTTTCGCTCCTGACTCTTACCAGAGGGGTCGCCAATCATACCGGTGGCACCACCCACAAGGATGATGGGTTTATGGCCACAACGCTGCAGGTGACGCAGCATCATGATGCCACACAGGTGTCCGATGTGGAGGGAGTCGGCTGTGGGGTCAGTTCCCAAATAGGCTGTTACCATCTCCTTTTGGAGGAGTTCCTCGGTACCAGGCATCATCTGTGCCAGCATACCGCGCCATTTCAGTTCTTCAACAAAATTCTTCA
>CAMHUU010000076.1 GCA_946188395.1 uncultured Prevotellaceae bacterium | reverse complement strand
ACCCCAAATTAACAATTAACAAAAGTAACAAAATGCACAAAACTGCAAACGACTGTAAACAACCGTTAATAAATGTTTTCTTATCGGATTCTTTTTGGGACCATAGAGGGGGTGCTCTTAATACACGTCATTTACCAGATTGACTGGCCTTCCATTCGGTGGGGGTCATGGAGGTGAAATCGCGGAAGGCACGGACCAGGGCTTTGTCGTTGGCGAAGCCCGATTCGGTGGCAACGGCATGGAGCTTCTTGTCGGGATCAGAGAGCATCAGCTGCTGGGCATAGGCGACGCGATATTTATTGACAAACTGCGAGACCGACATTCCCGTCGACTGCTTGATGCTTTCGGAGATGTAACGGCTGTTCGTGTCGAGTGCCACGGCAATATCGGTCAGTTTTAAGCCCGAACGGAGGAAAATACTGTCATCTTCCATAATTCGTATCAACCTCTGAACCAGTAGTTTATTCGATTCCGCATCGAGTAATGGTTCTGTCGAGTCGGCCGAAGGCTCAGAAACGCCAGCCGACGGTACATCCAGCTGGGCAGCGGACGCCAACTGGCGGCGGCGATGACGCAAAAAGACGAAAGCGTAGATCAAAAGAATGAACAAACCAACGGCTGCTAGCGGCAACCAATAATGGCGCCAAAACGTACCAACAGCGCATGCCTCATGGGCCGATTCAGCGCTGACCACAGGGTATATCCACACCTCGCCAGAGGGGTCGAAATTCGTCGATTGGGCATCCATGCCACCAGTCACCACGAGGTTGCCATCGGGCATCAGCAGAGGCGGCGTGCCAGACATTCCGCGGCGGTGGTCAGAGTAATAGCACACCATCGTGGCAGGATGCTGCGCATAGTCGATGACCAGCAGATAGTCCTTCGTTTCGTCGTCGTTCTCACCCCTCATATAGGCCCGCTGGCGTTCACGGTCGGTGACTACCTGCGAATACCACTTCACACCGCCAAACTCGTTTTTCATGGGTATGGGGCATGTCGTAGGAAATAGCGAGAACAGTGTGTCGCGCACCTGGACAATGGCCACCTGACCACTGTCGTTCACCACCGGGAACAGGTAGGCATAGTCGTCCTTCGCTGCGTCGCCCACCATACAGGCATCGGGCCACGGCTGACGATGAATCAGCATGGGGTGCCACTCCTCGAGCAACGGTACACGGAACGCATCGCCTTTCAGACGGTCGACGATAGCGGCTTCTGCAGGTTTACCATAGTTGTCGTGACCACCGCTGACCACCAGCACGTCGTCGTCGGCAACAGGAAACAGATAGGGCGCGCTGCGAGGCACGGAGGCAGGCTTGACGGTCTCGAAATACATGCCGCCCTGCCATACGGCAATATCATCGTCGTTATACCAGTTGCCCGAAATGACCACCTGGCCGTTCTTCAACTCGACGCCACTGACGTGTGTGCGTTTCTTGTCCAGACATCCGAAGCCGGAAAACGCGTGGCTCTCGGGATCGTACATCTCGACCTCAAGGGTCTGACCGACGCCCAGGTTCTTCTCGTAGCCACCTGCCAGCAGCACCTTGCCCGAGCGCAACGGCACACAGACGCCACTATCGTGATTATAGACCATCGGCAACACGTGCCACTGGCCGTCTTTCAGGTATTCGGCCGTCGCCGTGGGCACGAAGCCGCGGGTGTGGCCACCCACCACCGTCAGCTCGCCCTGCGGGCTATAGAATGCGTAATGGGAATATCGCGGGATGTTCAGGTCGGGTAATCGCTCGGGCACGATTTCCACCAAGGGGCACTCCCCTCGCCCACCGTCGGCCCACACCTGCAGGCCCACCGTGAGCATAGCCGTCAAGGCTATCAGAGCTCTTAGTTTTTGTGTCGCGTACATCTTTTTATGATTATGACGCTGCGAAGATACGAATAAATGTGGAAAATTCCAAATAAATTTGGTATTTCTCCAAACTTTTACTACTTTTGTACCCGATAAGTGTAAAATTAACCATTATGAAACGTTCAACTATTCTATTATTTCTATTCGCATTTGTGGGTCTGCAGCAGGGCTGGGGCTACGTGAAGGACTCGATTTTCATTAACGTAAACGGCCAGCGGAGAAACATGATTGTGTTCACTCCGAACGAGCTGCCGGCGAAATCGCCTCTATTCATCATCACACACGGCATGAACCAGAACCCGGAATACCAGTACGGCTCGGACAAGATCTACGAGATGGTGGACACGGCGAAATTCGTGGCGGCCTACCTGCGCAGCGACGGCAACACATGGGACGTCGGCGGCACAAAGGACCAGACGTTCGTGACGAAAACCATCGACGAAATGGTCTCACGACACGACATCGACCGCGACCGCGTGTACTGGTCGGGATTCTCGATGGGCTCGATGCTGATTCACCACTGCATAGCGAACATGCAGGACAAGATTGCCGCCTTCGCTCCGACCAGCGGCATTCAGTTTTCGGAACAGCCCTGGACGAAATGCAAGAAGCCGGTGAACCTGTTGGAATGTATTGCCTACGGCGACGACGTGTTCGGATACGAGCAGTATGGCATTCACGCCTACATCGAGAACTACGCCAAGCACGACGAGCACACGCAGTACAGGAAGACGATAGGCTTCAAGCCCTTCAGCGGGGCCTGGCAGGACGGCGACCTGGAACGATGGACGGGTGGTCCGAACGGCGGCGAGGTGTGGCTATACTCGTATAACAACGGCGGCCACTGGCCCACAGACCAGAACCGCCACCTGATATGGAACTTCGTCAAGCGCTTTTCGCTGAACCAGCCCAAGGCGCGGCTGACGCTGCCGGAAGGCGAGACGACATTCTTGAGCATGATGCCCGACGGCGAGGCAACATTCCCCGACATCGCCATGGAAGCTACGGCCACAGCCGTCAAGGGCGAGGTGACGAAGGTGGAATTCTACGACGGTACGACGCTCGTAGCCACCTGTACGGAGGCGCCCTACCAGGCTACGCTGACTGCACCGAAGGCCGGCACGCACGAGTTGCGCGCGGTGGTAACCGACTCGAACGGCAAGACGGGCGAGAGCAGCTGTCAGGTGAACTGCGTGGCCACGACGAAGGAGTACGACATGATTCAGACGTTTGGCTGCGAGGGTACGGTGCCCCAGAACTGGAGTGTGTGCAACGGCAAGACGACGCGTGTGGGTGGCGGTATGCCCTACTCGACCGGTTGCCGACTGCTGCGGTTCACCAACGAGAACCGCGGTTTCGAATACGGTCTGCTGGTGACGAACCCCGGTGGCGAGGAGAAGGCCGCCTGGGCACGATTCGGCGACGCGGCAGCTAGGACGCGCATGACGCTGCACGCAGGACAATACTCGCTGAAGAGCCGTGTGGTGAACTGGAACCAGCCGGAGAAGACGCCGGTCGTCTACGCCATTGAGGACGCAGAGGGACAGACGGTGGCCACGAAGACCTTCAAGCCCTCGATTAACATCGGAGGCAGCACGGCCAACAAATTCTCGAACGGCCGCGGACAGACTTTCGACTTCGACATTACTGAGACGGGCGACTACGTGCTGTCGCTGTACACAGATGCCACAAAGGACGCCGACTTCGTGCTGGGCATGGCCACGCTGCAGGTGAAGGCATTCACCGAGACGGGCATCAGCACGGTGAGCCGCGACGAACAGTCACTGGGCAAGCAGGGCTGCTACGACCTGAGCGGACGGCGCATGGACGCCACACGCCTGCAACCAGGCATCTACATCGTCGATGGCCGGAAGGTTGTTAAGAGGTGAGTAGAAAGAGGTGAGAGGTGAGAGATATGTTATAAAACAAACGAGGGTGTGCTTGGACGGCACACCCTCACTATTTATACCCATTAAGCTTATTTCTTCGGTTCTTCGGGCTTGGGAGCCTCAGCGGGCTTAGCCTTCGGAGCAGCGGCCTTCTTTGCTGCGGGTTTCTTGGCAGCAGGCTTTTTAGCCTCCTTGGGCTCGAGCTTCTCGAGGCGGGCCTTCAGACGGGTAATCTCCTTGTCCTTCATCTCGATTTCGTCACCCTGGTTGCGGATGGTGGTCAGTAGAGCGTTGAGCTCGTCGTTCTCGATTTCGGGAGGATAGAGGGCGTTGACTCTGTTGATGAAGTCGCCGAGGATGTTCATGTAGTTGGTGAAGGCATCGAACGGTCCGCTGTAGATGCCGCGGTCGAGTCCTACGTTAGAGGGCTTGGTGGTCATGAAGCGGAAGTTGTTGGAAGCCTGCAGGTAGTCCCAGTCCTGATTGATGCGCGGATCGTCGGCAATGCGCAGACGGTCGGCGACGCTGTAGAGCTTGTTGAAGGCCTCGCGCTGCATGGCGTTACCCAGCCAGCACGAGCAGTCGCGCTCTTCGTCGACCCAGCTGAGCGTGTCGGGAACGTCGATGGCGCCCATGCTCTTCGTCTTCATGCAGATCTCGGTAGGTGTCGAGAACGTGATGCCCTTCTCCTTGGCACATGCGGGCAGTGCCTTCAGGAAGTCGAGGATATTTGAGCTGAGCGGCTGAGCAATACCCAGGGCTGAGAGCTCCATGAAGATGTTGATGATCTGCTCCTCCTCGGGGAAGCGGGCAATGCGGTCGATGTAGCCATCGGCAAACAGGGGATAGCCCTCCCAGTCGGGATTGTTGAAGCGCAGCGAGATATCGTCAGAGAGCTCAACGTCGCGGAGCAACAGCTTCAGGTTGGGGGCGATGTTACAGTTGTAGACATAGTGCGGCGACTTCCAGCCCAGCACGTGCTTGGCACCCTCGGTGAGCATGCCCTTGAAGCCCATGGCGGCAATCTGTCCGCCGATGTCGTCAGAATAAATGAGTGACGAGTTGCGGGCTACGGTGGGTTTCTTACCGAACAGCTCCTCAATCTTGGCCATCTGCTTCTTCACGTCGAGCGCAAAAGTCTCCTCGTTGGCCAGTGACGACAGGCCGTGAGAGTATGGTTCGGCCAGGAACTCGACGCAACCGGTCTGATTCAGTTCCTGCAACTTGGCAATAACCTGCGGAGCATGGAACTCCAACTGCTCGATGCCCGTTCCGGACAGCGAGAAGGCTACCTTGAAGTAGTCGCCGTGCTCGCGGATCATGTCGCCAATGGCTGTCAGTGCCGGCATGTAGCTGCGATTGGCAATGTCGGTGATGCTACGCTCGTTCTCGTAGTCATCGTAATAGTAATGATCGGTACCGATATCGAAGAAACGGTAGCGCTTCAGATGGATAATCTGATGTATTTCGAAATATAAACAAATTGTTTTCATTGTCTTATCATTTTTTCGTTATATCGTTATTACGTTGTTACGAATGGGTTAAGCCTCCCATCCAAGAGTTCTCTTATAGAGTGTAGCAATCCATGCTCCGACCTTCTCCCACGTAATCTGGTCGACCTCGCGCTTGCCTTCCTCCTTGAGGTAGGTGAACAGCGAGTCGTTGGCACAGATGGAGTAGATGGCGTCGGCCAGGGCGTGGATGTCCCAATAGTCGACCTTGATGCAGTTCGTCAGAATCTCGGCACATCCCGATTGTTTCGAGATGATGGAGGGCGTGCCGCACTGCATGGCCTCGAGGGGCGAGATGCCGAACGGCTCGGAGACGGACGGCATGACGTAAACGTCGGAGTCCTTCAGACACTCGTACACCTGCTTCCCGCGCATAAAACCCGGGAAGTGGAAACGGTCGGCAATGCCACGCTCAGCAGCGAGGTGAATCATGGCGTCCATCATGTCGCCCGAGCCAGCCATACAGAAGCGTACGTTGCGGGTGCGGCGGATGACCATGTTGGCAGCCTCGACGAAGTACTCGGGTCCCTTCTGCATCGTGATACGTCCGAGGAAGGTAACGACCTTGTCGCGACCGGTGTGGTCGGGACGGGGAATAGCCTGATACTCGTCGGGCAAGGGATACACGGCATTGTGAACGGTGTAGCACTTGCGGGGGTCCTGATGGTACTGGTTGATGACCGTCTGACGCGTCAGCTCGGACACACACATGATGCAGTCGGCGTTGTCCATACCGTTCTTCTCGATGGAGTAGACGGTGGGGTTCACCTTACCACGAGAGCGGTCGAAATCGGTAGCATGAACATGAATGCATAACGGCTTGCCACTCACCTGTTTAGCATGAATGCCTGCAGGATAGGTTAGCCAGTCGTGAGCATGGATGATATCGTAGTCCAACGTACGTGCCACCACACCGGCGATGATCGAATAGTTGTTGATTTCCTCGTGCAGATTGCCCGGATAGCCGCCGGCAAACTCCATGGCACCCAGGTCGTTGACGTGCATGTAGTTGAAGTCGGCGTACAGGTGGTCGCGCAGACGGAAATAGAGTTCAGGATCCATGATGTTACCCACCCGCTCGCGGACATAGTCGGCCGACACGTCGCGATAGGCAATGGGCACGGAATTCATGGCTACAATCTGGCAGGCAGAGCGGTCCTCGTCGCCAAAGGGCTTGGGCAGACACAGCGTGATGTCCATATCGCCCTGGGCATGGAGACCCTGCGAGATACCATAGTTGGCGGTGGCCAGTCCACCGAATACGTGAGGAGGATACTCCCATCCAAACATTAAAACTTTCATAGCGTTTCCTCCTTATTTATTTCTGATAAGTATATTTCTCCATCAGCTTCACCGAGCGCAGAATCTCAGCGACGTTCATGGCGAAGGCCATAGCTCCGCGTCCGTGGAACGGGGGATTGCCGTCGAACAACTCGCTGATGGTGCCCAGAGCATGATAGTCCATCTCTTCTTCATAGCCCACCATGTGGCGCTCGAGGAACGACAGGCGGGTGCGCTTGTAGAGTTTCAGGCAGGCCTCGATATAGAAGCCGCCGAGCCAAGGCCATGCAGTACCCTGATGGTAGGCGTAGTCGCGCTGTGTTTGCGGACCGACATACATCGGGTTGTAGCCACCGCTCTTAGGCGACAGCGAGCGCA
>CAMHUU010000075.1 GCA_946188395.1 uncultured Prevotellaceae bacterium | reverse complement strand
TTAGCGGTGTGAATCCGTTCGAGGAGACCAGCCAGGTAAGCATCAGCGGTCCTGAGGGCGCAACCATCTACTATTCGGAGAACGGTGACGACCCCGACACGAACGACACGCTGTACACCCAGCCCTTCACCATCGATGAGACTACGACCATCAAGGCCATCGCCATCAAGGACGGTGTGAGCAGCCAGGTGACTACGAAGGTGTTCACCAAGGGCACCGGCGGCAGCGGCGGCTTCGAAACCGGCTCTTAAAAGGTTAGCGCCTTCGGGCGCTTTCCTTTTAAGTGAAAGTTGAACTTCGAAAGTTTTAGCTTATGAATCCAAAGGTCAAAATCTTGCTTAAGGTGCTGGAGTACTTGCTGAGTCTCATTGTTGGTGCTGCTGGCGGAGCCGCAGTAACGATGCTTTAATGAAACAGGGCTTTCTGATCTCTCAATACACTTGTGCAGTGCTGCTGATTGTGAGCAGCATTGCACTCGTGGCTTATCAGGTAGTCGTGATTGACGACGTGTCGAACGGACTGCTGGTCTACGTGGCGCAGGCCTTCCTGCTGGTGGGCAGCATCTTCGGACTGGACTACTACGTAAAGCTTATAACGCGCAAGGTGCGATTAAGCGAGGGCAAAGACAAACCCGTTTGAACTTTGCCGAGCGTGCAGCAGACTGACCAAAGGTCAAACTAAAAAAGGAACCCGAGTGATGAAAAAATCGCTCGGGTTCTTTTGCATTTCACTCGCTAATTCGTATCTTTGCAAAGACAAATCAATAAATACTAATGCTTATGAGATACGAAGGTATGAAGAAAAATCTGGTGATGCAGATGGCGATGGGCGGTATGCTCATGGCGCTTGTGGCTTGTGGCGGCCAGCAATGGTCGGAACAGCAGGTCGATTCATTTATGTTGGTCACTCAGAAGGGCGGCCCTACGCTGGGCTATTCGCCGCAGTCGGGGGTGAAAATCCTGACGGTAGACGGTTATGCTTTCAAGGACCTGAACCGCAATGACTCGTTGGATGCATACGAGGACTGGCGACTGAGTGCCGAGGAGCGCGCTGCCAACCTGGCTTCGCAACTGTCGGTAGAGGAGATTGCAGGATTGATGCTCTACAGCAGTCATCAGGCAGTGCCAACGGACAGCCTGACAGCCGATCAGCAGAAATTCCTGCGTGACGACTATCTGCGCGCCGTGCTGATTACCGTTGTGGAGAGTCCGGCGACTGCAGCCAAATGGAACAACAAGATGCAGGCTTTTGTCGAGGGAATGGATCATGGCATCCCTGCGAACACCAGTTCCGATCCGCGTCATGAGGCTACAGGTACTGCTGAGTTCAATGCCGGAGCGGGTGGTAAGATTTCGCTGTGGCCTACGTCGCTGGGACTGGCTGCCACCTTCGATGCTCAGCTGGTGCGTCGTTTCGGCGAGATTGCCTCAGAGGAGTATCGTGCCTTAGGCATCGCTAGAGCCTTGTCGCCTCAGGTGGATATCGCCACCGATCCCCGCTGGTTCCGCTTCGACGGCACATTTGGCGAGGATCCGCAGTTGGCAACAGATATGGCGCGAGCCTATTGCGATGGTTTTCAGACGACGCCTGAGACCAAAGGATGGGGTATGAAAAGTGTGAATGCGATGGTGAAACACTGGTATGGCTATGGTGCTCAGGAAGGTGGGCGTGACTCTCATTTCGCTTCCGGCAAGTATGCCGTCTATCCGGGCAAAAATCTGGCCATGCATAAACGCTCGTTTGTGGAAGGTGCCTTTAAACTGGAAGGAGGCACGAAGATGGCCTCTGCCGTAATGCCAATCTACAGCATTCTGTGGAATCAGGACCCGTCAGGCGAAAACGTTGGCGGCAGCTATAGCCGATGGCTCATCCAACAACAGTTGCGCGATGAGGCCGGATTCGAGGGTGTAGCTTGTACCGACTGGGGTATTACGAAGGATATCAAGGTGCTGGACAGTCCTATTGGCGGCAAGCCCTGGGGCATGGAAGCCTTCAACGAGGCAGAACGTCATTATAAGATTCTTCAGGCTGGCGTTGACCAGTTTGGCGGCAACAACGAGATAGGTCCCGTGCTGGAGGCTTATCAGATGTGGAGCAAGGAGCAGGGCGAGGGGCGTGCCCGCCAGCGCTTTGAGCTGTCGGCCCGCAGACTGCTGCTGAATGTGTTCCGTGTGGGACTGTTCGAGAATCCCTATCTGGATCCTGCTGAAACCCAGCAGTTCGTGGGCAAACCCGAATTCATGCAGGAGGGCTACGAGGCACAGCTGAAATCCATCGTGATGCTGAAGAACCACCAGAATCGGGTGTTGCCCGTGAAAGACAGGAAGAAGGTGTATGTGCCTAAGCGCCATTTCCCCGCTATTCCTGGTCTTTGGGGAGGAATCTCAGAGGAGAAGACAGTGGAGCCCATAGACCTTGCGTTGGTGAAGAAGTATTTCGACGTGGTGGAACAGCCTGAGCAGGCCGACTTTGCCATCTGTCTGATACAGGAGCCGAAGACGGGAATCGGCTATAGTGCTGACGACGTCAAGAAAGGCGGTAATGGCTATCTGCCGTTCAGTCTGCAGTACGACGACTATACGGCAAAGGATGCCCGTGCGGTAAGCATTGCCGGTGGCGATCCGATGGAGAAGACCACCAACCGCAGCTTTCGTGGGAAGACCGTCAAGGCCTACAACCGCGACGATATGGTGATGGTCAATGACACGAAGAAGGCTATGGGCGACAAGCCTGTTGTGGTCATCATCGAGACAGGCCGTCCCGTCGTTCTGACAGAGATAGAGCCCTCGGCTGATGCCATTCTGATTTCCTTTACGGTTCAGCATCAGGCGCTGCTCGACATCATCAGCGGCAAGGCAGAACCCTCGGCACTGCTGCCTATGCAGATGCCTGCCGACATGAAGACGGTGGAGGAACAGCAGGAGGATGTGCCGCGTGACATGCGTTGCTATCAGGATGGCGACGGGCACACCTATGACTTTGCCTTTGGAATGAACTGGCAAGGACCCATCAGCGACGCCCGCGTCGAGAAATATAAATGAACTAAGATAAAATAAGGTGGCAATTCCCTCGAAGGAATGCCACCTTATTATATATATATGTGTTTTGTGTTTAGTTGAAGTAGTACTTCACGCCGAGCTGGAGGCGCCAGCACTGTCCGTAGCTGTGGTTGTAGTCCCACGTCTCGGTCAGCTTGGTGTCCATGCGGAAGATGGGCTGTGCACCCTTCTTGACATCGGCAGCATTAGACACTGACAGGAGCTTGAACTGGTTGTTGCTCATGCCTGGAATCTGCTTGGCGACGCCCCACTTCGAGTTCAGCAGGTTGCCGATGTTCTCGACATTGGCAATGAGCTGCAGCTTATGGGTGGTGTTGCCCACCTTGACGTCGAAGTCGTGAGCCCACTTGAAGTCGAAGGTGTGTACCCAAGGAGCACGTGCTGCGTAGGCGTCAGCATACTCGCCACGATGGTTCTTCAGGTAGTCGTCCTGGTCGACGAAATTCCAGAAGGCAATGCGGTCGGCATCGGTTGCGAACTTGATTTCGGAGTCGTCGCGGGGGATATACATCAGGTCGTAAGCCAGACCGTCGCCATTGAGGTCGTTGGCGTAGGTGTAGCTCCAGCCCGAGGGTGAATAGCCGCTATAGAACAGCGAGAAGTGATCCTTGCCATACTTATAGCTGACGTTGGCAATGACACGGTCGGGGGTTACAGTAGCGGAATTGCGGACGTCGATGACGTTAGGACCATTGACGGTATACAGATACGACCATGCCGACGAAGCATTCGAACCGGGCATACCGGTTACCTCCTTGTTTACCGTGTGGGTGTAGGCTGCCGAGATGTACAGGTCCTTGATGGGCTCTGCATTCAACTGCACGCTGGCGGTCCATCCGTAACCCTTGTGGTTGTTGGTGAGCACGCAGACATTGCTGTACTTGGTGTTGTAGTTCCAATCGGCCTTGTTGGCAGGATACAGGTAGCGGTCGTCGGCACCGGGGATTCGTGCCCAGGTGTCGTCGGGATTGCGCTGATTCCAGTTGTCGAGATGTACGGCATTGATGTTCTTCGAGTAGGTGAACTCACCAGTCAGGGTGAACGGGAAATTGACGGGCAGCTGGTAGTCGATGCCGAAGCTTGATTTCCAGATTTGCGGCATCTTGAAGTTCTGGTCGACACCGGCGATGGCTGAAGGTACTACGCCATTGGCATCGAGGCTGGCAGGAGCACCCAGCTTCTCGCGAATCTGGTTGATGTCTGTCGTCATGCCACCAGCAAAGTTGGCCAGACGGGCGTCACCGGCTTTGGCAAAGACGAGGTTCTGCAGCATGCCAGAGTTCTGCGGCATATTGGTGAAGAACACCAACGGCAGACGACCGGCAAAGAGACCCGTACCACCACGAACCTTCAGAATCTTGTCGCCAAAGACGTCGTAGGTGAAACCGATACGCGGTGAAATCTGGATGTTAGCCTTGGGCCAAGCACCTACGTCGAGGTGGCGTCCGCCGAAATCAATGTCGTAGATGGCCTTGTTAAATTTCAGGTCGCTGTTATAGAACGAGATATTGTCGAAACGGATACCTGCATTCACCTTCAGGTTGTCGAGGATGTTCCAGTCGTCCTGCACGTAGAGGCCATACTGGTTGAAGCGTACCTTCGACGAGGGCTCCATATCGCCATCGTAGCCATAGGCCAGACCTACGCCGATAGGAGCAGCGCCGTCCATGAAGTCCTGCATGCTGGCATAGCGGTAGTAACCCGTACCCATACGCATGTAGTTGTTCTGGGCCATCTGGTGCTCAAGGCTCAGACCAGCGGTAATCTTGTGGCTGCCCAGATAGTAGGTGAAGTTGTCGTTGATGGTCAGAATGGTGTTGCGCACGCGGTTATTATAGGTATACAGCTCGTAACCCAGCGTCATATAGGGGTCGCCGTCCTTCATGATGTCAATCATGGGGAACATCGACGAACTGCTGCTGCGCGGATCGTCCATGTCCGAATAGGTCACCAGCAGCTGGTTGGAGATGTTGGTACCGAAGCGGCTGTTCAGGTCGAACGACAGTGTAGAGACCTTGTTCTCCTGGCAGTAGAACGAGTTGGCGAAGGCCATTGACTTGATACCTACGCAAGCAGCGCTCAGACCGCCCACGTCGCGTGACGTAGCACTGGGGGGACTATACTTCTTATTATTGGTATGGTTGAAACGCACGGCCAGATGATGGTTCTGGGTGATGTTCCAGTCGATACGAGCCAGATACTTGTTGTTGGTGATGCCGCCAGGATAGCCGACAGCAGAACCAGTGTCGTAGCCGTACTTGTCTCTGACGAAGTTAGAAATCATATTCATATCGGCCACCGTCGTACGCGAGGTATAGGTCTTCTGGTCGCCTTCACCGCCGGTATAGCCGTCGGTATCGGGATGCCAGTAGGTGGGAATATTCTCGGTCTCCACACGCTCGTAGTTGGCGAAGAAGAACAGCTTGTCCTTGATAATCGGACCACCGAGGGTGAAACCGTAGGTCTTCTCCTCAGCAGGGTTGGGTTCAGCGTTCTGCACACCGTCGACGCGGTTGCCGTGCAGGTCCTCGCTGGTGTAGTAGAAGTAGGCAGTACCCTTGAAGGTGTTCGTACCCGACTTGGTCACAGCGTTGATACCACCACCGATGAAGTTCGACTGACGGACATCGAAGGGAGCAACCACCATCTGCACTTCGTCGATGGCATCCATAGAAACGGGGTTACCACCACCGGGAAGGTTGGAGTTCAGACCGAAGTTGTTGTTCATGTTGGCACCGTCGAGGGTGAAGTTAGCCATACGGCCGCTGCCACCGGCAAAGCTGTTGGAACCTCCGTAATAGGGAGAGAGCTTGGCAATGTCGCCGATAGAACGGCTGACGGTAGGCAACTCCTGAATGGTGCGGTTGTTGATGTTGGTCGAAGCACCGGTCTTTTCTGCAGCGAACTTCGAAGCCTTACCGCTGACAACAACCTCTGCCAGCTCGTTGGCATTCTCGGAAATCACTACGTTGAGGTTGTAGGTTTCACCCAGCTGCAGGTAGATGTCCTTGAATGTTTTGGTGTCGTAACCAATGTAGCTGATGGTCACCGTGTACGGGCCACCGTTACGCATACCCTGGATGTTGAAACGACCATCCACATTCGTGATAGCAGCATACTTGGTTCCCGAGGGGTCGTGAACGGCCTGCACGGTAGCGCCAATCACCTCTTCCTTGGTGTCCTGCATCGTTACCTTACCGCTCAGGGCGGAATTTGTAATCTGTGCCGAAATCGTCAACACGAAGGTCAACAGAACGGCGGTAAAAAACAGTTTTCTTCGCATATTATCAAAGTTTTTGCAATCTGCCTGCAAATTTAATTAATTTTTCTGAAACCTCACGCTTTTTATCCTTTTATTTTCGGAAACGTGGAGTTTTTTTCTCATTTCTTTATTTTCCTGTCGTTTTCGTGCACCAAAAGTCTCATTAATGCAAGCCCATGCGAGCCTCAACTACGTTGACGACATAGTCGCCCAGCTTCTCGCACTCGTTGATGAGATCCATGTAGATGGTGCCTACGGCATAGGTGTACTCGCGGTTGTTGACGTCGGTAATGTTCTGCGACTTCAACTGGTTGCGATAGTTGTTGATTTCGTTCTCGATGTTGAACGTGCGATTGATGTCGAACGACTCCTTGCGACCCTGTAACAGCCGGTTCATCTGCGACAGCGACTGGTCGGTCAGTTCCATCATCTGGTGCAGGTGGTCGTACTGCTTTTCGACGAAGTGGTCCTCCTTGCCGTTATACTTTCGCGAGATGGTGCGGGCCATATTGAAACAGGCATCGCCAATAGACTCGAGTTCGCTGACCTCGCGCAACATGGCACGAATCTTGGCCTTCGTATCGTCTGACAGGTGAGCGTCACTCACTGAGTTCAGGTAGTTGGCAATCTCGAGTTCCATGTTGTCGGAAATGCCCTCATACTTCTCGATGCGGGTGTACAGCTTGTTGAAGTCACCAGCCTGACTGTCCTTCTTGCTGTTCGAGCTCGACGACAGTGTCAGCAATTCGCGCACCATGCCGAACATGCGCTGCATACGTTCCGAGAACGACTGGATTTCCTTCTGGGCTTCCAACACCGAGAGCTCGGGGGTCTTCATGAAGCCAGCGGTAATGAAATGCAGACGGAAGTCCTCTTCCTCGTCGACCTTCTTGGGTTTGATAACCCAGCAGACGAATTTCTCAATCTGGGGAATGAACCAAATCAGGATGAAGGTGTTCACCACGTTGAACGAGGTGTGGAATGCGGCCAGCACGAAACTCAGTTTAGCGGCATTGGCCAGGAATGCAGTGGCACCAACGACCTCTTTCGACATATTGACATCGTAGCCTACCCATCCGCAGACCATATCGATGAACGGACGGAAGACAAAGAGAATCCAGATGACACCAAACACATTGAAGAACATGTGCGCCAACGCCGCCCGTCGGGCTTGCGTATTCGCCGACATCGCCGCCAAGTTCGAGGTAACGGTCGTTCCGATGTTCTCACCCATCACCAAGGCAATACCCTGATAGATGGGCAGGGCACCGCTCGAACAGAGTATCATGGTGATGGCCATCACCGCTGCCGACGACTGTACGCAGAACGTCAGAATACCGCCCAGCACGAGGAATACCAGCGTGGTCAGGAACGAATTGGGATCGAACGAGGCAAAGAAATCGAGCACAGCCTGGTTCTCGCCCAGATGCATATCCTGGCCTGTCTTGCGAAGAATGGCCAACGCAAAGATCAGGAAAGCGATACCAAACAGGAAATCGCCAATATAGCGGTACTTCTTCTGGTAGATGAGGATGATACCAATGAAGAAGGCAGGATACGACAGGCTGCTCACGTCGAAGGACATACCGGCAGACATAATCCACGCTGTCAGCGTCGTACCAATATTGGCACCCATGATGACAGAGATGGCCTGAGCCAGCGTCAACAGACCAGCATTGACAAACGAGACGGTCATCACCGTCGTAGCGGTAGACGATTGCACCGAAGCCGTCACCAGTGTTCCTGTCAGCATACCTGTGAAACGATTGGTGGTCATAGCTCCCAAGACGTGTCGCAACTGCGGACCCGCCATCT
>CAMHUU010000074.1 GCA_946188395.1 uncultured Prevotellaceae bacterium | reverse complement strand
TAGCGTTCTTGATGGCACGCTCGATGTTGTCCTTCGGCATGTTCTCGCGCTTGGCGTTGGCAATGATAGCACGCAGTGCAGGGTTCATGTCGGGCTCCGGACCGCCAGCCTTCACGGCAATGGCAATCTGCTTGCCAATCTTGGTGAATGTCTTGGCCATGTGGCCCCATCTCTTCAGTTTCGCAGCTTTGCGATATTCAAATGCTCTTCCCATATTTTATTTATTTTTTCGTTATTACGTTATATCGTTATTCCGTTATTTCGTTATTATGTTTTAGCGAAGCTCGGCGTTCAGTTGCTTCTTCAGGTTCTGAATCAGCTTCTGCATGATAGCGTCAATCTGCTTGTCACCCATCGTCTTCTCAGCATCCTGAAGGATAAAGTTGACAGCATACGACTTCTTGCCGGCAGGCAACTTGTCGCCCTCATAGACGTCGAACAGCTCGACCTTCTTCAGGAACTTCTTCTCCGTCTGACGGGCAATGTCCTCAATCTGCTGGAATTCGACGCTCTTGTCGATGAGCAGGGCGAGGTCGCGACTAACTGATGGGAACTTCGGAATCTCCGTGAACTCCACCTTCTGCTTACGAATCACCTTCATCAGCGCCGTCCAGTTCAGCTCAGCATAATACACGGGGGTATCGATGTCGAACTGCTTCTGCAACTTCTTCGTCAGCACACCCAGCTCGATGAGCTTCTTGCCACCACGATTCTCGATGACGAGACCTGCAGCAAAGATAGCATTGTCCGACTTCTTGCGAACCAGCATACCAGGCTGCACACCAATGCGAGCCAGAATATTGTCGACATGGGCATCTAACTCGGCAAACGAAGTGTCTTCATTAGCATGAGCCCACGAACCCTCGACACGCTTACCCGTCAGCCACAAAGCCATGTGGTACTGCTCCTTGTAAGCCTGCATGGGATCGTCGTCGTTCTGCTTCTCAGGCGAGAACTGATAGACGTTGCCGAATTCGAAGAAGCGGCAGTTCGGATTCTTGCGGTTGGCATTATGCTCGATGCTCTCCAAGCCACCAAACAACAGTGTGCCACGCATCACGTTCAGGTCGCTCGACAGCGGATTCATGATCTTAACCAACTGCTCTTGGCTTTCGTAGTAGGCTGCCTTCGTCAGCGAGTTGTTCAGAATCTCGTTGAAACCTGCACCCACCAACTGCTCACTAACGAGGTTAGCCAGCTTGTGCTTCTGGTCCTCGTCGCCCTTGATGACGAGCGAAGACTTCAGCTGGGTGGGAATCTCCACATTATTATATCCGTAGATGCGCAGGATGTCCTCCACCACGTCGCACGGACGCTGCACGTCCACACGGTAGGACGGAATCTCCAGCTTCAGTCCCTCGGCGTTCTCCCCGAGCACCTTCATCTCCAGCGAGTCGCAGATGCTCTTGATGGTCTCTACGGGAATGTCCTTACCCACCAGCGAGTGCACGTAGCTGTACTGCAGGTCGACAACGGCATTCTCCATCTTCTCGGGATACACGTCCTTGATGTCCATCGACACCTTACCGCCAGCCAGTTCCTTGCAGAGCTGTGCGGCATACTTCAGAGCCTCGACAGTCCCGTTGGGGTCGATGCCACGCTCGAAGCGGAACGACGAATCCGTTGACAAGCCGTGACGACGTGCCGACTTACGAATCCATGTGGGATGGAAGTAAGCACTCTCCAACACCACGTTTCTGGTCGTCTCGTAGGTACCACTACCCTTTCCGCCAAACACACCGGCAATACACATGGGCTCCTCGGCATTACAGATAGCCAAGTCGCGGTCGCTCAACTTGTGTTCTACGCCATCCAGCGTCTGGAACGGCGTACCGTCTGGCATGGTCTTCACCACAATCTTGTGGCCCTTCACCATGTCGGCATCAAAGCAGTGCAGGGGCTGTCCCAGCGCCATCATCACATAGTTCGTAATGTCGACGATGTTATTGATAGGACGCAGACCAATGGTAGTCAGCTTGTTCTTCAACCAATCGGGCGATTCCTTTACCTCACAGTCAGTTACACTGACACAAGCATAGCGCTTGCAGGCCTCCTGATTCTCGATGACAACATCGATGGGGAGATCATGATTGTCAACGACAAAATCGTTGACCACAGGACGATGGGTGGCTGTCTTGTAGCCGTTCTGCTTCAGCCAGGCATACAGGTCGCGCGCCACACCCCAATGCGACAGGGCATCGGCACGGTTGGCAGTAATGTCCACCTCGATGAGCCAGTCGCTCTCCAGGTGGTAATACTCAGCGGCAGGCGTACCCACCACAGCATCCTCAGGCAATACGATGATGCCGTCGTGCGAGGTACCGATACCAATCTCGTCCTCGGCACAGATCATGCCCAGCGACTCCACACCACGCAGCTTCGACTTCTTGATCACGAACTCCTTGTCGCCGTCGTACAGCACACAGCCCAGATCGGCCACAATAACCTTCTGGCCAGCGGCCACGTTGGGTGCGCCGCAGACAATCTGCTGGGGCTCGCCCTTACCCAGGTCGACGGTGGTAACATGCAGGTGGTCGGAGTCTGGGTGCATCTCGCATGTCAGCACCTTACCGACATACAGACCCTTCAGACCGCCCTTGATACTTTGTACTTCTTCGAGTGCGTCGACCTCCAGACCGGTCGATGTCAATGCATCGCACACCTGCTGCGGTGTGAGGTCGAAATCAACGTACTCTTTTAACCATTTATACGATATATTCATTGCGCAATAATTTGTATTTTCGAAAATCGGGTGCAAAGGTACGAATAAGTGAGCAAAATACAAAAGGAAAACAAGTTTTTCTTTTTATTTTCGAACGGAAGTACCTTCGACCATAGGTCAAAGGTAGTGAAAAACGAGCGAAAAACCAAAGAAAATTGGAATTTTCGAACTATATCACATAGAACATATTCATTTCCAACCACAGCACGATAAAGCCCACTATCCAGCCAAGTAGAATCTTGGGAGTCATGTGCTTCACATACCACCCCAGGCGGACGTGCTCCATCTTCATGAGGGCCAGACCGCTGATGCTTCCGATGGAGAGCAGACAACCGCCGATGGCCGTCGTATAGGCAACGACACTCCAAAAGGCTCCGTTCGTGCCCAGTTCTCCCCCACCCAACGTGTATAGCGAGATGTTCGAAATGGCGATGGTGAACGAGTCGACCACAGCACTCAACAGTCCTGCACCAATGCCCATGAGCCAGATGTCGTGCACATAGGTGTCAAACCATGCTGCCACATCGCTCCATACGCCAGTTTCCGTCACGACACCCATTCCCAGCATGATACCCATCACAAACAGCATCTGCTGAAGTGCACCATATTGCAGGGCACGGGGAATACGTCGCTGGGCCATCTGGTCGGCATTCATCAGTTTGCGGTTGAATGCTTCGTTGACCACCCACAGCACCGACAGCACACACAGCGCACCCAGGAACGGAGCCAGCTTCGTAATGTTGTGGAAGGTGGGAATAAACCACAATCCGCCAATGCCCACTATCAGCATCACCACACGCTGCCAACGGTTCAGGCGCGTGTCGTCACCACGATAGGGCGACGGGTTCCACGCCGTGTCGAGCCTGTCGGGCAACTGGCGGTTCACCAGAATGGTAGGAATAATCCAAGCCAACAATGCCGGAATGAACAGATAGGCCGAAAAACGGCTGGCTGTCACCGCACCGTCGCCCCACAGTATCAGCCCCGTGGGATCGCCAATCACCGTAAAACTTCCTCCGCTGTTGGCTGCCAGCACGATGGCCGACCCCACCAGCATGCGCTGGCGCGAATTCTGCAAGATGTTATGCATGATGACCAGCATCATCGTGGCTGTCGTCAGGTTGTCGAGGTTGGCCGACAGGAAGAAGGTTGCAAACGTGATGGTCCACAGCAGTCGCTTGGAGTTACGCGTGCGAATCCACTCCGAAATGAAGTCGAAGCAACCGTTGTTGTTCAGTATTTCCACTATCGACATGGTGGCCAGCAGGAACATCACGATAGCTGCTGCCCGACCCACGTAGTTCAGAAATATTTTATTATAGATAAAGAGCTTCACCGTCTCGCTGGTCGGGACAGCGCCATTGAGCCACTCCCGATAATCTTCCGGGTGCTGGTCGGTCACGAAATCGGCTCCCCACGATACATAAATCACCCAGCCTACCGTGCCAAGGAACATGGCAATAGCGGCCTTGTTGACTCCCGTCAGATGGCCCGTGGCAATCAGCACATAGGCCAAGATGAGCATTGTTACAATAATCAGCGTCATGGACTCTAATCTCTAAACTCTAAACTCTAATCTCTAAACTCTATTCTATAACCATTATTCTGGTGAAGCGTAGCGGTCGCCGCTCTGGCGAATCAGTTCACGGGCAAAGGGCGTGGGGAATCCGGGACGCGTCACGGTAGCACCGAGACCGTATTTCGAACGCTTGAACTGTCCGTTCTCTTCGGGTTTCACCGCCATGTCGTTGTACTTCACCACCAGATAGAATGCCAGCTGCTGCCAGCGCGCCAGCATCTGCTGGGCCTGATTGACGCTGTAGTCGTTCAGGAACTGCTGCATCTCTTTCGGCTCCATCGCCTTGGCCTTGGCCTCGATGGCAGGCTGCTGGTCGAAATAGGCCTGCTGCAGCGAGTCGCGCACCTGTTTCAGCGACGGAAACAGCATCGAGTAGCGTGGATAAACCATGTTGGCCACCCAGTTTTCCACCCAGTAGGCATTCTTCATCGAGAAGGTTACCTCGTCGGCTCCGGGGGTGTTGTAACACTCGGGCTGACGGGTCATCGAACAGTAGATGGGCGTATAGGCCACCATGTTCGGGTCGTCGTTGCCAAACCAGAAGCAGCCACCCACCTCGCGGGGCAGCCACGAACGCATCTGGCTGACGAAGGTCCATGCCGTCTGCTGCGTCGAGGTCGGACGTTCGTTGAAGTATTTCTTGCCGTCGACCTTATAATAAAGTGGTGTCGGACGGTACGGCATCTGCCAGATACCACCGCCGATGTCCGTCGAGTCGATGGCCAGCGGCGTACCCTCGTAGTGGTCGCGCATGTCGTTCATAATGTCCTCGACGCTCACCTTCTTCTCGGGGATGACCCACAGAGGCATGTCCTCGGCATCCTTGTCCTTACCCAATGCCCAGGGCAGATAGCGGTCCATGCCGCTGACGTGGTGGTTGAAGAAGCTCCACACGCGGGCATCACAGATTCTGCGACCCGAGAAATCGGGGAATGCATAGGCATTCTTCCACGAAAAATCCTCGTCCTTACCGTCGAACCATCCCTTGCTGCGGGCAAACTTGATGACGTTCTTCGAATACAGCACGTTTTCCTTGTCCTTCAGCGGGAACCGGCCGATGCGGCTCTGGTTGGCATGTCCGCAGATGGCATCGTCGGGGATTCTGCGGGCCACCCATACCACACGCTCCTTCGACACCGTGCGGTCCGGACCGCAACCCTGCATCTCCAGAATCCACGCCTCGTTGGGGTCGCAGATGGTAAAGGTCTCTCCCTCCGAATAGTAGCCGTATTTCTCGACCAGCGACGTCATCACCGAGATGGCTTCGCGGGCAGTCTTCGAACGCTGCAGTCCGATATAAATCAATGAACCATAGTCGATTATGCCTGTCGAATCTACCATTTCCTCACGTCCGCCATAGGTCGTCTCACCGATGGTTACCTGCCACTCGTTGATGTTGCCAACGACGTTGTAGGTCTCCTCGGCCTCGGGAATCTCGCCCAGATACTTGTTGGTGTCCCACTCGAAGATCTTGCGCATATCGCCCTTCTGGTGTTTGGCAGCAGGATAATAGTACAGCCACATAAAGGCACCATACGAGTCGGCATTATACGAACAGATGACGCTGCCGTCCGCCGAGGCATTCTTGCCAACAATGAAATTGGTACATGCCAGGGCATAAACCCCAGCCATCAACACACTTGCTATCAGGAAAAATCGTTTCATATCTTAACTTCTCTAACTTCTTTAACTTCTCTAACTTCTATATTTCAACCTCTTGTCCGTCGTATGCCAACTGAATATCTGCGGGCAATTGTGCATTCACCTCCGCATGCCGTCCGATGTCGTGACTCGAATGGATGAGCCACGTCTGCCGGGCCCCGACAAGACGGGCAAAACCGACGGCCTCGTCCACCGTCTGGTGCGAGTGGTGCGGCTTCTGTCGCAGGGCATTCACCACCAGCACATCGGCATCCTTGGCGTAGTCCAGCTCGGCGTCGGCCATGGTTTTCATGTCGGTGATGTAAACCAGCGTCCCGTGTTCACCGCCGTCAGTCTGACGGATGCGGAAGCCCAGTATGGGCAGGTCGTGGTGCATCACCTGGAACGGCACGATGTCCACGTCGCCAATGCGCAGCGCCTCGTGGGGATGAATCTCGTGCAACTGGATGGCGGGCACCCCTGGATAGCGGTTCTCGGCAAAGCAGTAAGGCAGCATCTGCAGCATTCCCTTGCAGGCCAGCGTGTCGGCATACACGTTGATTTCGCCAAACTGACAGTACGGGCGGATGTCGTCCATGCCGCCCATATGGTCGTAGTGGGCGTGGGTAATCAGAATGCCGTCAATCTTGCGGAACGGCTGGTCCATGATCTGCTGACGGAAGTCGGGCCCGCAGTCTATCAGCACCCGCGTCGTTTCCGTCTCGACGAGTGCCGAACAGCGCAGCCGCTTGTCCTTCGCGTCCGTACTGCTGCATGTGTAGCACCGACAGCCTATCGTCGGCACACCACACGAAGTCCCCGTTCCCAGAAAAGTCAGCTTCATCATATCTCTAAACTCTCAACTCTCAACTCTCAACTCTCAACTATATAATATTCACTTCCGGATGAATGTCAATTCCAAATCGTTCGCGCACGTCGTGGCGAATCTGCTCGCACAGCGCGACAATCTCGTTGCCCGTGGCACCGCCAAGATTCACCAGCACCAGCGCCTGCTTGCTGTGCACACCGGCACGTCCCAGCGCACGGCCCTTCCAGCCACACTGGTCTATCAGCCACCCTGCGGGAATCTTTTCGTGCTCGGCGTCGATAGTATAGTGCGGCATGCCCTCATACTGCGCTGCCAGCTCCTCGTATTTTTCGCGCGTCACCACGGGGTTCATAAAGAAGCTGCCGGCATTGCCCGTCACTTCCGGATCGGGCAGTTTCTGACGGCGGATGTCGATAATCGTCTCGCGCAGCTGCCACGCGGTGGGCTCGCTGATGCCTTTACGCTCCAGCTCGGCGCGGATGTTGCCGTAGTCCAGCCTGGGACGGTACTCCGTGGCCAACCGGTACGTCACGCGAAGCATCAGGTAGCGGTTCTTCCAGTCGTGCTTGAAACGGCTGTCGCGGTAGCCGTACTGGCAGTCGGCATTCGTCAGCGTGCACGTCTCGCCAGTGGCAATCTCCACCGCCTCGACACGCACAATGAGGTCCTTGGCCTCGACACCGTAGGCTCCGATGTTCTGAACGGCCGAAGCCCCCACGTCGCCGGGAATCAGCGACAGGTTTTCCATGCCGTACAGCGACGCATCCAAACTCAGCGCCACCACGTCGTCCCACGTCATGCCGCTGCCACACGTCATCTCGGTGCCTTTCACCTCGCAGCCCTTGATGGCCGAGTGCACCACGATACCTTCGAAGTCGCGCGTCAGCAGCAGATTGCTGCCCCCGCCGACAATCAGGAACGGCTGTTCCTCCTCGCGTAGTATCTTGGCCACCTGCCGTGCCTCCGTCTCGTCGGCATATTCCAGGAAACGGCTGCACTTGGCGTCAATGCCAAACGTGTTATGCCCCAACAGGCTATAGTCTCTGATATCTTTCACGTCGTAAGCTTCGTTAGTTTCCAATTACCGTCCTTGCGCTGGAACGTCATTTCCAGTTCCATACCGTTGGCGATGCCCCGCAGCACAAAGAGTTTCCGGTTCGAACCCTTCGTCGGCTGTCCGTACACGATGTTATAAATCATCTTCTGGGGCAGTTCCGGCGCAAAGGCCTCCCACGTGTCGGCGCTGATCAGACCGTCCATGCGCGAAAAATCGTCGTCGGGGTCAGGACCCTCAAACTGAATGGTCTCGTTCAGACTCTCCGTCTGGAATTCCGGTTCCGTGGCGAAACGGTGGTAGAACTCCAGGAACGACGCATTCTCCGAACTGCTGATGGGAATGGTCACTATCTTCGTCAGCATCCACACACCTCGCAGGCGGTCGAACACGTGCTGGATGACGGCTCCCGTGTTAAAGTATATCATCTCGACCACGGCGTGGTTCACCGACGTGTCCTTCACCACCTCCATCTGCTTCTCGCTGTCAAACAGCAGCGTGTAGTATTGCTGCCGCATAAAGTAGCGTTCTATCTTCCACTGGTCGCGACCGATGGTCTCCACCTTCTCGCCGTTCACTTTCTTCAGCGGAAACATGATGCGTTCCATCTGCAGCTTCTTGTTCGCGGCGAAGTTAAAGATAAAGTCGTCGAACAGCTCGTCGGCAGCTTTCGGCATCGGCAGGTTTGACAATACGTCCACACTGTCCACAGCCGTCGTATCGGCTGTTCCAACGGTGGTGTCTGCGGGAACTTCCTCCTCGGTCTGGGTTGTCTTCTGCCCGCCACAACTCACGAGCAGCAGGAGACAGAAAATGACTATAAAATAGCGTTTCATCTGATGATATCTCAAATTCTTTGCAAAATTACAAAAAAAAATCGGACTGACCACACATCAGCCCGACTTTTATTCATTTTTTATTTTTTCTTTTTTATTTAGGAAATCGACCTATCGATTTCCGCACAGCAACCGCCTTTATTTTTTATTTAGGTTGCCTCGCAACCGCCTTTATTTTTTATTTCTTATTTTTTATTTAGGTTGCATCGCAACCGCCTTTATTT
>CAMHUU010000073.1 GCA_946188395.1 uncultured Prevotellaceae bacterium | reverse complement strand
TAAACAATAGGTTTGTTGTGTGTTTTTCAGATGAAGAGCAAGTTTATAGAGTTGCATCTTCACTGAGGGTGCAAAAGTGGAGCAAGGTTGTGTGGATTCTGACTCGCTTGGCCTTCGCAGATCAGCCACATTCGCCATTGCTTTTCCTCGATTGCGACTGACAAGTGTGGTGCAAGGCGAACGTAGAGCCAAGTTCACTTGAGGTTTACTGAGCCGCCGCCCACACTCGCATCACTTCTTGTTAGTGATGCAAAGGTACGAATAATTATTAATACCTTAAAATAATATGCCATTATTTTTTCCGGAAATAACGTCCAATCTCTCGGAACCCATCTAAATAAAGGAACTCCGAGAGGTCGAAATTTTATTTTTTTCGTGTTTTTATTTTCGTCAGTTATCATCGATCATTTGTTCTGGTGCCAGGGTTAATTGCAGGACAGTCAAGCGAAAATATTTTACATAAAATTTCCTCGTATTTCCCAGCTTCCTTAAAACCGCATTTTCGCCTTCTGAGGGCTAAAAACCATCAACCGGCGGGCGCGGCGCTTACTACTACTAAAAAGGCGGTTTACTTCTTTTCGATCGACCGTTTAGTAGTAGATTAAATCGGTTGTTTTGAGGGTTTGAAATTGGCAAAAAGATGGCAGATGGCAGATGGCAGTTACCAGAAGAGCGATAGATTCAAGAAATAAGGATTAGAGAAAAGTCGGGCTGGCGGTGAGGTTAGTCCGACTTTTTGATGCCAAGGGCAGGATACATTGGAAATGGCATAGGGACATAATACCTTGTGGTAACCTTAGATATGTAAAAAAAGCATAATAATATAAAGGTGCGTGCGGGTGAGAAGAAAAATTTGCTTACCTTTGCAGAAATTTTCCACTTTAAACCAAAAGAAGAAATGAAACTGAAGAAAGTGTTGATGGCTGCGCTGATGATGTTCAGCACGACAGCAATGGTGGCTCAGATGCAGATGCCGCCGATTCCCGTTGATCCCGACGTGCGTATGGGTAAACTGGACAATGGACTGACTTATTACATTCGTCACAACAACTGGCCCGAACAGCGCGCTGAGTTCTACATCGCCCAGCGTGTAGGCTCGATTCAGGAGAACGACGACCAGCGTGGTCTGGCCCACTTCCTGGAGCATATGGCCTTTAACGGTTCGAAACATTTCAAGGGTAACGAGCTGCTGCGCTGGTGTGAGAGCGTGGGCGTGAAGTTCGGTACCGACCTGAATGCCTATACCAGCATCGACCAGACGGTGTATAACATCAGCAACGTGCCCACGACGCGTGAGGGCATCGTCGACTCGTGTCTGCTGATTCTCTTCGACTGGGCCGACGGCTTGCTGCTGGAGCAGGAGGAGATTGAGAAGGAGCGTGGCGTGATTCACGAGGAGTGGCGCCTGCGCACCAGTGCCCAGATGCGTATGCTGGAGCGCGACCTGCCCAAGCTGTATCCGAACTCGAAGTACGGCCATCGCATGCCTATCGGACTGATGGAGATTATCGACAACTTCGAGCGTCCTTTCCTGCAGTCTTACTACGAGAAGTGGTATCGCCCTGACAACCAGGCTATCATCGTCGTCGGTGACGTGGATGTGGACAAGATTGAGCAAAAGATCAAGACGCTGTTCTCGCCCATCGAACTGCCCGAGAACCGTGCACTGGTCATGGACGAGGCCGTTCCCGACAACAACGAGGCTATTATCGTCATCGATAAGGATAAGGAGCAGCGTGTGAACATGATTTCAGCGATGATGAAGCACGAGACGTTCCCCGACTCGTTGAAGGGTACGATGGCCTATATGGTTGCCGACTACATCAAGGATGCTGCCATCACGATGCTGAACGACCGTCTGCGCGAGTATGCCGAGAAGCCCGAAAGTCCCTTCCTGCAGGCTAATGCCGAGGACGGAACGTATCTGCTGTCGCGTCCCGTTGACGCTTTCGGACTGGATGTCATTCCCAAGGACGGACAGACCGAGGCCGCTCTGACTGCTGCCCTGACCGAGGCTCGTCGTGCTGCCGAGTTCGGTTTCACTCCTACGGAGTACAACCGTTTCAAGGCCAACTATGAGAGCAATCTCGACAAGCAGTACTCGAACAAGGACAAGCGCTACAACAGCCAGTTTGTGAACCAGTATGTGCAGCACTTCCTGAACAAGGAGCCTATCCCCAGCATCGACTATACCCACGAGACGATGAAGCAGCTGATTCCCGTATTGCCCCTAGAGGCTGTCAATATGGTGATGCAGGAGCTGGTTTCGAAGACCGACACCAATCTGGTGGTGCTGAACTTCAATACCGAGAAGGACGGTGCCGTGTATCCCACTGAGGACGGTGTGAAGAAGGCCATCGCCACCGCCCGCACAGCCCAGATTGAGGCTTATGTGGACAACGTGAAGGACGAGCCTCTGATGACTGAGCTGCCCAAGAAGGGCTCTATCAAGAAAGAGGTGAAGAACGACCTCTTCGGCTATACCGAGCTGACACTGTCGAACGGCGTGACCGTCGTGCTGAAGCAGACCGACCTGAAGAAGGACCAGGTGCTGCTGCGCGGTGAGGGCTTCGGTGGTTCTGCGCTGTATGGTGAGAAGGACTATGCCAACATCAAGCTGTTTGGTGACGTCGTCGAGGCCAGCGGTCTGGGTAACTTTTCGCACACAGAGTTGGAGAAGGCTCTGGCCGGCAAGATTGCCAGTGCATCGCTCTCGTTGGATGAATACCGCCAGTATGTGAACGGTAGCTCTACTCCGAAGGACGTGGAGACCATGCTGCAGCTGGTGTATCTCTACTTCACCAATATCGCCAAGGACCAGAAGTCGTATGACAATCTGATGCAGACCGTTGAGGTGTCGCTGAAGAACCGCCTGTTGCAGCCCGAGGCTGTGTTCAGCGATTCGCTGATTGCCACCATGACCAGTCATAACCCCCGCTTCAAGAGCATCGACGTGGCCGACCTGCCTCAGGTGAACTACGACCGCATCCTGGAGATTGCCAAGGAGCGCACAGCCAATGCCGCTGCCTATACCTTTACCATCATTGGTAACTACGACGAGGCAACCATCCGTCCGCTCATCGAGCAGTATCTGGCTGCGCTGCCTGCCAAGGGTAAGGTGGTGAAGAGCAAGGATGTGTCGACAGACTTCAAGGGTGTTGTCGTCAACAACTTCAAGCACAAGGCAGAGACTCCGAAGGCCATTGGCGTGATGGTTTGGTACTCGAACGACATCCCCTACACCCTGGAGAACGCTGTCAAGGCCGATATGGTGGGACAGATTCTGAGCATGGAATATCTGAAGAAGATCCGCGAGGACGCCAGCGCTGCCTATACCGTTGTGGCACAGGCAGGTATGAGCCGTAACGACTTCGAGACCGACGCACAGGTGCTGGCCTACTGCCCGATGAAGCCCGAGAAGGCCGATACCGCCATCATGATTATGCGCGACGAGGTGGAGACACTGACGAAGACCTGCGACGCCGACAAGCTGGTGAAGGTGAAGGAATACATGCTGAAGAACCATGGTGACCAGCTGAAGCAGAACTCTTACTGGCTGGGTCGCATCAATACATGGCGCAAGTGGAACCTCGACTTCCACACAGCGTACGAGCAGGTGGTTAATGCCCAGACTGTGGAAACCATCAGCGCCTTTGCCAGGGAGCTGCTGAAGGCAGGCAACCGTGCAGAGATCATTATGTTGCCGGCAGAGTAATATTTGCGGCCTGAAGGCATATGCGGCCTGAAGGCATATGCGGCCTGAAGGCCTAAATAAAAAATATAAAATATAAAATAAAAAATATAAAGTGAGTTATTTATTTTCATCAGAATCAGTATCGGAAGGCCATCCCGACAAGGTGGCCGACCAGATTAGTGATGCCATTCTGGACCAGTTTCTGGCTTACGACCCACATGCCCGCGTGGCATGTGAGTCGTTTGTCACCACGGGTCAGGTGGTGCTGATGGGCGAGGTGCGCAGCGAGGTGTATATCGACCTGCAGACCATAGCCCGTAAGACCATCAAGAAGATTGGCTATACGAAAGCAGAATACCAGTTCGACGGTAATTCGTGTGGTATTCTGACGGCCATTCACGAGCAAAGCGAAGATATCAATCGCGGTGTCGATAATGGCGACGAAGACGAACAAGGTGCTGGTGATCAGGGCATGATGTTCGGTTATGCCACTAACGAGACGGAGAACCTGATGCCTGTGTCGCTCGACCTGGCTCATCTCATCATGCGTACTTTGGCGGAAATCCGCAAGGAGGGTAAGGTGATGACCTATCTCCGTCCTGATGCCAAGAGCCAGGTGACGGTGCAGTACAGTGACGCGGGGATTCCCGAGCGCATCGACACCATCGTGGTTTCTACGCAGCACGACGAGTTTGACGAGGACGAGAAGATGCTCGCAAAGATCAAGGACGACGTCATCAACATCCTCATTCCTCGCGTGAAACAGCAGATTCATGCAGAGAGTGTGTTGTCGCTGTTTGGTGACGACATCAAGTACTACGTGAATCCGACGGGTAAGTTCGTCATTGGCGGTCCTCACGGCGATACGGGTCTGACGGGTCGTAAGATCATTGTCGACACCTATGGTGGCAAGGGTGCTCATGGTGGCGGTGCCTTCTCGGGCAAGGATTCGTCGAAGGTAGACCGCTCGGCAGCCTATGCCGCTCGTCATATTGCCAAGAACATGGTGGCAGCAGGCGTTGCCGACGAGATGCTCGTTCAGGTGAGCTATGCCATCGGTGTGGCCAAGCCCATGAATATCTATGTGAACACCTATGGCCGTTCGCGTGTAAAGATGTCAGACGGCGAAATCGCCCAGAAGATTGAGCAGCTCTTCGACCTGCGCCCGAAGGCTATTGAACGTACGCTGAAGTTGCGCCAGCCCATGTATCTCGAAACGGCCGCCTATGGTCACATGGGACGTCAGTCGGAGGTGGTGAAAAAGACCTTCACCAGCCGCTATCACGAGACGAAAACCATTGATGTGGAGTTGTTTACGTGGGAGAAGCTGGACCGGGTAGACGACATCAAACGGGCTTTTGGCATTTAAGTCAAGAATTCAAGCATGGCACTGCAGCAGGAAGGCGTCTTCGGGCAAGAAGGTGTGGGCGTGCAGGCGGATACCGCTGTTCACCATCGCACTGTACTGACTCCGAAAATGGTGCTCAGTTGGTTGCCGCGAAACGCAACACCTGCCCAGCAGGACTCTGCCATTCAAGCACATTTCAAACCCTCCGAGATTCGTTGGAGCAGTCGCCCAGACACGCTACACCTGCCTGGTCACAACAGGGGGCACAACCTGTTGGACATCAGTCTGCCGCAGTACTATCGCGAAGGGTTTTTCTCGAAAGATTCATTATTTCATCCGGAACTGCCCGGCGGACGTTTTGGGGTGGCGGGCGACCCTGTTCCCTATTCGGCTCGTAACGACGATGTCATTACGCTGCTGCTGTTGGTGCTGTTCGTTCTTGCAGCAGTGGCTTTCTCGAACACCCGACAGTTCGTTGTGCGCCAGACGAAGCATTTCTTCAATACGCATCGGGAAGGCCTGACGGAAATTACGGAGACTGGGTTGGAAATGCGCTTCCAGCTGTTCCTCGCTTTTCTGAATAGCCTGCTCTTGGCTATGCTGTTCTACTTCTATACACTCAACTATATCGGAAACACTTTCACGCTGGCTTCCCAATATCATCTGATAGCCATCTTCCTGGGTATTACGGTAGCGTATTATCTACTGAAAATCGGACTGTATTCGATGGTCAATACCGTGTTCTTCGGTGGTAAAAAGAACCGACAATGGATGAGGTCGTTTCTGTATATCACATCGGTTGAAGGTGTGCTGCTCTTCCCCTTGGTAGTCGTATGGACCTATTTCGATTTTCCCATCCAAAATGCAGTCATTTATGTCATTTTTGTCTTGTCAATCGTTAAAATTCTAAAGCTTTTTAAGTGTTTTCTTATCTTTTTCCGACAAAATGTCGTTAAATTGCAGATTATTTTGTACTTTTGCACCCTCGAAATCATACCTTTGCTCCTTTTTTGGGGTGCGCTGGTGTTTACGGCAAATAGTTTGAAAATAAATTTTTAGGACAAGAATGATAAAAAAGATTTTGGTTTCACAACCTAAACCGTCAAGCGAGAAATCGCCTTATTATGACATTGCGTCAAAATTCGGTGTGGAGTTGGTGTTCCGCCCGTTCATCAAGGTTGAGGGAATTTCTGCAAAGGAATTCCGTACTCAGAAGGTGAACATTCTCGACTATACAGCTATTGTGTTCACCTCGCGCCATGCTATCGACCATTTCTTTACGCTGGCCAAGGAGATGCGCCTGGCAATCCCTGAGGACATGAAGTATTTCTGTGTCACAGAGACTATTTCGCTGTACATTCAGAAATATGTGCAGTATCGCAAGCGTAAGGTGTTCTTCGGAACAACGGGTAAGATTGACGACCTCGTACCCACGATGGCTAAGCACAAGACGGAGAAGTATCTTGTTCCCATGAGCGACGTCCACAACGACGCTATCGCGCAAATGCTTGATTCCAAGAAGCTGAACCATTGCGAGTGTGTGATGTATCGCACCGTCAGCAACGACTTTACCCCTGAGGAGGTGAAGACGTTCGACTACGATATGCTTGTCTTCTTCAGTCCTGCCGGTATTGAGGCGCTGACTAAGAATTTCCCTAATTTCAATCAGGGCGACATCGCTATTGCAACCTTTGGTCCTGCTACGGCAAAGGCTGCCCGTGACGCAGGCCTGCGCCTCGACTTGGAGGCTCCGACAGAGAAATATCCTTCGATGACGGGAGCCCTGCAGCACTATTTGCTGGAAACCCAAGATTAATCCAAGCTTTACGTGACAATGGTGGCTCCTTGTTTGAAGAAGCGGGAGCGCATAGTCAGCAAGAAGCTGATAGATACGCTCTTTGGAGGAGGATGCAGCCAGTCGATGGCTTCATTTCCGTTAAGAGCAGTATATATAAAAAAGGAACGCGCGCAAGGCGAGGCACCTGTCCAGATACTCGTCAGCGTCCCTAAGAAGCGATTCAAGCATGCCGTAGACAGAAACCGTGTCAAGCGACAGGTGCGTGAAGCCTTTCGTCAGCACAAGGAACTGTTGTATGGGGCATTGGCGGAGCACGAACAACTGCTGTTAGCCTTTATTTGGCTGTCTGACGAGCATCGCCCCTCACGCGATGTGGAATCGCGAGTGGTCAGTCTGATGCAACGGGTGGCAGAAAAGTTATGAAAACCTTGCTCCACTATATATCGAGAACGCTGGCGTGGTTGCTGATACTGCCCATCCGGTTTTATCAGATATGCATATCGCCACTGCTGGGCCCTTCGTGCCGTTTCACGCCAACGTGCAGCGAGTACGCCCGCCAGGCATTGTTGAAACATGGTCCGATAAAGGGACTATATCTCGCCATCCGGCGAATCTTAAGGTGCAATCCATGGGGTGGCTCGGGCTATGACCCGGTGCCGTAAGTTTCCCGAGAATTCGGAGCCCCATCACATATTTTTAATTTATAACAGAATCATTCGATGATTAAGAATTTTGTTGAAGAACTGAAATGGCGCGGCATGCTGGCACAGATGATGCCTGGCACAGAAGAGCTGCTCCAGAAGGAAATGGTAACAGCCTATTTGGGAACTGATCCTACGGCCGACTCTCTGCATATCGGTCACCTTTGTGGTATCATGATGCTGCGCCACTTGCAGCGTTGCGGACATAAGCCTATCATCCTGGTGGGTGGTGCTACCGGTATGATTGGCGACCCCTCGGGCAAGAGCCAGGAGCGCAACCTGCTGAACGAAGAGACGCTTCGCCACAATCAGGAGTGTATCAAGGCACAGGTGTCGAAGTTCCTCGACTTCGAAGCCGAAGGACCTAACGCCGCCGAGATGGTGAATAACTACGACTGGATGAAGGACTTTACCTTCCTGGACTTTGCCCGTGAGGTGGGTAAGCACATCACCGTCAACTACATGATGGCCAAGGACAGCGTACAGCAGCGTCTGAACGGTACGGCCCGCGACGGTCTTTCTTTCACGGAGTTCACCTATCAGCTGCTGCAGGGCTATGACTTCCTGTACCTCTATCAGCATAAGAACTGCAAGCTGCAGTTGGGCGGTAACGACCAGTGGGGAAACATCACTACTGGTACGGAATTGATTCGCCGCACGCTGGGCTACGAAAACGAGGCTTTCGCTCTGACTTGTCCGCTGATTACCAAGAGCGACGGTAAGAAGTTCGGAAAGACGGAGAGTGGCAATATCTGGCTCGATCCCAAGCGCACCACACCCTATAAGTTCTATCAGTTCTGGCTGAACGTCAGCGATGACGATGCCGAGAAGTATATCAAGATCTTCACCTCGTTGGAGAAGGACGTCATCGACGCACTCGTCGAGGAGCATAAGCAGGATCCCGGTCGTCGTGTGCTGCAGAAGCGCCTGGCTGAGGAAGTCACTGTTATGGTACACTCGCAGGAGGCTCTTGATGCAGCTATCGAAGCTTCTAATCTACTCTTTGGCAAGTCGACCAAGGAGGGACTGGAGAAATTGGACGAGCAGACCTTCCTGGACGTGTTCGATGGTGTTCCCCAGTATGAAATCGGCAAGGACCAGTTAGGTCAGCCGGCTATTGAACTTTTCACTACCGTTGCTCCCGTGTTCCCCTCGAAGGGCGAGATGCGCAAGATGGTGCAGGGTGGTGGCGTTTCGCTGAACAAAGAGAAGCTGACTGACCAGAATCGTGCCGTCACTGTCGACGATCTGATTGACGGAAAGTACCTGCTGGCTCAGAAGGGTAAGAAGAATTATTACCTGCTTATCGTGAAATAATCGATAAAAAATTTGGTAGTGGCCTAAAAAACCACTACCTTTGCATCCGCTAACAAGCGCGATTGTCCAATGGTGTAATGGTAGCACAACAGGTTTTGGTTCTGTTTGTGGTGGTTCGAATCCGCCTTGGACAACGAT
>CAMHUU010000072.1 GCA_946188395.1 uncultured Prevotellaceae bacterium | reverse complement strand
TGCCCATCGACAGGTACATCTCGCAGAGCGATATGGCCAACTGGCGACAGTTCACACCCTTACCGGTAGTCTTGTAATAGTTGTAAAGGTCGATGGCATCCAACTCAGCAAACGCTTGGTTGCTGCCGTCGTGGCGGATGTTGTCGTGGGCAAAGTGCAGCAGATTGATAATCTTCGAGAGCTCGTCGCCCTGACCGGCTACGGAGTCGAGTTTGAAGTAGTCGCGCACCATGCGCAGGTTCTTCGACTCCTTAGGTTGATAACGGAACAGAATGTCTTGCTGGACCTTAGCGTATGGAGCCGATTTTTTCAGCACACTGAGGGGATGACGGTCGTTCACCTGAGCCAGCAGCGCCTGATATTTCTTGTCCTTGCGCAGCGAGCGGAGGTCATTGTCGTTCACCATATTATTGTAATCCTTGTAGCCCAGCAGGACTGACTGCTCCAGTGCCGCGAGCGCCTGTTTCTTCTGCCCCACCAATGCATAGCAGCACGCCTGGTCGTAGTACAGCAGTCCCTTCTGCTCCATGATGGCTGCCTCGGGGATGGGCGATATCTTGAAAATCGTGGTGGTGTCGAGCATTGCGATACAACTTGCCAGCGGAGCCATCGCCTCCTTGTGCTTTCCACTATGCATCAGCTCACGATATTGTGTCTGATACTTGCTAAACTCATTCTGGAACTCACTCATTCGCTGACTCTGAGCCTTCATGCTCGTTACACTCATAAAAGCAATGGCCAATACTGCCAATAATCTCATTGTTTTCATATCTTCCGAATATTTTTATTATTTTGACGTTGCAAAGGTATGAATAGTTGCAGTGTATTCCAAATTTGTGGGATAAACGGCATGGAAATGTGACGAATGTCAGTTTTATTTTGTAATTTTGGCAGAAAAAGCAATCTTTCTTTATTTAAAGGCAGTTCGGGGGATTGAGGAAAATCAGGGTTACGAACTGGCAACGGTTCTTACACCTAAAGGTATAAGCGAGCAAGCTCGTGGCTCAATTCCACGTTCTGCATCAAATTGCTTTCAAAGTCATCGCCTCTGGCGCTTGCTACCAAAGGGACGCAAGAACTCCCGACTCAGAGCCACCAGCCGTTTCTATGACCCTTTATCGGTTGCAAAAGTACGAAGAATTTTTGAAACCACTAAACTATTCGCAATCTTTTATCATGGGATTTAACTTTATCTGATTTTATCTAACAACAATTTACTCCAACTTACAATTTGATAGGAAATCGAAAGTATTTAAGGCGTATTTGTGTCAATTTGTAACAAAATTCAAATAGTAATGTTACATAATGTAAGCAATCCAATATTTTAACACGCAAAATGTTTTGATTTCTTTTGTTTTTCTTTCATTTTGTGATATCTTTGCACTCTGTAAATAACAAAATGACACTTGTATGAAAGTAAAGAGACGTTGGATAATCTTGATGGCAGCAATGACGTTGATAGCCATTGCCGGTGTGTTTGTAGGTGAGCCCGCATTTGAGTGCGACTGGTCGGTGATTTCCGCTGCTGACGTAGCCTGGCTTATTACGGCCACTATCTTTGTGCTGATGATGACACCTGGACTGTCATTCTTCTATGGCGGTATGGTAGGAGCGAAGAACGTCATCAGCACCATGCTCCAGTCGTTTATTGCTATGGGACTGATTTCTGTTCTGTGGGTGGTGATTGGATTCTCACTCTGTTTTGGCGATGATATCGGAGGTATTATTGGCAATCCGCTGACGTTCCCCATGTTCCACAACGTAGGAGGTGCTGTCTATACTACGCCCGCGGGTAATATATTAGGTGGAGCCACTATTCCACTGGCTCTCTTTGCCTTGTTTCAGATGAAGTTTGCCATCATCACCCCGTCGCTGATCACGGGGTCGTTTGCCGAACGTGTGCGTTTCTCTGCCTATATGTTCTTCATGATGTTTTTCTTCTTTATGATCTACTGTCCACTGGCCCACATGACATGGCATCCAGAGGGGCTGTTTTGCCGTTGGGGAGTCATCGACTTTGCCGGAGGCATCGTGGTGCATGCCTCCAGTGGTGTTGCCGCTCTTGCCGGAGCCATCTATTTAGGCAGGCGTAAAGCAGAAACCCGCAGAAGCGAACCAGCCAACATTCCCTTTGTGCTGCTGGGAGCGGCCCTGCTGTGGCTGGGCTGGTTCGGCTTCAATGCGGGTTCGTCGCTTCATGCTGACGGACAGGCAGTGAAGGCATTCCTGAATACCAATACCGCCTCGGCTACTGCCATGATGACCTGGATATTCTTCGATTGCCTTCGTGGCCGCAAGCCTTCGGCCATGGGAGCCGCTGTCGGATGTGTGGTAGGTTTGGTGGCCATCACCCCGTCAGCAGGCTATGTCACGGTGGGGCAGAGCATCTTCATTGCCTTCGTCATCACGCTGATCTGCAATATTGCCGTCTATTGGCGTTCACGTAGCAGCATCGACGATGCCCTCGACGTATTCCCCACTCACGGCACAGGCGGTATCTTCGGAACTGTGCTGACAGGTATCTTCATCCAAGAAGGACTGATTGCAGGCACGTGGGACGGATTCGTGATTTTCCTCTACCATCTGCTGGCCATCGTCATTGTCTTTGTCTATACATTCGGCATGAGTTGGCTGGGCTATACGCTGATAGACAAACTGATACCCATGCGTGTCTCCGTCTATAGTGAGAAAGTTGGACTCGACTACAGTCAGCACGATGAGCACTACGGTCTGGCCCATGTCGGCGAACGGGAAATAGCGGAATACGAAGAGCATATCCGCGAGAAAGAGATGAAGACGTAAATAAGTACATAAAATAAACAACACAAATACAAATATGAATATCAGGATAAACGAATTGGTTGACAGCCGTAATACGGTAAACAAATGGATGGAACGTTTTGGAGTTCGGTTCGGAGTCTATAAGCATGGAATTTTCAATGAACAATTGTTCCCTTTTGACTCCATCCCCCGAATCATTTCCAGCGATGACTGGGCTTATCTGGAGAAAGGACTCCGCCAACGTGTGACGGCACTGAACAAATTCCTATGGGATGTCTATCACAACAAACGCATCATCAAGGATGGTATTGTACCCGAGGAGTTCGTGTTTTCCTCGAAAGGCTATATGCCTGAATGTGAAGGCATCAGTCCGACAGGAGAGGTCTATGCCCACATCGCAGGCATCGACCTCGTAGAAGGCAAGGACGGACAGTGGTATGTACTGGAGGACAACCTGCGCATTCCCTCCGGCGCCAGTTATCCGATGATAGCCCGCGAGATTACCCGCAAGGTGTCGCCACAGACCTTCACCCAAAATGTCGTGGCCGAAAACCGCGACTATGCCCGTCTGCTTGCCACGATGATGGAAGAGATGAACGACGGTCGGGGCATCTCGGTCATCCTCACCCCAGGCCGCTATAACTCGGCCTATTTTGAACATAGTTATTTTGCCGAGAAGACGGGGGCCACGCTGGCCTATCCCGGCGACCTGTTTGTGGAGGACAACAAGGTGTACTATGCGGGTATCTACAAGGATAAGACCCGCGTGGGCTGCATCTATCGTCGTGTGAGTGATGAATATATGGATCCGCTGCTGTTTGAGGCTTCCTCACTGCTGGGCATCCCCAATGTGATGCAGGCCTACAAGGCTGGCAACGTGGCACTCATCAATGCCATCGGCAATGGCGTGGCCGATGACAAGGGTATCTACTATTTCGTACCGAAGATGGTGGAATACTATCTCGACGAGCAGCCCATCCTGCAGAACGCTCCCACTTATCTGCCTTATTTCGAAAAAGACCGCGACTATGTGCTGAAAAACATCCGACGGCTGGTCATCAAGGATGTCAGCGAGGCAGGAGGCTATGGTGTGGTGTTCGGCAAAGACCTTGCCGAGAAGGAACTTGGCGACCTGACGGAACTGGTCAGAAGCGAGCCTCGCCGCTGGATTGCACAGGAAGTCATTGACTTCAAGGACCTGGAGATTCTGGAGGGTGACCAGACCGTGTGGCGCAAGGCCGACTTGAGAGCCTTCGTCGTCAGCGGCAAGGCAGTGAAGGTGTGGAAAAGCGGTTTGACGCGTTTCTCGAGAAACCCCAACTCGTTTGTGGTCAATTCCTCACAGGGTGGAGGTTTTAAGGATACATGGGTGATGGAAGCATAAGTGAAAAGTTAATAGTTGGAAGGATGACACAGAAAAATTTGATATCAGCAACCAAGGCGAACAGCCTCTACTGGCTGGGGCGCTATGAAGAGAGAGTGTATATCACGCTGCATTTGCTGCGTAAGTGTTACGACAAGATGATCGACGGAGAACTGGAAGACTATTCCTTACTATGGACACGTCTCGATGTCAACGGTGTCTATCAGTCGAGTGAAGAATTCACCTTCGGCATGATGTACGACGAAGACAACATCGCTTCGGTGATGGCGGCACAGGTCAAGGCCAAGGATAATGCCATCCTCCTGCGCGAAAACATCATGAGCGAAACCCTCAGTTATCTGGAGATGAGTGTGGCACTGATGAAAGAGTGCGAGGAGCGGCACGAAATGAACATCACAGCCCTGCAACCCGTCATCGACTGGTCGTTGGCGTTTTGGGGCTCTGCAGAGCAGCGTCTGCGCAACCATAAGGCACTCTATATCATGATGATTGGGCGCAATGTGGAGAATCTCGACATGCTACTGCGTTTCGACTATCCCTACGAGCGGGTGGCACTGGCCTACGACTCACTGAAACGCTACCTCCGTCAGATTTCTACAATCGTCGACGACCACATCGAGGGGCAACTCAACAGTCTCATTATCGAGGAGCGTTTCAATCTCAATGATGTGGAATACAAGAACAAACTGCTGAAGTTTATCAACCAACTGGTCAGAGTGTGAAACGCTATCTGTATAACTATCAGACGGTGGTCGAGTTCTCCGAGCCAGTTCCAGCCCATGCCGTCATGCTCCGCTGCCAACCAGTCGGCAATGCCTGCCAGACAGTGGAGCAGGAACATCTGGTCATGTCACCCAGTTACTGGCTGCAAGCTGGCAGCGATGCGTTTTATAACCGCATTCTCTTTGGCGGGACCACCGAGCCGCACACCGTATTCGCCTATGTCAGCATGGGCATCGTTGCCACCGACACCTATCTGGTCAAGTATCGCGGCGAGAACCTGCTCCTCTACCGTCAGCCCACACCATTTACTACAATTGGAGACGGGATTACGGATATTAGTGAAAACAGCATCCAAGCCGCTTATGACATCTGCCAATGGATTAATGAGAACATTGCGTATCAGCCACAGGCCACCACAATAGAGACCACGGCGGCAGAAGTGATGCAGTCGCGTCAAGGCGTATGCCAGGACTTTGCCCACCTCATGATAGCCCTCTGCCGAAGGCAAGGCATTCCTGCCCGCTACGTCAACGGATTCCTTGTGGGCGAGGGGGAGACCCATGCCTGGGTTGAAATTTTCGACGGCTACAACTGGCTGGGTTTCGACCCCACCCACAACTGCCGCATCAGCAACGGCTACGTCAAACTGGCCCACGGGCGCGATGCCCGCGACTGCTCCGTCAGCCGTGGCATGTACACAGGTCAGGCCAGTCAGCAAACCACGATTCACGTTACATTACATGAGATATGATTAAGACAATAGTATCCACGGAACTGCCTGTCGATGAACAGTTCCGCATCCGTAAGAATGTCATACAGAACGGTAAGGAAGGTCTCCGCTTCTGTGTGGTTACAGGTACTCACGGCGACGAACTCGAGGGGCAGATGGTGTGCTACGAACTGGCACACATCGTAGGAGAGCATCCCGACTTGCTCTGTGGAACGCTGGAAATTTATCCGGCATTGAATCCTCTGGGCATCGACACCATCCAGCGGGGTATTCCCAATTTCGACCTCGACATGAACCGCATCTTTCCCGGTGACCCACAAGGCACGATGGCAGAACAGACCGCTCATGCCATCATCGAGGACATCAAGGGGGCTGATATGGTCATCGACATCCATTCCAGCAATCTCTATCTGCGGGAGACACCCCAGGTACGCATCAATATACAGAATGCCGAATGGCTCATGCCATTTGCCGAATGGCTAGGCATGGATTTCATCTGGGTTCACGATGCTGCCACTGTATTGGAGGCAACGCTGGCCCACTCGCTCAATTCCACCGGTACGCCCTGCCTGGTGGTGGAGATGGGTGTCGGTCAGCGCATTAACCATAAGATGTGCCGTCGGTTGATAGAAGGCATCCTTCATCTGATGATGCGCATGGGCATGTGGAAAGGCAGTGCCAGTGCAGATTTGCCCAAACCCATCGTCTGCAAGGGCGACTATGTGACTTTCCTCAATGCCGAGACGTCAGGCGTATTCCTGACAGAACTGAAATGCGGTATCAACGTCAGCCGCGGTCAGACCATCGGACAGATTGTCAATCCGCTTCGCGGCCAGGTACTCAGTAACGTTATTTCTCCAATTGATGGCTATCTGTTCACCATTCGTGCCTACCCGATAGTCTATGAAGGCTCGCTGATGGCGCGAATCTTTAGGAGTGAAGAGTAAAGAATGAAGAGTGAAGTATTTTTATGAGAGTAGAAACTATATTTGAAATGAACTCGCCCTACCGCGATAATTTCCGTATTCAGGGCTATCGGTTTGGTGAAGGAGCCAAGACATTGGCTATTGTGGGCGCCATGCGTGGCGACGAGGTGCAGCAACAGTACATCTGTTCGCAACTGGTGAGCCGCCTGACGATGATGGAACAGCGTGGTGAAATTGTTGATGGCCATAGCCTGCTGGTCATTCCCTCATGTAATCCGTTCTCGATGAATGTCTGCCGCCGTTTCTGGGCAATGGACTCGACGGATATCAACCGTATGTTTCCCGGCTACGACCAGGGGGAGACCACCCAGCGCATTGCCGCTGCCATCTTCACAGCCCTCAATGGTTTTGAATATGGCCTGCAACTGGCCAGTTATTATGTGCCTGGCGACTTCATCCCCCATGTGCGGATGCTGAAGACGGGCTATGAGGATGTTGAGACTGCCAGGCTCTTCGGCATGAAGTATGTCACCATCTGCAAGCCGCGCCCGTTTGACACCACGCTGCTCAACTACAACTGGCAACTTTGGGCAACCAAGGCTTTCTCCGTCTATGCGGGACAGACCAACCAGATCGACCTGAAGACCAGCGGCGAGACCATCGATGCCATCCTGCGCATGATGCAACGGACGGGCATAGTTAGTCACGGCTCTTTGGGTGCAGCCTACGAATCTGTCGTCATCGACGAGGTAGAACTCCTCCACGTAAAGGCTCGTCACGCAGGCATCTTCTATCGGTTAGTGAATGCAGGTAGTCGCGTATTCCCTGGCGAGTCACTGGCTCACATCATCGACCCTTATAATGGGCAGATACTCAACGATGTCAAAGCGACAGTCGAAGGCACTGTGTTCTTCGCCCACAACCGTCCCGTCGTCCTACAGAATGCATTGCTATTTATGATACATACACTTTAATATTTGATAATGATGAATGAAAAATTTGAAATAAAAGAGCTTGACCAAGTGGTCGTTCGTTTCTCTGGTGATTCTGGCGACGGTATGCAGTTGGCCGGTAACATCTTCTCTACGGTGAGTGCCACCGTTGGTAATGGTATTTCCACGTTCCCCGACTATCCTGCCGACATCCGCGCCCCGCAAGGCTCGCTGACGGGTGTCTCCGGATTCCAGGTACACATCGGTGCCGGTCAGGTCTACACTCCTGGCGACAAGTGCGACGTGCTGGTGGCCATGAACGCTGCCGCCCTGAAGACGCAGTATCGCTACGCCAAGCCCGATGCCACCATCATCATTGACACTGACTCCTTCGGTCCCAAGGACCTGGAGAAGGCACAGTTCCAGTCGGAGGATTATCTGGGCGAGATGGGTATCGACCCCGATCGCGTCATCCAGTGTCCGCTGACACAGATGGTAAAGGACTGTCTGGCTGACACAGGCATGGACAACAAGGCCATTTTGAAGTCACGTAACATGTTTGCCCTGGGTCTGGTGTGCTGGCTCTTCGACCGCGACCTGTCGCTGGTCGCCAACTTCCTGAAGGAGAAGTTTGCCAAGAAGCCCGCCGTTGCCGAGAACAATATCAAGGTGGTGCAGGCAGGCTACGACTACGGACACAACACCCACTCGAGTGCTGTCAACGTGCGTCGCATTGAGACCAAGCACAAGGTGCCCGGACGCTATATGGACATCACGGGTAACAAGGCTACAGCCTATGGCTTCATTGCAGCTGCCGAGAAGGCTGGCCTGAAGCTCTACTTGGGTTCTTACCCCATCACTCCTGCTACCGACGTGCTGCATGAGCTGTCGAAGCACAAGTCACTCGGTGTGACCACAGTCCAGTGCGAGGATGAGATCTCGGGATGTGCCTCAGCTCTCGGAGCTTCGTTCGCCGGTGCCCTGGCCGTCACCTCTACCTCTGGCCCTGGCATCTGCCTGAAGTCTGAGGCCATGAACCTCGCTGTCATCATGGAACTGCCCCTCGTGGTGCTCGATGTGCAGCGTGGCGGTCCTGCCACGGGTCTGCCCACCAAGTCGGAACAGACCGACCTGCTGCAGGTGCTCTTCGGCCGTAACGGCGAGAGCCCCATGCCGGTGCTGGCTGCTACCAGTCCTGCCGACTGCTTCGACGCTGCCTACCAGGCTTGTAAGATTGCCCTTGAGCACATGACGCCCGTCGTGCTGCTGACCGATGCTTATATCGCCAACGGCTCGGGTGCCTTCCGTCTGCCCGAGATGGCCAAACTGGACGCCATCAATCCTCCCTATGTTCCTGAGGAGCTGAAGGGCAAGTGGACTCCCTATATGCGTGCCGAGAACGGCACCCGCTACTGGGCTGTGCCCGGCCGTGAGGGATTCACCCACATCCTGGGTGGCCTGGAGAAGGACTCTGAGACGGGTGCCATCTCTACCAATCCTGAGAACCACGATCTGATGACTCGCCTGCGTCAGCAGAAGATTGCCAACATCCAGGTGCCCGACCTCGAAGTCATCGGCGACAAGGATGATGCCGACCTGCTCGTTGTGGGCTTCGGCTCTACATACGGTCACTTGCACTCGGCTATGGACGAGCTGCGCCAGAAGGGCTACAAGGTGGCTCAGGCTCAGTTCAAGTACCTGAACCCGCTGCCCAAGAACACCAGCGACGTGCTGAAGAAGTACAAGAAGGTGGTCGTGGCTGAGCAGAACATGGGTCAGCTGGCTGCCTATCTGCGCATGAAGGTCGACAACTTCGTACCCTTCCAGTTCAACCAAGTCAAGGGCCAGCCCTTCGTCGTTGAAGAGTTAGTGAACGCTTTCGAGGATATCTTGAAGAAGTAAAAAGGTAAATAAGTAAAAAGGTAAAACAATGAGTTATACTGCAAACGATTTTAAGAAAGGACAGCCGCGTTGGTGTCCGGGATGCGGTGACCACTTCTTCCTGGCATCGTTCCACAAAGCATTGGCAGAAATCGGCGTAGCCCCACAGGATACTGCCGTCATCTCAGGTATCGGCTGCTCCAGCCGTCTGCCCCACTATATGGCCACCTACGGCATGAACACCATCCACGGCCGTGCTGCCGCTATTGCCACAGGTGCCAAGGTTGCCAACCCCAACCTCACCGTATGGCAGGTGTCGGGTGACGGTGACGGACTGGCTATTGGCGGTAATCACTTTATCCACGCCAATCGCCGTAACATCAACCTGAACATGATTCTGCTCAACAACCGTATCTACGGTCTGACCAAGGGCCAGTACTCGCCCACCAGTCCCCGCGGCTTCGTTTCCAAGTCGAGCCCCTATGGCACCGTCGAGGATCCCTTCCGTCCTGCTGAGCTGTGCTTCGGTGCACGTGGCCATTTCTTTGCCCGTGCCGTGGCTACCGACGCTCCCGGCACGGTCGAGATTCTGAAGGCTGCCTACGCCCACAAGGGTGCTGCTGTCTGCGAGATTCTGCAGAACTGTGTCATCTTTAATGACGGCACCCACGAGGCCGTATATAATAAGGAGGGCCGTAAGAAGAATGCCATCTACGTACGTCATGGCGAGAAGCTCGTCTTCGGCGAGAACAATGAGTTCGGACTGGTTCAGGAGGGATTTGGCCTGAAGGTGGTCGAGATTGGCAAGGACGGCTATACGCTTGACGACGTGCTAGTACACGATGCTCACTGCGAGGACAACACCCTGCAGACCAAGCTCGCCCTGATGGGCAATGGCGACGGATTCCCCGTAGCGCTTGGTGTTATCCGTGACGTCGATGCTCCCACCTACGACGATGCTGTCAGCCAGCAGATTCAGGAAGTCAGCAGTCAGAAGAAGTATCATAATTTCTCAGAACTTCTGGAGACCAACGACA
>CAMHUU010000071.1 GCA_946188395.1 uncultured Prevotellaceae bacterium | reverse complement strand
GAATATCAATCTCGTGCGAAATTATTTTACAAAATAATTACTATATAATATAATATATATATATTATATATAGTAAACCTCTTTTTCTCATAATCTACCTACCTCCAAAGAAACTGTGATCTGTGATCTGTGACTCACTCCAGCGTGCCATGATATGCTTGTAAGTTGCAAAAATCCCCATTTCATCGAGAACTTTTGCTGGATTTTGTCATGTGTTTTAAACAAAACATGCTGTTGATGAGTGACTTTTTTGGGTAATTTATATGGTTTTTCGTTCGATTTAATCAACTTTCTCACGCTCAGAAATAAAAATATTTTCTCATTTCCTTCGCTTAATCGAAATTTTGCACTATCTTTGCAGAATAAAATGATGCAAAAATTGATTTTCCACCAATAAAAGCTGAGGTTATGGAGCAGAAGGAATTTAACTTTAAGGGCATGGTGGTGAATACGGATATTAAGAGGTAAGAAGTTATGAAGATTTTTCAGAGTTCGATTTTCAGGGCGGTGTGCGCCATTGTGATTGGCGTGCTGCTGGTGAAGTTTCCGCAGGACGGTGTGACGTGGCTGACGATGGCCATCGGTGCGCTGTTTCTGTTGTCGGGCGTGATAGCGCTGATAGCCTACTGGCAGGCGAAGCGACACGCCGGTGAATATACCATTACGGACCAGCAGGGCCGCGTGGTGAGAGGCGGACAGCCGACGTTCCCGATAGTGGGGGCGGGTAGCGTGATTCTGGGCTTGGTGCTGACGCTGTCGCCCAACGCCTTCGTGCACGGGCTGATGTATATGCTGGCGGCGGTGCTGATTCTGGGCGGCGTGACGCAGCTGATGGCGCTGGTGGCTGCCCGACGGCTGGGCAGCATTCCCCTGGGATACTGGGTGATGCCGTCGGTGATTCTGCTGACGGGGCTGTTTGTGGTGCTGAAACCTTCGGAGTCGTCGGAACTGCCGCTGCTGGTGCTGGGCTGGTGCTCGATATTGTATGGCGTGGTGGAGCTGGTGAACGCGCTGAAGATTCACAGCGTGCGCAAGAATTCAGAAGTTAGAGAAGTTAGAGAAGAAGCCTCCGCCGAAGTGGCAGAGGCTATAGAAGTGACCGACGATGACGCAGGGACGTCAGACGTTGGTGACGATACCCTCGATGTAGGTTCGCAGGATGTGGATACCGGTCTTGTTGTCGCCCCCCGAGGGGATGATTAGGTCGGCATACTGCTTGGTGGGCTCGATGAACTGGTCGTGCATGGGCTTGAGGACGCGCTCGTAGCGTTCGAGCACCATGTCGACGGTACGTCCGCGCTCGACGACGTCGCGGCGGATGTTGCGGATGAGTCGCACGTCGGCATCGGTATCGACGAAGATTTTCAGATCCATCATGTCGCGCAGCTTCTTGTAGTGGAGCGTCATGATACCCTCGAGAATGATGACGGGCTTGGGCTCGACGTGGATGGTCTCCGGCAGTCGGTTGGAGATGATGTACGAATAGGTGGGCTGTTCGATGGCCTGCCCGTTTTTGAGCATCTTGATGTGTTCGGTGAGCAGTTTCCAGTCGAAGGCATCAGGATGGTCGAAATTGATGGCCCGACGCTCTTCGTCGGTCATACCCGTGGTGTCGTTATAGTACGAGTCGAGGGGTACGACGGCTGCGCAGTGAGGCGGCAGCGCCTGGGCGATTTTCTTGACGACGGTGGTCTTTCCGGAACCGGTACCGCCAGCTATTCCAATGATGGTCATTTTTAATAATGAGTAATGAGTAATGAGTAATGAGTAATTATGATTACCATGTTGTCAGGATAGGTCGTCTGCAACTTTTCAGTCTTTAGAACAAATCACAATTACTAATTACTCATTACTAATTATTAATTAATTATTTCTGTTCCTTCACGAGGTAGACGAGGGTGGGGAGGTGGTCGCTATATCCGTCGAGCCATACGCCACCGGCATGTGTGCGGAGGGTGTTGCCCTTGTAGTTGCCTTCCTGCTGGAAGAGGTAGTCGCGACGGAATATCTGCGGCTGGAAATACTTCAGCGTCGAGAAGTCGCGCTGTCCCTTGGGGTTGAGCAGCGACTTGGAGAGGATGATCTGGTCGAAGAGGTTCCATGCTCCGGCATAGGTCAGCGTGCCGGTTCCGCTGGCGTGGATGTTCCAGAAGGGGTTGAAGAGTCCGCCATCCTCGACATCGGCAATCTCGCGACGTGCACCCAGCGCCTCGGACATAGAGGCATCGGCGGGGTCGTCGTTCATATCGCCCATGATGATGATCTTAACGTTGGGGTCGTCGCGTAGCAGCGAGTCCTTGACGACGCGGAGCTGGCGTCCGCCGAGCTCACGGTAGTAGGATGTGGCACCGCGCGAGGGCAGGTGGTTGACGATGATGGTGAGGTGCTCGTCGGCCAGTGTGCCGCTGACGACGAGGAAGCCGCGCGTGGCACGGTTTTTCTCGATGTCCTCCTGACGCTCATAGAGATAAGGTACGAGCTTGACGTCGCGCACGGAGAACAGGGCGGGGTTGTAGAGCAGACCGCAGTCGACGCCACGCTGATCGGGACCTTCGATGTGGCAGAACTGCATGTTGCGGCGCTTCAGAGGCTCCTGTTCGCAGAGGTCGGCGAGACACTTGGCATTCTCGACCTCGGCGACGCCGATAGCTGCACAGCCGATGGATGCCGGCAGACGATCGGTGCCCATGTCGGCCAGCACGCGGGCCATGTTGCGCAGCTTGTGGGTATACTTCATGCTGGTCCACTTGTTGCGGCCCTCGGGCAGGTATTCGTAGTCGTTGTGACCTTCGTCGTGACAGGTGTCGAACAGGTTTTCGAGGTTATAAAAACCGACGGCGTAAACGGAGAATTTTCTCTCTTGAGCCTGTGCATTCATGATTCCCACCAGGAACATGATTGCGATAATTGATAACAGTTTTTTCATAATAGTTTCAGATTTTGTGGCGAAGATAGTGATATTTTTTGAGAATATCAAATTTTTCATTAAAAAAAACACAAAAAATGAGTGATTTTTACATTTTATTCATTATCTTTGCACCAAATAAACGATTTACTAACTAAAAACTGACTTATGCAGAAAAAACTGAAATTATCAGTGATGGCACTATTCATCGCCGCAACAGCTTTGGCACAGGTTGAAGAACCCAAGCAGTCCGAAGCCGGGGAAGATGTTGTCAGCGAGCAGGCCTTCACCTTCACGGAAGCTCAGTTGGGCGATGACGAAGACGTGTCGCAGAATGTGACCATCATCTCGTCGAATCAGAACATCTATGCTTCGACAGTGGGGTTCCTCTTCAGTCCCGCACGCTTCCGCTATCGTGCTTTTAACCAAAAGTACAACGAGATCTACATCAATGGTGTATCGATGAACGATCTGGAGAGTGGCCAGTTCCGTTATTCGCTGGTAGGCGGTTTGAACCGTATCACCAACCGAAGCAGGGAGGCTGCGCTGCCCTTCGAGTTTACTAATTTTGCGATGCCAGGCATGGGCGGCTCGAACAACTACGACTTCCGTCCGAGCAAGATGGCCACGGGCCAGTATGTGGGCGTTGCCGGCGCCAACCGTAACTATACGGTTCGCGGGCAGTATGCGTTCAATACCGGTCTGCGTCCTGACGGCTGGGCCCTGTCGGCCAGTGTGGCATACCGCTGGGCGAACATGCAGACGGCTTACGTGCCGGGCACGTTCTACAACTCGCTGTCGTACTACCTGGGCGCCGAGAAAAAACTGAACGACAAGCACTCGCTGTCGCTGGTGACATGGGGTAACCCCACGGAGCGTGCCGCACAGGGTCCGTCGACGGACGAGATGTTCTGGTTGGCCAACACGTACTTCTACAACCCGAACTGGGGTTACCAGGACGGCAAGAAGCGCAGTGCGCGCGTCGTGAACGACTTTGCCCCCACGGCCATGCTGACCTGGGACTGGAAGATTGGTCAGGACACGAAGCTGACGACAGCGCTGACAGGTCGCTATTCTTATTATAAGACCACGCGCCTGAACTATAATAATAGTGAGAACCCCAAGCCCGACTATTGGAAGAACCTGCCGTCGAGCTACTACGATGTGTGGTATGAGGAGGACGTTGCCGGACGTACTGCTGCGGGATACAACGACTTTATGCGCGCCTGGACCTACCTGTCGGGTAGCGAGGAGGCCCGTCAGATTCAGTGGGACCGCCTGTACTACGCCAACCAGCAGGGCAACCTGAATGGCAGCGACGCCATGTACTTCATGACGGCCAGGTATAACAACAACATCAACCTGGCGCTGGCTTCGACGCTGAACACCAAGCTGGGCAAGAATACCTCGCTGAACGTGGGCTTGCAGTTGGCAGCGAACATGAGTCAGAACTATCAGAAGATTGACGACCTGTTGGGCGCCAATCACGTGAGCAACATCAATACCTACGCACTGGGCAACTACCCGATGGGCGACCCGCACGTGTATTACGACATGCGCAACCAGACAGCCGAGCTGAAGGAAGGCGACAAGTATGCCTTCGACTACAACCTGAATACCCGCAAGGCCCAGCTGTGGAGCTCGCTGAAGTTCGGCAAGGGCAACTACCAGGGCTTCCTGGCCGGCCGCATCGGCGGTGTGACTATGCAGCGCGACGGTAAGATGGAGAACGGTATCGCTGTGGCTCAGGGCAACGGCGTGACGTCGTACGGCAAGAGCGGTACGGGTAAGTTCCTGGACGGCGGTGCCAAGCTGGGCATCACGTCGCACACGCTGAGCAAGTATGGCATTACGTGGAACGTCGGCGTAGGATTCGAATACCGCGCTCCGACTCCCAAGACGGCTTTCGTATCGCCTGAGGTGAACAACGACTTCGTCAAGAACCTGAGAAACGAGCGCGTATTCTCGAGCGAGGCTGGTTTGCAATACGAGACGACCTGGGTGAAGGCTAACGTCAGTGGTTACTTCAGCCGCATCAATGACGCTACAGAGTGGCAGCAGTTCTTCGACGACGATGCCTGCTCGTTCACTTACGTTTCAATGACGGACATTCAGAAAGAATACTACGGACTGGAGTGGGGCTTGAAGTTCAAGCTGTCGCCATCGTTCAGCATCAAGACGCTGGGAACGGTCAGCGACGCCAAGAACGTGAACAACGCCAACGTCGTCTACATGAAGTCGACGGAGGGTACGTACCACCAGGATATAGTATTTAATAAGAACATGCGCGAGGGAGGTACGCCGCTGACGGCTCTGAACCTGACACTGAGCTACAACGCCAAGGGATGGTTCATCGACGTCATGGGTAACTACTACGACCGCATCTATCTGTCGTATTCGCCCTCGTACCGCTACGGTTCGACACTGCTGAACCGCCAGCGTTCGTACGAGAACAGCGGCATCGAAGCTGAGAAGGTGTTCGAGACCACTGCCTCGGGTGAAAGGGTGCTGCTCGACCAGGCTGTGGAACAGGCCAAGGGTCATGGCGGATTCATGCTCGACCTGTCGATTGGTAAGAGCATCCGCATGAAGAAGGGACAGCTCTCGGTGAACTTCTCGGTGACTAACGTACTGAACAACAGAAAGATAGTGACTGGTGGTTTCGAACAGAGCCGAAGCAACTACTCTGTGAACTCGACTACGGGCGACGTAGGCAGCACACGCGTCTACAAGTTCAACCGCAACCCGTATAAGTTCTACTCCTACGGAATCAATGGTATGCTGAACATCGGTTATAGATTCTAAATTATGCAGACGATTATGAAAACCAAGAAATATATTCTCTTTGCACTGGCAGTCCTCGGACTGGCCACATCGTGCCAAGACAAGGACTGGGATGCACCTTCATCAGAGAAGGGTATGGAGGCCTACGGCAATAAGTATTTGCAGGAAACCAATGTGAAGACCATTGCCGAGGTGATAGCCTTGTATAGTAACGAAATCAACAACAACAGTCTGAAAGAGGTGAAGCAGCCCATGCAAATCAAGGGTATCGTCACGGGTAACGACGAGGGCGGTAATATCTACAGCCAACTCTATCTGCAGGACAACACCGGAGCCATTGTGCTTAGCATCTCGCAGAGCGGACTCTACGGGGCATTCCCCGTGGGACAGACGGTGTTGGTAGAGCTGCAGGGACTCTACGTAGGAGGTTACGGCAAGCAGCCTCAGATTGGTACCACCTATACCAATCCGAACAAGGAGGGTGCCACGCCCCAGGTGGGCCGCATGAGCCGCTACATCTGGAAGGACCACTACAAGCTGCTGTCGCCCATTCCTGGTCTGATGGTAGCACCTATTGAGGCGAAGTGGAACTTCAACTCGCTGGACTTCGCTAAGGATGCAGGCAAGCTGGTTACGCTGAAGGGTGTCACGCTGGCCGAGGCTGACGGCAAGGCTGTGTTTGCGCCTAGCGACGGTAGTGTAACGATATTAGGCGGCTGTGCCAACCGCGTCATCAGCGGACTGAGCAATGTGGTGGTGCGCACCAGCACCTATGCCGACTTCGCACAGCGCATCATGCCTACCACGCGTGTCGACATCACGGGTGTGGCTGCCCGCTACAACGACACATGGCAGATTATGATGCGTACGGAAAAGGACATCGTCGAGTCGACGACGGAGCCTGCTCCCGTATCGACACCTGAAGGCGATGGTAAGTCTGAAGAAACTGCATTTAATGTGGCAGGTGTATCGCAGGCTACCAAGGCACTGAAGGCTGACGAAACAAGGGACAATGTTTACACGAAGGGTATCGTGGTTGCCGTGAGCGATATCGACACCAGCGGCAGCTATGGTAACGCCACCTATCTGATTTCCGACCGTGCGGACGGTGCGACGGGTACGTTCCAGATCTATCGCGGCTACGGACTGAACAATGTGAAGTTCAATGCCGGCGCCAAAGCCATCAAGGCTGGCGACGAGGTGGTGGTATTCGGTAAGATTGTCAACTACAAGGGTAATACCCCGCAGTATGCCCAGGGTAGCTACATCGTCAAACTGAACGGACAGACGAAATAACAAACATGCAATAACGAAACAATAAAAACTAAAAGATATGAAAAGAATAGCAAATTATCTGATTGTGCTGGCCTTAGCGGTCTTCACATTCACCAGCTGCGAGGACATCCCCTCTCCTTTCGGACAAATCGTGGCTCCTAAAGCAGATGACGGTGTAGTCATAGAACCTTCCGGAAAAGGTACACTGGCAGACCCCTACAACGTGGCAGGTGCGCTGGAATTCATCGCTGGTCTGGGCGCCGACGTGCAGTCGCCCAACGATGTCTACATCAAGGGTTATGTAACTACGATTACTGAAACTTTCGGTACACAGTATGGTAACGCTACGTTCGAGATTTCGGACACGAAAGAGGGTGCCAACAAGTTCCTCTGCTATCGCGTGAAGTATTTCGGAGGACAAGGCTATAGCGACCCGTCAGCCACAAACATCAAGGAGGGCGACGAGGTGATTATCTGCGGTAAGGTGGTCAACTACAAGGGTAACACCCCCGAGACTGCCAGCAACGCTGCTTACGTGTACTCCATCAACGGCAAGGGCGGCGGTACGACACCTACTCCTACTGAGACTTTAGGTACGAAAGACGCTCCTATCACTGTTTCCAAGGCTCTGGAGTATATCAACGCTTTGGCAGACAACGGTACGACAGACAAAGATGCTTACGTAAAGGGTAAGATTACGCAGATCAAGACCGCTGAGGACAAGATAGCCCAGTATAAGAACATCGACTATATCATTTCTGATGGCTCCAAGGAATTGACCGTCTTCCGTGGCAAGAATTTGGATAATACCGACTTTACTGCTGCTGGACAGATTAATGTGGGTGACGAGGTTGTGGTATTCGGTAAACTCACCAAGTATGTCAAGGACGGTAATACCACTCCAGAGGTTGCACAGGGCAACTATATCGTAAGCCTGACTAAGGGCAGCGGCGGTGGTGGCGGTGAAGCCAAGGGTACTGGAACGGCAGCTGATCCGTTCAATATCGCAGCAGCTATTGCCAAGTGTAAGGAAGTGGGAACGACAGCTTCTACTGAAAAGTATTATATTAAGGGCTATGTTGTCAAGGGTGGAACAGCAAGTGGCGGTTACGGAAACGTGACGTTCGACATGGGTGACACCAAGGACGCTACTGAACTCTTCAAGGCTTATCAGGTAGCAGGAACCGATGGTGAGAAACTGGCAGACGGTTATGAAGTACCCGCTGGAGCAGAAGTTGTGATCTATGGTCCTGTTGTAACCTATAATACTACATACGAAACAGCAGGTAAGAGTGCCGCACAGATTGTAACCATCAACGGCAAGAAGACTAACGACACAGGCGGTGGCGGTGATTCTGGCGGTGCTGCTGGTGACGGTTCGCAAAGCAACCCATATAACGTAGCTGCGATTACTGAAATCTGTGGAAAGCTGGGTGATAAGGAAACAAGTGCGACAGATTATTACATCAAGGGAAAAATCTGCTCTGTTAAGTATACCTTTAGTGCTCAGTATGGAACGGCTACATTCAATATCTCTGACGATGGCAAGACTGGTGGCACAGAATTCACAGCTTATAGCGTGTACTACTTCAACAATGCAGCATGGGTAGACGGTAATACCCAGATTGCTGTTGGCGATGATGTTGTTTTGTTCGGTAAGATTACTAATTACGGAGGAACTTTGGAGACAGCCAGCAAGAAAGCATGCATCTACTCGCTCAACGGTAAGACTAGCGACGGCGGTTCTGGCGGCGGCGGTGGTGACACCGGCGGTGAGATTACTGCAACGTTTGGCGATTTGGATTGTAGTAACATTGCAGCTATCAAACTGAGCGACGGAACAACAATTGCTGTAGCCCAGGAAGACGGAAAGAGTGCTCCTATTTATCACGAGAGTACCAAAATTGTGCGTATTTATGCTCGCAATTCTGTGACTATCGATGCCGGTAGCAAGAAGATTGCCAAGGTGGTGTTTGCTTATGACACCTATAATGGAACAGCCTATAAGGGCAATGACGAAATGTATGGCGAGGCTGGCAGTAGCAAGATTACTCCTACGAAGGACGACACTAATGTTACATTCTCGAATGTAAACAATAGTAAGATTAAGGTTGTGAACTGGCTGGAGAGCGGCAACTCGGGTGGTACCCAGTTCCGCATTACCGGTGTAACGATTCAGTATCAATAATGAAATCAACATCTTTATATATGGCAGCCGCAGCAATAGTCTGCGGCGCCATGTTTTTTACCTCTTGCACAAGTAAGACAGAGATTGTGAATCAGGAACCCATCACGCAGGGAAACCCCTATCTGCCCATGTGGGAACACATTCCCGATGGGGAACCGTATGTGTTTGAAGACCCGGATAATCCCGGCAAGCAGCGCGTCTATATCTATGGTTCGCACGACAACCTGAAGACGATGTACTGCGGGCGCGACCAGGTGGTGTGGTCTGCCCCTGTGGAGGACCTGAGCCAGTGGCGCTACGACGGAGTAATACTCGTAGTGGACAAGAATGCCAAGGGCGAACCGTTCGACTCGGCAAGCACTGCTGACGTGCTGTACGCCCCCGATGTGACGCTGGTGACAGACAGTACGGGCAAGAAGACCTACTACCTGTTCCCCAATGATCAGACGGGATTCCGCAACGGACTGATAGCCAAGAGCGACCGTCCCGATGGTCCCTTTGAGGTGTGCAACTGGAATGCCGACGACCCTGTGAAGGTGGACGGCATCTATGGTTTCGACCCTGCCGTATTCGTCGATGACGACGGACGCGTGTACGGCTACTGGGGCTTCGGACACTCGATGGCGGCAGAGATTGATCCCGCGACGATGTGTACCGTAAAGCCTGGCACAGAGGTGCTCGACGGCATGGTATCTGGTTACAAGGAACCCGGCATCTTCCGCTTCTTCGAGGCGTCCAGCATCCGTAAGGTGAAGGATAAATACATATTTATATATAGCCGCTTTACGGAAGACGGTGAGTTCGGATTGCCTACGTCGAACTACACGCTGGCATACGCCTATAGCGACAAGCCGCTGGGCCCCTGGACTTATGGCGGAACGATTATCGACGGACGCGCCCGTGAGAAGGATGAGCAGGGTAACGTGATAGCTTCTGCTGTTCCCGATGGTAATACGCATGGATCTATCTGTGAGATAGGCGGACAGTGGTATGTGTTCTACCACCGTCAGACAGGTACTGATGAATATGCTCGTCAGGCAATGGTGGCTCCCATCACCGTGAAGGTGGAAGAGGGCGCTGGCGGCAAGGTGGAAATCAGCGAGGGTGAATACAACTCCGAGGGTTTTGCACTGAACGGACTGAATCCCTTCGAACGCCACTCAGCTGGTATCGCCTGCTGGCTGACGGGACCCAAGCCTGCTGTACACGAATGGCCTAACAACACGTTCTACGGCTCGTATGTAGAGGCTTCTTATGGTACTGAGACGAATTTCGACGCACCCTACGACTTGAAGAACAACGGCAACCGCGTGGTAAACAACACCGACGGCAGCATCGTGGGATATAAGTACTTTAACTTCGATGCAGGAAAACTGGCAGAGAAGGAGAACCTGATGCTCCTCCTGCGACTCATCCCCGAGGGTATCGACGGCACGATTGAGATTATGATGGACCGTCCCTGGACCTCGCAGGGTGGCAAGAAGATTGGCGAGATAGCCTTGAAGGCCGACATGGAGAAGAAATCCTGGGACATGGCGATAGGTATCGCAAAGGAGGCTAAAGATAATGAACTTGCGGGCAAACACGCCATCTTCATCGTCTTCAAGTCTGACACCAAGGAGAAGTCGCTCTGTACGCTCGAAGAACTCGTCTTTACATTCTCAGAATAAAAAAGTAGCGTGAATATTTGGTAGGTTCAAAAAATCTTCGTAACTTTGCACCCTCAAAACTGCGTAGTGCAGAAAAAGTATTAAATAACATCATAATTTAACAAGTAAAAATGAAAAAAGGTATTCATCCAGAAAACTATCGCCCCGTCGTGTT
>CAMHUU010000070.1 GCA_946188395.1 uncultured Prevotellaceae bacterium | reverse complement strand
TGCGGACCGACATACATCGGGTTGTAGCCACCGCTCTTAGGCGACAGCGAGCGCAGGCCCTTGGGGGTCAGGAGTTCGCGGGTACAGATATCGAGCACGCTCTTCTTCTGTTCCTGCGACAGGGGTGAATAGTCGAACGCCACGGGGAAGATCATGTTCGGACGTACGCTCCAGTCCATCATAGAACCGTCGACGTAGTCGAGCAGATAGCCGTACTCGTTCATGAAGGTGTCGATGAACGACGTCTTGCAGAGTTCAGCCTGTTTCTCGAGCTTGTCGGCGAACTTCTTATCGCCAAACTCAACCTCAAGTGCAGCGCAGAACTTCAAAGCATTGAACCACAAGGCGTTAAACTCAACAATATAACCCGAGCGAGGCACCACGGGACGGCCGTTGGCGGTAGAGTTCATCCACGTCACAGCCTTGTCGCGTCCGTTGGCATAGAGCAGGCCATTGTCGTCGAGACGCAGGTTGGGATGTCCGCCGGCGAGGATGTACTTCACGATGTCCTTCACCAGTTTGCCGTACATCTTATAACCCGTCTCCTTGCCGGCATCCTTCACATACTGCTGGATGGCCCAGACAGCCCACAGGGGAACGTCGGGCTGTTCAATTTCGTAAATTTTGACGCTCAGCGGTTTGTCTTCCATAAACTCGCGCAAGCCCTTCTCGGCGGTTTTCATCACCAGTTCGAAGTAGTCCTGTTCGCCAATGGACAGCGTCAAGCCAGGCAATGCGATGAACGTGTCGCGGGCACGGGCCTTGAACCAAGGATAACCTGCCAGCAAGTAGCGGTCGTCTTTCTTGTCAATCTTCTCCATAGCACTGCCACTGCGGTGGTCACGGAAGTGGAACTGATGGGCTGCAGTGACCAGACAGTGGTAGAAATTGTCGCGGGGCACGCGGTCGGCCACCTCGTCGTCGAAGAGTTTCTTCAGCGTCGACGTCTTGATGGACGACGTGGAAGCGGCAAAGACGATGCTTTCGCCCTTGCGGATGTTCATCTCGAAATAGCCGGGCACGTAGAGGTCCTCGTTCGAGGCATAGCCACGCTCCTGCTCCTTCGGATATTCCACGCCGCGATACCAGTCGGGATGGAAGATGAACTCGTTCTTCTTCGAGAACTGCATGAAGAGGTCGGGATAGCCGGCATACATACAGGTCTTGATACCGTTCTCGACGGGATGGTACTCGCGCGAGGCGGTAGAATTCTCGTGAGTGAACTGACGCACGGAACGGAAGGCGAGGAACGGACGGAAACGCAGCGTGGTGGCCGAATGGGCATCCTCCAGCGTGTAGCGGATGAGGATGCGGTCCTCATAGTGTTGGAACACCACTTCCTTCTTTAATAACACGCCACCGACGCGATAGAGCGTGGTGGGCACCACGTCACAAGAGAACTCGCGGATGTACTTGTGACCCTTTGGGCTGTAGTTGTTGCCTTGGTACTTGTGGAGTCCGAGATTGAACTCGGCGCCGTGCTGAACGACCGTACAGTCGAGCGACGACAACAGGACGTGATTCTCGTCATCGAGCTCGGGTACGGGAACGACGAGCAGACCGTGGTATTTGCGCGTATTACAGTCGACCAAGGTCGAACTGCTATAGGCACCAGAGCGGTTTGTCCGAAGCAATTCACGACGCAATGACTCCTCCAAATTGGTCATTACAGCTTTTTCAAATCGTAAATAACTCATAGTTCCTATTTTTAGGTGTTTTATCGTTTTAGTTAAATTGTCCTCAAAAGTACGAAATATTCCCGGGATAACAAAATAAAACGGACATTTTTTTCGAAAAACGCCCGTTTTTTGTTTTCTTTCACATTTAATCAGTCCGGAATGAGGAAGTTGATGACTTCCTGCTCGACGGTAATGGTGTAGGGTCCGACGGGTATGCCAAGCAGTCGTCCGTCGACTCCGACGAGTGCGTGCTTGGCCTCCTCTACCCTCACCTCGCGGGTGCGGTAGGGATGTACGGCACGGTGGTTCAGAAAGCGTCCCGTGATGAGTAGCCATAGTCCGGCAAAGACCTGCAGGATGCCCGTATGGTAAATCATCGACACGTCGAGCATGCCGTTGTAGGGCACGGCGCTGGGCGTCTGTCCGTAGCCCGGTCCGCTGCCTATGCACATCGTCATTACCTTACGGTCGACAACGGAATTATTGACCTTGACGTGCATCTTGTAGTCCATGCGGTGGAAGATCATGAGGAAGATGGATACGATGAACGACAGGGTGCGCGAGCCCAGCAGTGAACGCGTCTGACGGCGCAGGTTCATGATGTCGGCAATGAGTCCGATGTTGACGCAGTTCAGGAAATAGCGGTGACACTGCTCGCCCTTTTTGTTCACATAGCGCACACAGCCCAAATCGACGGTGCGTACGCGGCGCTTCTGGAGCCAGTCGACGGTCTGTTCGACGTTGCTCTCCTTGAAGTCCCAATAGCGGGCAAAGTCGTTGACGAGGCCGTTGGGAATGACCCCCAGGGCAATCTCGTCGCGCACCTGCCGCTCGACCTGCATCAGACAATTGACGGCATCGTTCAGCGCCGAGTCGCCACCCGCCACGATGATGGTTTTATAGCCATTATGGATGAGCATGTTCATCAGACGCTCGACACTATCGGCCGACTCGCTCTGCACAAAGTCGTACTCCACATGACGGTCGTCCAGCACGCGCTGAATGCGTTCACGCTGCTTCGAGCCGCGTCCCTTTGGGCAATACAGAATGCCCCAGCGATTGTCATTCATTGAATTATTCTAATTTTTTTTCGTTATTTCGATATTTCGTTATTTCGATATTTCGTTATTTCGATATTTCGGAATTCCGGGATTCCGGCATTCCGTTATTCCGACATCAGTTTCATGATTTGCGCCACTTTGTCGTCCATCGGCTGCAGGGCATTGATCCAGTGAATCGTAAAGCCCCGTCGCTCCATGCCTCGGAACCACGTCATCTGACGCTTGGCAAACTGGTGGATGGCAATCTCCAGGCGGCTGAACATCTCGTCGTAGGTGGTCTGCCCGATGATGTACTCGGTGACAAACTTATACTCCAGCCCGTAGTAGATGAGATCCTCGGCGGGGATGCCCTCGGCCAACAGACTGCGCACCTCGTCGATCATGCCTTCCTCGAGGCGGGCCTTCAGGCGACGGGTAATCTTCGCACGACGTTCCTCGCGGTCGATATCGACACCGATAATGAGTGAGTCGACAGGCGGCAGCTCGCGACGCGGTACGGGATTCTCGAGGTTGTAGGTCTCGATTTCGATAGCCCGGATGGCACGCTGACAGGAGTCGACATCGGTTGTGTTATGCATCACGGAACCGTTGCGTTGCTTCAGCTCGATGAGCATCTCGGTCAGTTCGTCGAGCGTCTTGCCTTCTAACGACGCACGGAGTTCTGGATTTTGGGGCACGGGCGACAGCTTGTAGCCCTTCAGCACGGCCTCGATATAGAGCCCTGTGCCGCCACAGAGGATGGGCACTGCTCCACGACGCCGGATGTCCTGATAGGCATCGAAGAAGTCCTGCTGATATTGAAACAGGTTGTACTTCGTGCCTGGCTCGCAGATGTCAATCAGATGATAGGGGATGTCGACGGGGGATTGCGTGCCACACTTCGACCCAGAGGTCGAAGAACCGTCGACCACCAGACGATAATCATCCAGGTCCTTGCCCGTGCCGATATCCATCCGACGATAGACCTGACGGGAATCGGCAGAGATAATCTCCCCGCCAATCTCGTGGGACAGAGCAGCTGCCAGTGGCGTCTTGCCGCTGGCCGTCGGACCAAGAATTGTTAGCATCTGTTGCATATCGTCTGCAAATATACACAAAAAATGCCGTCTGACAAAATTCAGACGGCATTTTCTTAATTTTGCTTGGGTTCGATGTCACGGAAGAAGGCCGTGATTTCCTTGCCTTCAGGAACCTTTTCAAATAGTGCCTTGCCCTCTTCGACAGAGATGTCTTTGCCGTTGAGCGAACACTCGCTGATTTCGTCGTAGACCTGGAGGACGAAGAGTTTCCACAGCTGTTTACCATTCTGGTAGGCATAGATGATATGCTGGTAGGAAGGACCACCAGGCGAGCCGCCAAGTTTAAGATAGTAGACACCGTCCTTTTCGGCCCGTGAGGGACTCTGGAATTGATTCTCCACGTCGATAAGCTTGAACTTACCCTTGTCGTCGCGAATGAAGAAGGCACCATTCTTTTCGTCCTTGTCGCGCAGCCAGTACCAATCGTTCTGATAGTCGATGAAGCAATGCGCCCACTTGGTGAGTTCGACGTACTTATGACTATGAGGATCATCAGCCAGGAACAGCTTCTTCATCTCGGCGATATCAGACTTCCAGATGGGTGTTTCCTCGTCGACCATCGAATGGAAGATCTCATATTGCAACTCGACAAGCTTTTCGTCGCGCAAGTAAATCATACCCACACAGAAACTCTCGGGAGCGCCGTGGGTATAGCACAATTCGAGGCCCTTAGGACCTTCGAAGGCAGCTACGATGGAGTTAGGGATATAGCCGTCGGCATCAGCATTCCACGTGGCGCCATACGTCTCGTCGTAATAGCCCAACTGCTCGAGCTTGTAGACCTTGTCGCCATCGATAATGAGTTCGAGGGCAAGGGCAAACTTGCGGTCAGCGTCGTACTTGTCCTTGGGGGCGTTTTTGAACTCACCCTTGAACTCAATGGTGCCATGGGTGTAACGGCCATCAATGGTGCCAAGTTTACTCGAATTGGCTGCCTTCATGCCATACTCCTGCTCCATCTTCTTGACAATGTCTGCAGGAAGAGCAGGAAATTCACCAACAGCATCTACCCCCTTGACATCGAGGCGTTTACGGGAGTTCAGATAGCTGTCGGTGCATATAACTACGCCCCAGGTAGGATCGTCGGGATTCTTGTCCTTGGCATTGACGAAGTCGAAACGGGCGCAGAGGGCGGGAATATCCTCGCGATTATGAATCTCGCCAATGCTGGGGGTATTGCCGTCGGGGTCTTTCAACACCTCGTCGACAAATTTGATTTTCGTGATCTTGTCGCCAAGGATCCGGTTGGTATACTGGGCGGCATTGCGACGGAACATCTCCTGTATTTCCCAGCTGTTGTGCCAGGTGTCAAAGTATTCGGCATTGTCGTCCGACTTCTGGGGTTCCTCAATATTCGTCCAGTAGAGCATATGCATGTACTTAGCGTCACCACCGATAAGGAACATCGGCATGGGGGTGGTGTCGTTCTCCTCGATGATGCTGTCGATAACGGCAGTCACAGAGTCTTTCTCGTCGGCAGGAGCCGTCTGATTCTTGTTCTTGCAGCCAACCATAACGGCCATCACTGCAATGGCTAATAGCATTAGTTTTTTCATATCTTTTATTACTGTTTTATCTTAATATATATACCATCGAAAGACGACCACGCACCAAAACACTCGAGCGTTTCACCGTCGGTAATGGATTTCAATACGACAAACTTGGGATAGAACGTGGCACGAAAGCCGTAGCCACACTCGTTGACGTCGCGATATTCAAACGTATTGCCCTCGAGGACGGCCGGACGATTGTCTTCGCTACGTCCCTCGGCAAGGTTACGAACCACATTGGCACACTCGAAATGTACCTTGTTCTTGCCTGCCGCACGGAAGGTGATGTGTCCGCCCATGTACTCGTCATACCCCTGGCGCCACTGCTGGAAGGAATACTCCCGACCGATGTTGGCCGGATCCTCAAGGGTAAGGAGCGACTTGGTGAACCACGTGGGACATTCGCGACGGAACATCACATCGGTAATCTTCATCTGCTTTTCGGTCTTGGGATTGGTCCAGGTACCCTCCACCTTGTCATCCCAACGACCTTTCATATCGTGTTCAAGAGTAATAAAACCACTTGCCTTGCCATCGGGCTGAAATTCGGTAAGACCATAGAGATCTTTGCCATTATACTCTGTTACACTTCCGACAATCATGATTGGTGCCGGATTCTTGGCATTGGGGTAATAGATATAGCCAGCCACCGTGTTGTCAACATTCCGTTGGAAGGCGATAGTCACAGGGATGCGGCCGTCGAGTTTGGCATCATAGCGCTGAACCGGCAAGTTGAGCATTCCGTCGAAGTTGACATACTCATCATCCTCCATGCTCCAAGTGTTTTCAAGATAAAGCTGGAGCTTGTGGCCTTGCCAACGGTAGTAACTGGTAACACGCTGGTCCGGCCCTGCACTGAGCGTGGTGTAAATGCATTTCTTCTCCGAATCCAATTGTGGTTCACCGATACCGGCATAGCCCTCCGGATAGACGAAACAGTGCCGCTGCTGGTCCCAAAGCAAAGCCTCATGCTGGGTATTGTTCGAGAAACCGCCATAATAGCCCATGTAGACATCCACATCGGGATAGCCGTCGAAATTGAGGTCTTGCTCTGAGAATTCTCCGATTGTTCCAACCATATCCTCAGAGAGTGGAGCCGCCATCTCGAAGGTGTACTCATCGACCAGCTTTCCCTTGGCGTAAGTGCAAAACTTCACCTCAGAGTAGTCACCATCGGCGTTCTTTACCTTTGTGGCCTTGAAAGTGAAGTCACTTCGGTTATAATTACTCACATCGGGTCCTATTGGTTCCTCGCGGGGCTCAGGGATAAAGGCGGCATCGTCGCCAAACAGGTTATCATGCTTAGGAGCCACAATGCGTGCCTGCGCACCAAGAATCGGATGATAGACCTTGCAGCCATTCATCGTGAAGTTCGCGTCAGCCACAAACAATGGTACTTTAGCCCAGTTGGCGTAGAAACGACAATCGTTGAACTCCACGCCCTCACAACCACGGATGGAAATGAGTTCATACTCGCGGTTGTTGAAGAAGTCACACTGATTGAATGTCACCCGCTCCGAGCTATAGAGTTCCATGATGCCATAGGTACAATCGTGGATGTTCGTTTTCTCCAACAACAAATTCCTTGTGTCACGGGCCACAATGCCGTAGGTACCACAACCATAGAGGTCGCACGACGTGACGATATTGCCACTACCTCCCTCAACACCAATGACTCCGCCGTCGCAATAGCCTTCTTCGGTGTGTCCGATGGTGAGATTCTCAACACGGCAGTTCTCACAGTCTACCAGGTTCAGACAGAAAGCATAGCGGGGAGCCACCTCGATACTGGAATGATACTGGCCGCGAATGACGAGGTTGCGGAAATTCTTCAACGAAAGTTCATGACCGTCATTGACAAAATCGCTGACAATAACGGGTTGGTCGCCACCACGTTCGACAATTGTTACCCAAGCACGGCCGGGGACTCCGGCAAACTTGTCTTCCTGCTCGAGAATACGCGAGAGATTGAGGTGGACGTCAGCTCCGATTTCCACAATACGATTGTTGCCAAGGGCATTCAAGAACTGCTCCTCGGTAGTGACAGTGATGACACCATCGACAGCCTCAACCATCTTCGGTGCCGCTGTGGTATTCTCGTAGCGCACACGGTTCCCGTCGTCCTCAGCTTCTTCACTCTTAATGAGTTGTATGTTGGTCATCTCGATGATGCTCAACTTGATGTTGTTATTGTCGGTGCCGGGCTTATACCAAGGCTGGTCGCTAAAATAATCGCGCAGGTCCTTCGACTGGAACTTCCACCCGTGACGGGCCAGAATCTCGTTACGCATCAGGCGCAATTGGGCTTTCGAGAAACGACCCAGGTAATAAATGTTCATCAGATAGTTCTGCAACATCCAGCTGACCTCGCGTTCCTCCGCAATCTTCTGCTGCAACACACAGTTTTTCAGATTGTCGGGAGTCAATACCAGCGTGTGGCAACAATCACCGTTGGGCTTGCGCACTGCCAGGAAATTCATACCTTCCTGACGGACATAATCGACACGGAATCCCGACCTGCCACGAATGGACAGCCACCCGTATTTACTCGTTGACTCCAAGGTATAGCGTCCGTCCGTGCCGGCAACCTTATTGAGCAGGAAGGAGTCGCCTCCCATCTCTTCGCTTTCACCTTCCATGCGGACATTACCCTGTGCATCGACAACGGCGGCATAGAGTCTGAGGCCGTCCCACCACAAAGAGCCATCCTTAATGGTCTGTGACGCACCTGCCAGCGAGCAACCAAGCAGGACAAACAAAACTAGCAACTTCTTCTGTATCATCACATTACGAATTATTGTTGGACAAATTTACTACCATTCCACGTCAGGCGCTTTTCTATTTTCTTGCCCGAGGTAGTGTAGTAGGTATAGACGATGGTTTTTCCCTGACGGGGCAAAGCATGGGTTACGACTTCTATGTCATCAGGGGTGTCGAGGGCAAGGCCAATGGCGTCGCCATAGACAACATGCATCTGACGGATGGCATTGTCGTACTTATAGAATGTGATGCCGGTAAACTGTCCGGCAACGGGTTTGCCATTCATGGTAAGGCCGTTGGTGACAGCCAACAGTTTGTGTCGCTTGTCGGCGTAGTTCCAATAGCAGCACTCAATGACCAGGCGCTCATTATCCGACAGCTCTGAGCTATAGCCCACATAGCCGTTCTGAGTGTCAACGATGAGGTCCTCGCCAGGCATCTGTTTCATACCATTCTTATAGAAACCCCACGCCTCCTTCAGTCCATTCATCGACTCGTCCCCTTCACTCTCGGTAAGCAGGGCACTGACAAAATCCTTAATCGTGGGCTGGGCACCCTTGAAGCGGACCATCATTGGGTACGGGTCGTCGCCGTCTTCAATGGGTTCACTCTTCGCATAGACGGGCTTCATGCCGTCCCATGTGAACGTGTGGCGCACGGGACCATCATTGCCCCACTCGTCGACCTGCACGTCCTTCCCGTTCTTGGGCAGGTGGCAGAACATTTGGGTGTAGTCCTTCCGGTCTTCCCAGCGGTAACCCTTTAGGATATCGGGCTCAGGGGTAAGTACCTTCTTCTGCGGGTCATAGTCGTAAGTACACAATACTTCTATGCAGGGGTCTGTAGGTTTACCCACAAGGACGGCTAGCAGCTTGTGACCGTTCGAGCGGTTCCAATAGCAGGCCGACATATATTCACCGTCGGTACCGCCATCGCCAACTGCCACATAACCATTCTTGCTGTCGACGGTAACGGTGAGCGACGTCTCGACGTCGAGTACCTCTTTCGAGAGTCCTTTCTCCATCGCGTTCCTGACAGCTCCCACCATCCAGGTGGGCCACGTCTGGTCGAAGCGCTCCAGCATGATGCCAAGGCTTCCGTTAATCACATTGTCGATGGGCTTCGTCTTCCAGCCCTTGTCGATCTCTTCAAGAGGAGTGCACTCGAAGTTTAGGTTCTGAGCATGCAGCGTCCCCGCAACGAGGGCGAGCAGCATGATGGTTGATAGTTTTTTCATCTCTATACCTTATTTATTTATAATAGTCTTACTCTACGCCTATCTTGGTTCTTGCCGAGAAGCCACCCTTCAGGTCGTCGATGGTCAGTTCCGTCAGCTGTGTCTTGCTCAGGCTCGACTGGTTGGCCAGACGATTGGCCTGCGACTGGATACTCTTCTCGAACACATTACGGGCAAAACGCGCATTACCAAAGTTGCGGTCCTTATGGGCTACGGCATACTCGAAGCGCTCTTTCAGATACTCCTCAGCATCGGGTGCCAGGGTGTACTGGTTCTTCTTCATATACATCTTGAAGATGTCGGCCAGTTCCATACCTGTATAGTCGGGAAAGTCGATATAGCGGTTGAAGCGCGACTGGAGTCCGGGGTTCGAGTCGATGAAACGCTGCATCTCGTCCTTGTAACCGGCAATGATAACTACCAGGCGGTCACGATAGTCCTCCATACGTTTCAGCAGCGTCGAGATGGCCTCCTGACCATAGTCCTGACCACCACCGCCTTCAGGAACCAGTGCATAGGCCTCGTCGATGAACAGCACGCCGTCGAGGGCCTGCTGGATAACGGTATCGGTCTTCAGCGCCGTCTGTCCCATATACTTGGCAACGAGTCCGCCACGATCGGTCTCGACAGTATGACCTTTCTTCAGTACACCGAGGTCCTTGTAGATACGTCCCACGATACGGGCCACGGTGGTCTTACCAGTACCCGGCGAGCCGTAGAACACCAGGTGGAACGACACCTTGGCAGTCTTCAGCCCCTGGGCCTCGCGCTGCTTCTGGAGTTTCACGAAATTGGCCAGCGAGCGCACCTCCTTCTTCACACTGCCCAAGCCAATGAGCTCGTCGAGTTCCTTGTAGGGATCACCCTCCAGTGGTTCATTGACAATGACACTGTCTTTCTTCTCTACCTGTTCGGTCTGTTCCTGATTCTCGTTGTCAGACTGTTCCGTTTCATCGTCGCCGACACAGGTACCGATAACACCTAGCAGGAATAGTGACACGCAGAAACCTATCGACAGACATCCGCAACCCTTGAAGACTTTTCTTCCTAATTCTTTTGCTTCCATGAGGCAATAATACTGATTCTATTTACGTTAGTTTATAGTTTTTTTAATTTGATGCTGCAAAGTTACGAATAAGTGAGCACAATACAAAACAAAAATAACAAAAAAAGCCATCCTGCAAAGCAGAATGGCTTAAAAATATCAATTGTCAATTATCAATTGTCAATTATTTGAGCTCAGCGAGGTACTTAATGGTGCGAACCATCTGAGAAGTGTAAGAGTTCTCATTGTCGTACCAAGCAACAACCTGTACGAGTGAGTTGCCGTCGCCAATCTTAGAAACCATAGTCTGGTTAGCGTCGAACAGCGAACCGAACTTCATACCGATGATGTCGCTAGAAACCAGCTTCTCCTCAGTGTAACCGAACGACTCGTTCTGAGCAGCCTTCATGGCAGCGTTGATACCCTCAACAGTTACCTCACCCTTTACAACAGCGTGCAGGATAGTGGTAGAACCTGTAGGAGTCGGAACGCGCTGAGCAGCACCGATCAGCTTACCGTTCAGCTCGGGAATAACGAGACCGATAGCCTTAGCAGCACCAGTTGAGTTAGGAACGATGTTCT
>CAMHUU010000069.1 GCA_946188395.1 uncultured Prevotellaceae bacterium | reverse complement strand
TCAAATGTATTATAATAATTAATTAAGGTGTAACATGAACAAGTTAAGAAAGAAAGCGATGGTGAGTACCAGTCGTTCGACAAAGTTGACGCGAGTGGCGATACTCGGGTTACTCATGTCGTTGCCGCTGATCTGTGAGGGTCAAAGGCTGCTGACGCTCGACAGTTGCAGGGCGATGGCACTGAGGAACAACAAACAGTTGGGCGTGGCGAAGATGAAGCAGGAGGTGAACGCCAACCTACGGAAATCGGCACGCACGCAGTATCTGCCGAAGGTGAATGCTGTGGGCGGGTATATGTGGATGAGCCGTGAGGTGTCCTTACTCAACGATGACCAGAAGGAGGCTTTGAGCAATCTGGGCACGAACGCTACGGGAAAGTTGCAGGACGCATTGTCACCGTTAGTGTCGTCATTGCCGGCAGCAACACAGACGAAGATGGCTGGCGACATGGCGGCTTTCGGCGGGGTACTGAACCAGATAGGTACGGGCATCGTGGACGGTTTCCGGACGGACACACGGAATATGTTCGCCGGAGCGGTGACGGTGACGCAGCCCGTGTTCATGGGCGGTGCATTAGTGGCGGCGAACAAGATGGCTGACATTAACGAGGATATGGCCGCGAACTCGTTAGAGATGAAACGGCAGAATACCTTATATAATATAGATCAGGCATACTGGCAGGTGGTGTCGCTGCGTCATAAGCAGACGCTGGCCGAGAGCTACGTGGAGCTGGTGAAGAAGCTGAAGGGTGACGTGCAGAAGATGATTGACCAGGGCGTAGCCACGAAAGGCGACGGCCTGAGTGTCGGCGTACGTGTCAATGAGGCCGAGATGGCACTGACACAGGTGCAGGACGGTCTGGCGCTGTCGAAGATGCTGCTGTGCCAGTTGATAGGGCTTGATGAAAACGAGGCGATTACGTTAGCGGACGAGGAGAGCACGGGGCTTGACTCTTATGTTGCGACTGAACCGCAACGTATAGGACAAGCGGACGCGGCGTTCGCGAACAGGCCGGAGCTGAAGGTACTGCAAAACACCGTAGACCTGAGCCGACAAACAACGTACGCGCTGAAGGCGGGGAATCTGCCGACGGTGCTACTGACGGGCGGATACATGGTGTCGAACCCGAACACGTTCAACGGTTTCGAGAAGAAATTCGGTGGTGTGTGGAACGTAGGCGTCGTGGTGCGTGTGCCAGTGTGGAACTGGGGCGACGTGAAGTACAAGGTGCGCGCCTCGAAGGGAGCGACCGCGATGGCGAAGCTCGAACTGGAAGACGCGCGGGAGATGATCAGCCTGCAGGTGAGACAAAGCAATTTCAAAGTGAAGGAGGCTCAGAAGAAACTGACGATGGCGCAGTCGAACGTAGCGAATGCCGACGAGAACCTGCGCATGGCGAACCTCGCCTTCAAGGAAGGTACGGCATCGTTCACGACGGTGATGGAGGCGCAGACGGCGTGGAACTCGGCGCAGTCGCAGCTCATCGATGCGGAGATTGGCGTCAAGCTCTCAGAGGTAGAACTGCAGAAGGCACTCGGAACGCTCCAATAAAAAAGTAATAATTAAAATATAATAGAATAAAAGATATTTCATTATGGCAGACAAAGCAAAAGAACAGCATAACAACATCCTGCTGGCTGTGGCAGGTTTTTCGGCAGTAGTAGTAATCGTGGCACTCATCGGTTTCCTGGCCTTAGGCCGCGATCCCGAAGTGATACAGGGCGAGATGGAGGTTGAGGAGTACCGTGTGTCGGGTAAGGTGCCAGGCCGTATCCTTGAACTCCGCGTGAAAGAGGGCGACATGGTGCAGGCGGGCGATACGCTGGCCATCATTGAGGCTCCCGATGTGGAGGCTAAGATGACGCAGGCCCAGAGTGCAGTGGACGCTGCCTCGGCCATGGAGCAAATGGCTCAGAACGGTGCCCGTCGCGAGCAGATACAGGCCGCCGCGCAGCTTGTGGAGCAGGCCAAGGCCGGACTGGAGATAGCCGAGAAGTCGTATAACCGCATGAAGGTGCTCTTCGACGAGGAGGTGGTCTCAGCCCAGAAGTTCGACGAGGCCGAGGCGATGTACAAGTCGGCTCAGGCACAGCTGAAGGCCGCCAAGAGCCAGTATGAGATGGCCGTCAACGGTGCCCGCGCTGAGGAGAAGCGTGCCGCATCGGCTTCTGTCGGTCAGGCTCGTGGTGCTGTGCTAGAGGTGAAGAGTTACATCAAGGAGACTGTGCAGGTGGCGCAGATAGCCGGTGAGGTCACCGATGTCTATCCGAAGGTGGGCGAGCTTGTCGGCACTGGCACGCCTATCATGAGCATCGCCGTGATGGACGACCAGTGGGCAACCTTCAACATCCGCGAGGACCAGCTGAAGGATATTAAGGTAGGCTCAGAACTGACCGTTCGCATTCCCGCTCTCGACAAAGAGACCAAGATGAAAGTCACATCTATGAAGGACAAAGGTTCGTTTGCCGTGTGGAAAGCCACAAAGGCCAGCGGCCAGTACGACCAGAAAACCTTCGAGGTAAAGGCTCGTCCCACAGAAAAGATAGATGATGTGCGTCCAGGAATGTCCGTGATACTTAAGAAATAGTTTCAATGAAATATCTCATAAATATCGGTCATGTAGCCCTACGCGAACTCGACATTATTATACGGAAGAACCGTATTTACGGTTTCTGCATGATCGTGTTCCCGCTGCTGCTGGTGGCCTTCTTCACCACGATGCTTGACGACGGCACGGCGCTTGACCTGCCTGTCGGCGTGGTTGACCAGGACAACTCGGCCACTTCACGCGGCCTGGTCCGCAACCTCGACGCCATGCAGTCGTCGCGCGTGGTCTATCGGTTCGCCAATGTCACCGAGGCCCGTAACGCCATGCAGGAGGGCAAGATCTATGCCTACCTGCTCATCCCCGAGGGCACATCGGCCAAGTTGCTCGCGGGTCGTCAGCCGAAGATTTCGTACTACTATACGATGACGTGCATGACGGCAGGCTCTATGGCTATGAAGGATATGAAGACCATCGGCTCGCTCGGCTCGGCGGCGGTCGGACAGTCGACGCTCTCGGCCAAGGGCGCGTCGAAGCAGCAAATCAAGGCCACGATGCAGCCCATTACCGTCGATACCCACATGATAGCCAACCCCGAAGGCTCCTACAACTACTCGCTGACAACGGTCTTCGTGCCGGGCATCTTGATGCTCTTTATGGCACTGCTCTCGGCCTACGCCGTGGGCATGGAGATGAAATTCGACACGGGCAAGGAGTGGCTGGCCATGGCCGACAACAACATTGTCGTGGCTATCGTCGGCAAGTACCTTGTTCACGCGCTGGTGTTCCTGCTCGTGATATTCCTCTATCAGTATTACATCTTCAACGTGCTCCACTTCCCTCGTCTCGGCGGCGTGTGGAGCATCGTGCGGCTTACGCTCCTGCAGGTGTCGGCCGGTCTGGGCTTCGGCATCTTTGCCTTCGGTCTGATGCCGTCGCTGCGCATGTCGATGAGTATCTCGTCGCTGTGGTCGGTGCTCAGTATCTCGATGTGCGGTTCGGCGTTCCCTGTTGCGGGCATGGACCCCGCGCTGCAGGCCATGTCGTGGCTGTTCCCCCTGCGCCACTACTGGATGATCTATCAGGCGACGGTGCTCAACGGCTTCCCCGTCATCGATGTCTGGTTCCACCTTGTGGCACTCGTGGCCTTCACGCTGCTGCCCTGGTTCGTGCTTAGTAAAGTTAAAAACGCCATACTGAATTATGTTTACATTCCTTAATAGATTACGAGAGCACTTCACCGATGTGCTCTATATCTTCCGCCACGAGTTGATACGCATCGTGAAGGACGAGGGCGTGCTGATGTTCCTCGTCGTCGTCCCCCTGGGCTATCCTTTGCTCTACTCGTGGATATACAACAACGAGTCGCTGCACGAGACGCCCGTGGTGGTGGTCGACCAGTCGCACTCGGCCCTCTCGCGCCAGTTCATCAACGACTGCGATGCCTCGCCCGACGTGCATATCAAGTACTATGCCGAAGACCTCGATGAGGCCCGTTCGCTTGTCAGCCGACAGTTGGTGAAGGGCATCTACCTCATCCCGTCGGACTTCTCCGAGCGCGTCAACCGCGGCGAGCAGGCTACGGTCAGCGTCTATTGCGACATGTCGCTGATGCTTGCCTACAAGGCTGTCTATCAGACTGCCGTGGTTGAGGCTGGACGCCTTGGTGCAGGCATGAACATCAAGAAAGCGGGTAATTACACCAAGCACGAGGATGCCATCACTGCACAACCTTTGGCTGTCGACGATGTAGCTATGTTCAATCCGTCTGGTGGCTACGGCTCATGTGTGCTGCCTGCCGTGCTTATGCTCATTCTGCAGCAGGCACTGGCCCTCGGCATCGGCATGGCTGCTGGTACTGCCCGTGAGCGTCACCGCAATGGCCAGCTGATTCCCGACGACGACCCGCACTACCGTGGTGCCTACCGTATCGTGTGGGGCAAGGCCCTCTGCTACGGCATGATTGGTGCCGTCGCTGCTGCCTATCTATCGATGGCCGTGCCGTCGATGTTCTCGTTCCCGCAGTTGGGCACAGGTTGGAACCTCTTCTGGATGCTGCTGCCCTACACACTGGCCAGCGTCTTCTTCGGCTTGACCATATCGTGCCTGGTGCGCTACCGTGAGAACGTCATGCTGCTCATGGTCTTCGTATCAGTGCCCTTGCTCTTTATGACTGGTGTATCCTGGCCGCAGTCCAGCATCCCGGGCTACTGGCAGGGCGTCTCGTGGATATTCCCAAGTACCTTCGGCGTGCGCGCCTTTATCCGTGTCAACTCGATGGGGGCCTCGGTCAGCCAGGTACTGCCCGAGATCCGCATCCTCTGGATTCAGGCTGCCGTCTATCTCGGTATGGCCTGTCTCGTCTTCCGCCACCAGTTTCGACTGATGAAGAAATATGCAAATAATTAAATATGAAAATGAAGAACATTAAGATTAATTGGAAAAGTGTTGCGGAGGAAGTGTTATGCTTCATTCCGGCGAGCCTCACGGCTTTCATTGCCGAGGAATATATATGGGGGCACAGTTTCGTAGGAAACATATCGGTGTTCATTGTAACACTGTTAATAGTTAAAGGTTTATATGCGCTTTTATTTAATAACAAACAAAGATGAAAAGACAGAATTCCCTTGTACTCCTGGCATCGGCGATGCTAGTAGCCATGACGCTTGCATCGTGCAAGAATAGCAACAAACCCGCTGCCGACGCTTCTGCCCAGGACAGTATTCCTGAGGTGCTGAAAGACGTCGCAGGCATAGAGAAGTTCCAGACCAAGCTCGACTACAGTAAGGCCGAGAACTGGGTGGAGAGACCGACTGAGGCAACGAAGCCTGTCGATGTGTTCTTCATCTATCCTACGGTAACTGGTTTCCGCGACCCTGTCCAGATATGCGAAGTGACCGACTCCGAAATGGTGGCTGGTGCCAAGTTTGTCAGACAGGTTCAGACCAGCGTGTTCGAAGAGAGCTGCAACATCTTCATGCCCTTCTATCGCCAGATTTCGATGCCAAAGCCTGGTACCGATTACCGATTCGTGACCAACTATCTCTCGGGTTTCGATGCCACTGATGCACTCGACTACTTCCTGACAAACTTGAATCAAGGACGCCCATTCATCCTGGCTGGTCACTCGCAGGGTTCCTCAACGCTGCTCAACTTGCTCGAGAACTACATGACCAAGCATCCTGAGCACCTGAAACGAATGGTTGCAGCCTATCCCATCGGTTTTGCCGTGACCAAGGACTACCTTGAGCGCACGGGTCTGAAGTTTGCCGAGGGAGCCACCGACACGGGCGTCCTCGTCTCATGGAATACGGAAGGCGTCGCCAACAAGGATGCCAAGAATGTGACACTGGCGCCTGATGGTCTGAGCATCAACCCCATCAACTGGAAGCGTGACGACACCTATGCACCCGCCAAGGACAACCTCGGCTCGCTCGACGAGATGACGGGGAAGATAACTGTTCCCGGCATCGCCGATGCCCGTGTTGACACCATCCGAGGCTCCGTCGTTGTCACCACTGCAGAGACCAAGCCCTTCGCCATCAGCGAAAAAGAAGCCATACCCTTGTTCGGTCCCGAGTGTTACCACCGCAACGACTATGGTTTCTTCTTCAACAACCTGAAGCAGAACATTGCCGACCGCATTAAGGCGTTCATAGAAAAGTAAGAATAACCAAATATTTAAAACTATGAGTAGGATCAAGACTATCGGTATTCTGACATCGGGAGGCGATTCTCCCGGCATGAATGCAGCCATCCGCGCCGTGACGCGCGCAGGTATTTACAATGGTTTTAAGATCAAGGGTATCTATCGTGGCTACGACGGCCTCATCAATGGTGAGGTGAAGGAGTTTACCACCGAGGATGTCAGTGGCATCATCACCCGTGGCGGCACCATTCTGAAGAGTGCCCGCAGCAAGGAGTTCATGACAGTGGAAGGAAGGCAGAAGGCATACGAGACCTGTCTGAAAGAGGAGATTGACGCCTTGGTAGTGATTGGCGGCAATGGTTCGCTGACGGGTGCCCGCGACTTTGCCATGGAGCACGACTTCCCCTGTATCGGCCTGCCTGGAACCATCGACAACGACCTCTATGGTACGGATGCCACCATCGGCTACGACACGACGATGAACACCATTATGGAGTGCGTTGACCGTATCCGCGACACTGCCAACTCGCACGAACGCATCTTCTTCATCGAGGTGATGGGCCGCGATGCCGGCTTCCTGGCTCAGAACTGTGCCATCGCCTGCGGTGCCGAGGCTGCCATCGTTCCTGAGGAGGCAACCGATGTTGACCAGTTAGCGGCATTCATGGGCCGTGGCATCCGTAAGTCGAAGAAGTCGTGCATCGTCATCGTCTCGGAGAGTCCTAAGTGTGGTGCCCTCTACTATGCAGATCGTGTAAAACAGGAGTTCCCCGAGTTCGACGTTCGTGTATCCATCCTCGGTCACTTGCAGCGTGGCGGCACGCCCTCTGCCCGCGACCGCATCTTAGCCAGCTGTACGGGCGTGGGGGCCATCGAGGCCATCTTACAGGGACAGCGCAACGTGATGGTTGGCATACGCAACAACGACATTGTCTATGTACCCTTCTCAGAGTGCATCCGTACTGACAAACGTTTCGACAAGCGTCTCCTCACGGTGCTTGACGAGTTGAGTATTTAGGATAATTCTTAGTTTATGAAAAGAATACTTATATTAGCAAATGCAGCTGTCTTTACAGCAGCAATAAACGTACAGGCACAAAACTCTCCTGTAGGCATTGTCAGTGTACAAGACTCGGTGAAGAGTGTGCAGTTTGGCGTCATTTCGTCGGTGGCAACCGATGGTGGCCACGGCGTTCAGTTGTCGGGTCTCTCAAACACATCTGCACATAAATTCAACGGATTGCAGTTGAGCAGTGTCAGCAACATCACAGCAGGCATGGACAAGGGCGTGCAGCTGTCGGGTATCTTGAATGTCTCGTCGGCCATGCAGCGCGGCTTGCAGTTGGGTGCCATCAACTTTGCCGATTCGCTTAACGGTGCGCAGATTGGCGTGTTCAACATTGCCCGCAAGCGTCCCAAGGGCTGGCAGGTGGGACTTGTCAACCTGTCGTACGACAGTATTGGCCATAAGATTGGCTTGGTGAACGTCAACCCGATGACGGACATCGACATTATGCTCTACGGCGGCTCGTCGACCAAGGCAAACCTCGCCGTGCGCTACCGCAACAAGAGTACTTATAGTATCATGGGTGTCGGCACGCATTTCATGGGACTCGACTCCAAGTTCTCGGGGGCATTATTTTATCGCTTAGGTCTTTATAAACAGCTGTCGCCGAAATGGAGCTTGAGTGGTGATGTGGGTTACTATCATGTAGAGACATTCTCAAAGCACAACAGTGACAAACCCGAACGTCTGTACTCGTTGCAGGCTCGCCTGAATGCTGACTACCAGTTTAGTAGGAAATTCGGTGCCTTTGCATCGGTGGGCTGGGGACTGACGCGCTACTACGACCGCAACGAGACCTACCGCAACCGTCCGCTGGTGGAGCTTGGCTTTACCTACCGCCAGCCCCGCAACCAGCACGATACCTGGAAACAGGCTTGGGCTGAGAAGCGTTCGAAGCTGGTGTTTGCCGACTCTACGATGGCGCTGCCCACACCGAAGCGTCCTTGGCAGGCACTGGCTGAAGTGACGGGTGTCAACGTATTCGTGCAGTTGTTCGACCGCTATGTGACCAGCGAGGAGTTCGCCCAGACCACCCTGCGCTCCATCAAGCGCAACTTCACTGACGGCATGGTGTGGGACAACGACTTCTTCATCACCAATATGTTCATGCACCCCTATCACGGCAACCTGTATTTCAACGCAGCCCGTACCAACGGACTCTCGTTCTGGGAGTCAGCACCCTTCTCGCTGCTCGGCTCGGCCATGTGGGAGTTCCTGGGCGAGACGGAGCCGCCGGCCATCAACGACATTATTGCCACTACCTGCGGCGGTATGGCCATCGGTGAAATGACGCACAGGCTGAGTCTGACCGTCCTCGACGACCGCGACCGCGGCTTCAACCGCTTCCTGCGCGAGGCCGTTGCTACCATCATCAACCCCATACAAGGACTGCACCGTATCATCAGTGGTGATGCATGGCGTGTGAAGAGCAAGAACTATCGCTACCATAACTTCAAAGAGACTCCCGTCGACATGTCAATCTCTGTGGGTTGGCGCTATCTGGCTGACGACGGTGCCCTATTCCGTGGTCTGCATGCTCCCTACATCAATGCCACGCTGACGTACGGTACATCGGTAGACGGCGACAAGCATACCAATCCATACGACTTCTTCGACATCGAGGTTAATTCTGCCTTTGGCGGCGGACAGCCTATGATTAATACGCTGAACATCGTCGGACGTCTATGGAGTACACCTATCCTAGATAAGAAAGATATGGCTGGCGAGTTCGGTATCTACCAGCACTTCAACTACTACGATGCCAAGCCCATTGAGGACGCTTCCGAGCTGACGCCCTACCGCATCAGCGAGGCTGCCGGCTTCGGCCCTGGCTTCATCTTCTCGCTGCCGCAGATGGGCGCCCTGTCGAAGATGGAGCAGCGTATCTTTGTGAGTGGCATTCTGCTGGGAGGTACCAAGAGTGACTACTTCAATGTCATTGAGCGCGACTATAACATGGGCAGCGGCTTTAGCATCAAGTCGAGCACCAAGCTCGATTTCGGCAGGTATGGCCGCATCATTCTCAACGCCAAGTACTTCCGCCTCTGGACCTGGAAAGGCTACGAGGACAAGAACCTGCAGGCATACGTCGATGGCACTGCCGACCTACACTACCTGAACGTACAGGGCGACAATAGTAATGCGGCATTGTTGGTCATCAATCCCGTCATTGAGATGCACCTGTCCCGTCAGTGGTCTATCACCCTCTCGGGTGCTTACTACGGTCGTCGTACGCACTACAACTATTACTATGACAAAGATCTGGTTTTGCGTGAGAACAGTACGGTGCGAGCCAGAACCTTTGAAACCAAGATCGGTCTCACGTGCAGACTGTAATGCATTTGCAAAAATGAAAACATATCTTTTGATGATACTCTTCTCGGCTGTCATGTCAGCGGCGAGCGCCCAGCCCGCCGCTACTGACAGCGTCGAGACGGAGACCGCCCAGACGGCTGAGAAAAAGCCCTGGTTTGGCAAACGCTTAGTCAACAAGCTGAACACCAAGTACTTCACCACGAAGTACGATACCAACTACGTAGCCCGCCCGAAGGAGAAGTGGCTGATTAGGCTCCTGGGCAACCAGACCGGCAACTACATCCATGCCAAGGGCACGGTGCACGATGTCTACTCGAAGTACGACCTTCACACCAAGACCAACTACACCGTGGGAGTGGAGGTGAACTACTGCGACGTTGCCGCCACGCTCTCTATCAACCCTGCCAAGATTGGCGGCAGTTACAACGACTACGAATTCAACTTCGAGTACCACGGGCAGAAGCTCAGCTTCGACATCAACTACCTGCGTGCCACGTCACTCAAAGGCGACATCAAGTTGGGCAATATCGACCATCTCGACGAGGAAGGTCTGCGCATGAACGTGGTCAATGCGTCGGCTTACTATATCTTCAACAACCGTAAGTTCTCCTATCCTGCTGCCTTGTTCCAGAACTACTACCAGCTACGCTCTGCCGGTTCCTGGCTGGCAGGTCTCACTGTTCAGTCAGGAAGCATCAAGACTACCGACGAGCTGAAGGAGCGTAATCCGCTGGCCCCCGAGGTTCATCTCACCTTCACCAACATTGCCCTCGGTGGCGGCTATGGCTATAACTTCGCCTTCGGAAAGCACTCACAGTGGCTGCTCCACCTCTCTGCACTACCTTCGTTAGTGGTTTACAAGCATAACCGCCTGACGGTGAACGGCGATAAGATGAGGGACCATGGCCTGTGTTTCAACATGCTTTTCAACGAGCGTGTCGCCGTCGTCTATCACTTCACGCCCCGTTTCAACGCTGGAGCCTCCCTCATTATGAGCAACTCCATCTATAACAACGACGATATCAAAATTAACCAGAACAAGTGGCTGGCCCGCGCCTTCTTCGGCGTGCGTTTCTAAGTTATCTGCCGCTATTCATAGCCATATACTAGACCGTATTTCTCATGAAGCCGACGGAAAATTCTATGTCGCTGGTACAGCTGACGCAGAGGCAGTGATTGCCTATGTGGGAAACGTGCCCAACTATTTCAGTCACTTCATCGCCATTGCGTTAGTAGACGTGGTTTCCTCTACTATCTATTATTCTTGGGCTGATGCTCTTAGAGAGGTAGGTGATTTTGCAGCCGCACATCCAATCACGATTGGTAGCACAACTTATAACACGAGTACCACTGGTTCGACCTACTACGATCGGGTACAGGGCAATAAAAGCGTTTCTTCCGCTACAGCAACTGCCGCTCAAACGGGCTGGCGACTTCCGAGTATAACTGACTGGCGCTATATTTTCGAGGGCTTTGGTGGGCCTAAGGTCTCTGATCAGGCTGGTGTTAATGGTGGCTCTGAGACGTACTACGGCAACGGCAAAGCGCTGTGCAATGCCATCAATACTGCCTGCGGCAATACTGCTCTGACACGCTCGAACTATTGGACCAGTTCGGAATATGCGGGTAATTCTGAGAATGTATGGTATTACGGTTTCTGGGACGGTAAAACTGACATAGGAAGGACCAAAGTCAGTATCAAGTCCGAGCAGTCTTCGCATATTAACAAGTGCACAGCGGATTGCATCGCCACACTCTCGCAGAGAGAAGCAACCCTATCGTCACAGCGGGACAGGCACCGTGTGACCTTAGTTTCAAAAATAGTTCTTATATTTGCAGGCAGAAATGAAAAAATAGAGACTATGGAGCCAAAGATTGGAGATAGAATGAAGGTTAGTC
>CAMHUU010000068.1 GCA_946188395.1 uncultured Prevotellaceae bacterium | reverse complement strand
AGACTCGCAACGCTGACCTCTCGAAAATACTCAGCGACAGCCTCATTAAAGGCAAAGCCCACGACTATGCTGCCCGCTATCACGCTCAGGAGCAGCAGCTCGAGATCCAGGAGAAACAGGCCGAGGCCGAACGTTCACATATCATCAGCCTCGCAGTGGCCGTCGTCGCACTATTGGCCATTGCCTTTGCCGTTAATTTCTTCCGTCAGAAGCGCATCGTCACCGAGAAGAACCGAGCACTGGTACGCATGATTAACGGCATGCCTATAGAACCTGAGCCGGAGGAAGAAGAACTTGAGGAGCAAGGCGAAGACGAGTCCGACGATGGTGGCCCTATCATTGTTCAATCTTCAATATTCAATGACATCGACGCAGCTATCCGCAGCGAGCAACTATATAAGAATGTCAACTTGCAGCGTCAGGATATCTGCAACCATTTCGGTATCAGCCGTCACACGCTGAACAATCTGTTGGCTGAAAACGCTGGTGGCCTCTCCTTTCCACAATATGTCAACAATATTCGCTTGGAAGTGGCACTCCGCCTGCTACGCGAAGACCCCGCCAAGACCATTTCCGCCATTGCCACCGAAGTAGGATTCTCCCCTGCCAACCTGCGCGAACAGTTCAAGCGCAAATACGGCATGACGCCTGCCGAGTACCGCCAGAATCAATAAAAACCGGCAACTTCAATCCATTCAAATACAGTCAGAATTTTCAAAACACTCTCAAAATTTACAAAAACTATCGTTTTCGATGCACGCATTTGGTACATGGCCCAAATGCGTGCATGTATTTTCTTCCGAATCATTCAGTTTTTTCTTAATTTTGCAAACGAAAATCAAAAACTTGCAATGGACCAAGAACTGTTTAAGACCATCGACACCATCATCCGCAGAGAACACCTCTACGCACAAGTCAACTTGATGCGCGAGGACATCATGAAGCGTTTCGGTATTGGCCGCCATCATCTGAACGACCAGCTCAACACTTTTGCCGACGGCATGTCCTTTCCACAGTACATCAACTCCATCCGCATGGAGGTGGCCTACGACCTGCTAACCAACCATCCCGAGATGACCATCGCCGACATAGCCCGCGAGGTGGGTTTCACCGCCCCCAACCTGCGCCTGCAGTTCAAGCGCTGCTATGGCGTCAACCCCGCCGAATACCGTGCCGGCCTCGTCACCACTGACGACGAAGAAGATATCTAAAGCAGTGGTAAACTCTAAACCCTAAACTCTAAACTTAACAATGTACGCAACCCAAAGCCTCCACGACATCCTCTTCTTAATACTCTATGGCGGCGTTGCCATGTTTGCCCTCATGGCAGGCATCTACCTGTGTCTGCGACGCAGCAACGCCATTGCGGCCGATGTCACACCCCCAAAGGCACTGCGCCGATGGACGGCAGCCTTCTTCATCATGGCAGCGATGAGTCATGTGTGGTGGTATATGGTTGGTGTCTATTGGCTCGCTGACGACCGCCTGGTCCGCAACATCGTCTGCATCATGCTCGACCACATCACGTTGGTGCCACTGGTGATGGCATTACTGCTGCGTATGTTGCAAGACCGCCAGCGCCGCATCTGGCCATGGGTATTGTCTCAAGTGATTATCATAGGGGGAGCTGCCTTAGGAATAGCCAATCACAACGAACTTGGTCTGGACCTGATGCACAACTGCCAGGTGGGCATCATCTGCCTCTTTGTTTCCTATTATATCTATGCGCTCATACGATACAGCCGTTGGCTGAAAGACAACTATGCTGACCTGGATCACAAGGAGGTGTGGCAGAGTCTGCTGTTTGCCATCGTTCTCATGATATTCTATCAGGCATACTCCACGAATCCGGGTAACATGTCCAGGGAGTTCCTGTCGCAGCTCATCACACTCGTCATCATTGCCTTCCTGCTCTGGCGCGTCGAGACACTGCAGCAACTCGATGCCAAGGATACAATAACACCAGACGATGCACTTGAAGATGATGACGTGGACAATACCTCCGTGGACATTCCTTTGAATATCGGACCCTTGTTGGAACAGCACTGCGAAGCCACCCAGCTCTATCTGCAGCACGATCTCACCCTGCAACAACTCGCCACCGCCATCGGCACCAACCGCACCTACCTTAGTCAGTATTTCGCCCAGCAGGACATCACCTATAATTCGTATATCAACCGCCTGCGCATCAAGCATTTCATGCGACTCTACAGCGACAGCATCACCTCGTTGCGTCCTGCCACCGCCACGGAACTGGCTCAGCAGAGCGGTTTTCGCAGCTACAGCACCTTCGCCGTTGCTTTCAAGCAGTTCAACGACCAGACCGTCACCGCCTGGATGAAAGACCAATCATAATAATCGCGCTATATGCACGCATTTGGTTCTTATCCCAAATGCGTGCATTATCAACTCTCGGAATTTACAATTTCTTTTTCAGAATTTACAATATTTGAGGTGTAGGGGTGGGCTCGTATTGCAAAAAGGATGAGAAATGAGTATCTTTGCCGAAGAAAATGAATCTCTATAATCTATATTATTCTAAACATAATGTATCAAGGTAAAAAGATCGTTCAGCCACCCTTTTTAAAACCCGGCGATAAAGTCGCTTTAGTTTCGCCGGCCTATTGGGTGCCTCAGGAGGCCTTGCAGCAGGCTGCAGAAATCATCAGAGGATGGGGGCTGCAGCCTGTGATTGGGCCACACACCAACAACCTTAATGTAAACGCCTATGCGGGAACAGCCGACGAGCGCGCAGCCGACCTGATGTGGGCACTGGAAGACGACACGATTAAGGCTGTCATTTGTTCACGAGGCGGATATGGTTCCATTCACCTGTTGAATCGCATCCCCTTGGAATGTTATCAGCAACACCCCAAATGGTTCATCGGTCATGGCGACATCACGATGCTGCTTTATGCCATTGCCTATGCGGGTGTGATGTGTATTCACGGACCTATGGCGTTCCAGATTGCTGGCGGCCAGGAACCAGCAACCTCCATTATCCGCAAGATGCTCTTTGGCACGCTGCCTCAATACAAGATTCCAGGAAACCCCTATAACCGATGCGGCCATGCAGAGGGTATCCTCGTGGGCGGCAACCTGTCGAGCTATTCCACCGTGGCTGGAACAAAGATTCATCTCGCTTCGAAACACGACATTATCCTCTTCATTGAAGAGGTGGAAGAGTCGTTGCATGCTATCGACCGGCTATTTTATATGCTGCGCTTGCAGTACGACTTTGAAAGAGTGAAGGGTATCATTTTCGGCACCTTTACCTCCATCAAGTATGACCTGCAGTATGGCAGCGTAGAACAGATGCTGGTAGCCCACCTGCACGAATACGAAATCCCCGTCTGCTGCGGATTCCCCGTGGGCAGCAACAGTTGTATTCCACTCATCGAGGGCGCACCGTGCTCGCTGGATGTGGCGATAGATCGGTCCGTGTTGACCTTCAACATGAAAGGCAATATGGAACCCTATGAAGCAGGTTTTGAAAAACCGAATTTATTCAAGGAAATAACACAATAGCATATGGACGAGAAGGTAATAAAGATGGTGAACGAGGCACGATGGACGGATGGTCAGAACGTGCGCAACAGATTGGACGACATCACCTACAACCCCATGCGCAGCCAGGAAGAGTTCGTGATGAGGATGATGCGCGAGAATGCCCAGACGGAATTCGGGCAGGCACACAACTTCAAGAATATCCACACGCTGGACGATTTCAAGCGTTATATACCGCTGACCACCTACGACGACTACGCATCCTATATTGAGCGCATAGCCAATGGCGAGCGTAACGTGCTGACGGCCTATCTGACAGAGCATCTCTCGCCTTTCAACGAATATAAGCGGTTGCCCCAGTCGCGCTGGAGCGTGCAGTCCTGCTACGACTATAATTTCAGTCTGGGCTTTTGCCTGGCAGCAAATCACGGATTGCTGAACAACGGCATGACCCTCAATCTGGTTGACAGCCATGTGGAGCAGCTGCCGTCGGGTGTGACTGTCGGCAAACTGCTTGGAAGACTGTTGGGCAAACGCGACTTTGACTACGACCAGGTCTATGCCATTCCCCTTGAGGTGGCCAACGCTTCGGAAGAATACGATATACTCTATCTGCAGGCACTCTATGCCTTGAGGCAAGAATACATCTCCATCGCCATCTGCGACCATTATGAGAAGATGCTGGAACTGTTGCGCTATATCGAGAAACACTGGCCTAAGTTGGCTGAAGATATTGAGCGCGGTAATGCTCATATCGTGCCTGATCCGAAAAGAGCCGACGCGGTTCGCGAAATTATGGAACCGCATCACATCGGAACGCGGATTGTGCGGCTGTTGTGGCCCAAGCTGCAGTGCATCATGGTGAACGACGTCGACCGCCTCAGTGCCAGTTTCGAATTGTTGCGCACCTATTGTGGCAGCAACGTGCATTTCGTGTTTACCGGCATTGGAACGCCAGAGGGCACTTTCTCAACGGCGTTAAACCTGGACGACCCACAGACGGTACTCATCCCCGATAGTGTGTTTTATGAGTTCAAACCCAAGGAAGCCAACAGCTATCAAACACTGTTGACACTCGACCAGCTGGAGATAGGCCGTAGCTATGAACTGGTTGTCACGACACTAGCAGGACTATACCGCTACAAAACCTACAAACACTTTATGGTTGTAGGCAGATATCACGACACACCCACCGTGATTATTGATAAATAGCAATCTGGAGATTTAGTCCCTTATTTCTTTTTGAGCCACCAGACGGAGTGGCCAGAGAGTTGAATGCTGCTTTCTGTGACATCGTGCAGGTAGCGGATGTTGCCCGTCTTAGCGTCAATCTGGTAAAGCATATACTTGCCGGGTTGCAGATCAAGGGTATAATCTGCATCGTTATAGACAAGGAAGCCATTAGGGCCTGCGAGTGAATAGACACCTGACTGGCCAGAGGCGTGGGGAGCCATCAACGACAATTCCTCCAAAAAAGCCTTATCCTTGACAGGTATGGCAGCACAGGAACCGCCAGCCATTAGCGACGCCCAGCATAACTCAGGAGCTTTTTGAGCAGAATAGATAACGGCCTTGTCATGATACTGCTGGCGATAATCGCTCACAGCACGATAGACGTCCTCGAAACGGGCGCTACCAGCACGAATCTTTCGGGCATACTGGCGTGGCGCCATATTCACGCCACCCTCGGGGGCATATTCGCCCTTATCGTGATAGAACCATTGCTCGATATCGATGATATCGACGATTTTTGAGCGTACAGGGTCTTTTAAGATAGCATCCTGCACGTCCTTGTTGACTGCCAGATCGACCAACACCTGGCCGTTCTCCTGTTCCCACTCAGCAATGACGTCCAACCAGAACTGCACGAAATGCAGCGGTCCCGTAAACTCCTCGCCAATGGAGTGTATCACGTTAGGTTGTCCCTTGAAGGCATCCAACGACTGACGGATATACTGCCGATGTAATTCACGCATCGTGGGATTCGTAATGTCATAGAACAAGTTGGCCGTAAAGATGCGCTTGTCGCCAGTAAAGTTGACCGGTTCCAGAAAAGGCGTATTGTTCACATTGTTTGCAGTTCGCCACGGGCAATCAACCCAATGGGCACCAGCCTCGAGGATGTTGTGCTGGAAATAGTGCTGGTTTTTGAGCAACATGCCGATGGATTCGGTCTTTTTTGCAAATTGCTGCAAGCGCCAGAAGTACCATTTGTTGAGTTTTGTGAGGTCGTATTTCGACATACCGTCCCAGGCCAGTTCAGAGGTAAGAGGTGAGAGGTAAGAGGTAAGAGATAGGCCAACGCGGGCGAAGGGTTGTTCGTAGAAAGGTGCCCAGGCGTCGCCATCCTTACGGCGGATGCGCTCATGGTCGTCGCGACGACGGTCCGTCCAAAGACCATAATTCTGGCTGAACAACAAGGTATGATTGCGTTGCATCTGTGCCACCACAGAGTCGATACGGTCGGTGCCGCCCGTGCGCTCCTGACCAGGAACGAAACGTGTCAGAGCATATTTGGCCTTATCCATATAGGCATCGGTCGTACGACCGTTCCACCAAGGTGTCTGGTGCTTTCCCCCCACGAGGACAGCCTTATTCAGCGTCAGCCAACCATTCTGAATGGCATAATGATAGATGCGGAAATCACGAACAGAAGCCTCCTTATAGACAAAAGGCTTCAATTTCCCTTTCAAAATGTCACCCACGAAAACAGCCGAATCAATCCACATTTGCATAAAAATGCGCGGTTTCATCGCTTCTTCCGCCAGTTGAATGGCTTCCTCGATGGTGGGTGAACTGCTGGCATTACAATCGCGAAGCAGTGTACGGCATTGTTCATCCACATTGCGCCCCAGTCGCTTCTCCAACTGAGATGCAAAGAGAGAATAAGGCCGAACATGTTCGTTCATTTCAGAATAATCACCATTCCCTTGTATCTGTCCCCAACAACCATGAGAAATGTTGCGGTTCAGGGAATCTGGCGAATAGCAGTAAAGACCCGATGCAGTAGATTGCCACATGGTGCTGTTGGCTGTACTCCAGCCAGCCCCGAATTTCTCCAGTTCCCAATTCTTAAACACAATGTCGTTGCCATCAATGTTCACAATATCAAACAAGATGCCTGGTGCCCACGACGATATGGCGCCACTAGGTCCGAAACTCTCGAAACTCTCGCATTGTACGAAAGCATTCGGACCAGCCGCCGTGTGTCCCACGGCAAAGTCGTTAATACCATATTCAGAATAGCAACGTTGAAAAAGTGCCATTTCACCGAGGGTCAGGAAGGTGCGACGACGGAAGCCACCAATCTCTGATATGGGTTCCAGCGACTGGCAGTCCTCAACGGTAATCTGCTGTGCCGTTTTTTGGATAACTACTGCCGAACCAGCAAAGTGGCGAAAGTTCACCATACGCACCCAGCAATCCTCGGCATCAGCCATATAGACACCATCCCAACAATGGTCTTCATCCATCACCAAAGAATGGTTATAATCAGATTCCAACGTCAGGTTCTCGACGCCACACTCCTGAATGAGTCCACGATGCTCGTAGACAATGGCTTTTGCCCCTCCCCAACGAGCATCAATATTACAGGTAATAGGAGCGTCAAGGGTGATATCCTTTCCGTTTACAGCTAAAATTCGTCGATTCCATCGAAGATCTATATCGCCAGGATGCCAGGCCCAATAGCCCATGCGCTTGCCTCCACCAAACGAAGCACAGCCCAACGCATCGATCCATTCCTGCGTAGAAGGGCGATAGATGGCAAGGCGTTGGCCTTGTTTCAAGGCGGCAAAAGCGCCTTGCACAGTAACTGAAATCGCACCTGCCTGAGCGTCGGACACGGTGAACGTGTCCTTAGTAATAATGTCGTGCGTGCCTTCTATGTATAGAAGCGCGCCACGATCGTAACCTTTCTTGCGAAGAATCGTTTTGTCGCGACCGCTGCCTCGCAGAACGACACCACTGGTACGGATTCGCAACGGCTCACTCAGTTCATAGGTTCCCTCAGCCAAAAGAATGGCGCCACGCAGGCCCGTCTGACGGTCAGGTTTCTGCATGCTCAGGTAATCAATGGCTCCTTGAATCATGGCAGAATTGTCGCCAGCCACAGGTTCTACATATACCGCGACGTTTGCCGATGGAATGGGCTTTTCTGAACGATGGTAACCACAATAGGAATAATCCATCGGCACCTCTTGCGCCCTTACAGGGCTAAATAAGAAATAAAAAATAAAAAATAATAATACAGATGAGCTTATGTTTCGATATAAAATCATGACAGTCCTTTATTATAAGTTCTTTTATTTCTTATTTTATATTTTTTATTTAGGCGAAGCCGCAGTTCGTTTCATCCAGTTTTCTCGTTCCTTTTTCAGGTCGTAACCGCGAGCAGAGAGCCAGTTGTTAGTACGTCCACGATACTTGTCGAACCAGAAATGCTTACCCTTGGAATCGGCAGCGTCCATTGCATATTCACGGGCCTCGCGGAGCCAGATAAGCACCTGCTTTTTCTCGTATTCAGAGAGCGAGGGTATCATGTCCTGTGTAGCCTGATAGTCGCGCTTCAACCTGCCGAACGTCATACCGTCCTTCACGGCATCAATCTGTTCTTCAGTCAGATAGAGTGACAAAGCAGACGCCAACTCAAAATGGTGCTTGTAGAGTTCTGCATCGCGAGCGTCCTGCTGACTTTTATCGTACTTGGCATGGATATCGTTCAGCAGGAAATAGCGGTTGGCAATGATGTTACGCACATTCTCTGACTTCTGGGCATCCGCCAGGCCCAGTCCGTCAACGATTTTCTGAGCACGAGCCTTGATGGTCTCCACATAAGCCGAGTCCTGGCCCTCGGTTTTGAGGGCAACATCTTGGGCTACAGCTGTTAAGGTAAGCAGCGACAAAATCGCTGCAAACAGTACCTTTTTCATAAGCGTTGCTTAATTGATTGGCTTTACCAAGGTATCGTGGTTGTTCTTCAGGTCAGTCCAGTCAACCTTGACGTTGGTAGGAATGTCGTTAATATATTTCTCGATGTTGGTATATCCATCGCCCGTGCAGTCCTTATTAGCATCCGACGGGTCATTGGGGTTCAGTCCGTTGTCTATCTCCCACTCGTCGGGCATACCGTCGCCATCGCTATCCTTCCAAGGCTTCCAATCGCCGTATTCAGGATATCCACCCATCTGACGAGGATCGGTGATGATACCGTCCTTGTAGCTGTCCTTAGGCAATCGACGATATTTGAAGAGTCCTTCCTCATTCTGGGAACGCTTGTGCAGTCCCCACATATCACCATAGGGGTTGTCCTTGACCTTCTTCTCATAGTCCTCGACGTAGTAGACCTTGCCAGTGCGAACCTCCTCGCAGATGCGCTGGTCGACGATGTCACGGCACGGAATGGTTGCTCCAGCATAGTTCAACACCCACTGATAAGCTCCTCTGGTGTCCATAATGGAAACGTAAGGCATATTAAACGGTTCCTTAGAACGCATCAGCGCTACGACCGTTTCGTCGATTTCCGGATTACGGTCGTCTATCTGAATACCGCCCTTCCAGTTGTCCTTCGTAATCTCAGGATAGCCTTCCATGATGTTGCCATGAGCATAGACGCGTCCGAACTGCTTGAAGGGGAACAATCCCTCCGAACGACTCTCAGCCTTGATGATGCGGTGTCCGACAGGCGTGTCTTTGGGGGTCAGAGGACCTGGCTTGTAGTAGTTGTTGATGAAGTTGAACATCGACTTAAACTCACCACCATCAGCCGTGCGGTGTACCCAGTTATAGACCACGTTGTTGATGAAGTTGAAGACGCCAGCCCATCCGATGGACGGGTTACGACCCGTATTGTCGGCCCAGAGGTTGCGCATAAATGTGGTATTCTCACCACCAATGGTAGAACCAAAAGCATGGTTCCACGTGTCGAGTGCCTTGGCAGAAATCGTGTTCTGGATAGTCACGTTGACCGTAGGCGTCTTACGCTTGGGTTTGCCGTCGTTCAGGTCGAACATGTGACGATAGAACGAGATATTCTCGTCGAGACCCCACTCGCACGAACAGTGGTCGATCATGATGTTGCCCACGGGATTGCCGCCAAAGGAGTCCTCGCGATAGGTTACCTGCGTCTCGCCACGACGGAAACGCATGTGACGCACGATGACGTCGTGGGTGTCCACCTGGAACGACTCACCGGCGATAATCACACCCATGCCAGGAGCCGTCTGTCCGGCAATGGTGATATAGGGTGCACGGACATAGATGGGCGACTTCAGACGGATAATACCGCTGATGTTGAACACCACGATGCGTGCGCCGCCCTGTTCGCAGGCCCAACGGAACGAGCCAGGGCCATCGTCGTTTAAGTTCGTGACTGTCAGCACCTTACCACCACGGCCGCCAAAGGTATACATGCCACCACCCTCGGCACCAGGGAAAGCAGGAATCTTAGCCTGGCGCAGGTCATAGGGCATGCTGGCCCAGGGCACATAAGGGCGTCCGGCCTTTGCCTCTTCCACCACGATAGGGAATGCAACGGCCCATGCTGAATCGCTATGAGCCTGCCATTGTTTCTTCTGTTGTTCGATGTAGTGTTTGGCCTCACTGGTCATGTCAGGATACTGGGCGCTGGCCGACAAAGCCATTGTCAGCACAGCCAATACAAAAAATATTCTTTTCATTTGTCTTTTTTGAGTTATCTTTTTGTTTTAACGACGAACAGCGTTATTAGATGTCCTCACAACTAACATTCTTTAAGATATAAGGTAAAATAATCCGCAAATCATTTTGATTTTCGCGAGATTTGCACTACCTTTGCAGCCACTATAAATAAATAGAAACCAGACAACAATGGACCTGCAGAAGAAAGATTCAATCATCTCCCGTGACGGTGTGAGCTACCTCATACCATTTATTCTCGTCACATCGTGTTTTGCCCTATGGGGCTTTGCCAACGACATCACCAACCCCATGGTGAAGGCGTTCTCCAAGATTTTCCGTATGAGTGTCACGGATGGTGCCTTGGTGCAGGTGGCCTTCTATGGCGGCTATTTCGCAATGGCTTTCCCTGCTGCCATGTTCATCCGCAAATATTCCTATAAAGCCGGTGTGCTGATGGGGCTGGGACTCTACGCTGTAGGCGCTCTGCTCTTCCTGCCAGCATCATGGACAGGCATGTACTACCCTTTCCTAGTGGCCTACTTCATCCTGACTTGCGGACTGTCGTTCCTGGAGACATCGTGCAATCCCTATATTCTGTCAATGGGTACAGAGGAAACTGCCACCCGTCGTCTGAACATGGCCCAATGCTTCAATCCCATGGGCTCGTTGTGTGGCATGTATGTCGCCATGAACTTCATTCAGGCACAATTGAATCCAGCCTCAACAGAAGAGCGCGCCATGCTGTCTGACACGGAGTTTGCCGCCATGCGCGACTCCGACTTGAGCGTACTGATAGCACCCTATCTGGCCATCGGAGCCGTCATTGCCATCATGTTCCTGGTTATCTATTTCACCAAGATGCCCCATAATGCGGATAAAAATCACGACGTCCACCCGCTGGCAACCCTGAAGCGCATCTGTCGTATCGACTACTATCGTGAAGGAGTTATCGCCCAGTTCTTCTATGTGGGTGTACAGATTATGTGCTGGACCTTTATTATCCAATATGGTACACGCGTATTGATGAACGAAGGAATGTCGGAGCAGGCTGCCGAAGTATTGTCACAACGCTACAACATCATTGCAATGGTGATTTTCGTGTCCAGCCGATTCATCTGCACTTACTTCCTCAAATACATCAATGCAGGAACACTGTTGGGTGTTCTCGCTGCTGTAGGAGCCTTGCTTACCTGTGGCGTCATCTTCATCGACGGACGTATGGGACTTTATTGCCTAGTGGCTATCTCGGCATGTATGTCACTGATGTTCCCCACCATCTACGGCATTGCCCTGCAAGGGTTGGGCGACGATGCGAAGTTTGGAGCTGCCGGACTGATTATGGCCATTCTCGGTGGTAGCGTACTGCCTCCATTACAGGCAAAAATCATCGATCAGCAGGAGGTCTTCGGAATGCCAGCAGTCAACTTTTCGTTCATCCTGCCCCTGCTGTGCTTCCTCGTCATCATCGTTTACGGCTATCGCACCTATCAGCGTACCCATTAAACAGAACCCATAAAAAAAACGGGGGCTCCCATCTTAGCATGCGGAACCCCCGTTCATAGTATAACCTCTTATTAATAATTCGTGGCCTTCACCTGGAAATAAGCCTGAGGATGATTGCAGACAGGGCACTCTTCTGGAGCCTGCTTGCCAATCACGATGTGACCACAGTTAGAACACTGCCAGATGACATCGCCATCCTTCGAGAATACACGCTCCTTGCGGACGTTGTCTAACAGCTTGCGATAACGCTCTTCGTGCTCCTTTTCGATAGCAGCAACACCCTCAAACTTCTCAGCAATCTCGTCAAAACCTTCCTCACGAGCTTCACGGGCCATACGGGCATACATGTCTGTCCACTCGAAGTTCTCACCACCAGCAGCAGCCTCCAAATTGGCAGCAGTATCCTTAATGGCACCACCTTCCAACAATTTGAACCACATCTTGGCATGTTCCTTCTCGTTGGCTGCAGTTTCCTCAAAGATAGCGGCAATCTGTACATAGCCGTCCTTCTTGGCCTT
>CAMHUU010000067.1 GCA_946188395.1 uncultured Prevotellaceae bacterium | reverse complement strand
ACCATCACCGTCGCATCGAACTGCACGAGCGGTGGTACCACTACATCGTCGATGAACTGATACCCGAGGTGCGCCATTTCAGCAACGAGACCTTCATCGTCACGGGCTGTTCCATGGGCGGGTTCCATGCAGGCAACTTCTTCTTCCGCCGTCCCGACCTCTTCGACACGCTGCTGGCCCTGAGCGGACTCTACTATGCGGGCTATTTCTTCCCCAACTATCACGACCAGCTCATCTACGACAACTCGCCTTACGACTTTCTGCGTCAGATGCCCGCCGACCATCCCTACTGGGACATCTACCGCCACCGTCGCATCATCATGTGCGTAGGTCAGGGATCATGGGAAGACGAACTCCTCGACAGCACCCGTCAGATGGATGCCCTGCTGAAGGAGAAAAACGTTCCTGCCTGGATCGACTATTGGGGCTTCGATTCTGCCCACGACTGGGCCTGGTGGCGCAAGCAGATTGTCTATTTCATCGACAAGCTACTCGCACCGGACACGGATTACGTCATCTGATAATGATACGAATTGTCACGTACGAACCGCGATATAAGGATGACTTTATCCGACTGAACAAGCAGTGGATAGAGACGTATTTCAGGCTGGAACAGTCCGACCTGGACACCTTTGCGCATATCGATGACAGCATCATTGGACGAGGCGGACAGATATTCCTGGCTGCCGATGAAGCCGATGGTGAGTACCAATCGGCAGGACATATTGTAGGCTGCTGTGCGCTCAAACCCCATCCTGAAACTGACTGCCATGAATTGGCGAAGATGGCTGTAGCTCCAGAGGCACAAGGGAAAGGTATAGGTCGGAAACTCGGTGAGGCGTTGCTGGACTATGCCAAAAGTCACGGCGTAAAGCGTATTTTTCTCGAAGGTAACACCCGCCTGGAGGCTTCCATCGCGCTATATCGCAAATTGGGTTTCAAGGAGATTCCGCTCAAAGGTAATGCCTATGAGCGATGCGACATTCTGATGGAACTGAACCTGTAGAGCGTCTGAATCTGCGAAATACCCAACATAAGGATGCGAAAAGATACAAATAAATGAAAAAAATGTTGTACCTTTGCAGCCAAATTTAGAAGCAATGGCAATAGAGCAAGCAATATTCCGTAGGGCGGAACTCCTGTTGGGCGACGAGGCGATGGGCCGCATTGGCGAGAAACGCGTGATTATCTTTGGTGTAGGTGGCGTAGGTTCTTGGTGTGCTGAGAGTTTGGTGCGTAGTGGCATCAAGCATCTGACTATCGTTGATTCCGATCGCGTGTGCATCACCAATATCAACCGCCAACTGATGGCGACGACGAAGACCGTCGGACAGGTGAAGGTGGATGCCCTGAAGGAGCGTCTGCTCACCATCAACCCCTCGGCAGAGATTAATGCCCTGCAACAGATCTTTACGGCAGAGACCGCAGAGAGCTTCGAACTGGGCAGCTACGACTACATTATCGACGCCATCGACTCGCTGAAAGACAAGGCCCTGCTCATCCTCATGGCTTGCCAGACAAAGGCCAAGTTCTTTTCGTCGATGGGTGCTGCCCTGAAGCTCGACCCCACCAAGATTCAAGTGGCTGAGTTCTGGAAGGTGCAAGGCGACCCGCTGGCTCGTGCCCTCCGCAATCGCTTCAAGCGCGACAAACAGTTCCCCCGTCGCAAGTTCCAATGTGTCTTCTCTGACGAACTCTTGGAAAATAAAGGCCACAATGCTACCTGCGGTACGGAACAGTGCATGTGTCCCAAAGCCAAAAATGGTCCTGGTGACCCCAACCTACTGAATCACGAGTGGTGCTCGTCGAAGGCTCAGATTAATGGTACGCTAGCTCATATCACTGCCATCTTTGGTTTTATGTTGGCAGGATTAGTGATACAAGACGCTGTGAACATTGAACGTTGAACATTGACAAATGAAGAAGGTTTGCTACATCATCATCATGTTCAGCATAGCTTTGTCTGCTTTCGGACAGAGCGAGGATGATGTGGACACACTTAAAACACAGCAAATCAATGAGGTGACGGTCACTGCTCATCAGGCAGGGCGAGTGAAGACCAGCGGGGTTGGCAACATGGAACTGATTAGTTCGAAGGAGCTGTTGCGGGCGGCCTGCTGCAATCTGGGCGAGAGTTTCACGACGAATCCTTCCGTCGATGTGAATTATGCCGATGCCGCCACGGGCGCCCAGCAAATCAAACTTCTGGGACTCTCTGGTATCTACGTGCAGATGCTGACGGAGAATATCCCTAACTATCGTGGTGTGGCGACTCCATACGCTTTGGGGTATATCCCTGGACCGTGGATGCAGAGTATTCAGGTGTCAAAGGGTGCCTCGTCGGTCAAAAACGGCTACGAGAGTATTACGGGTCAGATTAATGTAGAGTTCAAGAAGCCGCAGACCACGCCCTTCGCGGACGCGAACCTATATTATAATACGAAGGGGAAGTTGGAGGCCAACCTGGGTGCCAACCTCAAACTATCAGACAAGTGGAGTACGGCCCTGTTAGGACATTACGAGATTCTCGACAAGGCTCATGACGATAACGGCGACGGTTTTGTGGACATGCCGAAAATAAAGCAGGGCTCGCTACAGAGCCGTTGGGCATGGCTGGGCGACAAGTACATCTTCCAAGCCTCCGTGAAAGGACTCAAGGAACATCGCGAGGGTGGTCAAATAGGCCATCATTCCGCTAATACTACGCACCCCTATCTCATTGATATTACCAATGAGCGCTATGAGGCTTTTGCCAAGAACGCTTATTTCCTGAACGAGGAACATGCCACGAACATTGCTTTGATTCTCTCTGGTTCGATACACCATGAGAATGCCACATACGGACACCAGCTATATCACGTAGACCAGCGTAACGGCTATGCCTCGCTGCTGTTTGAAACGGACTTCAACGAACATCATAGCCTTTCGACGGGTGTCAGTCTGAACCACGATTATTTCGACCAGCGCGGACAGTTGGAACACTGTGGGTTGGACATTGACGAACGAGATGACGAAACGACTCCGGGCATCTATGCCCAATACACCTATAAGATGGGTGAGAAACTGATTGTGATGGGAGGTCTGCGATGGGATCACAGCAATATCTACGGCAGCTTCGTCACACCGAGGATGCACCTGAAATATTCGCCCAACGACATTGTGACCCTGCGAGGTTCCATCGGTAAAGGCTATCGCACCAGTCATGTGCTGGCAGAGAACAACTACCTGTTGGCCAGTGGACGGCAGATAATCATCGATGCCGACTTGAATCAGGAAGAGGCTTGGAACTACGGACTCAGTGCCGCCATCAACATCCCCATCGGCGACAAGAAACTGGAACTGAATGCAGAGTATTATTACACGAACTTCCTGCACCAGACGGTGATGGATCTCGATAGCAACCCACATGCCGTACATTTCACCAATCTCGACGGCAAAAGTTATTCTCACACCTGGCAGATGGAAGCCACCTATCCCCTCTTCGAAGGATTCACAATGACAGCCACTTATCGTCGTACGAACGTGAAATGCACCTACAATGGTGTGCTCCGCGAAAAGCCGTTGACCAATAGTTATAAAGGTTTGCTGACGGCCTCGTATGCTCCAGGTCTCGGCAAGTGGCAGTTTGACGTGACCCTGCAACTGAATGGTGGCGGGCGAATGCCTGACCCCTATGGCGATTCCAATGGCAAGCCCTCATGGGACAATCGCTACAAGGGCTATGAGCAGTTGAGCGCACAGGTGACCCGTTTCTTCCGCCATTGGAGCATCTATGCCGGTGGTGAGAACATCACTGGTTTCAAACAGAAGAATCCTATCATCGGTGCCGATGACCCTTGGGGCAGCAATTTCGACTCTACGATAATCTGGGGACCTATACATGGCCCCGTCTATTACATCGGCGTCCGCCTAAATTGGAATAAAATATAGTTTAATGTTTATAGTTTAGAGAATATGAGAACAAAAGTATTATTCGTAGCATTGGCATTTGCCACTGTTTGTTTTGGTAAGGACATCAAGACTGTGGTGCTGAAGACCCAGCCTGAGATGCATTGTGAGAATTGTGAGAAGAAGATCAAGGACAACATCCGCTTCGAGAAGGGCGTCAAGTCTATCAAAACCAACCTCAAGGACAAGACTGTCACCATCGAGTATGATGCCGAAAAGACCAACGTCCAGAACATCATCCAGGGCTTCAAGAAGATTAAGTACGAAGCCTCGGAAGCCACAGCCACCCCTGCGGAAAAGAAAGGCTGTTGTGGAGGTGAGAAGAAACATGAAGGTTGTGGCGATAAGAAGAAATAATCACACACCTGCATTTTTACATAAGTTGCTGACAGACAATTGGTTCTGTCGGCGACTTATGTGTTCGTACCAAATATATGGTATATAATATGCCGTAAAATGGCGATTGCCAACCTGCGAAAAACACCGTACCTTTGCAGCGTCGAAAAGACAAAATAACAATTAAAGATAATAAAAGTATGAAAACAATGAATCGAATGCGAATGCGCGAATACTGTTGTTGCCCGATGATGATGGCAATGACGATGAAAGGGAGTGTATATATAATAGGTATCAACGAAGTAAAAAAGAAACAATATGAAAAAGTTAGCATTAGCAATAGCAGTTTTATTGAGCATCAACATCAGCAACGTTTGGGCTGAGAATCATTCTACCAATGCAAGTAGCGTGCGCTACGTGAAGGCACCTCGTTTTGCCCGTCCGTTGGTAGAGAAGTGGATAACCGAATATGCAAAAACACAGCCTGGCGTAGAGTTCCAAATCGCCAAGGGTAATCAGAATCAGAGTAACATCGACTTGAATGTCGTATTCGACAATCACGATACAAAACCAGAAGACTTTAGCCATACAGTTGTTTATTTCGGAGAGTTCGCCGTGCTGCCTATCACAGCCAGTGGTAGTGAGGCTGCGAAAGTGCTGGAAGGCAAGCACCTGAACTCGAAGAAGCTGAAGCAACTTTATTTCCTTGATGATGATTATGATGAGGAAGTAAAGAAAAACAAACAATTCGAAAAGCTGGTCATTTATAGCGGTAGTAACGCCTCATCGGTAGCATCCTCGTTCGCCCGTAACTTTGGGGAAGAGAGTAGTAGTTTCCGCGGCAAGCGTATCTCAGGAGACGACTTATTCCTCAACACTGCTCTGTCGAAGGATCCGTTGGGCGTATCGTTCAATGCCCTGCCGAATATCTTCGACCTGCAGAGCCGCCATGTGAAGAGCGACATCACCATCATCGGCCTCGATGTAAAGAAGAATCTCGAAGAGAGCTTTTCTGACAAGGCTACCCTCGACGAGGTCATCAATGCACTGGAGAATGGCAAGGTGCAGGAAGTAGCTGTCGAGAAGATTGGTGTCAGCTACGACCAGGCCGACGATGCAGTGAGCCAATTCTTGCAGTGGGTGTTGACGAACGGCACGAAGTTTAATCACGAATACGGACTGCTGAACCTGGACAACAAACTGGCCCAGGCACAGATTGACAAGGTGAAAACCGTCCTTACCGCACAGAAATAAACCAAAAAAAGTATTAGACTTATGGGAAAAAGATTGTTTGTTGCAACACTCGTTGCAATAGGGCCCTTGTTGGCCTCAGCGCAAAACCTGATTACAGGTCATATTACAGATGTTCGCACTGGCGATGCCCTGATTGGCGCTTCTGTCATTGTGAAGAGTGAAAAGGGGCTGGGCGTAGTAACCGACGTAGACGGTAACTTCTCCCTTCAGACCAAGGCAGAGACCCCACTGACCCTCCGTGTGGAATACGTTGGCTATCGTCCGCTCGATGTCGATGTCTATGACTTCGAGGAACCCGTAGAGATTGCCTTGGTGGATAATGCCAACAAGATCAATGAGGTGGTTGTCGTGGGTTATGGTACTCAGAAGCGCATTGAGCTGACCAGTAGCATCTCGACCGTCGGCAAGGATGTGATCAATCAGCCGTTGTCATCGGTAGAGAACGCCCTTCAGGGTGCTGTGGCAGGTCTGAACGTGTCGACCACCTCTGGCCAGCCTGGTGCCGTGAGCAACATCCGCATCCGTGGCGGCAACTCCATCACTGGTGGCAACGAACCGCTCTACGTCATCGACGGACTCATTGTCTACAACGATGCTTCGTCAACCAAAACGGGGGCTTCCGGAAACGATGCCTCTCTCGATCCCTTGGCATTTCTGAATCCCTCAGACATCGAAAGTATTGAAGTCTTGAAGGATGTCTCTGCCACCGCTATCTATGGTACGCGTGGTGCCAACGGTGTTATCATCATCACCACCAAGAAAGGCTCGCACGGACGCAATACCATCAACTATACAGGTACCTTTGGTTGGAGTTCTACTGCGAAGAAGCTCGACTTCCTCAATGCCCATCAGTTTACAGAACTGTATAATGAACTGAATCCAAGTACCCCTCTGTCTGCTCCTACCGCCAATTACGACTGGCAGGATGCAGCACTCCGTACAGCTTTCACGCAGGACCATCAGATCAGTTTTGCTGGTGGCGACGAGATTTCACGCTACTCGATTAGCGGAGGCTATAAAGGTCAGCAGGGTATCATCATCGGTACTGACCTGAAACGCTATACGGGGCGCATCAACTACGAGCGCAACCTGTCGCAGCGTCTGTTGGTGGGAATCAATGCCTCTGGTGCCTATAGTAATCTGAGTGGACTGCGTAACGTGGACCATGGCAACTCTGGTCAGACGGCTAAGTGGGCTGCCAACAGCTGGATGTCGGCTCTGATAACCCCATCTACACAGCCCATCTACAATGCCGATGGCTCGTATAACTATTCGCCTACGCCTATCAGTCAGGACATCTTTGTTCGCGATGGCCAGACGGTGGTTGGCAACCCCATTGCAGACCTGAACGACATCAAGACGTCGACCAGCAATACCCGCGTCATTGCCAATGCCTACGCCGAATGGGAGGTCATCAACCATCTGAAGCTGAAGGCTAATGTGGGAGCCGACCTGTCGAACACCAAGGAGAACAACTATTCTCCGTCATATACCACCACAGGTTTGGAACATCATGGTGTGGCCTCTGTAGGCGACAACCGAACCAACGTCTGGCAGGCTGAGTTTACGGCTAATTATGACAAGACGTTCAAGAACCTGCACCACGTCAACCTGTTGGCAGGCTATACCACCCAGCGCACCGACCGCAGTGGTTTTGCTACTACCGTTCGCAACTTCGCCAACGATGCCACGGGCTACGACAACCTCTCAGCAGGCAGCGACCTCTATCGTTCTACCAGCGAGGCTAGCATCAGCACCCTCCAGTCTGTATTGGGACGTCTGAACTACTCCTACGACTCACGCTACAATGCTAGTCTGACGCTGCGTGCCGATGGTTCCAGCCGTTTTGCCAAGAATCACAAGTGGGGTTGGTTTCCCTCAGCAGGTTTCTCATGGAATATTGACAAGGAGAAGTTCATTCACTTCGGTAAGAGTGTCGACTTCTTGCAGCTGCGCCTCTCGGCAGGTGTCGTGGGTAACCAGGAAATCGGCGATTACCAGTTTGGTGCTAACGTGTCACCTACATCCACTCCGTTCATCTATAATGGTCAGGAGACTGTGGCTTACTACATCGTCAACAAGGCCAACCCCGATCTGAAATGGGAGAAGACCGCCTCTTATAATGCAGGTATCAGTTCTGGTTTCTTTAAAGGTCGCCTGAATGTCACCTTCGATGCCTATTACAAGAAGACTACCGACCTCTTGCTGCAGGTGCCCGTTGAGGGTGTGACAGGTTACGCCACCTCACTGCGCAACATCGGTGCAGTCACCAACAAAGGTGTGGAACTGGAAGTAGGTGCTATACTCCTGGATCGCAAAGATCTGAAGTGGAATGTCAACGCCAGCATTGCTCACAATAAGAACGAGGTCACCAGTCTGGGTAATGCGACATCTATCATTCCCAGCATCGGTGGAGCAACTCTAGGTTATATCTCGCCCCTCATCGTTGCCGTCGGCGAACCCCTCGGCACCTTCTACGGCTATCAGTTCAAAGGTATCGTACAGTCAGAGGAGCAGGCTGCCACACTGACTCCGCAGACCATCAACAAGCTGGAGCCTGGCAACCCTTACTATGAGGACGTCAATGGCGACGGTGTGGTAAACACAGAAGATCAGACCACGCTGGGCAATTCACAGCCAAAGTTCACCTACGGACTGAACACCACACTGAAATACAAGAACTGGGATTTGTTCGTGAACTTCGCTGGTTCCTATGGCAACAAACTCTACAATGGTCTTGCCACTCGTCTCACCAAGGGCTCTACCTATTATAATAGTCTGGCTGTGGTGGCCGACCGCTGGACACCCTCCAATCCCAGCAACACCATTCAGAAAGCCAGCAACGACCTGACGGTAGTCTCTGACAGCCGCTATGTAGAAGATGCCAGTTATCTGCGTGTGAAGAACATCCAGTTGGGTTATACGCTGGCTGTTCCGCAGGTTGCCAAAGATGCTCGTCTGCGCCTGTATGTATCGCTGCAGAATTTCTTCACCATCACCAACTACTCGGGCTACGATCCTGAGGGAGGTCGAAATGGTGCCGATGACCAAAGTGCTCTCTATCAGGGTATCGACATGGCCACCTATCCCACCGCAAAAACCGTATTATTCGGAGTTAACATAACGCTGTAAGAATTGAAAATTGATAATTGATAGTTATGAAAAAAAGTATTTCCACATATATCCTTTCGGCAGGATTGCTGCTTAGCAGTTGCGCCGATCTGGACCAGACATCCATCAGTTCTATCGATAAGGACAATTTCTATCAGAACGAGTCAGATATCAAAGTAGCCCTGAATGGCATTTATCAGACACTGACCGATGGTGGCATGAACGCCCCTTGGAACGACGAGCTGGTTTTTCTGAACGACCTGCAGAGCGAGTATGCCCGCCGAGGAACAGCCAACAGTGCTGCCATCACCGAGATTGGCAACTTTGCCATCACGCCTACCAATGATTTTGTCAAGACGGCATGGCTCTATCGCTATACGGCCATCAATCGTGCCAACATCCTGATTGATAAGGTCAGTGATAATAACAGTTTGACAGAGAAGGTGCGCAACAATTATGTGCGTACAGCCAAATTCCTGCGCGGCCTCTACTATTTCGACCTGGTCCGTCTGTTTGGCGATGTACCCTTGGTGCTGCACGATGGTGAAGGCGAGGGCGAGCCTCGTACCTCAAAGGATTTGGTTTACGAGCAGATTGTGGCCGACCTGACAGAGGCCGAAGGTATCACAGCCGATTTCGCCACATTGACCAGTGAGGCTTCGTCGCAGGCTGCATCAGGACTTCTTTCAAAGGTCTTTATCACTTGGGCACAAACAGACTCGGAATATTCAAAGGCTCATCAGGCAGAGTTGTATCAGAAGGCCGTAGATGCTGCTAACAAAGTAATAGCATCAGGCAAGTATCAACTGATTGACAAGTTCATAGACAACTGGTCGCTCGACAAGAAAGAAGGTCCTGAACTGATTTTTACCGTTGAGCACAAGTTTGGCGTCAACCGCAACATCACAGGCCACTGTATCTTCTCTACGGGTTTTACCAACGAGAAACTACCAGTGATTGCTGCAATCAACAACAATCTGTACTACGAGTTTGATGCACATGACCAGCGTCGCGATGCCTCAGTAACCTTGCGTCTGTTCGACCCTGCTACAGGTAAGGATTTCGACTTCGAGCGTCTGCGCTTCCGTAAGTACATCGACACCCTCTATATGGCCAACGAGAGTGCACCTTATATCTCTGGTCAGAACACCAGTTCCTCAGTTCTGCGCTATGCAGAAGTGCTATTGGTAAAGGCTGAGGCAGAGAACGAGTTGAACGGTCCTACGCAGACAGCTTACGAAGCGCTGAATGCCATCCGTCGCCGCGCCTACTGGAACCCTTATACCAATAGTCAGAGTCAGCCTGCCGATGGAACACCAGTTGACTTGTCAGGTCTTAGCAAAGAACAGTTCCGCAAGGCCATTCAGGATGAGCGCTATCGTGAGTTCGTGACTGAAGGCAACCGTTGGTTCGACCTGAAACGCTGGCACATCTTGGTGAAGACTATTAAGGCAAAAGTGCCTGCCGACGATCTGAAGGTCAAGAATATCTCCACACGCAACTACTATCTCCCTGTGCCGGAGAATCAGATTGTGCTGAATCCGAAACTGGAGCAGAACTGGGGCTATGCCGGCGAGACATCAGGCGACCCTTATGCAGCCTTGGGATGGGAGTAAATAAAGTTGAGAGTTGAGAGTTTAAAGTTAAAAGTTTAAAGAAAGGATAAGATTATGAAACAGACATTGAAATCAAGTTTAGCAATTATTGCTTTGGCAGTGCTCAGCACCGCCGCTAATGCTCAGACATTTGCCGATTATAACAAGCGTGAATTGCTTTGGCAGGTATTGGACCAGAGTCGTGCCAACGACTATGTACCCGTGTTCTTCAACATCCACTTCCCTGACAAGAGTGGCCAGAAGGCTGTGCAGTCACACATCGACTGGTATAAGACCACCCATGTGGATTTTGTGAATGTCAAGTACGAGTACTTCCCTGAGATTCAGGCTGTCGAGACTACCAAAGATTGGAAGAAAATCAAGTCCTTCGCTCCTGAGACGTGGGAAGAACAATTGAACGTGATTCGTCAGTTGAAGCGCGAGTTGGGTAGCGAGGCACTCATCATTCCCACGGTATTCTCACCACTCCGAGTACTGATTCAGACTGCTGGTTCACAGTTGTCGAGCGACAGAGAAGGACGCCGCCATTTCGTGGAACTCATCAAACAAGATCCCAAGGCCATCAAGCCCGCCCTTGATGCCGTTACCCAGAGTCTGCTATACTATATCCGTGAAGCCCGCAAGGCAGGTGCCGACGGTTTCTATATTTCTTCGCAGGGTGACGACCTGGAAGAATTTGGAGGGGATGTATTCAACAATATCATTAAGCCCTACGACATCCAGTTGTCTCAGGTGGCAGCACAGATTGCACCTTTCAATATCCTGCACATCTGCGAGAGCGGTGGTCACTTTACGTCATCCACGTTCAACGACTATAAGGATTATCCGGGCAGTGTCATCAATCCACCACTCCACAATTGGCAGGACAAGGGGCTCAGCCTGAAGGAAATCAGCCAGTTCTTTGGACGTCCTGTTCTTGGCGGACTCAACAATCGCAGTCAGGCACTCAAGGAGGGTAATCTTAAGGAACTGAAGGCCGAGGTCGACGAAATTCTGAAAGATGCTCCAGCCAACTTCATCTTTGGTGCTGATGACTCTGTGTTCAACGACGTAGACCAAGAAGTGCTACGTAAACTCGTGGACTACATCCACACTTGGCGACAGACACATAAATAATAATTAGTTGCAATCTTTGTCCGGTTCGGGTGGTAAAGTTTTCATGGCTTTACGCCCGAACTTTCAGATTTTCTTTGTACTTTTGCAGCGATGAATAAGACGATTATATGGATTGGGGCGCTCGTAGTGGGTGCCGTGTTAGGGCTGCTTGGTTTAGTGTGGCTCAACGATGTGATGAACTTTGTGGCGACGATTTATACGCGCCTGTTCCAGTTGTTGGCGGTGCCGACCATTGTGATGGCAGTCATTACGACGTTTGCTACTTTCGGCTCGAAAGGATCAGGGCGCATCTTTGGACGCACATTGATTTATACATTGCTGACGACCTTTGCCGCCGCAGCTGTAGGAGCCTTGTTGTATATTTTGATAGCCCCAGGTAATCTGCCTGCGGAAGCCATCAACAATAGTACTCAGACTTCAGACATAAGCCCTCAGACATCATTCTACGATCATATCCTCAGCGTCATCCCCAACAACATTGTCAAGCCTTTCCTCGAAGGCAATGTCCTCTCGTTATTGCTATTGGCCTTTGCTGTTGGCATAGGCCTCTCGAAGCTGCCGGAGAGCGAGAATAAGACTGTTGTTGTGAAAGGATTGTTAGGCCTGCAGGATTTGCTTTTCCTATTGATTCGCGGCCTAATCTGGACACTGCCCCTTGGCATCGTGGCTTTCTCGGCACAACTGGCGGCACAGGTCAGCGCAGGTGTTGTGGCCGACTCGATAGGCAAGTACGTTTTGGTGGTGCTGGGCGGCAACGTCATCCAGTTCTTCATTATCCTGCCGCTGTTCCTGCTGGCCCGTGGCCTTAATCCCATACATGTCTTAAGTAAGATGATGCCAGCTGTTATGATGGCACTCTTCACCAAGAGCAGTGCTGCCACGCTTCCCGTCACGATGGAATCGGCTGAGCAGCGATTGGGCGTCCGCAAGGAGATAGCTCGTTTTGTACTGCCCATCTGCACCACCATCAACATGAACGGTTGCGCCGCCTTCATCCTCGTCACCTCGCTCTTCGTGATGCAGAATGGCGGAACGCCACTTACGCTTGGCACCATTCTCCTGTGGCTCCTCATCTCCGTTGTTTCCGCTGTCGGCAATGCGGGAGTTCCCATGGGCTGCTACTTCCTGACGCTCTCGCTGATGTCGGGCATCGGTGCTCCTGTTGCCATTTTGGGCATCATCCTGCCCATCTATACCATCATCGACATGGTGGAAACAGCCGAAAACGTATGGTCTGATTCCTGTGTTTGTGCGATGACAGACCACGATTTACAGTGATTTTTGGCGATATACCAAACGTTTGGTATATGGAATGACATACGAATGGGATTGTGGGGAGGCAATTTTCGCCGTACCTTTGCACCATCAAATAAAAGTAAAAAAGTAAAAAGGTAAAAAAGTAAATTATACATTATTTTTTAAAAGGATAAGACTATGGCAAAGATTGCAAAACAGCTGACCGAGCTCGTCGGCAACACCCCACT
>CAMHUU010000066.1 GCA_946188395.1 uncultured Prevotellaceae bacterium | reverse complement strand
TCCACGTCGCCAATCTTCATCTTCAGGCCCAGATTCTTGGCAATCTGACGGCTCTCGATCATCGTCGAGTGCTCGCGCTGCTTGGATTCCTTGTATTTCTCGATGTCCATGGGACGAGCCAGACGATAGATGCGGCGAATGTCGTCGGCACTCTTCAGATTGGCTTTCTTAATCTGCAAGTGCACCAAGCGGCCTGTGAGTGTCACCACGCCGATGTCGTGACCAGGATTGGCTTCTACTGCGACGATGTCTCCCTTGTGCAAGGGCAGGTTGTTCACGTTGTGGTAGTATCCCTTGCGGGTGTGCTTGAACTGCACCTCCACCAGGTCGGTAGTATCGGCATTGCCTGGCACATCGGCCAGCCAGTCGTAAGTATTCAGCTGACGATCCTGACGGCCTATACCGTATTTGCAGAGACCTCGGTCGCAGCCAGTCTTTATTTCGTAATCCTTAGGTTTATCCATATTTTTTCGTTATTTCGTTATTTCGATGTTCCTTATTTTTGAATTAGCAGCACAATCATCTTCAGCGCCAGGTCGTAGAACACAATTTTGGCGTTGGCATTCTGGCCGATGTCGCGAATGGCTCTGTTGATGAGGTCGCTGATGGGCAGGATGTTGGCCTCGTTGATGAAACGGGCGAAGTTGTGTGCGAAGGCTTCCTCGCGCTGCGTCATGTAGCACAGCTCTTCCTGCTGGAAGTTATACATGAAGTTCTCGCGAATCAGCCGCAGGGAATAGTCTAGGAATCGCTTCTGCTTCTCGCGCCCCATGGCACCCATGCGTTCTGCCCATGTCTTCAGGTCCTTGACCTTGCGCTGATAGGCCAGTCGCATCAGCGTTTGGAACATGTCCAAAAACAGCTCGTTCTCCGAGTCTGCACTCAGCATTTCCAGCGCCTTCAGCCAGTTGCCGTTTGCCATGCGGCAGATGCGCTGGGCAGCATCCTCTGTCAGGCCGCGCTTCTCCATCAGTGCCTGGCGCACATCGTCGTCGGCTATCTTCTTCACATCGATGCGCTGCACGCGACTGCGGATGGTCTCCAACAGCTTGTCCGGCTCCTCGCACACCATAATGAATACCGTCTGCGAAGGCGGTTCCTCCAACAGTTTCAGGATCTTGTTGGCACACTCGATGTTCATGCGCTCGGGCAACCAGATCACACTTACCTTATAACCTCCCTGGCTCGACTTCAGCGATAGCTTGCGAATCAGATCGTCGCTCTCGCCGGCAGTAATGATGGCCTGCTGGTTCTCGCCACCCATCATTTCCAGCCATTCGTTCATTGTGAAGAACGGTCCCCCCATGATGAGCTCATGCCATTCGCGGGCAAAGTCGTCGCTCACCGGTTTGTGGTCGCTGCTCATCGAGGGCAGCTTGATGGTGGGGTAGGTGAAGTGCAGGTCGGGGTGTTCCAACTTACGTAGCATCGCCTCGTCGTTGGCTGTGCGGCTTAACAGCTGGATGGCAAAACCAAGTGCCAACGCCAGCTTGCCACAACCCGTCGGACCACAGAGCATAAGGGCATGGGGCAAACGGTCCTCACTGACCATCTGCTGCAAGCGCTGACGCACTTCTTGTTGTCCTATTACTTGCTCAAAAGCCATTTTCTGTGCAAAATTAGTTAAAAAGTGTGGTATTCGCAAGATATTTTCAAAGAAAAGCATTACTTTTGTAATCTGTTAACGAAAACTAACTAAAATCATAGGATATGAAACAACCAGAAACAGGCAGTAGTGCCTATCTTATCAGTATCGTCATGGTCGCCGTGTTGGGAGGTCTTCTCTTCGGATACGACACCGCAGTTATCTCAGGAGCAGAAAAAGGTCTGCAGGCTTTCTTCAAAGAGGCTGGCGACTTTAACTACACAGATGGATGGCACGGATTCACCTCATCATCGGCACTTATCGGCTGTATCATCGGTTCGGCCCTCTCTGGCTTCCTGGCCACAAACCTTGGACGTAAGAAGTCGCTCATCATTGCAGGTTTGCTTTTCTTCATCTCTGCGTTGGGATCAATGGAACCTGAGTTTATGTTCTTCGAGCATGGCACTCCTACCTACTCGCTGCTCATCATGTTCAACTTCTATCGCGTCATCGGTGGTATTGGTGTAGGACTGGCATCGGCCATCTGCCCCATGTACATCAGTGAGGTGGCACCGTCCAGCATCCGAGGCATGCTCGTGTCGTGGAACCAGTTTGCCATCATCTTCGGTCAGCTGGTGGTATACTTTGTCAATTTCTTTATTCTGGGCGACCACATCCAGCCCCTCGTCGAGGAGATGGGTAAGGGCCTTGCTGCTATCAACCCCGCCGCACAATGGACGGTGACGACAGGTTGGCGCTATATGTTTGGAAGTGAGGCTGTGCCCGCAGGACTCTTCGCCCTGCTGATCTGCTTCGTGCCCGAGACTCCGCGTTATCTGGTTTCTGTAGGTCAGGACGACAAAGCCCTCCGCATTCTGCAGAAGATCAATGGTGAGGAGCGTGGTGCCTATGTGCTGCAGCGCATCAAGGAGACCATCACCATCAAGATAGAGCCTATTATGACCTACGGTGCCATGTGCATCTTCGTGGGTATCATGCTCAGCGTTTTCCAGCAGGCAGTAGGTATCAATGCCGTGCTGTACTATGCACCACGTATCTTCGGCGATATGGGTATGGACAACCCGATGATGATTACCGTCTTCATGGGCTTCATCAATATCCTCTTCACGATGGTGGCCATCTTCACCGTCGAGCGCTTGGGCCGCAAGCCGCTGCTCATCTGGGGTTCACTGGGAATGGCACTCGGTGCCTTTGGTGTGGCCGTTACCTTCGGCAAGGCTGGACTGGAGCTTGTCACCGCCGTTAGCATCATGGTCTATTCGGCATCGTTCATGTTCTCGTGGGGTCCCATCTGCTGGGTGCTCATTGCCGAGATCTTCCCCAACACCATTCGTGGTCAGGCAGTAGCTGTGGCTGTAGCCTTCCAGTGGATTTTCAACTTCATCGTCTCGTCAACCTTCGTGCCGATGTTCAATATGCACCTCACCGAGGGCGACGACTTCGGCCACTGGTTCACCTATGGACTGTACGGCTGCATCTGTGTCATTGCCGCCATCTTCGTCTGGCGACTCGTTCCTGAAACCAAGGGCAAGACCCTCGAGGATATGAGTAAGCTCTGGAAGTGGAAGGGTTACGATGCTGTCAACCGCCTTGAGAAGGTGTTCGAATAACCCCTTTGTATTCATTTTAACACGTAAATAGCAATGAAAAGAATTCTTGTAGCTGAAGACAACGACAGCAACTACATTCTGATGAACTATATTCTGAAGAAGCACTACGAATACTTCCGTGCCCGTAATGGGCAGGAAGCCGTAGAGCTGGCAGAAACCGAGAAGCCCGACCTGATTCTGATGGATCTGAAGATGCCCGTGATGGATGGCCTTGAGGCTACGCGTCTGATTAAGGCCAAGACGCCCGACCTGCCTATTGTCGCACTGACGGCTAATGCCTTCGACAGTGACCGCCACGCTGCGCTGGAAGCAGGCTGCGACGATTTCCTCTCGAAACCCGTCAATGCCGATAGGTGTATTCAGACCATTGCAAAGTTCATTGGTGAATGAAACCACAGAAAGTCATTCTCTCTACAAATCTGCAGCAATCGCTCAACGAGGCGATTGCTGCATGCAAATATGACGTGCTGTTTGTTCTCGTCGATGAGACGACGGAGCGCCTTTGTCTGCCTGTCGTGGCCGATTTCGAGTGCATGCAGGCTGCCCAGCGCATCGTCATCAAGGATACGGATACGAACAAAACCCTCGAGTCCGTTGCCCATGTATGGTCTGAATTGCAGCGCCTGGGTGCTACGCGCCATTCGCTGATGATTAATCTGGGCGGAGGCATGGTGACCGACTTGGGAGGTTTTGCGGCATCAACTTTCAAGCGCGGCATTCAGTACATCAATATCCCCACGACGCTACTCTCGATGGTCGACGCCTCGGTAGGCGGAAAGACGGGATTCAACTTCGGAGGCCTGAAGAACGAGATTGGTGTATTCAACAACGCCAGTTCCGTCATCCTCGATGCGACATTCCTCCGTACGATGGACCACGAGAACCTGCTTAGCGGCTATGCCGAAATGCTGAAGCACGCACTCATCTCGAACGATGCCATGTGGGCGGAGCTGCTGAATTTCTCACCTCTCACCTCTGACCTCTCACGTCTCAACCAGATGGTGGCCGAGAGCGTAGCCGTCAAACAGCGCATCGTCACGGAAGACCCCACCGAACAGGGCATTCGCAAGGCCCTCAACCTCGGACATACCGCAGGTCACGCCTTCGAGTCGCTGGCCCTCGAACGCAAGCCCATTCTTCATGGCTATGCGGTGGCCTACGGACTCATCGTCGAACTCTATCTGTGTTGCGTGAAGCTGGGCTTCCCTCAGGACAAGATGCGCCAGACCGTTTCGTTCATCAAGGAGCACTACGGCCGCATGGCTGTCACCTGCGACGACTATCCCCACCTGATAGCCCTCATGCATCACGACAAGAAGAATACGGGGCGCGACATCAATTTCACCCTGTTGGGCGATATTGGCGACATCCGCATCAATCAGACAGCCTCCGAAGAAGATATCATGGAGGCGCTGGATTTTTATCGCGAGTGCTAAAGCAACGAGGGACCTTCCGACGAGGGCCCCTTCTTTTTAGAACGGATAGCCGATGGCGAAGTGCAGCGTGTGGTTGCCCTTGAAACCGTCGATATTAAAATATCCGGACTTTTCTGTGTTGTACGGAACATGTAGTGCCAAGCCCCAATCGAGACGCAGCACGAGGAAACCTAAGTCATAACGGATACCTGCACCCGTTCCTAGAGCAAGTTCGTTGAGGAAGTTACTCAGACGCAAACGGCCTCTCTCGAAGATCTTGTCAAAAGACTCATCACCTCCAAAGGTCGCGTCAGTATACCACACATTACCTGCATCGAGGAATACTGCTCCGTAGAGGTTGCCGAACAGTTGACGACGGTATTCCAAATTCGTCACGAATTTCGCGTTACCATTTTGGAATATGTAACCATAAGTCGTGTTATCGAGGTTAGGGAAGGCACCGGGACCAACACCGCGAACAGAGAAGGCACGAATGCTGTTGGCACCACCCGCATAGAACATCTCCGTCATAGGCACCCAGTTGCTATTACCATAAGGGTGGATGTAGCCGACATTGAGATGGGCCACAAGCGACGACTTGCTGTCCAGCGTCCACGTCTTGGTGAAGTCGGTCTCAATCTTCAGGAATTGGGAGTAGGGATTCTTGAAGAGTTTCTTGTCTTTCTCGTTCCACGAGTCGCCTTTCACCAGATAAGCCAGCGACACGAGATTGCCGGACTCTGCCAGTGTCGTCTCCCAGCGGATGGGGTGTAACAAGCCCGATGGTGAAGTATAAGTGTAAGTATAGCGCATCTCGGGCGTGAAATAGTCCTCCATCGATGCCAGCAGGTACGGATTCTTCAGCATGATAGTGTCAAAGGCATCGGTTTTGCTGTTCATGAACTGGTACTTCACCGTCAGCGGCGAGAATTCGTGTGTGCTCTGTGCCGACGTCTTCCAGCGGTAGGTCCATTCGCCCGACACCACGTGCATCTTGTAGTAGCTCGGACGGTAGATGACGTCCGTCGAAGCCTTGGCCAGTGTGGTGGGCGTCGTGTAGAACCGCCTCCTGCGGATGATGTTACCCTGCTTGTCGCGCCGCACGCGGTTTCCGCCAAAGAACGGTGCAATGATACGTGGGAATTCTATCGACGCATCGGCACCGTATTCGTAGTTGTTCATTGTCGAGCCGCCATGTGTCGACCACTCGTACGAGCCGTGAATGTTGATGTCGATGAGTTCTCCCCCTCGGAAGGCATTTCTGCGGGTGACACCCATGCGCAGCTCAGGACCCATTCGTCCGATGGTCCGTACATTGAAATTACCTTCGATGTAGTGGTCCCAGGGCTTGTCGAACACACAGTTCAGCGTCAGGTCCAGCGTGTCGCACGCGGCAGTGGTATCACGGGGCGTAAACGTAAAGTCCGTCATCGAGAACAGTCCCATGGCGTTGATTTTGGCGACGGACTGCTGGTAGTTGTCGTAGCTGAACAGCTGGCGTGGGCGCAGCTTCATGTCGGCCATCAGCACACGGGTACGGATGGGCGGCTTCTTGCCCGAGAAGCGGACAGTGAAGAAACGCCCGCGGATGGAGTCCGTCGGTTGTTCCATCATGGTTTTCTTCATGTTGATGTTAACGCGTCCGATATACCATTTGTGCGTAGCTTCCACGGGGATGTCATTCGCCATGCGCAACTGCAGCTGCGCCTTGCCGTCGACCACAAAGGTGTCTGCCAGATACGAGGCGTAGCTGGGCTGGTAATAGTAGAATCCGTTGTTGCGCAGCAGGGTGCTGATGCGCTGTCGCTCGGCATCCAGACGGCTCACCACGAAGGGGTCGCCCTTGTGGATGGTGGCTTCGTCCAGCGTGGCCCGTATCAGGGTGTCAGCATCGGCAGGGAAGTCGAAATAGCCGATGCTGTCCAGCCGGTAGAGTCGTCCCGGATGCACGTCGTAGGCTATCTTGGCCGTCTTGGGGTTCTTCCGTTGGATGATGTCGTAGCCCACCTGTCCGTTGAAGTATCCGTTGTTGCGCAGCACGCCCTGTGCCACCTGTGCCCTCAGTTCCGGATTCACCCACGACATCAGCACGGGCTGTTTGCCCAGGTTCTTGGTCATCCATTTGGCAAACTTCGAATCCTTGTCGTGATACTTGTTCCACACCGATACGCGCCACGAGAACGGCAGCCGGTAGTAGCTGCTGCCGAAGATGGCACCGTTGGGGGCTGTGGCCAGTGCTGCCTCCACCTCTTCCTGCGTCTGGGCGAAATCCTCGTGCTTCACGCTGTCGTCGTAGGTAATGGCTTTCAGGCCTGTGAACAGCTGGTCGCCCTCAGGAATGTTCTTCGTCATCGAACACGAGACGAGGAACAGCACGCAGAACAGGTATATGCTATTTCTTTTCATCGGTTGTCTGTTTGATAGAGTCGTTAGGCACGGTGGGCTTCTGGCGCGGACCCTGCGGCATCGCCGGCGTGGGGTCTTTCAGTCGGAAGATGTCCCAGAACGATTGCAGCGAGCGGCGCCACGTGAATCCGCCGCCATACTTCTGCGTATAGCCGTCCAGCCAGTCGTAGCTGTTGTTTTGGTAGAACAGCGTGACAAACTTGTTGGCCGTCTGGTCCAGTCGGTATTCCAGCGACACGTTGTCGAAGAACGAGTTGTTCCTTTGTTGCAGTTCGGCGCCTGTCGACACCTTGCCGCCTACCGTAATTTTCAGGCGGTTGTTCATGAATCGCTTGGCAAACTTGAACGAATAGTCGGTGTGCATGTTGCCTGCCGCATCCGTCGTCTTGTCCATACCCATCGACAGGTCCAGCGTGCGCAGTGCATTACCCGTAATATTGTTGATCTCGCTGCTTAGGAACGCGTTCAGGGCGTTGTTCATCGAGAATGCGCCCGTATTGCCGTCAGCCAGATACATGCCCGTGGTGAGCAGCGTCACTGCCAGCTTGCCGCGCTGTTCGGTACCCATGGCCTGCAGCTCGCTGTGCAGTTCCATGTCCTCGGGGGCGTCGAGGGTGAACTCCAGTCCCATGTCGTTCAGCGTGCGTGTAATCTTCACGCCGCAGTCGAAGTCCACGCTGCGTCCTACACCGCTGGACCCTGCTACCGTCGCCTTCGTGCGCTCGGTGGCGGTGATGTTCAGCGTGGGGTTCATCGGGTCGCCCGTAAATTCAATGTACGAGCCGTCCTGGATGTTAAACGTCTTCAGCGGAATGACGGGCAGCGAGTACTTCATCTCGCCGTTCGACAGCGTATAGCGGCCACGCAGCTGCAGGTTGTCGGCAGGGGTATACTGCATGCGCAGCGTGCCGCCTCCCGTCAGGTCGATGTAGTTCGAGTGGTCGGTATTCAGATAGGCCATCACGTGGGCACCCTTCGACACGTCGATGGTCATGTCCATCTGGAAACCGTTCAGTGCCGGACGCTCGACGACAATCTGCGTGGTGTCGCTGAAGTCGGTGAATTTCACCAGTTCGTTTAGCTGGTTGTCAGTCGTCAGCGGCGTGTCGCGCAGCACGTAGCTCATATCCGTCGAACCCAGCACGTCCAGACGTCCGCGCATCGACAGGTTGTCCATCGGACCGCTCATGCGGGCAAACATGTTGACGAAGGCCTTACCGTAGGCGATGCTCTTCGGATTCTCCTCGGCACCGATAATCTGGAAGTCGCGGGCCTGCATGCGCAGGTTCACCATCATCTTGTCCAGGGTGCTGAAGTCCACGTAGCCCTGAATGTTCAGCGGGTTGTTGTTGTAGGCGTAGACGGTGAAGTTCTCCAGCAGCAGCTTCGAGTCCTGGATGCGCACGGGGTCGTTGTCGAACCGCAGCTTCACACCGTAGGGGATGCTCTCCAGATACGACTCCTCCAGATACACTTCTCCGTCCACCTGGGGTTTCTTGTTGGTTCCCTTGATGGTCAGCTCGCCCTCTCCATAGCCTTGGAATCCGAACAGCTGGTCGGGAATGAAACCGTTGGCCAGCGACAGCGGCAGGTGATCCATCACGAAGCGGGCGTCGATGCGTCCGTTCTCCTTATTATAATAGGTACCCGTCAGCAGGCCTATCTCCACGTCGTCCTTCATCAGGCGCGCCTCGACGGCATGGGCGTCGTTCTCCTTCTGCAGGTACACCAGCTCGGTGCTGACGTTGCCGATGGGGCTATGCTCGTAGGTCATGTCCTTCACCGACATGTCACTGACTATCGAGAAGTGGCCTCCGGCATCCTGAATGACGTGGTAGTCGCCGTTCAGCGTTCCCGTCATCTGCGGCAGATAGTAGGGCAGCACCGAGCTCACCTCGCCCAAATTCAGCTTGTTCAGCGATATGGTGATGTCCTGCAGGGCCGTGGGGTCGCTGTCTTCCGAGTATATCTTCACACCCGTGCCGTCGTCGGCTATCAGGTCTATCTTCGTCCTCACGCGGTTGTTGCGTCCCAGCAGCACGTAGTTGTCCTTGTTCAGGTTGAATTCCTTGTATCCGATGGTAGGCCGTTCGGGCACCAGGTGCAGGCTGATGCCGCTGTCCACCATTTCCGCCTTCGCACCCAGCCGGATGCCCAGCCGGTTGTTGGCGTCATAGTAGCGCAGTCCCATCGTCGCGCCGCGCTCCTGGAACAGTCCGTCGAACAGCGCGTTGAACACAAACTGCGGGTTCTTTTTGTTGTTTCTGACCTGTCCTTGGAACGACAGATGGTCCTTCCGTTGCGTCAGACTGAAGTTGATGGTGTCCAACCGCATGTCGCTCATCGTCAGCGCATGCACGTAGCCCTTGCCGTTGATGCCCTCTTCGGGCGATGTCCTCATGTCGAACAGCAGCGTTTTGAAGTCGATGCCCTGACTGGTGTTCAGCAGCGTGATGAGCGGGTTGTCGCGCTGGCTCTCGACGTGCATCTTCATCTTGGGTAGCAGTCGTCTGATGGCCGCCTGGTCGATGATGCGGTTTTTGAATTGCTCAGCGACGGAATCGCTCAGGACATTGATTCGTTTCATCAGTCGTTCGTAGTCGCCGCTGGCATCCAGCTTCACGATAAAGTCGCCGCTCTGTGCCCTGAGATAGGTGGTGTCGGGGCGTGCCTTCACCAGCAGCCCGATGTCGCCCGGACGGAAGATGTGGCTCGAGTCGCTGATGGTCAGGTCGTTGAATAGTCCGCTCACCATGTGGTTCAGCTTCATGTCGCTGTTCAGGTCGACGTGTCCGCAGAATCCGATGGTCAGCGGGTCCTCCGTCAGCCCCATGTTGTAGAAGTCCATCTCGCGGATGTCGGCTGTCAGCGTACCGTCTATCTGCTGTTTCTTCATCAGCGCGTCGATGGTCACCACGCCCTTCATCAGCTCGTTGTCGCTGCTGACGTCGGCATATGCCCGTCCGTCCTTCACGTCGGCATGTGCCGTCAGGTTGTCCAGGTTCCAGTGGCCGTATCCCAGGTGGTGTATCTTGGCGTCAGCCTGCAGTGTGGTGCGTGGCGAGAAGAGGTCCGTGCCCTGTCCCTTGGCGCTGATGTCGGCAGTGACGGTGTATAGCGAGTCGTGGGGCATGAAGTGGTGCAGGTTCAGCTTGTTCACCTGGGCCGTCACGTCGTAACGCATCGCGTCGGCATTCAGCGAACCCTTGGCTTTCACCGTACCGCCGCCCTCGCTCAGCGTCACGTCGCCGCTATAGTCGCTGCCGTTGGCTTTCACGCGTCCTGCTGCCCGCATGCCGCTGGGTATGCGGTAGTTGCGCTGCACGTCGCGGGGCATTCCTGCCATCACGAAGTTCAGGTTCTGCGTCTGGGCGTCGAAGGTCACGTCGGCCCGCAGGCGCTTCAGGTCGTTCAGGTTCGCCACGAATCCGTCAGCCTTGGCGGCAAAGGCCGTAGGCAACTCCACGTCCAGCCCCGAGAATTCCATGTATTCCATATTGCCGTTGACGATGCCCTTCGCCTTCAGCGGGTACATCGGCCAGCGTTCCTGCATGCCTTTGGGCAGTGCCGTCAGGAAGGGCATCAGGTCCTGCCTGCCCAGCTGGGCATCCATCTTCAGGCGCATCTTGCCGGGATTGATCGAGTCTGTCAGCGACAGGGGCATGTCCAGCTCCACCATCAGGTCGCTGTCGGGTGTCTTCAGCTGGAATCGCGGCACGCTGATGCTGTCGTTCACCATCGTGATGGGTCCTGCGTGCAGGGCCAGCTGTGGCATGTCGATGTCGTTATATCGCAGCGCGCCGTCCGTCCAGCTCACGCTGCCCACGCTGTATTTCGGCGTTCCCAGGTCGGCCGTCAGTTCCGTCACCTTCAGCTCACCCATGTGGGCACGGATCAGGGGACGGTTCTGCGTGATACCATTTCCAGCGGAAATTGGATCATCAGAACCGTCCCCCGATCCTGTCAGATGCAGCGCTAAATCACTCTGAACAATAGTTACACTATCGGCATGTATCACCCACAGCGTCTTCGTCGTTGTCGTGTCTTCCGGCACCGAGTCGCGCAGCTGCACATCCAGCCGTGCGCGCTCCAGCCGTGCACCGTTCACCTCCACCTCCTGCTTGTCCAGGTCGATGCCCTTGCTCGTCAGGAAGAGCCGTGCGAAGTCGCCCTTTACGCAGGCGGCATCCACGAATCCGTTGGTGTTCAGCTTCGTGTTCGTGATCTCCAGTTCGTTGATAATCACTTTTTTCTCCAGCAGGGGCCACAGCTGCACGTCCACCGTCATGTGCTCCATGTCGGCAATGGTGTCGCCCTCGTGTATCATCTTGAAGTCGTCAACGGCCAGGTCCAGGGGGAATGCCAGGTTCACGTGGCCCACGCTGATCTGCATGCCGGTCTTCTCGGAGGCTATCTCGGCCACCTTGTCCACCGCCCAGTTCTGCACGGGGGGCAGATACAGCAGCACCGTCAGCACCACAAACAGCACCAACGGCGTCAGCAATATGCCCAATATCCACCAGAACGTCTTCTTCATCTTTGAACTTTGACCTTTGAACTTTGAACTTTATGATTACCTTAACCGTTAACCATGAACCCTTAACCCTTAACCTCTCTCCAGAGTTTGTCCTCCGGCAACGGAGCCTCCACGCAGATGGGCTCTTTCGACACCGGGTGCACGAATTCCACCCTGCGGGCCAGCAGCGATATGCTGCCGTCGGGGTTCGAACGCCGCGCACCGTATTTCAAGTCGCCCTTGATGGGGTGACCTATTGCCGACAGCTGACAGCGAATCTGGTGGTGGCGACCCGTCATCAGGTTCACCTCCAACAGCTCGTAGCGGTCCGTATGGCCTATCACGCGGTATTTCAGCATCGCCTTCTTCGATCCCGGCACCTCCCGGTCGTAGGCGTAGCTCTTGTTCTGCTTCTCGTTGCGCGTCAGCCAGTGCTCCACCACCTGCCACTCGCCAGTACTATTTTCGGGGATACAATCGGATACCTTTCTCCCTCCCTTTGGGAGGGTTGGGGTGGGCTCTTCCACCAGCGCCCAATACGTCTTATGCACCTCGCCCTTGCGGAACATTTCGTTCAGTCGCGTCAGCGCCTTCGACGTACGCGCGAACACCACCAACCCGCTGACAGGGCGGTCCAGCCGGTGCACCACACCCAGGAACACAGCACCCGGTTTCTGGTACTTTTCCTTGATGTACGCCTTCACCGTTTCCGACAGCGGCTCGTCGCCCGTCTTGTCGCCCTGCACAATCTCGCCGCTCCGTTTAGCGACGATAATCACGTGGTTGTCCTCGTAGATAATCTCCATACAATCTGCAAAGATACACATTAGAAAGGAAAAAGCCAAATTTATTTTTGTTTTTTACCCATTTTTCATTACCTTTGCAGCCATAAAACCAACGAACCAATCAAGAATGTTATGAAATTTGCATGCTTCATCTGCCTGTTGTTTGTCGTTTCTTGTGGTCATCAGCCGCAAGCAGTCCAAAAAGAAACCTTTGCCGAGAACGCAGAGCGGCATCTGCCCATGGTCATAGATGTTTTCTATCCCCAGGCTCTCAATTCCAAGCCCGAAATCACTGACGCGAAAACATTATATACCGACGATTCACTCCACATCGCATCCTTCGTCATGAAGTATCAGAATGCTCTGGGAGTCCACGCAACCGATACTTTTCAGTACATTTTTGGCCTCCACCGGGACGCCTCCTATTATTATCTTCTCAGTCCCCAGCGACCGCTTTATAGCGAACTGATGGAACTGTATAACGAAACTAAAAACCTGCCGCGCCACCAGCATGCCGACACCCTACAGCACGCCTGGATGCTCCATGGCATCGCTTCCGCCTACTGTTTTGCCAACAACGGCGGAAAACTCAAAGAGTAACCCACACAAACTAACCCCTATAAACCCAAAGAATCCGAGCAACTTCATCGTTGCCCGGATTCTTTCATTTCTCACTTCTCATTTCTCATTCCTCATTTCCGTTCTTAGAACGGACCATACCCCATGCAGCTCGTCGTTCCCAGTGCGGTCAGTGCCGCCGTCAGCGCCGCTATCGCTATGCGAATCACGACTTCCCAAAAATTCTTTTTCATACGCTTTAATAATGTTGAATGTTGAGTGTTGAATGTTGAATTTTTAATGTTGAATGTTGAGTGTTGAATGTTGA
>CAMHUU010000065.1 GCA_946188395.1 uncultured Prevotellaceae bacterium | reverse complement strand
ATCTTGGTTTCGTGGTTCAGAAGTGTTGGCTGAAGAATGATGCCCTCTGTCTGCGCGCCAGCATCAGCGATGTGCTACAGCGTAGCAGCCAGACCATACACATGGACTGTGGCGGTTATCAGAACACGGAGGACGCTGTGCGCAGCAACCACCGTCTGAACATCTCGCTGCGCTACACCTTCAACGCTTCGAAGAGCAAGTATAAGGGCACTGGTGCCGGACAGGCAGAAAGGCAGCGAATGTAGAAATACACCATTTATCACATAATGGTGCAGAATATCCCAGAAATTAGGAGGATTAGATAACATGTCATACCTTTGCGGTCGAAAACCGCGAATAAGAAAAATATAAAAATAGAACATATGAAAAGAATTAATGTAAGATTGGCAGCTCTGATAGCTGCAATGATGATGACAATGATGAGTTTCGCTAAGACACAAGACTGGGGCGGACGGGTCATCGACGAGAAGGGCGAGCCGATGCCTTTTGTGAATGTCGTACTGCTGTCGCTGCCCGATTCTGCTTTTGTACAGGGTGCGATGACTGACGATATGGGTGTGTTTAAGATTGTAACAGATGTGAACGATGGTCTGTTCAAGGTGACCAGCGTGGGTTATCAGACCTTATATATAAAGGCAGGTCAGGACTTGACAATCCAGATGAAGGAAGACACCCAACTGCTGAACGAAGTGGTGGTAAAAGGTCAGCTGCCCAAGACACATGCCAAAGGTGATGCCATGCGTACCACTGTGGCTGGAACCATCTTGGAGAAAGCCGGAACCGTAAGCGATGCACTCTCAAAAATTCCATCGATTGAGACTGAGCGTGGCGGTAGTGTGACGGTGCTGGGACGTGGCGATGCTGAAGTATATATCAATGGTCGCAGGGTGCAGGATCTGAATGAACTCTCTCGCCTGCGTTCTGACCAAATCCAGCATGTAGATGTAGTTCAGAACCCTGGTGCCCGCTATAAGGCATCGACCAAAGCCGTAGTTCGCATCACGCTAAAGAAGGCACAGGGCGAAGGTTTCTCGTTTCAGGACTATTTCAGTGGCATATACCAGTATGGTCACACGCTGACGAACAACCTGGATGTGAACTACCGCACAGGCGGTCTCGACATTACCGCCTCGCTGTGGGCAGGGCGCTACGGTCATGCAAAATCGTTGCAGGAGCACGAGCTCACCTATTTTGTAGGCCCAGATTACATCGAGAGCACCAACTCGCAGGAATCGAAGAGCATCTGGAAGGGTTATTCACCGCAATTGCAGCTAAACTATATGGTCGATGAGAACCAAAGTTTCGGTGCCTTTTATAAATACGACCGCCACCCCAGCAGCGACTTCAACAGTGTGTTCTTTACCGACAACTACGTGAACGGCAAATACACGGAGCATTCAGAGAGTCGCATTTGGCAGGATGAGAGTTTCAGCAAACACATCTTCAATGCCTACTATAACGGCAAGGTGGGCAATCTGGGTATCGACCTCAATATCGACGGACTCTTTGACGACACCAAGACGCCTGGTAGTACCACGGAGCAGACATCCCCTGCATCTGGAGGCACTACAGCTCCTCGTACCATCGAGAGCAACACCCTCAGCGGCAACAACTTCTGGGCCACGAAACTCATCCTCTCCTACCCTGTATGGAAAGGTAATCTCTCTCTTGGTGGCGAATATAGCTATAACCATCGCACAGATGCCTACTCATTCACAGCAACAGATTATGTGCCTGTGAAGACCACCGACACAGAGATTAATGAGAAGTCATCGGCCGCCTTCCTGGAGTATGGCCGCTCTTTTGGCAAAGTCTATGCACAGGTAGGACTGCGCTATGAGCATCTGACAAACGACTACTTCAACTTCGGTAAGAAGGAGGATGAAGTCTGCCGCGACTATGGCGACTGGTTCCCTACGGCAGTCATCTCTGCCCCTGTAGGCAAGGCACAACTCTCGCTCTCTTACCGTCGTGACATCGAGCGTCCTAACTATGCTAATCTGACCAGTTCGACGGTTTATGTCAACCGCTATACTTACCAGAGCGGTAATCCATATCTGTTGCCGACTTATACCCATAGTCTGGTGCTCAATGCTGCCTACAAATGGGCGAACCTGACGCTGAACTATGGCCGCGTGAAGGATGCACTCACTATGTCGACAGAGCCTTTCCCTGGTTCAGAAGATCCCCTTGTCAGCCTTGTGCGTCCCATCAACAGCTGGGAGGATTACAACAAGTTCAGCATCCAGTTATCAGCACGGCCTACCATCGGCTGCTGGCATCCTATGTGGACCGTCATCACTCAGATGCAGGACTTCAAGTCGCCTACGGCCAATGGCTCTACCATCACGTTGAACCGTCCTTGGTTTATTTTTGGTTGGCAGAACGACATCGAATTGCCATACGGTTTCCGGCTCAACGCCTCACTCCAGTGGAATTCGAAGGGCGATTACAACAACTTCCGCATGACCAGCACTCGCCTTTTCACCAACGTAGGCCTGCAGCGTGATCTCAACTTAAAGCGTATGGGTACACTCACCTTCGACCTCCGTTGCAGTGATATCTTCCACACCAACAAGACCGATGCCATCGTTTACGGCTATCGGGAGCTGACCACGCACAATCCTGCCCGTCGCACCTTTATGCTCGACATTACCTGGAAGTTCAACGAGGCCCACTCGAAGTATCGTGGCTCTGGTGCCGGTGAAAAGCAGAAGTCACGTATGTAAAACGAATTGATTATTTGATAATTTCTGAAATTATTTGTATCTTTGCACAGTCAAACTGAACAAATATGTACAAGACTCGTTCTCTCCCCAACACACGCATCGACGTGGCCGATGCCCTGCGAGGAATCGCTGTAGCTGGCATCATCCTGTACCACTCCGTTGAGCATTTCGATATCTTCACACAGAAGCCCATCCTCCACACACTACCTTGCGACCAAACGGTAGCCGATGTACTGGCCTGGCTGTTTTCTGGCAAGATGTATGGTGTATTCGCCATGCTCTTCGGACTGAGCTTTTTTATTATGAATGATAATCAGCAACAAAAGGGGAAAAATTTCTCAGGTCGTTTCGCCTGGCGCATGTGTCTGCTTTTCATGTTTGGTGTCATCAACGTGGCTTTTTATGATGGCGATATCCTCATGCTCTATGCCTGTTATGGCCTGCTGCTCATTCCCATCAGTTATCTGCCGTCAAAGGCGGTTTGGTGCATCATCGGTCTGTTGGCCATTCAACCCGTAGAACTGTATTGCTTGCTGACTGGCACGACTATCGATCATTCCAGATTGTGGGACATATATGGCCAAGTGATGGCTATGCATGAGAATGGTACATTCTGGGAGAATGCGCTCATCAATCTGCGTTATGGCTTCGAACTCAACCTGCGTTTCAACGTCTTTAGTGGTCGCTTGACGCAGTTGCTCTGTCTCTTCATCCTCGGCATGCAGTTAGGGCGACAGAGACTATTCTATAACGAAGGACATAACCTACAGATTTGGCATAAGATTCTCTTGACATCTACCGCCATTGTCATCGCCCTGAGTTTCGTGAACTTTGGCGAACTTGAAGGCTGGCTCAAACCCATATACAACCTTATCATCCTCCTGATGATTGTCTCAGCAATTGTCTCTGCATGGTATGCCTTTGAGGGAGTCCGCCGTGTACTCCATCATTTGTGTATCTTCGGTCGAATGAGTCTCACCAACTATCTGTTGCAGTCCATCATCGGCTGCGCCATCTTCTGCGGCTACGGCCTCGCCTACTATTACAAGTTAGGCATCACCTACGCTGTGATGGTAGGTATTGGTATGGTTATCGTGCAATACCTCTTCGCTCGCTTCTGGTTCTCCAGCCATCAGCGCGGTCCGTTGGAGGGCTTATGGCGAAAACTGACGTGGATTTAATATTGTTTTGAACATAGTATCATAAGATGAAACAGGAAATCAATCCTCATGAAAGTAGTCGTGCAGAGGCATTTAGTATGTGGATGTCATCGCCGCAGCCAATGGTGACATTGGTGAAAACGTTCGATGTCAGGCGTCTGCGGAAAGTAAGTAGAAAGACGGGTGTCAAGTTTACCGTACTCTTGTGTTGGTGCATTTGTAAGGCCGCTAGCAGCATTGAAGAGTTCTTTCTTTTGCCAGAGCCTGGCCATTTGTACCGCTTTGATAAACTGGCTGTCAATGTCGTCGTGCTGAATGAAAAAGGTGGAATCACTTTGTGTGATGTGCCTTATTCTGAAGATATCAGTCAGTTCAATGCTGACTTTCTGGAAGCGACCAGCCTTGCTGCGAAGACCTGTAAGAGTACGTCGCTGGAAGACGCTATGATTATAGGCACATCAGCATTGCCACACACAGAGCTGGATTGTATCGTCAACCAGTATTCTGGCCGTTGGAACAATCCGTTTCTTGTATGGGGCAAATATAGGAAAGGTCTGTTTAAGACCACTCTGCCCATCTCCCTTCAGTTTCACCATGCCCAGATGGATGGCATGCAAGCCTGTCGTTTCCTCAATAACTTGCAGTACGAGATAAACCAATTAATGAGATAGATGGCATTCACATCGTCAACCAGTATTCTCACCTGATTATAACTATTTCCTAACAATTACACTGCCGCTGGCCTGATGAGTGGCAAGAATCAGCACCTCGGCTATCTGAACATGAGCGGGAGCGTTAGCTGCGAAGACTGCTACATCAGCAATGTCATCACCTGTCAATGGTTTGATGCCCTTGTAGACATTAGCTGCACGGTCGTTGTCACCACGGAAACGGATATTGCTGAAATTCGTCTCAACAAGGCCTGGTTTCAGGTTACTGACACGAATGGCCGTATCAGCAACATCGATACGGAGCCCATCAGAAAGAGCCTTGACAGCAGCCTTTGTGGCACAATAGACATTGCCACCTGCATAGGCAGCATCGCCAGCCACAGAACCGATATTTATAATATGGCCGCTATTACGCTCCACCATACCAGGAACTACTAAACGAGTCATAGTCAACAATCCTTTGATGTTCGTATCAATCATCGTTTCCCAGTCATCAAGATCACCTTTATACTCAGGCTCCAAGCCCAAAGCAAGCCCGGCGTTATTCACCAGCACATCAATCTTCTGCCACTGAGCAGGGAGTTCACGGATATACTTCTTCGCTTTCTCGCGGTCTCTCACGTCGAAAGCCAGGGTCAGTATCTCAGTCCCCTTTTCCGTCAATTCTCTACGAATCTCTGCCAGACGATGTTCGTTCCTGCCTGTCAGAATCAGCTTGTCGCCATTCTCGGCAAACTTTCTTGCACAAGCCAGCCCGATGCCACTTGTTGCTCCTGTTATCAATACAATTTTATCCATAAACTTCTAAACAATCATAATATTCTCAAATTATTCTGCAAATATAGTAATTTTAAGACAATTCTTGCTATTTTTGCAGGTATATTTAACAGTTGATGACCTGAAAGATAAAGAAGGTCTGAAGGAGTTTTTTTGATTTACAAGATAATATGAAAAAGATTTTGTTTTTTATTCTTGCCACAGCTTTGATGCTGAATTGCGGCAACAAGACAGGAAAAGCCGTCAGTAACACAGACTCGCTGGCTGTGGATTCTATTGTAGTCAATACAGGAGTAGACAAACACTCCGAAGCCTATATCCGCCAGCGTATCGACACCATCTACAAGACCGTTGGCAAGTCTGTTTATGACTGCCAGGGAAATGAGGTGAGCTATATCAAGAACCCCTTCAACCGCGACAGTGCCTATTGCTCAGAGCGTTACTATGCGCTGATGAAGGAGGCTGCCCAGCTTTGTAATGAGACTGGCGAAATCTTGTACGACTACGATTACTGGGTGTGCGGACAGGACTGGTCTGACGACTGGAGCTACAAAGTAGCAAAGGTCTATGAAATCACAGACTCTACAGCCCTCGTGGATTTGAACATCCATAATTTCAGCGATACGCAGACAACCATCGCTCTCCGTTTTGAGCGCAACGATTGGTATATCGACGACTTCTCACCCTCGAAAGACGGCAATGACGATAAGAATTATCTGCGTGAAACCATCCGTCAGGGGCTGAAGGTCCGTGAAAAGGCAAAATCGCTCGTCGGCTATTGGGGATGGGTGGGAGACGACGGTCCTGAGTTACTGCTACGCCTGGAAATGAACGGCAAAGGACTGGAGGTTACAGAGTGTAACATCTATCGCCTCTATGGTTTTGACAAGACCACCGTTTCTTTCGATGGTACAGAGCTTTCTGTCGATGAACTTGAATATGACGAGGAGAACGAGAAACTTAACCATGAGTTCCATTTCAGCGCCCACCTAGACAAGAACGGAGATTTGGCAGGTGACTGTCGTATCAGACATCAAATTGCCAGCAGAGATTATGTTGGCCCACTAACGCTCCGTAAAGGCTACTTCAAATACCGTGATGGCGCAAAACGAAATCTATCTGATTATGCAGAATAAACAGAATCCAGTAGCCATCGTTCTTATCCTTCTTCTCCTGCTCATTGCCCTCATGATTTGGCTGCTCATATCCTTTGGTAGCTACCTGTTCTCCCTTGTGATTTCACCGTTCTAATAATAAACCACTACTAAATATGACTTTAACAATCGGATTACTCATCCCGTTATTGGGAACCATGCTCGGAGCGGCATTCGTCTTCTTTATGCGAGACGAAATGTCTCCCCGTTTGCAAAAAACATTGTTGGGTTTCGCTTCGGGCGTGATGGTAGCGGCATCGGTATGGTCGCTGTTGATTCCATCAATGGAGATGGTAACAGATAGCGGACGGTGGTCGGTTTTACCTGCTGCCGTCGGTTTTCTGTTGGGTATGGGATTCCTGCTGATGATTGACGAGCTGACGCCCCACCTGCATATAGGTACCGACAAACCAGAGGGCCCTCGTTCAAAACTCTCTCGAACTGCTATGCTGGCATTGGCTGTCACCATCCACAATCTGCCAGAAGGTATGGCTGTGGGTGTGGTGTTTGCAGGAGCCGAGAACGGTGCAACAGGTCTGTCGCTAGCCAGTGCCTTGGCTGTCAGCATTGGTATTGCCATCCAGAACGTGCCTGAGGGTGCCATCATTTCCATGCCCATGCGGGCAGCTGGTAATTCCAGGTGGAAGTCATTCATCATCGGCTCATTGAGCGGAGCCGTAGAACCCATTGGCGGGTTGGCAGTAGTGCTGCTGGCCTCGCTGATGACACCCGTTTTGCCATACATGCTGGCCTTTGCAGCAGGAGCCATGTTCTATGTCGTTGTCGAGGAACTGATTCCAGAAGCCAGCGAGGGCGAACACTCTAATCTCAGCACCATCGGTTTTGCTATCGGCTTCGTCCTCATGATGGTGCTCGATGTAGTACTTGGATAAATAGCTACGAATAAAAGTTTAAGAATAAAATAGACAATTATGCAAAGAATGATTTTGAGCCTTATGGCAATGTTTTTTGTGCTGAGCATATCGGCACAAAGTGAGAACGAAGCGATTAAGAACATCATGACACGTACCAGCATCCGTAAGTACACAGATCAGCCTGTGTCTAAGGCTGACATCGAAACACTTCTGCGTGCTGGTATGGCGGCTCCTACCGCTGTCAACAAACAGCCTTGGCATTTCGTTGCTGTCACTGACAAGGCCAAGCTGAAGGAACTGTCGGGAGGACGTGGCGGTATGCTGGAACAGTGTGCATTGGCCATTGTGGTCTGTGGCAACATGGAAAAGACGATGCAGGGCAAAGGCCAGGAATTCTGGATTCAGGACTGCTCGGCTGCTACCGAAAACATCCTGCTGGCAGCCAATGCCCTCGGTCTTGGAGCCGTTTGGACGGGTGGCTATCCCATGGAAGAGCGTGTGGCCTCTATCTCCAAAGCACTGAAGCTGCCCGAGACCATAATCCCCCTCTGCACCATTGTCATTGGCCACCCTGCTGAGAGGCCTACACCAAAGGACAAGTGGAAGCCAGAGAACGTATCGTATAACGAGTTTGGCGGAAAGTAACTATGTTACCAAAAAGTGCCTTCTTGCAGGACTCGGAAAAAAGCTGTAATTTTGCACCCAGCAAAAGAAAAGGACAATATGGACAACCTTTGCACCATAGTAGGCTCGCCTCAACCTCGTTGTACCTATAGCGTAGCAAGGGAGTAGCTTCGGTTATTGTGCGGTATATGTTCGGTACTTGTCCGGTATTTGTCCGCTAACAGACCGAACAAGTAGCGAACAAGTAACGAGCATATAGCGGACATGTAGCGCACAACGGACGAAGGAGCATTGAAGGGACAGCGAAGGTGCTGTATGGCTAATGACAGATACCCCGTTCTGAAGTGAACCCAGATAAAAACTCTTAATATTTCTGAAAAAGGACATTTTTTGTTATTTCTCCATCCTATACCGCCTCGGATTAACGCCTTTCATGCGCAGGAAAAACTTACTAAATGAGGGGGTATCGGCAAAGTGGAGACGCTCGGCAATCTGAGTGATGCTCATCGGTGAGGTGCGAAGCAGGAAGGAGGCTTCCATCACAATCATCTGGTTAATGTAGTCGATGACGGTGCGACCTGTGACCTGACGCACCACCCGCGAGAGATAGACGGGAGTGATGTAGAGCGAAGATGCATAAAAGGCGATGTCGTGGTGTTCGGCAAAGTGATGCGGCAGCAGACGGATGAAGCCGATGATAATCTCCTCAACGCGCGGAGGTATCTGGTAACGGGCGATACTGTGCTGCTGGGCATTCTGCATATCGAGCAGGAAGGTGGCATAGAGCATACGCAGAATTTCCTTCTTGTAGAGATGGTCGGAATGCAGATAGCCGATGATTTCGCGCATGCGCTGCTCCATGTGGCGGGCCTCGTCGGGTGGCAGCGACAGTTTTGGCTCGTGCAACTGCACAAGAGGTGCGTAAGCGATATTCACCAAATCGCGGACGCTGGGGAGCTCGATGGTGGCGTGCTCGTCAGCCATCAGACAGATGGCGCGATAATCGCTGGAGGCGGAAGCGATGAGTACGGGCATGCCGGGCGAATAGATATAGATGTCGCCGGGATGGAGCATCAGTTGCTTGTTATTATAGACAATCGAGAGACTGCCCTCGATGACCAGCGTAAACGTGTAGGCCGCCAGGTATCCCTGTATGATGTTGGCACGAAAAGTCATATCTGCATCGGTCTCGGTGCAGTACATCTTGCCGTCCCAATCTTCTACCGGTACAGAACCTTGCATGGCTATCCAGCCCTCTTTTAGCGTGTACATGGGTACAATGATACATTAAACTTGCTGCAAAGGTACACAATTATTTTGAATTTGTATCGTTTCAGACAACTTTTGTATCGTTTCAGATTGTAATAGTATCGAAAATTCTTTGTAATTTTGCACCGAAGATCTTATTTATTAACTTAAAACTATAAAATAATGACTAAAGAAGAAGCATTGAAGAAGTTCGCCTTTTATGGTGCAGCTTGGTTTGGAAACAGTAAGCAACATTTCGCATTCTCGGCCTACTGTCGTCTGCAGGGCTGGAACAAGCTGGCCGACAAGTGGAAGGAAGAGGCTGAGGAAGAGTGGGAAGAGGCCGAGGAAGTACTGAACCGCCTTGTGGAACTTGGTTGCAAGCCAGCTGACCTGCAGGAGGCTATGAAGACGATGGAGTTCCCATTCTACGATGATCCGAAGCAGCAGATTGAGAGCGACTATGCTCCCGATGCTATCAAAGACCTGTGCGAGATGGCCGCTGCCTTCAGTGACGACTACATCACCCAGAAGCTCATCTACAAGTGGATTGAGGACGAGAAGGACCACATGGCTTGGGAGTGCCAGTACCTGAACTACATCGAGAAACTGGGCTATGAGAATTTCCTCACCGCAATGATGTAAACAATGCATAATTCATAATTACAAAACGCAACAATATGAAAGAACAGGTATTACAGGCCATGCGTGAGGCAGGCAAGCCCGTCTCGGCAGGCGATGTGACTAAGGCACTGGGGGCCGACCGTAAGGAAGTGGATAAGGCTTTCGCCGAGTTGAAGAAGGAGGGTGCCATCGTGTCGCCCGTCCGCTGCAAGTGGGAGCCGGCAAAGTAACTGGCCTATGGAAATCAAAGCAGTAAAATTCAGAAGGGATGGGTTCTATACCCAGCCCTTCGCCTTCGGTGGCGAAGAAGGTCCCGACAAATTCAACAAGAACATCCGCTATCGCGGCAGTCTGCAGAACTATCTGATTGACACAGGTAAGGAGGTAATTCTGGTGGATACAGGCATCCCCGCCGGTACGCCCGAAGAGGTGCCCGACGAGCGGGCAATGGCCTATACGGGCAAGGACATCAGCACCTATATGGAGGCGTTTGCAGCGCTCGGCTACAAGCCCGAACAGGTGACGAAGATTCTGCTGACCCACCGCCATGCGGACCACTCGGGCGAATTGCGCTCGTTCCCCAACGCGAAGGTGTATGTGAACAAGGACGAGATGGACGCTGTTGAGTTGCAGGGGTTGACGAACCTCGTGCCGGTGAGCTATACCGACGGGCCGTACTACAATTTCCCTGAGAGTCAGAAGATTGAGGACGGCATCTACCTGATCAAGGCCAAGGGGCATACCAAGGGCAACAGCATCATCGTGGTAGAGCTGGACGGGCTGTTCTACATGCTGCACGGCGACATCACCTACGTCGATGAAGCGCTGTATGAGGACAAGCTCTCCGTGGTCTTCGACGACCTGGCAGCAGCCCGCGAGACGCAGGACCGCATCCGTGAGTTCGTGCGCAACCACCCCACTGTGTATTGCGGCACCCACACGCCGCAGGGCTACGAGAATCTGGAGGCCAAGCGCGTGATAGACCTCGACAATCCTGTGCCGACAGTTCTCGCAGAGATAGACTTCTCTCAGCAGGAGGCCAGTGGTAAGTACGTCTGCTCCGTCTGCGGCTATGTCTATGACCCCGCAGAGCACGACGGCGTGGCCTTCGAAGATCTGCCCGACGACTGGCGTTGTCCCCGTTGCAAGCAGCCCAAGACGAAATTCAACAAGTCTGCGATTTAGCGAGAGCAGAGTCAAGCTGGCTTAGGCTCTGCCGAGCGTGAGCAGACTCGAACGAAGTTCAAGGCATGTATGCTACTTGTATTGCCACTTCAATTTGTCATTATTAATAGCCATACACCAGCCCGTACTTCTCATGAAGCTGTCGGAGGCTACCGTCAGTCTTCATCTGGGCGATGACGCTGTTGACAAGGGTAAGGAGATCGTCCTGTCCTTTGCGCATTAGCACACCAATCTCTCCGTGGGTGAAGGGAGCGTTTAGCAACGGGGCAGCAAGGCGAGGGTCATTATGCACATACCACGGAGCCTCGGTAATTTCGGTAATCATCACGTCGGCATTGCCCTCGGCCACCTGATTGGGGATTTCCTCGTTCTTCTGATAGACAATGATGGTGGCATGGGGCAGATTCTCATTGGCGAATTTCTCGTTAAGCCCTCCTGGATTCACCATCACGCGTACTTCTGGTTTGTCTAAATCTGCCAGAGATTGGTAGCGGTCTACTTCTGATGAGCGGCAAAGGATGGTCTTGCCGTTGCATAGATAACCGTCACTCATCAGCATCGTTTTCTTGCGGGTATCAGTAATGGTGATACCACCGATGGCAAGGTCGAAGGTCTGAGGTTCTGTCAGCACATCGGCAGTCAAAGTAGGCCACGAGGTTTGTACGAAATCAATGCCTACACCGATGCGCTCGGCTATCTTTTGTGCCATCTCAATGCCGAAGCCCCAATAGTTGCCGTCGGTCTCGCGGTATGAGAGAGGTCGATAGTCGCCCGTGGTGCCTACCAACAACTTGCCTCGTTCAGTGATGCGTTGTATGGTGGGCTGCTGTGTCTCAACAACAGGGTTGTCGTCACTGCTAGTGCAACAAGTCGTTATGCAAGCGCCGCAGATGATGGAAAGTATGGCGGCAAGCATCCATAGCTTTGTCTGTTTCATTGTCTTTATATTATTGTGCTGACCTCATGTAACCTCGCAGTAGCACCGCTGAGTACTCAGATCTTAGGAGGGAACACTTGATTAATGAGTTCTTCAAACTGCCAGTCAGGTTACTCCAGTGGAATCTCCGGGTGCTGGACGGCGAGCGGCAGGTCTTTCTGCGAGAGGTAGAACATATAGAGGATAACGGGCTTTGTGCCGCGGTTCTCGCCATGGTGGATGGTGTTCACCATCTCGACGACAGCCTCGCCCTCATGCACCACCTTCTCCTTGCCGTCCTGGCCGATGATGGTCAGCTCGCCCTGCATCAGCACGCCGTAGTTCATCACGGGATGGTGATGCCAGCCCAGCTTCTGGCCTGCGGGGAACACGTACTTCACGGCGACCAGTTCCGGGCGGCCCTGGAGATAGTCGGGCAGTTCCACGCCGTCCCAACTCTGCGAGGTACGGATCAGTTCTTCACTCGTCACCTTCTGCACGGGATTATCCTGCTGTGCGTGAGATTCTTTACATGCAGTCAACACACTTGCGCCGCAAATGAGGGTGGCGGCGAGCACCCAATTCATAATCTTTTTCATTGTATTATTGTTCTTTAAATGCTATTTATTATAATAAGATGTATTTTTTCGCACATCGTTTTGCAATTTTTACTTGCAAAAGTACTACTTTTTTAGTAAATAACTATCAACTTGCTTAAATTTAACGTAATTTCCATTGCGCAAATCTCACAAATAATCAAGCTCACATGGTGCCTGTCCCCCTGTGATTCAAAAAACGGAAGCCGCGCTGACTTCCGTTTCCTGTTTTATTCTTTAAATCTCACAAGGGGACTGTCCCCGCGTGAGCCTACATATCAGCCAAGTATTTGCTTAAACATGTCGTCCACGCTGTCGGCGTGATACACTCGGCCGTTCTTCACGTCGTCCATCGCTTCACGGTATCCTGCCGTCTTGGTGATATCATACTCCTTCGGCTTGGCATCCTTCTGTACCTTAACCGAAGCCACACCTACCAACATCTTACAGGCCTGCTTAACTTTTTGGACGAGGCTTTCGTCGGGAATATGTAATACTAATGTAGCCATAATCTTTGTTGTTTATTAATTTCACGCTGCAAAGATAGTGTTTTTTATTGATACTGCAAAATTTTCCGGCAAAAAACACCGTCGGGCCGGCGAGTGTCAGGGGGCGAAGAAGAATGAGGAAAAGGACACGAAAAAACGGAAGCCGCGATTGACGACTTCCGTTTCCTGGTTTTATTCTTTAAAAAAGATCAGAGGAACCGACCCCATGATCAATCGTCCTCTTTTACAATCTGAGTGAAATCCGACCAGTTCTCAACCTTGAAGGC
>CAMHUU010000064.1 GCA_946188395.1 uncultured Prevotellaceae bacterium | reverse complement strand
TACGAAACGAAAGTATTAACCACAAAGTATCAGAAACCTGACGCATACGGGGCACTCTCTATGCCTGTGTATTACACGGCGGCATTCGAGTTCCCCGATGCCAAGGCGATGAGCGACGCCTTCTGCGGACGCTCAATGGCACCGTCGTATGCCCGCATCGCCAATCCCACGGTGACTTATTTGGAGGAGCGCGTGCGGGGGATAACAGGCGCACAGAGTGTCACTGCCCTCAATACAGGTATGGCGGCTATCCACTATGCCCTGACGACGGTGAGTGCGGCGGGTCTGAATATCGTGGCCTCGAAGCACCTGTTTGGTAACAGCGTCTCGCTGATTCGCGACACGTTGGGCAGTTTCGGCGTGGAGCCGCGATTTGTCGATTTCACGAAGCCTGAGGAAGTGGAGGCGCAGATTGACGACAAGACCGCAGCCTTGTTCTTCGAGATTATTACCAATCCGCAACTGTTCGTGGCCGACATCAAGAAACTGTCGGAGATTGCCCATCGGAAGGGCGTGCCCCTGATTGCCGATACGACCATCGTGCCGTTCTCCACCTTCCATGCCAATGAGTTGGGTGTGGATATCGAGGTGGTCAGCAGCACGAAGTATATCTCTGGCGGCGGCACAGGTCTCGGCGGACTGCTCATCGACTATGGACGATTCGACTGGTCGCAACACCCGTCGCCCGTCCTGCAGGCCCGGACTAAGCGAGTCGGTAAGAAATTGGCCTTTACAGCGCGTGTAAAGACAGAACTGGTGACGAATCTCGGTTCGCTGATGACACCACAGGCCGCCTACATGGAGACGCTGGGCCTCGATACGCTCGACATCCGTTTCCGTCGCCAGGCAGAGACCACGCTGTGGCTCGCCAAGCAATGTCAGCAACTGCCGGAAATCAAGCGAGTGAATTATACTGGTCTAGAGGATAATCCTTTCCATAAGCTCTCGGAGGCGCAGTTCGGTCCCTTGCCAGGAGCCGTCTTCACCATAGACCTCGAATCGAAGGAAGCCGCTTGGGCGTTTATCGACAAGTTGCAGGTCATCCGTCGCGCCACGAACCTCTTCGACCGCAAGTCGCTGGCCATCCATCCCGCCTCGACCATCTTCGGCCTCTTCACACCTGAGCAATGCGCCGAGATGTCCGTTCCAGACACAACGGTACGATTAAGCATTGGTCTCGAAGCACCAGAGGATTTGCTGGAAGACATCAAAAAAAGTCTCACCGAGAAGTGAGACTTTTTAAATGTAAAATTCCGAAGGATCTATTAATCCCGCGCGGAGCGCGTATTTTACCGCTTCGTGCGCTGTGTTGATGCCCAGCTTGCGGAAGATGTTTTTGCGGTGAGTAGTGACGGTATGGATGCTGGAAAACCGCTCGGCGGCAATCTCCTTGGTGGTCTTACCCAGGGCGATGCCCTTCACAATCTCCATCTCCGTAGTAGTCAGAACACTGGGTGTTTCTTCCTCTTGTTGTTGCTGTGTGATGATGGTCTCGAGGGCACGCTGGCTAAGGTAGCGCGTGTGGCGGTTGACAGCGCTGAGAGCCTCGCGAACCTCGCTCAAGGGACCGTCTTTGTATACTACGCTGAACTGATGTGACGAATACACAACACGGCGCAGAAACTGGGGGGTGAGCTCATCGCTGATGAGAATCCAATCAGACAGGTTGAAACGCTCGGCAATGATGAGTAGCTGATCCTCGTCGGCAAAATCGAACAAGGTGTAGTCGAGCAGTACTACCGCACTCTCGTGCTCCTTGAGCAGTTCTACAAGTCCAGCCCTGTCGAAAGCACGATACACAACGTTTTCCTCGTCGTTCTTAAGCAGGCTCTCTAACGCGAAACGCGTCAGCTCTTGGTTGTCGGCTATAATAAAATTCCTCATAATGTCGGTTTTACGAGTGCAAAAATACTACTTTTTTTCCTAAACGAACACGAATCGCACGAATTTCACGAATAATTACTGCAGAAAGTGTGCAACCAATTCGTGAGATTCGTGGAATTCGTGGTTTATAATAATTTATGTGGTTAAATCTTGTCCAGAGCTTGGGCGAGGTCATCGATAATGTCATCGATATGCTCTGTACCTATGCTCAGACGAATGGTCGATGGCGTGATGTGCTGCTCGGCGAGTTCCTCAGGCGACAGCTGTGAGTGGGTGGTGGTATAGGGATGAATCACCAGACTCTTCACGTCGGCCACGTTAGCCAGGAGTGAGAAGATCTGCAAGGCATCGATAAATTTCCAAGCCTCTTCCTGACCACCCTTAACTTCGAAGGTGAAGATAGAACCGCCACCGTTGGGATAGTACTTCTTGTAGAGTGCGTGGTCGGGATGGCTCTCGAGGGCGGGGTGATGTACGGCAGCCACTTTCGGATGCTTAGCAAGGAAATCGACCACCTTCAAGGCGTTCTCCACATGACGCTCCACACGCAGACTCAGCGTCTCGACACCCTGCAACAGGATGAAGGCGTTGAAAGGTGAGATGGCAGCACCAGTGTCGCGCAGTATGACGGCACGGATACGGGTGACGTAAGCAGCTGCACCTACAGCGTCGGCAAACACGATACCATGATAGCTTGGATCTGGCTTAGCAAGCGTTGGGAACTTATCGTTCTGCTTCCAATCAAATTTTCCACCGTCTACGATGACACCGCCGAGTGAACTGCCGTGACCGCCTAAGAACTTCGTAGCTGAGTGCACCACGATGTCTGCACCGTGCTCCAACGGACGAATCAGATAAGGCGTGCCGAAGGTGTTATCAACGATGAACGGAATTCCGTGCTTGTGAGCTACAGCAGCTACGCCTTCGAGGTCGAGCACGTCGCTGTTGGGGTTGCCGAAAGTCTCGGCATATACTACTTTTGTGTTGGGTTGGATGGCTGCATCGAGGGCCTCGAGATCGTTGACATTAATAATGGTATTGGTGATGCCCTGCGTAGCCAGTGTGTGGGTAATCAGGTTGTAAGAACCGCCATACAGGTTGTCGGCTGCGACGATGTGGTCACCATTCTGCACGATATTTTGTAAAGCGTAGGTGATGGCAGCAGCACCAGAGGCCACAGCCAAACCTGCAACACCACCCTCAAGGGCAGCGACACGATCCTCGAACACACCCTGCGTAGAGTTGGTCAGACGACCATAGATATTACCTGCATCTCGGAGACCAAAGCGGTCGGCGGCGTGCTGTGAGTTACGGAACACATACGACGTGGTCTGATAGATGGGCACGGCGCGGGCGTCGGTTGCGGGGTCAGCCTGTTCTTGGCCTACATGCAGTTGCAAAGTCTCAAAACGATAATTCTTCTTACTCATAATCTTATCCTTTTTAATTGTTAATATTGTTTTTTCTTAATTTTGACGGTGCAAAGGTACGGAGTTTAGAAATTTCCACCAAAATTCTTGCGTAATTCAGAAAAAATGCCTAAATTTGCAAACTGAAAAGAAAAATATTCCAATAATGGCCTTCGAAAGGCCCAGAAAAAGAAAATCATTCCTTATCATGGTAGAAATCTTAGACGAAACTGACCTGCAAATCTTGAAAACGCTGCAAAAAAATGCGAAATTGACCACTAAAGAGCTGGCCGATGCTGTTCATCTGACTCCTACTCCCGTTTTTGAACGTCAGAAACGGTTGGAGAAAAAAGGGTATATCAAGAAGTATGTGGCCATTCTCGACCCCGACAAGTTGGACTTAGGTCTGCTGGTGTTTTGCAAGGTGAAGCTGAAGCAAATCAACCACGAGATAGCTGATGCCTTTGTGCGCCGCATCCAGCGCATTCCCGAGGTGACGGAGTGCTACAACACCTCTGGGGCGTACGACTACTTGTTAAAGGTTCGCGCCCGCGACATGAAGCAATATCAGGAATTTGTACTCAACAAGTTGGGTGAGATCGAGAGCCTGTCGTCCATCGAGAGTACCTTTGTGATGAGTGAAGTAAAACAGAGTTACGGCTTGAACATATGATGAAAGTGATTATTGCACAAGCGGTACTCACGCTTGCCCTATGTGTGACACAATACTAACAACATGAAGAAAATCTTAACCTTCGTATGGATGGCTGCTATGGTGGTGGCCGCCAACGCACAAGACAAATTGTATGCCGATGAGTTTCCCCTCGGCGATGTGACTTTATTGGACGGTCCGCTGAAGCATGCGCGCGACCTGAACATCGAAACGCTGCTAAAGTACGACGTGGACCGTCTGCTGGCTCCCTATCTGAAAGAGGCGGGGTTGACGCCCAGGGCAAAGACCTATCCCAACTGGGACGGACTCGATGGCCACGTGGGCGGCCACTACCTGACAGCCATGGCTATTAATGCCGCTACGGGCAACATGGAGTGCCGCATGCGGATGCTGCACATGTTGGGCGAACTGCAACTCTGTGCCAACGCCAACCAGATGAATCACCCCGAATGGGGCAAGGGCTATGTGGGCGGCATGCCCAATAGCGACCGCATTTGGAGCACTTTTAAGAAAGGCGATTTCAGCGTGTACTTCGGTTCGTGGGCACCGTTCTATAATTTGCATAAGATGTACGCGGGCCTGCGCGATGCGTGGCTTTATTGTGGCAACGAAGATGCCAAGCGCCTGTTCCTGGGCTTCTGCGACTGGGCTATCGACCTGACAGCAGGTCTCTCCGACGAGCAGATGGAGCAGATGCTAAACAACGAACATGGCGGTATGAATGAAGTGTTGGCCGATGCCTATGCCATTACGAAGGACAGGAAGTATTTGGTGGCAGCCAAGCGTTTCTCGCATCGGCGACTGCTGACACCCATGTCGCAGCGTCAGGACAATCTCGATAATATGCATGCCAATACACAGGTGCCTAAGGTGGTGGGATTTGAGCGCATCAGCGAACTTGCTGGCAACGAGCCTTACCATGAGGCAGCAAACTACTTCTGGGATATTGTCACCGGCGAACGTTCGTTGGCATTTGGCGGAAACAGTCGTCGCGAGCACTTCCCCAGCAAGGAGGCCTGCATCGACTTCATCAACGACATCGACGGTCCGGAGACCTGTAACACGAACAATATGTTGAAACTGACCGAGGACCTGCACCGCCGCAATCCGGAGGCCCGCTATGCCGACTACTATGAGTTGGCAACGTTCAATCACATACTCTCTTCGCAGCACCCCGAGCATGGCGGTTACGTATACTTTACACCGGCTCGTCCGCGTCACTACCGCAACTACTCAGCTCCCAACGAGGCTATGTGGTGCTGCGTGGGAACAGGCATGGAGAATCACGGCAAATACGGACAGTTCATTTATACCCACGTTGGCAACGCGCTCTATGTGAATCTCTTCGTGGCTTCAGAGCTGAACTGGCGTGAGAAGGGCATCACATTGAAGCAAGAAACGGCGTTTCCCTATGGCGAGACGAGCAAGATTACTATCGCTAGCGGCAAGGGGCAGTTCCCGCTGCTGGTGCGTTATCCGGGTTGGGTAAAGCCGGGCGATTTCAAAGTCAGCGTCAACGGTCAGCCTGTTGACATCACAACCGGTCCGTCGTCGTATGTTACTATCGACCGCAAGTGGAAGAAGGGCGACGTCGTAGAGGTGGCGTTCCCCATGCATAATAGCATGAAATACTTGCCCAATGTACCGCAGTATGTCGCCCTGATGCATGGTCCCATTCTGCTGGGCATGAAGACGGGTACGGAAGACTTGGCGCACCTCATTGCCGACGATAGCCGTTTCGGACAGTATGCCAGTGGCAAGAAACTGCCCATCAACGAGGCGCCCATTCTCATCAACGACAACATCGACGAGATTGCCAATCAACTTAAACCCATCGAAGGAAAGCCGCTGCACTTTACGTTGGAAACACGGAGTGCCCCCGTTAATCGGGGGAACGGCTTCCGCCAAGGGGGCATTTTCGAGCTCCAACCCTTTTTCGAGATTCACGACTCGCGCTACATGATTTATTGGCTTGCACTCTCGGAGCAGAACTATAAGGGCTATCTGGCCCAGTTGGCGAAGGAGGAGCAAGAGCGTCAGGCGCTGGAGGCCCGCACCATCGACAAGGTGCAGCCTGGTGAGCAGCAGCCCGAGACAGACCATAAGATGGAGACGGACCAGTCGTATACAGGCAACACAAACGATGTGTTCTGGCGCGACGCTAACAACGGCCATTTCTTCAGCTATCTGATGCAGACGGGCAGCCGCACAGACCTTTCACTGCGTCTGAAGTTCTGGGGTGTGGGTGAGTGGAAGAGTCACGAGTTCGACATCTTTGTGGACGACGTGCTGCTGACCTCGATTAACAATACAGGCAAGTACCGCATCTCGCAGTTCAAATACGAGACTTTCGACATTCCTGCTGAAATGCTTCAGGGCAAGACGCAGGTTCGCATCAAGTTCGTGGCCAAGCCCCACAAGCAGATTGGCGAGATTTATGGTGTACGACTCATCAAAAAGTAAAATAGCAAAGGGATGAAAAAGATGAAGCATTATGTAGCGTTTGCATTGGCACTATGTGCAAGTGTTGGAGCTATAGCCCAGACACAAACGCTCTTCGACGATGGTTGGCAGTTTACGCGTGAGGGTAAAACCGTTACCGTCAATCTGCCTCATGATTGGGACATTTACGAGGCGCCCAATCCTGCAACAGGTGCAACGGGTACTGGCGGTGGCTGGTATCCGGGTGGTAAAGGCGAATATCGCAAGACGTTCAAGACGCCTGATGCCGATGTGGTGAAGTTGTATTTCGAGGGCGTCTATCAGAAGGCTGAGGTCTTCGTTAATGGACAGAAAGCCGGGCAGCATGCTTACGGCTATACGCCCTTTACGGTTGACATTACACCCTATTTGAATAAAGCCTCAAACCTCAACGAGGTTGTGGTCAATGTGAACAACTCGGAGCAGCCCAACTGCCGCTGGTACTCGGGTTCGGGCATCTATCGTCACGTATGGTTGCAGACGAAACGGAAGCAGTATATTGACGAATGGAGTGTCAGCGTGGCGACACCTGACATCCACACGGTAAACATCAAGGCCGAAGTGGTGATGGCTGACGGCTCGCGCAAACCCATCGAGAAAACGCTGCATGTGGAGCAGCCCCACTTGTGGTCGCCCGGCGATCCCTATCTTTACACGACAACCATTGAGGCTGAGGGTGATGTGCTACCCGTCACTTACGGTATTCGCACTATCGAGTATTCGGCCGAGAAGGGATTTGTGCTTAACGGCAAACCGATTTTGATTAATGGAGCCTGTGTGCATCACGACGACGGCGTGCTGGGGGCAATGGCCTTCGATGCTGCTGAAATCCGCAAAGTGAAGCTGATGAAGGAGGCTGGTTTCAACCTCATCCGCACCAGCCATAATCCTACGACGCGTGCCTTCCTCGACGCCTGCGACTCCATCGGTATGCTGGTCATCGACGAGGCCTTCGACGGCTGGCGTACACAAAAGACTACCTACGATTACTCGACGCTCATCGACTCGTGTTATCGCGAGGACATACAGACTATGGTGAAGCGCGACCGCAACCATCCCGGCGTCATCTGCTGGAGTATCGGCAACGAGGTCATCGAGCGTAAAGACATCCGTGTGATTACTACTGCCCGCCAACTGAAGCAGGCTATTCTAGAGGAAGACCAAACACGTCCCGTCACCGAGGCGCTTTGTTCGTGGGACAGCGATTGGGAAATCTATGACCCGCACGCTGAAGTGCTCGACGTGGTGGGCTATAACTACATGATTCATAAGCATGCCACCGACCACCAGCGTGACCCGCGTCGCGTGATGTGGCAGACGGAGAGTTTTCCGCGTGATGCCTTCAAGAACTGGGCATTGACGCACGACCATCCCTACATTGTTGGCGACATCGTGTGGACAGGTCTCGACTACTTAGGTGAATCGGGCATAGGACGTTACTACTATGAGGGCGAACGTCCAGGCGAGCATTATGTCGATGGCGGACAGCCCGACTGGCACGGAGCCTACTGCGGCGATGTTGACATTACGGGTTGGCGCAAGCCCATCAGTCATTATCGTGAGACGCTGTGGAAGGAATCCCAAGATTTGTATATGGCAGTCAGAGAGCCTGATGACTATCAGGGAAAAATCAAAGAGACGGCCTGGAGCGTTTGGCCCACATGGGAGAGTTGGAATTGGATTGGTTGGGAAGGCAAGCCAGTCGAGGTAGAGGTTTATACAAAGGCCCCAGAGGTCAAACTCTATCTGAACGATAAGCTTGTTGACAGGAAAACTGTCAACCGCGAGACAGCGTTCAAGGCAGTATTCCAAGTGCCTTACGAGGCTGGCACGCTGCGTGCTGAAGCTGGTGGCAAGAGCGTGACACTCACTACTGCTGGAGCACCAGCACGTCTACGGCTCACGCCCGACCGTCGCGTTATCACTGCCGATGGTCAGGACTTGGCTTATGTCACTATTGAAGTGGTTGACAGCAAGGGAAATGTGTGCCCTGATGCCGCCATCCCCTGCGAGGCCATCGTGAAAGGGCAGGGCAGTATTCTGGCTTTTGCTTCTGCCGACCTAAAGGACCGCGAGGCGTATACATCACCCAAGGTTACTACGTGGAAAGGCCGTGCCCTGCTGGTGGTGCGCAGCACCCAGAAGATTGGCCGTGCGCAGGTCAGCATCAAGAGCAGTCTGCCCACCGCTTCGTTAACCATACAAACCACAAAATCAATCAAATAACGATTCATGATGAAAAGACCCCTTATCTTTCTAACTTTATTACTATCGATTACAGCCCACGCACAGACTCGCGATTGGGAGAATCCCGCTGTGCTGGGCATCAATAAGTTGCCCTATCATGCTACACTCCAGTTGCCTTCGAAACAGAAGGAGTGTATCAATATGCAATATCCCTTCCACCGCGATAGACCTAGTGTCACAGGTGAGCCGAATAAGGACTGGTATGCCTACGACCACCGCAATCCCGTGGGGTCGTATGTGACTTTCTTTGACGTCACGAAGGAGATGCTGTCGAAGAATCTTATCCTGCATTTCGGTGGTGTACATTCGGCGATGTATGTGTGGATCAACGGACAGGAGGTGGGGTATAGCCAGAATTCGATGTCGCCCTTGACACCATCGCCTTGCCGTTCTGCGACACCGACCGCCGTTGGTCCGACATTTACGACGATGGTTATCTCTCGCCCTCACGTCTCGCTACAGAAGCCCAGAAAGTCACCGACCGCAAGCGTAGCGCTTTCTTAGGGCGTTATCAGATGCCGCTGAGTGAGTTTGAAACGGAGTATGTCCATCCGCAGGATAATGGCTGTCGCACGGATGTCCGATGGCTGAATATCTCTAACGGCAAGAGGGCGCTTCGTGTCGAAGGTTACCAGCCGCTATGTATCCGTGCCTGGGATTATGGCGAGGAGGATCTTGAAACCGCCAAGCATCCTTACGAAATCCAGCGTGGTCGTTTTGTGAATCTGAATATCGACCTCAACGTTCATGGCGTGGGCGGCATCGATACCTGGGGACAGCGCACATTGCCTCAATATACTATCGACGGCAATAAGCCCTATCACTATGCCTTTATCCTCACTTGGAAATAGACGTTGCTAATGACAAATTGAAATGGCAATACAGGTAACATACAGCCAGTGAACGTTTTAAATATTGATAATCAGCAACTTACATCTTAAACGGTAGAAAAGTGACGTTGGGGATTCTTGGGCGCCCCAAAAGAATGAAGATTTAACGTATTTAACGTTTTGAAACAGTACACGAACTCAATTGTGAAGTGAAATAGACGTTAGATAGGATGCTGATAATTTAGAGTGAATAGTAAAGACCTGAAAACGACACATAATTTGATAGCTTTAGGAAACATATTCTTTTTACCTGCCATTTGGTCAATGCTCTTTATTTCTTCATTTATTACCTTTTTCTGTCTTTTTGGGGTGATTTTATGATACAGAGCAGAATTAGTGATAAATCGAACAGTAAAAATTGGATATTAATGTTTAATTTTGCATTCAAAAACAGACAAAAAAGAACATCATAGAAATGTTGGCATCATGGATATACAGGATTTAAAGCCCCGCAGGGGGGACGACACCTACAGGATAGGTGATAGCGATGAGTTGGTCGTGATGGAGAATATTGGCACCGTGCCATCGGGTGTTGTTTGTTTGCAAAATCACGGCGTTATCTTCTTTATAACTGAAGGCAGGGCACAGTTAGAATACGATGGCCATGTTGTGCAGTTACAAAAGAATGACTTGTTTCTCTATATGGTCCACAGCACGGCCGCCAACTTTATGGCGTCATCGGATTTTAATTGCCGACAGATTTGGTTTTCACGCAGTGAGCTTTGGAACATCGATATCTATAATCTAATCAGTGTGGCAGATATGTCGCAGCTCAAACTGCATCCTGTTGTCCATCTTTCCGATGACGATATCAAACTTTGTGACACCTATTTCCAGTTGCTGTGCAGCAGAATGAAGTCGTCCACATCTGCACTCACCCCCGATATCGTACGTTCACTCTTAGGCACTATCATGTTGGAATTACTGTCCATCATGCGGCGTAATTCAGAGCGGGCGGTTGAAGAGGTTCGGCAGGAAGACCCCAATTCCAGCCTTCATAAGAAACGGATTATCGACAATTTCATAAAGTTAGTGGAAGAGAGCGACGGCCGCATCCGCAGGGTGGATGAATTTGCCAGCCAACTGAATGTCACCCCGAAATATCTCTCTACCATCCTCAAAGAGGTGATGAATCGCAGGCCGAGTACTTATATACAGCTCTATACATTGAAAGCCATTGAGCGCCGCCTGCGCTTCACCGACATGACGATGCAGGAGATAGCCAACGACCTGAATTTCCCCAATCCCTCGTTCTTTGGCAAATATTGCAAAGAACACTTGGGTATGACACCATTGGAATATCGGATGAAATATCATAAAGGGACATGAAAAAGATAGTATTGATGATTGTTGCTGTTCTAATGACTGGTACAGCCAATGCACAGTTGGACAGCACAGCTGTTAAAAGGAAGAAAGTGGGCGTCGTACTCAGTGGCGGCGGTGCAAAAGGTATGGCGCATATCGGTGTACTGAAGGTGCTGGAAAAGGCGGGCATCCCCGTTGATATCGTTACCGGCACATCCATAGGCAGTATCGTCGGCGGACTCTATGCCATCGGCTATAATGCCCATTCGCTTGACTCGATGGTAAGGACTCAGGACTGGACCTACGTCATTACCGACAAGGAGGACCTTCGCAAGCAGAGCCTTCTGGACCGTAAGAAGCAGAATACCTATTTATTTAATACTGGTCTGACTATTGGTAAGCGTGACATGAGTGCAGGCGGTCTCATCAGAGGCAAGAACCTGGCAGAGCTGTTCCAGAAACTTTTTGTGGGTTACACCGACTCGCTCGACTTTAACAAAGACCTGAAGATTCCTTTCGCCTGTGTGGCTACAAACATCATGGACAACAGCGAGGTGGTATTCCACAGCGGACGGCTGCCGCAGGCCATACGTGCCTCCATGTCCATCCCTGCTGCCTTCTCGCCAGTGAGAATAGGTGACATGGTGCTGGTCGATGGCGGTCTGAAGAACAATTTTCCTGTCGACGTGGCTCGCGGGATGGGTGCCGAAGTCGTCATTGGCATCACGTTGAACGGCAAGCCTAAGACGGCTGAGGACATCACAGGAACCATGAAAATCGTAGGACAGATTATTGATGTGAACTGCGTGAACAAGTACGACGAGAACAAGGCTCTCAGCGACTTGTGGATGAATGTGGATCCTCACGGCTACTCTACCGCCAGCTTTACATCTGAGGCTATCGACTCGCTGGTACGCTATGGTGAGGAAGAGGCCATGCGACACTGGGACGAAATTATCGCCTTGAAGAAGCTTATCGGTATCGATGATTCATTCCGTCCTACCATCTATTATCCACTGCGACCGAATGCCATGACTGAGCGCCAGCATATCGTCGGTTTTACTTTCGAAAACATGACGCCACAGGCAGAGCGGTTCTTGAGGAATAAGTTCCATCTGAACAAGGTTGACAGTATCGACGCAAAACTGGAACAGGAACTAACAACGTCGATGCGTATGGATCTCTTCTACCAGACAGCTGAGTGCCAACTGATACCTCAAGCTGGCGGAGTGCGTGTCGTCCTCTCGGCAGGTGAACGGAAGTCTTTGCAGTTTCATGCCGGCGTGCGCTATGATACGGAAGAACATGCCGCTATCCTGTTGGGACTTGACATACCGCTGAAGACGGCCATCCCTGTCGAAACCGACATCACGCTCCGACTGGGAAAGCGAGTGATGGCTCGTGGCGAGATTACCATCCACCCCCGATTCTTTACACGCCCCACTTTCAGCTATACGTTCCACAGAAACGATGTTGACGTATATACATACGGCGATCTGGACTATAACATCCGATACAACCAGTCACAGGCAGAATTCCTGCCCATCAATTTCGACCTGCGTCATTTCAACCTGCAGATGGGACTGCGCTGGGACTTCCTACACTATCGCAACAAGCTCGGCTCGGAAATGGCTAAACAGGTTACACTCAAAAACGAACATTTCTTCAGTTATCGTGCCCGCATGGCCTTTAACAGTGAGGACAACTGGAACTTCCCCACACGCGGAACCCGCTTTAACGCTGAATATGCTTATCTGACCAATAACTTCGCCCAGCTCGATGTCATTGATGCAGAGGGCAACAAACAGGGCAAGACGGCGGGCATGAGCGATGTCTGTGCCAACTGGCGTATGTCGTTTACTATCGGCAGCCGATTCACCATCCAGCCTATGCTCTATGGTCGTCTGCTCTTTGGCTCCGTCGTTCCCGCCGTATTCGGCAACACCATCGGTGGCGAGTGGTTCGGCCACTACGTTGAGCAGCAGATGCCATTCGCTGGCGTCGGCAATCTGGAGTACGTACACAATCAGTTCGTAGCCGCTCAGCTTCAGGCTCAGCAGCGTATCGGCAAAAGCATCTACGTGCTGCTGCGCGTGGCTGCCGGTCAACATGCTCCAAAAGTGAAAGAACTCTTAGACTATCGTACAATGATAGGTGCCCAGGGTGCCTTCTATTACAATACAATGTTTGGCCCTGTCGGTGCTACCTTAGGTTATAGCAACCACACCAAGAAAGCTTATTTCTTCATCAACCTCGGATATGAATTTTAAGATTATGAATAACTGGTTTAATAACATCCGAATCTATCATCTGCTAATCGACAGATTCAACGGAGGCTGGCAGGTGCCGCCCAAGAGTGAGAACGCCTTTTGCGGGGGAAACCTGCAGGGAGTGATTGAAAAACTTGACTACATCAAGAATCTTGGCTTCAACGCCATCATGCTCTCGCCCATCTTTAAGTCGGCAAATTATCACGGGTATCATACCCTGAATTTCGAGGAGGTAGACCCGCACTTTGGCACGTGGGACGATTATCAGCAGTTGCTCGACGAAGCCCACGACAAGGGGTTGAAAATTATCTGCGACTTTGTACCCAACCATTGCTGGTATGAGGCACCCATCTTCGAGCAGTCGCTTTTAAAGAACGGCGGCAAGCACCGCGACTGGTTCTTCTATCCCAAGGAGGACAGCGATGAGTTTGTATCTTTCCTGGGTTTCGGCGACCTTCCTAAGTTCAATCTGACGAACTCCGAGGTGGCCAGTTTCATGATTGATAAGGCCAAACGGTTAGCCCGCATGGGTGTAGATGCTTTTCGTATCGACCATGCTTTGGGTCAGCCGCATAGTTTTCTAAGGAGCTTACGCGAACAGTTACAGGGCATCCGCAGCGACATCGTTGTGTTCGGCGAGGTTTGGGCGTTTGGTATCGGCCCGCAGTTAGCCGGCCAACTGTATTTCAAGACGGATGCAAGATTGCAGGAGTTCCTGGCACAAGACACTAAACATTTTAGCCAAGACGACCTGCAGGTCGACTATGTGGGCACATTAGACGGTGTCCTGGACTTTGCCTATCGCGACATCCTCTTGGAGGAAATCCATGCCGGTCGGGGGCTCAGGGGCAACGAGACCCTGCGCAGTAAGATTAAGGACCACTTTGCCAAGTATCCTGCCGATTTCAAGTTGGTCTTGTTCTTAGATAACCACGACACCGACCGCTTTATGTTCGACTGTCACGACAATGCGTACCTGCTGCAAGAGGCCATCGACCTGACGTTGGAGCAGTCACGTCCGTTCTCCTTCCTCTATGGCACGGAGCAACTGATGACCAACAATCCCACCA
>CAMHUU010000063.1 GCA_946188395.1 uncultured Prevotellaceae bacterium | reverse complement strand
TACAACCTCGGCCACCTCATGACCGCCGGCATCGTCCACAAGCGTGCCACGGGCAAGACAACCCTGTTTGAGTGTGGTCGCAAGGCTGCTGATTTCCTCTACAACTTCTTGACAAACGATGCTGCCGAACTCTCGCGCAATGCTATCTGTCCCAGCCATTATATGGGCGCTGCCGAGATGTATCGTGAGACAGGTGACCCTAAATATCTGGAACTGGCCAAGGGACTCATCGCCATCCGCGACAGTGTACAGAACGGCGAGGACCACAACCAGGACCGCCACAATTTCCGCGACCAGTACGAGGCCATGGGACATGCCGTTCGTGCTAATTACCTTTATGCCGGTGTAGCTGACCTTTATGCCGAGACCGGCGAGGCTCAGCTGATGAAGAACCTCGAAGCTATCTGGGACGACATCGTGAACCACAAGATTTACATCATGGGTGGTTGCGGTGCCCTTTACGATGGTGTCAGCCCCGACGGCACCACCTATGACCAGCCCTCGATTCAGCAGATTCATCAGGCTTACGGTCGTCAGTTCCAGTTGCCGCAGGAAGCAGCCCACAACGAGATTTGTGCACAGATTGGCATGCTGCTCTATTCGTGGCGCATGTTCCAGACCACCGTCGATCCCAAATACGTCGACAACATCGAGAACGAGCTCTACAATGGCATTCTCTCGGGTATCTCGCTCGATGGAAAGGACTTTTTCTATACCGAGGCTCTGCGCCGCACGAAGGAGTTTCCCTATGTGATGCGTTGGCCCAAGCACCGCCAGCGTTACATCTCCTGCTTCTGCTGTCCGCCCAACACCCTGCGCACGCTCTGCGAAGCTCAGGAGTATGCCTACAGCATGAAGGGCGATACGTTGTGGGTCAATCTCTACGGACAGAACAAACTGACCACCAAGGACTTAGAAATTGAACAAACCACCAACTATCCGTGGGATGGGCACATCACGCTGACCGTCAAGAAGACCAAGCGTCTGGCCAGCATTCGCATGCACATTCCCGGCTGGGCTACCGACATGGCGTTGAAGCTGAATGGTGAGCCTATCTTGGCTGAGGATTTGCGACAGCCCCGCAAATGGAAGAAGGGCGACACGATTGAGCTCGACCTGCCCATGAAGGCCCGTTTGGTGGAGGCTAATCCGCTGGTCGAGGAGGCCAAAAATCAGATTGCCGTCGTGCGTGGCCCTATCGTTTACTGTTTGGAAGGACAGGACATCGAGGGTGGCTATCGCATCAACGACATTGCCATTCCTGCCGATATCCAGTTTACGGAAAAGAAAATCACCATCAGCAATAGCGACATGATTACTCTTGAGGGTGAGGCTCTGCTGGTTAATAACGGCCGTTGGGGCAAGGACGAGCTCTATCGCGAACTGCGCCCGATGAAACAGCAGAAGGTGAAGATTCGCCTTATTCCTTACTATGCCTGGGACAACCGCGGCATCGACGATATGTCGCTCTGGCTGCCCTTAACGCGATAACCCTATTCATTACTATAATTAATTAACTTATTCAAAATGAAACGAACAAACAAAACATGCCTTGCGAGGCAAACAGCAACGCTGCTGATGCTACTCTTTGTGATGGGAATGCAGGCACAGACAGCTCGTACATTTACGCTTAACCTTACGGACGACGGCAAGGCACAGATGGTGTGCTTCTTGCCGCAGAACCCCTCGGGCAAAGCCATTGTTGGCGTACCTGGTGGCGGCTATTCCATGCTGTCGAACACCCATGAGGGAACGCAGGCCTCCGGTTGGATGAACCAGCAGGGCATCGCTTATTTTGTGGTTAACTACCGCTTGCCTGAGGGCGACCGCACCAAGCCCATCAGCGACGTTGAACAGGGTATCCGCATCGTGCGCGACTCTGCACAGCTATGGGGCGTCAACCCTCACGACGTGGGAATCATGGGCTTCTCGGCGGGTGGCCATCTGTCGTCGGTCATTTCCACGCATGCAGCTTTCGATGTGCGTCCTGACTTCACCATTCTGTTCTATCCAGTCATCTCGATGGACGAGCGCGTGTCGCACATCTGGTCGTGTCGTAACTTTCTGGGCGAGGATCAGAAGAACCCTGACATCGTTCGCGACTTCTCGACGATGAATGCCGTGCGTCGCCACTTGACGCCCCCGGCCCTGATTGTATCGGCCAGCGACGACCGTCTCGTGCCTTTCGTCACCAATGGGCTGGAATATTATAAGGCCATGCGTAATGCCGGCAACGAGTGTGCCATGTATATCTATCCCACGGGCGACCATGGCTTCGGCTTCGGTCCTTGGTTCAAGTATCACGACCAGATGCTCAACGACTTGGGCAACTGGTTGAAGGCTCGTCAGACGCCCAAGGCTGATGCCATCCGTGTGGCGTGTATCGGCAATAGCATCACCGAGGGCTTTGGCATCGACATGTGTGGCGCATACGGCTATCCCGCTGAGCTGCAGAAACTATTGGGCAGTGACTATTGGGTGAAGAATTTCGGTGTCAGTTCCCGCACGATGTTAAACAAGGGCGACTATCCCTATATGAACGAACTGGCTTGGCAGGATGCGCAGGCATTTAAGCCCGATGTGGTTCTCATCAAACTGGGCACCAACGACTCCAAACCCGAGAATTGGCAGTATGGCGCTGAGTTCCGTCAGGATTTGGAGCAGATGATTCTGACGCTACGTCCTGATTTGGCACAGCCAGTCGGAAAGAAAGCTAAGAAAGCCAAAAAGGCTAAGAATGCTGTGCCACAGCCCGTCAAACCGCAGATATATCTATGTACGCCCATTCCGGCCTTTAAGCCGACGTGGAACATCAGCGACAAGGTTATCACGGACGAGATTATTCCCATTCAGCAGGAGGTGGCCCAAAAGTATGGCTTGCAGGTAATAGACTTGCACACGCTCTATGCCAACGATGGAGACAAAATGCTGAAGGATGGTATTCATCCCGACGGCAAGGGTGCTCATCGCCTGGCGGAGATTATTGCCAACGAACTGAAAAAGTAGAGAAGTTAAAGTAGTTAAAGAAGTTATAGTAGTTAAGCCAAATGCGAATAAAACTGCTCTTTATCAGTCTTCTTTGCGGCTTGTGTGTGCAGGCTGCCGATATCTATATCACCCCCGACTCGTCGCTTCAGGATGCTGTGCGCAAGGCCCGCGAGATGCGACGCTTGGGGCAGGCTCAGCAGGTGACTATCCGCCTCGCTGCCGGAGTCTATCAGTTATACGAACCCCTACGCCTGCGCCCTGAAGACAGCGGCCTGCGCATTGTTGGGGCCACAGTGCCCGACGCTTCTCCGTCGGGTTCTCAAACCATCATCAGCGGCGGCATGCCTATTACCGGCTGGAAGCGCCAGGGCATGTTGCTGGTGGCCGATGTGCCTGACTTCAACGGCCGCCCCATTGACTTCCGCCAGCTGTGGGTAAATGGCCGGAAGGCTGTCCGTGCCCGCGATGTGAGCGACTTTGAGCAGATGAACCGCATTATGACTTACGACAAGCGAAATCACGTGCTCTGGATTCCCAAGAAGGCGGTAGCGCCCTTTATCACCACAAATCAGAAACATCAAACTTCAAAATTCAAACTTCAAAATTTGGAGATGGTTCTTCATGAGATGTGGTGCACCTCAAATCTGCGCATCAAGTCTCTTGATGTACAAGGCGATTCTGTTGCCGTGACCTTCCACAACCCCGAGGCCAAGTTGCAGTTCGAACATCCCTGGCCGTCGCCTATGACGCCCAACACGGGCCATCCATCGCCGTTCTACCTGACAAATGCCCGCGAGCTGCTCGATGAGCCTGGCGAGTGGTACCATGATATTCGAGAGCATAAGTTATACTATATGCCTCGAACAAATGAGAAATTGGAAATGATAAATGAGAAATGCCACGCCGTAGTGCCTGTTGTGGAAACACTCGTGGAGTTCATCGGAACAGCAGAATATCCCGTTCGCAACATTACCATCGAGGGCGTTACGTTCAGCCATACTACCTGGATGCGCCCGTCGGAGAAAGGCCATGTACCCCTGCAGGCGGGCATGTATCTCGTGGAGGCCTATAAGCTGCGTCCGCAGATTGACCGCCCCAACAACCACAAACTCGACAATCAGGGTTGGTTGGGCCGTGCCGATGCGGCTGTGGAACTGCGCCATACGGAGAACATCAATTTCGACGGTTGTCGCTTCGAGCACTTGGGAGGCTCCGGGCTCGACTATGTCGTGGGTTGCAAAGGCGGAACCGTGACACGCAGTACATTCACCGATATTGCCATGAACGGCTTGGTCATTGGCTCCTTCTCGCCCGAGGGACTGGAGACTCATCGGCCCTACCAGCCCACAGATTTCCGCGAGGTTTGCACCCGTCAGGAAGTCAGCGACTGCCAGTTCTACGACGTCACCAACGAGGACTGGGGCTGTGTGGCCATCTGTGCGGGTTATGTGTCGGACATCAATATTCACCACAACACCATCCACGACGTCTCTTACACTGGCATTTCGCTGGGGTGGGGGTGGAACCGCGACCTGGTTTGCGTGAAGAACAACCGCGTGCAGGCCAACCTCATCTACAACTATGCCCAGCACATGTACGACTGCGCTGGCATCTACACCTTGGGCAACCAGCCCGGCACGCTCATCAGCGAGAATGTAGTGCGCGACATTGCCAAACCCAGCTACGTCCACGACCCCAACCACTGGTTCTATCTTTATACCGACGAGGGCTCCAGCAACATCACCATGCGCGACAACTGGACACCCTCGGAAAAATTCCTGCAAAATGCAAATGGTCCCGGCAACGTGTGGGAAAATAACGGACCGCAAGTCAGCGAGACCATCCGCCAGAATGCCGGCTGCAGGAAATAAACTATGTATCTTCGCAGGCGAAATGAAACAAACGATTCCTCATCCGTTGGTGGCGTTGGTACCGGTAGTGGTGCTGATAGGGTTTTTGGCCGTGGTCATCGCGTTGTTTGGCAGCGACTCGCTAAGTGGTGGTAGTCAGGTTGCACTGTTGATGGGCATGGCGGTGTGTGTCAGCATCTCGATGGGATTCTATAGGGTTTCTTGGCGGGTGTTCGAGGCACAGATCAAGAAGACGCTGGGCGAGGTGTCGATTACGTTGCTGATATTGCTGTGTGTAGGTATGCTGGCTGGTTCGTGGATGGTAAGCGGCATCGTGCCCACGCTGATATATTATGGTGTGCAGGTGATGTCGCCGCAGTTTTTCTTGGTGTCGTCGTGTGTCATTTGTGCGCTGGTGTCGCTGCTGTCGGGCTCATCGTGGACAACGATAGCCACCATCGGCGTGGCACTGCTGGGCATTGGTCATGCGCTGGGAGCCAGCGAGGCATGGACGGCAGGAGCCATCATTTCAGGAGCTTATTTCGGCGATAAGATGTCACCACTGAGCGATACTACCATTCTGGCCTCGTCGGCCACTGGGACGGACCTGTTTACCCACATCCGCTACATGACGCTGACCACGGTGCCTACATTCCTGATAACCATCACCATCTTCTTTATCACGGGACTGGGCAACGCCACGAGTGCGGAGTTGCACGTGGCTGAGTATACCGAGGGTCTGTCGAGAACGTTTAATATATCGCTGTGGACGCTGTTGGTACCGCTGCTGACGGGCGTGTTGATAGCCCGGCGCGTGCCGTCGCTGATTGTATTGTTTGCATCGAGCATCATGGCAGGCATCGTGGCCTTGCTGTTGCAGCCTCACATCCTGACGGAGATAGCCACTGGCGTCAGGCAGACTTTCGATTGTCAACTTTTATCTGTCAACCTGACGCGCGGATTGGCCATGACTTACTATGGTGCCACCGGTGTGGACACGGGTAATGCCTCGCTGAACGAACTGGTCTCGACAGGGGGCATGGCGGGTATGCTGAACACCATCTGGCTCATTCTGTGCGCTATGTGCTTCGGTGCGGCCATGGTGGCCAGCGGTATGATTGAGAGCTTGACGCAGGTCATTCTGCGTTGGGTGAAGAGCCGTGTCAGTCTGGTGGGTTCCACGGTGGGCACAGGCATTTTCTTGAATATCACCACGGGCGACCAGTTTATCTCGATAGTGCTGGCAGCCGACATGTATAAGGAGGTATACCGCGAGCAGGGCTATGAGTCACGGCTGTTGAGCCGAACGTGCGAGGATGCAGCCACCGTGACCTCTGTGTTGGTGCCGTGGAACACGTGCGGCATGACGCAGTCGACGGTGCTCGGTGTGTCCACGCTGACCTATCTGCCTTACTGCTTCTTCAACCTGCTGTCGCCGCTGATGAGCATTCTGGTGGCAGCCGTCGGGTGGCGCATCTACCGAAAGCAGCAGACATCAGACAAATATGACGAAAACAAATCAGAGAAATAGCTATGAACGAACAACAGAAATGTGGAACGTGGATATGGTATCCGGGCGATTTTGAAGTGTGGCTCGGCAACATTTTTAATAACCGCAGAACGGAACGTGGGGCGATGTTCCCGCCATTTTGGAAACAGGATTCGCACTGGGTGACGGTAGAGTTTTCGAAGACCTTCACCCTGGACCGCGAGGAGACCATCACCATAGCCTGCGAGGGGCAGTTTAACCTCGCACTGGACGGGAAGTTGCAATTCGGACAACCGAAGACTTTCACCGTGCCCCGGGGGGAACACAAGCTGAATCTGAAGGTGTGGAATCAAGCTACGCCGCCCGCTCTGTTTATCGACGGCAAGACCGTCAAGACTGACTCCACGTGGCTGGCAACCTACGAGGACAAGCTGTGGATTGACGAGAATGGCGTGGCGCACGGTTCGGGCATCTATGTACCAGCAGCCTCGTGGTGTTTCAATAGTTCTGACACCCCGCCGTCTGCTTACCACTTGGAGCGTGAGGAGAGGCGCCCTGAGTGTTGTTATGCCATAACAACAAACGGAACCCTCTATGACTTCGGCCGCGAAACCTTCGGCTACCTGAAGGTGAAAGGATTAAAGGGCACCATCCGCATCTACTATGGTGAGAGCCGCGAGGAAGCCCTCGACAAGGAGCATTGCGAGACGCTGGACGTTGTCAATTGTCAATTGTCCAAGGCCTTCCGCTTCGTCTATATCGAAAAAGACGAAGGCGCCAGCTACGACGAGGTGCTGATGGACTATGAGTTTGCAGCCTTCGATGAGAGCCGCTCGGGTTCGTTCCGCTGTAACGATGAGGAACTGAACAAGATTTGGGACGTGGCAGCCTATACGATGGACCTGACGACGCGCGAGTTCTTCATGGACGGCATCAAGCGCGACCGCTGGACTTGGTCGGGCGATGCCATACAGTCTTACTTGATGAACTACTATCTGCGCTTCGACACGGAGTGTGTGAAGCGCACCATCCGTCAGTTGCGCGGCAAGGACCCCGTGACAGCCCACATCAACACCATCATGGACTACACGTTCTATTGGTTCAAATCGGTGTTGGACTACTATCAGTATACCGGCGACAAGGCCTTCGTGCGCGAGATGTGGCCCCGCATGGAGACGATGATGGACTATGTATTGAAACGTACCAATAACGAGGGTATGGCCGAGGGACAGCCGGACGACTGGATTTTCGTCGACTGGGTGGACTTCCCCATGCACAAGCGCGGCACGCTGTGTTTTGAACAGATTCTGTTCATGAAGGCCTTGGAAACGATGGCCGTTTGTGCCGATGTTCTCTATACGGCTTGTGGCGACTCAGCCGCAACAGACGATATAGAAAGGACGGTTTATGCGCTCAGTCACAAGAAATACCGCATCTTGGCTGAGAACTTGCGCAACAAAATCAAGCAGACTTTCTGGAGCTACGACCAGAAACTGTACTACCACGCCATCGAGGACGGTCAGATGAACCGTCAGGTTACCAAGTTCCCCAACATGTTTGCCATCCTTTACGGATTGTCGTACAAGGAAGAGCAGAAGGAGATTATGCAGAGCGTGATGCTGAATCCCGCCATTCCGCCCATCACCACGCCCTATATGCGTTTCTATGAGTTGGAGACGCTGTGCATGATGGGCTACCAGACGCAAGTGCTTGGCGAGATGAAGGACTACTGGGGTGGCATGATTCGCGAGGGTGCCACGTCGTTCTGGGAGAAATACAATCCCGAGGAGACCGGCGTGCAGCATCTGGCCATGTATGGCCGTCCCTATGGCAAGTCGCTGTGCCATGCTTGGGGAGCCAGTCCTATCTATTTGATAGGTAAGTATTTTCTGGGTGTCAGTCCCACGAAGCCGGGCTACGAGGAATACGAGGTGCGTCCCGTGCTGGGTGGCTTGGAATGGATGCAGGGCGATGTGCCTACACCCTTCGGACTGATTCACGTCGAGATGGACAGCAAACAGATCAAAATACGTGCCACGGGAGGCCGCGGCACGCTCTACTATCAGGATCGTCAGGTTAGCATCGAGGCTAACCGTGACGTCATCATGCAAATTTAACCAAAATACGGAATACCTTTGCCGGAGCCTGCATCCATTGTTGCATGGCTTCTTCGGCGTGCTCGGGCGTTACCTCGTTCGAAATCAGGATGTCGTAGGGAGGGTTGTTTTTCTCGAGATAACGAATCACACCCTCGAAGTCCTCGGGCTGGGCATTGCGCGAACCGCGGATGTCGAGCTCCTTCTGTACGAAGAGCTTGGTGGTGAACTGCACGTCCTGCTTGGCATAGCCGATGCACACCACGCGACCGGTAAAGGCCACCTCGTTGACGGCCATCTGATAGGTAACAGGGGCACCCACAGCCTCGATAACTACGTCGGGCCCAGCACCGCCGGTGATTTCCTGCAGGCGCTCGTGCACATTCTCCTTGGCCGAATTGATGGTGTATTCAGCGCCCAGTCCACGGACAATCTCCAACTTCTCGTCGTCCATGTCGCAGGCAATGACCTTGGCTCCGCGCATGATGGCGCGAACCACAGCGCCTACGCCCACCATGCCACAACCAATGACCATGACGGTATCAGTGTCTACAACCTGTGCACGGCTCACGGCATGGAATCCCACGCTCATGGGCTCGATGAGGGCGGCGTGCTCGACAGTGATGTTGCCGATGGGAATCACCTTCTGCCAGGGAATGGCAATGTATTCGCGCATGGCACCGTTACGCTGCACGCCCAGCGTCTCGTTGTGCTGGCAGGCGTTGTAGCGGCGGTTCTTGCACGACGGACAATGGCCGCAGTTGGTATAGGGGTTCACGGTGACGGCCATTCCCTTTGTGAGGTGACTAGGCACATTGGCACCCACCTCGGCAATCTCGGCACCAATCTCGTGACCGGGAATGACGGGCATTTTCACCATCGGGTTCAGTCCGCGATAGGTGTTCAGGTCGCTTCCGCAGAAGCCTACATAATGAATCTTCAGCAGCACCTCGTCGGCGTCGCATTGGGGTTTATCCATCTCAACCACCTTCATCACCGAAGGCTCTGTAATCTGTATTGCTTTCATTCGCTCATATTTTTGATATACGGTAATTCTATTAGTTCGCCAAAGCCGAAGAAGCGTTTGGCGTTTTCTGACAGGAACAGGGCTTTCTCCTGATCCGTCAGTTCCTTTGACTTGGTGACGAAATCGTACGACATCTTGTAGGTGATGGCCGTGATGGTGCGCGGATAGTCCGAGCCCCACATCAGTTTCTGCCAGCCCACCTTGTCGGCAGCCTCGCGGATGGCGCGGATGGCTGATGGGAAGGGGTAGAACTCGTCGTTGAACAGCCATGTGATGCCACCGCTTTCGACGTACACGTTCTCGTGGCGCGCCAGACGGATTTGTGACATCCAGTTCGGACGAGTCACCATGCCGAAATGGCCGATGGCAATCTTCAGCCGCGGACATTCCTGGATGATTTCCTCCATCTGCCCGACTTGTGCATCACCGTCCATTAACTCGATGCCGAGAATGACGCCGCGCTCTTCCATCAGGTGCATCATCTGCATCATTTCAGGGTTCAAAAACTGCCACGGCAGACGGGCGGCAGGAACCTTAATGCCGCGGAATCCCTTGTCAATGAGGCTTTTGGCCTCATCACAGAATCCCTTCTTCCGCAATTCGGGCATACCGAAGCAGAAGAATCGGGTGGGGTAGTGCTGCTGCACCTGCATCAGATATGCGTTCTGCACGCCGTCGATGAATTCCTGTGTGATGACGGCTGCCGACACCTGCGCATAGTCCATGTTCGAGAGGAAACGCTCGGCGGTGTTCTGGCCGTCGGTCATATAGGGTGGCAGCATCTGGCGCTCCTCGCCAAAGAACATGCTCCGGCTGCGGTTGGGCTCCAAGGAGTGAATGGGGGAACCATTCACCACAGTGTCCACGTTCAGCCACAAGTGTGCGTGCGCATCGATTATGTATTGGCCCATGATACTCGCTGTTGTTCACCAATAATGTCGCGCACTTCACGAACCAGCTGCTCGTCCATCGGCTCTTCAATATAGCTGATGTTGGTCTTGATGGCCTCGGGGCGCGTGGTGCTAAACACGGTCGAGGCAATGCGGGGATACGAGCACGAGAACTGCATAGCCAGCTTTTCGATGGGATAGCCCTTCTGCTTGCAATGCTCGGCGGCACGCTTGCAGGCCTCCACCAAAGGCTTCGGGGCAGGGTGCCAGTCGGGCACACCACGCTCGGTCAGCAGACCCATAGAGAATGGTGAGGCTGACAATACACCAATGCCGCGCTCGTCGAAGAAGTCCATGAAGTCGACCAACTTGTCGTCGCACAGGCAGTAGTGGCAGAAGTTCATGACACTCTCTACGGTGCCCGGCTCCGAGTGCTCGATGACCCAACGCAGGTTCTCCAGCTGCAGGTCGGTAATGCCTACATGGCGTACCACGCCCTCTTTTTTCAATTCGTGCAGGGCAGGCAGGGTCTCGTCGACCACTTTTTGCAGTCCACCCTCCATACGTCCCTGGAACTCAATGTCGTGCACGTTGATGATGTCGATATAGTCAATATTCAGGCGCTCCAGGCTCTCGTATACGCTCTCCTTGGCACGGCGGGCAGAATAGTCCCACGTGTTGACGCCGTCCTTGCCGTAGCGGCCTACCTTCGTCGACAGATAGTATTTGCCGCGGGGTAGGTCTTTCAGTGCCTTACCGAGAACGGTCTCAGCCTTGTAGTGGCCGTAGTAGGGCGACACGTCGATGATGTTGATACCAGCATCCACGGCGGCAAACACTGCGTCGATGCCCCGGTTCTCGTTGAAAGAGTGGAACACCCCACCCAAAGAAGAGGCGCCGAAGCCCAGCTCCGACACCTGCATTCCAGTCTTACCTAATGCTCTATAACGCATTTCTCTTACTTCTTACCTCTTACTTCTTACCTCTAATTTACCACGGCATCATGTCACGTTCGTCAGGACGGTGAGCCTTGTTGTCCTCACCCAGCACGTATACCTGCAGATCCTGGAAGTAGCCAGTCTCGTCCTGCAGTGCCTTCAGCTCGTTCTTTGTGTCCTCGAAGCCCTTCAGAAACTCTTTGGCCGATGCAAGGTGGTTAGTAAACTCCAGTTTCTTGTTCGCTCTGTCCAATACTGAGATCCACTCGTCTTTCGTGCGGTCTCCAATCACAAACTTTTTAGTCATAGTTTTCTCGATATTTAATTGTTTCGTTTGCAAAGATAGTGCAAATCGAGTGAAATGCAAAATAAATCGCGATTTATTTTCATTTCCGAGATGCAGCCTATCTTGTCCTTTTCGGGGACAAAGATACGAAGAATTCTCGCATTTTGGTTCAAGAATTAAGAATTATTTAACGTAATCGTTATTTTTCCCCTCTGCGGCGATGGCCTTCCGCCGGCGCAAGTCACTCGCCATGGGGCGTGACCACTTTTTTACCCTTACACCATAGCACCTTTACCCTTATACTAAAGGGCCTCTACCCTCATACTAAACGGTGTTTAGTGTTAGGGTGTCAGACGCGATGATGATTCTTTTACTAACCTCGAGCTTGCATTTGCAGACTCCCCGAGCCTACACGTGCACCCTCCGGAGTCTACACGTGCAGCCTCCGGAGGTAGCAAAAAGGACAGAATTAGCACATCAGAGTCGGTTTCCTCTACGAGAGCGTGGCGCTTCAATCCGGTGTGTACATTGCGAAAAAAAACGTGAAAGAAATGGATTCTCAAAAATAATTAGTACCTTTGCACGCAAAAGTTTTAATATAGAAGAAGAGGTGAAGAAAATTTTTATTCTGGCTGCATTTGCAGTCTCGACAGTGTGCGCAATGGCACAGGTAAAGTATGCCGTCAGCGGAACGTACGCTGAAAACGGCAAAAAGGTCTATCTGTTAGATCGGTTAACAAAAAAGACAATCGACAGCATGGTTGTTGCCAATGGTCAGTTTTCATTTACGGGCACTGCAGATAAGGACGCCCTGGTGGCCTTAAAGACTCAGAATGGGAATTTGGAGATTGAATTCTTCAATGATGGTACGCCCGTCATCATCAACTTCAACGACTCGACGCTGAAAGGCTCTCCCATGAACGAACGCCTGGCCAAGCTTAACCATGAAATGGAAATCCCCCTCAGGAAATTTGAAGCCAAGACGGCCAATATGACCGAGGCAGAAATGGGGGCGCATGGCGAAGAACTCATGAACGAACTGAACGAGGTGATTGACGGAATGCAAGCCTTCGCCAACAAGGTGTTTAAGGAAGAGCGCAACTCGCTGATACCTGTGGCATTCAGCCAGCTTTACTTATTGGACAATGGTGTGGAGGCATACGATGAGTTGGTGAAGGAGGGCGTGGCGTTTGCCAGTCATCCTTATCTGAAGAAGATGAGAGACGAGATAGAAGAGATGACAAAGCCTAAGGACGGTGAGAAGACTGCCTTCATCGGCCAACAGTTCATCGACCTGGAGATGGCTGATCCTGACGGCAAGATGCATAAGGTGAGCGAACTGGTGGGCGAGGGTAAGTATGTGCTCGTAGACTTTTGGGCTTCGTGGTGCGGTCCCTGCCGCGCTGAGATGCCTAACGTGCTGGAGGCCTATAACAATTTCCACGACAAGGGCTTCGAGGTTATCGGCGTGTCGTTCGACCAGAAGAAGGAAGCTTGGGTGAAGGCCATCGGTCAGCTGAAGATGCCGTGGCTGCAAATCAGCGACCTGAAGGGCTGGAAGTGTGCCGCAGCTCCTATCTATAAGGTTGACGCCATCCCCGACAATATCCTCATCGACCCACAGGGTAAGATTATCGACCGTGGCCTTCGTGGCAAGCTGTTGCACAGAAGACTGGAGAGACTTTTGAATAAATAGTTAGGCTGTTAAACAGATGATGGAACAAATAACGAGTTTACAGAATCCGAAGATTAAGCAGTTGCTGTTGTTGCAGCAGAAGTCATCAGAACGTCGTAAGACGGGGCTCTTTGTGGTAGAAGGACAGCAGGAACTGCAGCATTGTATGGAGGCTGGGTATGAGGTGGACACGGTGTTCTGGTGTCCTGCGCTGAGTGCGGATGCCTCAGCGGAAAAACCGCTGAGCACACTAGCCTCACAGGGGGACAGGCACTCTGTGAGGTGCTTTGAGGTAAGCCGCGAGGTGTACGAGAAAGTGGCCTATCGTGGTTCGACGGAGGGCGTGATAGCCGAAGTGCGCACGCGGTCGTTGCAACTGGATGACCTCAAGTTGGGCGAGCATCCGTTAATCGTCGTTTTGGAAAGCGTCGAGAAGCCTGGTAACCTGGGAGCCATCTTGCGTTCTGCGGATGCATCGGGCGTGGACGCCGTGGTGGTGTGCGACCCGCTGACAGACCTCTATAATCCCAACCTCATCCGTTCGTCGGTGGGAGCAGCTTTTACGGTGCCCTGTGTGGCCTGTCGGTCGGAGGAGTGCATCGCTTTCCTGAAGCAACGTGGCATCAAAATTCTGACCGCCCAGCTGCAGGATTCCCATTTGTATTATGATACCGACATGACCTGCGGTACCGCCATTGTGATGGGAACAGAACACAGCGGCCTGACGCCGCAATGGCGTCAGGCCGCAGATTCACATATTCGTATTCCGATGCAAGGACGGGTCGACTCACTCAACGTCAGCGTCTCGGCTGCCATCTTGATGTTCGAAGCCGTCCGGCAGCGTCTTACTCGCCCTTAATTGCGGCTACACCAGGCAGCACCTTACCCTCGATAGCCTCGAGAAGAGCACCACCACCGGTAGAGATGTAAGAAACCTTATCGGCCAGACCGAACTTGTTGACACAAGCGACAGAGTCGCCACCACCAATCAGCGAGAATGCACCCTCGGCAGTAGCCTCGGCAATAGCCTCACCAATGGCACGTGAACCAGCGGTGAAGTTGTCGCACTCGAACACACCGGCAGGACCGTTCCACAGGAT
>CAMHUU010000062.1 GCA_946188395.1 uncultured Prevotellaceae bacterium | reverse complement strand
GTCAGAATGTGACTGTGGTAAGCGTGGTGTCTCTTAACCTTACCTGTACCGGTGAATGAGAATCTCTTCTTGGCACCGGAATTTGTCTTTACTTTTGGCATTGTTTTTAAATTTTAAATTGTTATTAATAATCGGCGACTACGCATATACCGGGCGCGCCACCTTCTTCTATCTTCTATTCTTCGTTTTCCGTCAGCTTCTTCAGCGCATCGGCGCTAATTTTTGCATTTGCCAGAAGACCTCCATTCTGAGGTTTCTCCTCTGCGGCCTGCTGAGCGGCAGCCTCTTTAGCTTCTGTCTCAGAAGCCTCGCGGTCGCGGGCTTGCTGACTCTTCTTGGCAACACCAGCTTTCTTCGGAGCCAGATAAAGGAACATCTTCTTTCCTTCCAGCGAGGGCATTCCCTCTACCTTACCATATTCCTCCAAGTCATTGGCGAAACGGAGCAACAGCACCTCACCTTGTTCCTTGAACAGAATGGAACGACCACGGAAGAACACATACGCGCGTACCTTATTACCTTCTTGAAGGAATTCCTTCGCGTGTTTCAACTTAAACTGGTAGTCGTGCTCGTCGGTCTGAGGTCCGAAACGTATTTCCTTCACCTCTACCTTCACCTGCTTGGCCTTCATTTCCTTCTGGCGCTTCTTCTGCTGATAGAGGAATTTCGAATAGTCGATGAGACGACATACAGGAGGATTGGCGTTCGGTGAGATCTCTACGAGGTCAACACCCTGATTACGGGCCATATCCAATGCTTCACGCGTTGACATAACGGTACTATCACCGTCGCCAACGATTCGCACTTCACGTACACGTATCTGCTCATTGACACGGTACTGATTCTTCATGTTGTCGTTCTTCATTAACCAGTTTTATCGAAATCGGCTGCAAAATTACTACAATTTACTGAAAGTACAAAATAAATTCATGATTATTTTCACATTTCGTGTAATGATTTGATTTAAAATATATGGGGAGGACTGTTGAAATTCATCTTTTTTAACTAAACGAATAAAAAACTGCACATTTTTCTTGCGAATGTGCAGAAAAGATATTACCTTTGCACAAAAATTTGAAAATTGTGCAATGAACGACATACCAAGTTTTAATTCCTTCATCGAGCAATCGATCAAGGACAATTGGCTACTCGACGCGCTGACGGACTATAAAGGGGCTACGTTGCAGTATCACGACGTGGCCCGCAAGATAGAGAAGTTACATATCATGATGGAGGCTGCGGGCATTCAGAAGGGTGACCGTATTGCCGTATGCGGACGCAATTCAGCCCACTGGGCGGTAGCTTTCTTAGCTACCTTGACCTATGGAGCTGTCATTGTGCCGATACTGCATGAGTTCAACGGCGAACAAATCCACAACATTGTTAATCACTCAGAAAGCCGCCTGCTGTTTGTGGGCGATTACGTGGTCAACATCATCGACGAGAAAGAAATGCCGGGTCTGGAGGGTATTTTCAACTTGCCCGATTTCTCGCTGTATGTCTCGCACAACGAAAAACTGACCGATGCCCGTGAAAGGTTGAACGAGCTGTTTGGCAGCAAGTTTCCCAATGCCTATCGTCGCAACGATGTTCATTGGTATATGGGTGAACCCGAAGAACTCTGCATGATCAACTACACCAGCGGAACGACAGGTTTTTCGAAGGGTGTCATGCTCCCCTATCGGGCATTGTGGGGTAATGTGGATTTCTGTCAGAAAAACCTGGCCAACCACATGCCGAAGTTCAGCCGCACGCTGAGCATCCTGCCCATGGCCCACATGTATGGAATGGCTATTGAATTCCTGTTCCCATTCTGTTCGGGCTATCATCTGCATTTCCTGACACGTCTCCCCTCGCCTGCCGTCATTGCGGAGGCCTTTAAAGATGTCTGTCCTGATGTAGTGGTGGCCGTGCCATTGATTATTGAGAAAATTATCCGCAAGCGCGTGTTCCCCAAGATACAGAGCAATGCCGTGAAGCTGCTGCTGCAGATGCCCGTCGTGCAGAAGAAAGTAAAAGAACGCATTTGTCAGGAGGTCTATGCTGCTTTTGGTGGACGTGCCTACGAGGTGATTGTCGGCGGAGCGCCCTTGAACCAAGAAATAGAACAATTCCTAAAGAGTATTGACTTCCCCATTACTGTAGGTTACGGCACGACCGAATGCGCACCATTGATTTCCTATAGCGACTACCACGACTTCGAGCCCGGCTCGTGCGGAACACCCCTGCCATGCATGGAAGTGAAGATTGCATCCTCCGACCCAGCTCATATTGAAGGCGAAATCGTAACACGCGGCGTCAACGTCATGCTGGGCTACTACAAAGACGAAGAGGCCACACGAAAAGTGTTGGACGATGAGGGATGGTACCACACCGGCGACCTGGCTACGATGTCAGCAGATGGCCACATCTTTATCCGAGGGCGTTTGAAGAACATGCTGCTTGGAGCCAACGGACAGAATGTCTATCCGGAAGAAATCGAAGACAAATTGAACTCTATGGCGATGGTGGCCGAGAGTCTTATTGTACAGCGCGACGACAAATTGGTTGCGCTGGTTTATCCCGATATGGACGAGGCAAAATCCATGGGGTTCTCACAGGAAGACCTGGTAAACATCATGGAGGAGAACCGTCAGAACCTCAATGCTACGCTGCCTGTCTATAGCAAGATTCAGGCTATCGAACTGCAGGAACGCGAATTCATGAAGACCCCCAAGAAGAGTATTAAACGTTATCTATATAAATAAGGTATTATGGAAAACTACCCGAGTTTTAACCAAATCATACAGGACAGCATCATCAACAACTGGGATCTTGATGCGCTGACTGACTACAAGGGAGCAACCTTGCAATTCCACGATGTGGCCCGCAAGATAGAGAAGCTACACATCCTGTTCGAGAATTGTGGTGTAGAGAAGGGTGACAAGATAGCCCTTTGCGGACGCAACTCCAGCCAATGGGCTGTAGCATTCCTGGCAACGCTCACCTATGGTGCTGTTGCCGTGCCTATCCTGCACGAATTCATGGCCGAGCAGATTCACAACATCGTGAACCATTCGGATGCCAAGTTGCTCTTTGTCGGCGATCATGTGGCCACCCAGATAGACCCCATGCAGATGCCGCACCTGGAGGGTATCATCAATAATCCAGACTATTCGCTTATGGTGTCGCGCACGGATAAACTGACTTATGCCCGCGAACATCTGAACGAGTTGTACGGCAAGAAATTCCCCAAGTATTTCCGTAAAGAGCATGTCCATTATTATATCGAGCAGAACGGCGACGAACTGGCACTCATCAACTACACATCGGGAACGACAGGTTTCTCGAAAGGTGTGATGATTCCCTACCGTGCCCTGTGGTCGAACTACGACTTTGCAGAGCATGTACTGGGAAAGATTATCGGTCGCGGCGACCGCATCATCTCCATCCTGCCCATGGCCCACATGTACGGCATGGCCTTTGAGTTCGTCTTCGAATTCCTGCATGGTTGCCACACCTATTATCTGAATCGTATCCCCTCGCCTGCCATTATCGCACAGGCCTTTGCCGATATCAAGCCCAAGATTATCATTGCCGTACCGCTGGTCATCGAGAAGATTATCCGCAAGAAGGTGTTTCCCAAGATCCAGAACAATCGCATGCGACTGCTGCTCTCGATGCCTGTCATCTCGAAGAAGGTTCGCGAGAAGATTTGCCAGGAGGTTGTCAAAGCCTTCGGTGGCGAACTCTACGAAGTGATTATCGGCGGTGCTGCCTTCAATCAGGAGGTAGAGGCATTCCTGAAGCGCATCGAATTCCCCTACACCGTGGGCTACGGTGCTACGGAGTGTGCCCCCATCATCTGCTACCGTGACTGGCATACCTTCGCTCAGGGATCGTGCGGACAGGCTGCCTACCACATGCAGGTGAAAATCAACTCTACAAATCCCTCGAGTATTCCCGGTGAAATTCTGGCTAAGGGTCCCAACGTCATGCTGGGCTACTACAAGAACGAAGAGGCTACTCAGGAGACACTCGACAAAGAAGGATGGTATCATACTGGCGATTTGGGAACGATGGACTACGACGGCAACGTCTACATCAACGGCCGCTCGAAGAACATGCTGTTAGGTCCCAGCGGACAGAACATCTATCCGGAGGAAATCGAGGACAAGCTGAACTCGATGACGATGGTTGTGGAGAGCGTAGTCGTTCAGCGCGACAACAAGCTGGTAGGCTTGGTCTATCCCGACTACGACGAAGCCAAGAACATGCGCTTCAATGACGAGGACATTCGCAACATCATGGAGCAGAACCGTAACCAGTTGAACGAATTGTTGCCTGCCTACGAGAAAATTGCCGAGATTGAAATCCGCAAAGAGGAATTCGAGAAAACACCGAAAAGGAGTATCAAACGATTCCTGTATACCTAAAATAATGATACGAAATGATGGGCTGGCTGCATGGTCAGTCCATTTTTTTTGTATTTTCTTTGGTAGTTCGCCCATTTTGTGTTATCTTTGCAGCGCCAATGGAGTAAGCCCCACTCGTTGAGGGGTACCGTTAGGCAAGATAAATTGCATAGAAATATGAAAGTAATGAAATTCGGCGGAACGTCCGTAGGTTCCGTAAAAAGCATTCTTAGCTTGAAAAAAATTGTGGAGACAGAGGCTCGGACGCAACCTGTCGTAGTAGTAGTAAGTGCACTTAACGGCATCACCGACCTTCTGATTGCCACTTCGAAGTTGGCCAAGCAGGGCGACGACCGCTATCGTGAGGAATTCGACGCGATGGTGACGCGCCACCACCAGATGATTGAGGCCATCATTTCTGATGACAAAAAGCGCATAGACTTATTTAACAATGTAGACCAGCTCTTCGATCAGTTGAAGAGTATCTTCTATGGTGTGTACCTGATTCACGACCTGTCGGAGAAGACGGCCGACACCATCGTTTCGTATGGTGAGCGTCTCTCGTCGCACATCGTGGCAGCCATGGTGAAGAATGGCGTTCGCATGAACTCGCGTGATTTCATCCGCACTGAGAAGAAGCTGGGTAAGCACGTCATTGATGCCGACCTGACCACAGAGTTGGTGAAGCAGGCTTTCAAGGATATTGACGACAAGCATATTTATGTCGTTCCAGGCTTCATTGCCCGCGACCGCGACTCGCACGAGACAACCAATCTCGGACGTGGCGGAAGTGACTACACAGCGTCAATCATCGCTGCTGTACTGAATGCCGAAGTGCTGGAGATTTGGACCGATGTGGACGGATTCATGACAGCCGATCCGAAGGTCATCAAGACAGCCTATACCATCAACGAACTCTCTTATGTAGAGGCGATGGAGTTGTGTAACTTCGGTGCGAAGGTCATCTATCCGCCGACCATTTATCCCGTCTGCGTAAAAAATATACCTATCAAGGTCAAGAACACCTTCAACCCCGAACACCCGGGAACGCTCATTAAGGCCAAGATTGAGAACGACCAGAAGCCCATCAAGGGCATTTCGAGCATCAAGGGCACTTCGCTCATCACGGTGACGGGTCTCTCGATGGTGGGTGTCATTGGTGTGAACCGCCGTATCTTCACCACGCTGGCCAATAAGGGCATCAGCGTATTCATGGTGTCTCAGGCTTCGTCTGAGAACTCCACCTCTATTGGTGTTCGCGACGAGGATGCCGCAGCAGCTGCCGAGGTGCTGAATGCCGAGTTTGCCAAGGAAATCGAGACGGGCGCCATGTTCCCCATGCAGGTCGAGAGTGGTCTCGCTACCATCGCCATCGTGGGTGAGAACATGAAGCAGACGCCGGGCATCGCCGGTAAGCTGTTTGGTACTTTGGGACGTTCTGGTATCAGCGTGATAGCCTGTGCCCAGGGTGCTTCCGAGACGAACATCTCGTTCGTTGTCGACGGTCGTTTCCTGCGCAAGTCACTCAACGTGCTCCACGACTCGTTCTTCCTGTCGGAATACAAGGTGCTGAACATCTTTATTTGCGGTATCGGTACCGTGGGTGGTATGCTACTCGAACAGATTCGCACCCAGCAGCAGTTCCTGATGCAGTCACGTCGTCTGAAGCTGAATGTGGTTGGCATCAGCGATGTCGACAACTTCGTGTTGGATCGCGATGGCATCGACCTCGAAAACTACGAGAAAATTCTGCGTGCTGGTTTCCCCGCTAATACCGACCACATGCGCGACGAAATCGTGAAGATGAACATCTTCAACAGCGTATTTGTTGACTGTACGGCCAGCCGCCAGATTGCCACGCTTTATCAGACTTTCCTGGAGCATAACATATCAGTAGTTGCTGCCAACAAGATTGCTGCCTCTGGCGACTATGACAGCTACGTGAAACTGCGCCAGACGGCTCGCGACCGCGGTGTATGGTTCCGTTACGAGACCAATGTCGGTGCTGGTCTGCCCATTATCGGCACCATCAACGACCTGTGCAACTCGGGCGACAAGATTCTAAAGATTGAGGCTATCCTGAGCGGTACGCTGAACTTTATCTTCAACGAGATTGCTGCCGATGTGCCCTTCTCTGAGACCGTTCGCCGTGCCAAGGAGCAGCGCTATTCAGAGCCCGATCCGCGCATCGACCTCAGCGGTACCGATGTCATCCGCAAACTCGTCATTTTGACCCGCGAGGCCGGTTATAAGGTGGAACAAGGCGATGTCGAAAAGCATCTCTTCGTGCCCGACAGTTATTTCGAGGGTAGCATCGACGATTTCTGGGCCAAGCTGCCCGAGTTGGATGCCGACTTCGAAAAGCGTCGCAAGGTACTCGAATCCGAGAACAAGCGTTGGCGCTTTGTGGCTACGATGGAAGCTGACGAGCAGAATCCTTCGTCGTTTAAGACCAGCGTGGCTTTGAAGGAAGTTCCCTACGGCCATCCGTTCTACGGACTGGAAGGTTCGAACAACATCGTGCTGCTCACCACCGAGCGCTATAAGGAATACCCCATGCTCATCCAGGGCTACGGTGCTGGTGCCGCTGTGACGGCAGCTGGTGTGTTCGCCAATATCATGTCAATCGCTAATATCTAGCGATAGACAATGTAAAAATTATAAAATGTAAAAATGTAATAATTATGCCCTTCATAGAAAATAGTGATAATCCCATTGTGGATTTGAGCTTTAATTTCGGGGTCAGAATCGTCAAATTCTACAAGTACTTGAATGATAAGCAAGTCTATGTATTATCAAAGCAATTGTTAAGATGTGGTACCAGCATTGGTGCTAATGTTCATGAGAGCATACATGCACAAAGCAGGGCCGACTTTATCAGCAAGATGAACATTGCCTTGAAAGAGGCTGACGAAACTGATTATTGGCTTAGACTCTTAAAAGAAGCAGAGATTATTGAAGAAAAAGAATTCATTTCTCTACAAAAAGATGTCAAGCAGATTATTGGGACATTAGTCAAAATTATCAAGAATACCAAGATATCATAATTTTTACATTTTTACATTGTTACATTTTTAAATTTATTATTAGAAGTGAAACGAATAATAATACTTGGTGATGGCATGGCAGATCTTCCCGTCGAGCGTCTCGGTGGGAAGACCTTGCTGCAATATGCCCATAAACCCATGATGGACCAGTTGGCCCGCGAAGGCCGCTGTGGACGCCTGGTGACCGTGCCCGAAGGGTTTCCTCCGGGCTCCGAGGTGGCCAATACCGCCATTCTTGGTTACGATCTGAATAAGGTGTACGAAGGTCGCGGTCCACTCGAGGCAGCCTCTATTGGCTACGAAATGGCCGACGACGACTTCGCCATCCGCTGCAATATCATCACGCTCGAGGACGGCAAGATTATCACGCATAATGGCGGTAATCTGGAAACGAACGATGCCCGCGTGCTCATTGATTACCTGAACGAGAACCTCGCCAAGCCCATCAACGAACGTGAGGGTTGCGAGCGCGTCAAATTCATCACAGGCATTCAGTATCGCCACCTGCTGGTCATCAAGGGCGGTTCGAAGCACATCGTCTGCGCCCCACCCCACGACCATCCGAACGAGGAGTGGCGAGGGCTGCTGGTGAAACCGGAGGGTTCGGTGTGTTGCGACTCAGTCGCAACAGACGGAAAACGGCTTACTCCCCAGCAGACCGCCGATCTCATCAACGAGCTGATTCTCCGTTCGCAGGAGCTGCTGGCTAAGCACCCCTACAATCTGGCTAAAGCTGCCAAGGGCGAACGCCAGGCCAACAGCATCTGGCCTTGGAGTGGCGGTTACCGTCCTTCGATGGAAACGCTCATGCAACAGTATCCGCAGGTGAAGAGCGGTGCTGTCATCTCGGCTGTCGACCTCATTCAGGGCATTGGCAAATATGCCGGTCTGCGCATTATCAAGGTTCCCGGTGCAACCGGTCTGGCCGACACCAACTACGAAGGCAAGGCCCAGGCAGCTATCGATGCCCTCGAAAAGGATGACTTCGTGTTCGTCCATGTCGAGGCCAGCGACGAGGCCGGCCACGACGGCGACTTGGAACTGAAGTTGAAAACCATCGAGTATCTGGACCAGCGACTCATCGCCCCCATATATAATAAGGTGATGACATGGGACGAACCTGTCTGCATCGCCGTGCTACCCGACCATCTCACACCGGTTGAAATGCGCATCCACGTCGGACAGCCCGTACCCTTCCTTATCTGGCATCGCGGCATCCAGGCCGACAGCGTTCAGCAATACGACGAAGTGTCTTGTGTCAGCGGCGCATACGGGCTCCTGAAACTCGACGAGTTTATGAAGACGCTGATGAGCATATCATAAACATCAAAGTTCAAAGATCAAAGTTCAAAGAATATGAAATATTACAGTACTAACGGACAAGCTCCCATTGCCGACCTGCAAAAGGCCGTCGTAAAAGGACTGGCAGAGGACCGCGGTCTCTATATGCCGGAAGAAATCTATATGTTGCCGAAGGCATTCATCAACGACATGCCGACTATGCGCTTTCAGGATATCGCCTACAACGTGGCCCAGAACTTCTTCGGCGACGATGTGGATGGCGATGCCCTGCAGGACATTGTCTACGACACGCTGTCGTTCGACTGCCCTGTCGTGAAAGTCAAGGATAACATCTATTCGCTGGAACTCTTCCACGGTCCCACGCTGGCTTTCAAGGATGTGGGCGCCCGCTTTATGGCGCGCTTGCTCCAGTATTTCATCCGCATGGAGGGCCAGCAACAGGAGGTTAATGTCCTCGTGGCTACCTCGGGCGATACGGGATCTGCCGTAGCCAACGGTTTTCTGGGCGTCGAGGGCATCCATGTCTATGTGCTCTACCCCAAAGGCAAGGTCAGCCCCATTCAGGAGTGCCAGTTTACGACGCTGGGCAAGAACATCACCGCTATCGAGGTCGATGGCGTGTTCGACGACTGCCAGGCATTGGTGAAGTCAGCCTTTATGGACGACGAGCTGAACCGTCACATGAAACTCACCTCGGCCAACTCCATCAACGTGGCACGCTTCCTGCCGCAGGCGTTCTACTATTTCAATGCCTATGCACGCATGAAAAATGTAAAAATTGAACAATGTAATAATGTAACAATTAACGGAGCCGACAACCTCGTGATGTGCGTGCCCAGCGGCAATTTCGGTAACATCTGCTCGGCGCTGTTCGGTCACCAGATGGGACTGCCCATCAAGCGTTTCATCGCCGCCAACAACGCCAACGACATTTTCTACAAATACCTGCAGACGGGCCACTACGACCCCAAGCCCACCATTCAGACCTTGGCCAATGCCATGGACGTGGGCAACCCCTCGAACTTTGCACGCATCCTGAACCTCTATTCACGGAACGGAGCATTGACTCCCGAGGCTACACACCACCGCATCACCAACCTGATTAGCGGCGCCACCTATAGCGATGAACAGATTAAGGAAACCATGCGCCAATGCTATAGCGAAACGGGCTATATCCTTGATCCTCACGGTGCTTGCGGCTATCGTGCCCTGCAGGAAAGTCTCCAGCCTGGCGAGATTGGCGTGTTCTGCGAGACGGCCCATCCGGCGAAGTTCAAGGAGAAGGTCGACGACATTCTTGGCATCGATGTCGAGATTCCCGAGCGCCTGGCAGCCTTCATGAAAGGTCAGAAGCAGAATGTGGCGCTCTCGAAGGATTTTGCCGACTTCAAGGAATATTTGATGAGAGTTTAGAGTTCTCTCTTCGAGAGTGTGGCGTTGCGAAGAGAGTTTAGAGAAGCGCAAACGTTAACGTCTTAAATTTCGTAAAATTGATACGTTATTCGGAAAATATTCACTATCTTTGCACTCAGATTTCAAAACAAACTATTAAATAAAGAATACAATTATGTTGAAACCGTTAAACAAACACTTCGCTCCGAAGAGCGTGATGCCTGAAAAGGTGATTCAGTTTGGTGAGGGAAACTTCCTCCGTGCATTCGTTGATTGGATTATCTGGAACATGGACCAGAAGACCAACTTCAATGGTAGCGTTGTTGTCGTGCAGCCCATCGACAAGGGTATGGTCGAGTGGCTCAATGGTCAGGACTGCCTGTACCACGTCAATCTGCAGGGTCGCGAGAACGGCAAGCCCGTCAACACCCTCGAGCGTATCGACGTCATCAGCCGTGCGCTGAACCCCTACTCTCAGAACGACGCTTTCATGGCGCTGGCCGACCAGCCCGAGATCCGTTTCGTCATCTCGAACACCACCGAGGCCGGTATCGCTTTCGATCCCGCTTGTAAGCTCGACGACAAACCCGCCAGCAGCTATCCCGGCAAGCTCGTGCAGCTGCTGTATCGCCGCTGGCAGACCTTCAACGGCGACCCCACGAAGGGACTCATCATCTTCCCCTGCGAGCTCATCTTCCTCAACGGCCACGTGCTGAAGGATTGCATCAACAAGTACATCGAGCTGTGGCAGCTGCCCGCCGACTTCAAGAAGTGGTTCGACGAGTCGTGCGGTGTTTACGCTACCCTCGTAGACCGTATCGTTCCTGGCTTCCCCCGCAAGGAGATTGCCGAGATTCAGGAGAAGGTCGGCTATCGCGACAACCTCGTCGTACAGGCCGAGAACTTCCACCTCTGGGTCATCGAGGCTCCGAAGGAGATTGCTGCCGAGTTCCCCGCCGACAAGGCTGGTCTGCACGTGCTGTTTGTTCCCTCTGAGGAGCCCTACCACAAGCGTAAGGTGACCCTGCTGAACGGCCCGCACACCGTGCTGTCGCCCGTGGCATTCCTGAGCGGTGTCAACATCGTTCGTGATGCCTGCAACCACGAGGTCATCTCGAAGTACATCCACAAGGTACAGTTCGAGGAGCTGATGCAGACCCTCGACCTGCCGATGGAGGAACTGGAGAAGTTTGCCGGTGACGTGCTCGAGCGCTTCGACAACCCGTTCGTCGACCACCAGGTAACCTCAATCATGCTCAACTCATTCCCCAAGTTCCAGGCTCGCGACCTGCCCGGCGTGAAGACATACTTGGAGCGCAAGGGCGAGCTGCCTAAGGGCCTCGTATTCGGTCTGGCTGCTATCATCACCTACTACAAGGGTGGCAAGCGTGCCGACGGCGTTGAGATCATCCCCAACGACGACGAGAAGATCATGGGTCTGCTGAAGGAACTCTGGGCTACCGGCGACACTCAGAAGGTGGCCGACGGTGTACTCGGTGCTGAGTTCATCTGGGCTGAGGACCTGAACAAGGTGGCTGGTCTGAATGCTATGGTGAAGATGTTCCTCGACCTCATTCAGGACAAGGGCATGCTCGAAGCCGTAAAGACTATTCTGTAATCTCACACGAATAAATCCCAAGAAAGTGAGCTGACTATTTGGTCGGCTCGCTTTTTTTTCTTACTTTTGCAGTCTTGAACTATTATAATTGGTACGCACATGAGTGACTACATCGAGATTAAAGGAGCCAGGGTCAACAACCTGAAGAACGTCAATGTCCGCATTCCCCGCAACCAGCTAGTCGTCGTGGCCGGCGTTTCGGGCTCGGGCAAGTCGTCGCTGGCGTTCGACACGCTGTATGCCGAGGGACAGCGCCGCTACGTCGAGAGCCTCTCGTCGTATGCCCGCCAGTTTCTGGGTCGTATGAACAAGCCCGAGTGCGACTACATTCGCGGCATTCCGCCTGCCATCGCCATCGAGCAGAAAGTCATCTCGCGCAATCCGCGAAGCACCGTGGGCACCACGACCGAGATCTACGAGTACCTGCGCCTGCTCTTCGCCCGCATCGGCCACACCTATTCGCCCATCAGCGGACAGGAGGTGAAGAAACACTCCACCGAGGACATCATCCAGTGTGTGCAGCAGTTCCAGCCCGGCACCAAGTTCGTCGTCATGGCACCCATCCATCCCGTCGAGGGACGCACCCTGGAGCGCCAACTGCAGATGTTCGTCCAGAACGGCTATGTCCGCATGGCCATCGACGGCAACATCGTCCGCATCGACGACTGGCTCGCCGACAGCTCTCAACTCTCAACTCTAAACTCTCAACTATATTTAGTCATCGACCGCCTGTCCGTCGACGACAGCAAGGACTCCATATCGCGCCTGGTCGACTCCGCCGAGACGGCCTTCTACGAAGGTCATGGCGAGCTGCGCCTCATGGTCAGCCCGTCGGGACTCACCTACGACTTCTCGCAACGTTTCGAGGCCGACGGCATGACGTTCGAAGAGCCCAGCGACCAGATGTTCTCGTTCAACTCCCCCGCGGGAGCCTGTCCCGAGTGTCAGGGCTTTGGCAAGATTATCGGCATCGACGAGCACCTGGTCATTCCTAACACCACGCTGTCCGTCTACGACGGTTGTGTGCAGCCCTGGCATGGCGAGAAGATGAAGATGTGGCAGGATGAGTTCTGCCGGCGTGCTGCTCACGACGACTTTCCCATCTTCGAACCCTACTATAACCTGACGCAGAAGCAGAAAGACATGTTGTGGCACGGGCTGCCCTCCGACAAGCATCGCGACAAGACCGACCGCGTGTCCATCGACCATTTCTTCGACATGCTGCGCGAGAACCAGTACAAGATTCAATACCGCGTCATGCTGGCCCGCTATCGCGGCAAGACCACCTGTCCCAAGTGTCACGGCACGCGACTGAAACCCGAAGCCGATTACGTCAAGATTGGCGGACGCAGCATCACCGACCTGGTCGAGATGCCCATCATCCGCCTGAAACAATGGTTCGACCAGCTGGAGCTGACAGAACAGGAACAGCAGATTGGCCGCCGACTGCTTACCGAGATAAATTCGCGCCTGCAGTTCCTGCTCGACGTCGGACTGGGATACCTGACGCTCAACCGCATGTCGAACACGCTGTCCGGCGGCGAGAGCCAGCGCATCAACCTCACCACCTCGTTAGGCTCGTCGCTGGTCGGTTCGCTCTATATCCTCGACGAGCCCAGCATCGGACTGCATTCACGCGACACCGACCGGCTCATCGGCGTGTTAAAACAACTGCGCGACCTGGGCAACACCGTCGTCATTGTCGAGCATGACGAGGAAATCATGCGCGCTGCCGACTACCTCATCGATGTGGGCCCCGATGCCGGCCGCCTCGGTGGCGAAATCGTCTTTGAAGGCACTCTCCCTTCTGACAATGATACCATTTCTCATTTCTCATCTCTCATTTCTCATTTCCCAAACAGCTACACGCTCCGCTACCTTTCCCACCAGGACCACATCCCCGTGCCCACCAGCCGGCGGCCCTGGAACAACAAGATTACCGTCCGCGGAGCCCGCATGAACAATCTGCAGGGCATCGACGTCGACTTCCCGCTGAACGTCATGACCGTCGTCACCGGCGTCAGCGGCTCCGGCAAGTCGTCGCTCGTCAAGGGCATCCTCTACCCCGCCCTCAAGCGCCATCTGGGCGATGTCTGCGACGCACCGGGCGAATACATGGGACTCGACGGCGACTACCTCTCCGTCAAGCACGTCGAATTCGTCGACCAGAACCCCATCGGCAAGTCCACCCGCTCGAATCCAGCCACCTATGTCAAGGCCTACGACGCCATCCGCGACCTCTATGCCGACCAGCCGCTGGCCAAGCAGATGCACTTCACGCCACAGTATTTCTCGTTCAATGCCGACGGCGGACGCTGCGACGAGTGTAAGGGTGCCGGCGTCATCACCGTCGAGATGCAGTTCATGGCCGACCTCGTCCTCGAGTGCGAAGCCTGCCACGGCCACCGCTTCAAGCACGACATCCTCGATGTCCGCTTCCACGGCAAGAACATCGACGACGTGCTCAACATGACCATCGACGAGGCCATCCAGTTCTTTGGCGAACACCAGGAGAAAACCATCGTCAACCGCCTGCGCACGCTCTCCGACGTCGGACTGGGCTACATCAAGCTCGGCCAGAACTCCAGCACACTCTCAGGCGGCGAGAACCAGCGCGTCAAGCTGGCCTACTTCATCGGACAGGAAAAGCAGGAACCCACCCTCTTCATCTTCGACGAGCCCACCACCGGACTGCACTTCCACGACATCCAGCGACTGCTCCATGCCTTCGACGCACTCATCGAGCGCGGTCACACCATCCTCATCATCGAGCACAACCTGGAAATCATCAAGTGCGCCGACCACATCATCGACATCGGCCCCGATGGTGGCGACCGCGGCGGACAGCTCGTAGCCTGCGGAACACCCGAACAGATTGCCGCCTGCCCGCAAAGCATCACGGGAAAATACCTCAAAGACAAGCTTTAAAACCAAAATATTTTAGCAAAGCAAAACTTTCATGGCAAAATATTTTGCCGTTACAGAAAAAAATAGTAATTTTGCACCCGCTTTGGAAAAAGCAAGAGAGATCTTTGAAAGGCTGCCGATATGGCTCAGTTGGTAGAGCAACGCATTCGTAATGCGTGGGTCGCCGGTTCGAGTCCGGCTATCGGCTCACTTTCCTGGAGTCAGTAACAGCTTTGTTCTGACTCCTTTTTCGTCCAGGCGGAATTAGCTCAGTTGGTAGAGCATTGGCTTCCCAAGCCGAGGGTCGCGGG
>CAMHUU010000061.1 GCA_946188395.1 uncultured Prevotellaceae bacterium | reverse complement strand
TTGACCAGAACATCGTCAACGCCCTGAAGGCGATCGACAAGGTGACCGACGTGAAGCCTTTCACGATGGTACACTCGTATAATATGTACACAGAACAGTTCGTCGACAGGACGGCGTACTTCTTCAACTACAAGCAGTACATCGACCACAACGATCCCTCGAAGGGCTGGTTCAAGCAGCAGTGCGTGCTCACCGTGGCTGGCAAGGACCGTCCCACCGTGCTGCTGACCGAGGGCTATGCCTTAGGCAGTGCCGATGGCTACCGGAACCGTCTGGACAGTATCTTCGAGCCGACACTGGTAGACGTACTCAACGCCAACTGCCTGCAGGTGGAGCACCGCTATTTCGGATGGTCGCTGCCTGAGGGATTCACCAACAAGTGGAACTACCTGACCGCCAAGCAGAATTCTGCCGACCTTCACACCATCGTCACCGCCATCAAGCAGAGCGGCATCGTCGGACAGGGCAAGTGGCTCGCCACCGGCGTCAGCAAGCCTGGTATGACCGCCTCCTACTATGCTTACGAATATCCGGGCGAGATGGATGCCTACGTGCCCTTCTGTGCACCCTTCATGCTTAACCAGGATGAGCCGGGTTCCTACAACTATATCCAGAGTGCCGATGCCCTGGGCAGCCGCCTTGAGAAAGTGAAGGCAGCCTTCCGCGCATACTGTGGCAACAAGACCTTGCAGCTGGAAACGGTGAAACTCTACAAGAAGGAATTCCCCTATTATAACTCCTATGATGATGACGCAGTGCGTATGTCATTATTGTCAATACTGTTCGATTCACACTGGAAGAGGATGTCGTACGTACACTATAGCCTCTGGGAGCCCCTGGTGCCCAAGGAAGGCGACGGTGCCGACAAGTTCCTGACCTTTATTTTGTCTAATGACAGGACAAGGTATGCGGGTGATACAGATATCGACTACCAGCGCCGACTGGACTATGTGGACGACTTGGAGCCTGACTCGACCATCTTCAACAACACGCCAAGAGGCTTGAACCGTGCATCAGGAGTGGAGAAGGTGCGTCTGGATCCGTTCCAGGCACATACTTGCATCGAGTTAGGAGCGGTTGCAGTTACGTTAGGCTGGGTAGACGACCTGCTGACTGACAATGAGAAATCATACCTCACTTCGAAGAAAAGCCCTGCCAGCCTTGGCTTCAATTACGACAACGGCAGCTATATCCGCAAAGTCCTCGACGGCATCAAGCTGTCCAGTTGCAACATGATGTTCGTCTATGGCATGCAGGACCCCTGGACCGGCAACCGTATTCCTGACGACAAGTTAGGCAAGAACTGCCAGATTCTCTATATTGAGAACGGCACTCACAACGATGCCATCGACACATGGAACGCCTCTGAGCGTAACCAGCTCTTCCAGTGGCTCATAGGTCTCGGCTTCGATCTATGATGCAAGAATATGAACTAGATAAGGACAATTAAAAAAAATGAAAGAGATGAAATGTATGAAAAAGAAGATGATGTGGATGGCAACTGCCATCATGATGATTGGCTGCACCTTTGCACTGACAGCGTGCAGCAATGATGATAACAGCGCGTCGGCCGGCACCGTCAGCCAACAACTGGACGGCGTGTGGTATGCTGAATACGAAGCCACAGGTGTCAAAAAGGGGATATTGGTCAATGATGGGAATGTCAAAGAGTACACTTACGAGTATGTGATCGACTCTTACAGGTTCAATGCCGAGACGAACTCTGGCTTGTGGACCAGATACTATATGGGTACCGATAATCCCGAACCGTCGGTCCCCATCAATCTCGACGGAGGCAGCGTCAATGGTCGGTTCACCTACACGGTGGACGGCAACGGCAAGGTGAGCATCCGTTTCGATTACGATGAGAATGCGGTTGCGCATGGTGACCAGACCGTCTATCTCAAAAACGGCGTGCTGACGGGCAACGGCATCAACAACGAGAGCCTGACCTTCGAAAAGGGTGACGAGGCGATGGCCAAGACATTCGACGAGTGGAACTTCATGGAGCATGGCGGGGCATCGACCCTGGATGTAAGTGACCGCATCTACGGCGTGGGCTACGGCTACAACTTCATTCTCGACCACTCGAAGGCTATTTCCAGTTCGCCGATTATAGACCCGGACAGCATTAAAAAAAGGAAATTGACAGCCATCAATGGCGTGGATGGCAATATACACTTTGAGACCTATACGGGACACAGCCAGATGGAGGTGGCTAACCAGTTCACCTCCAAAGCTGACGTCAGCGGCGGAGCCTTTGGTTTCAAGGGCGAGGTCAAGGCTGCATTCTCGGCCAGCAAGAACATAAGCACCTCCACCGAGTATGCCCTGACCGTGGTAGATGTCGCAATGACCACCGTCGAACTGGAAGCCGAGATAGAACAACTCAAGAAGTGTCGCACCAAGTGGTTCAGAAACGCTGTCGAGGGCGAAGCGCCAACTTATCAGGGCAGAGAGGGACTCTTCCACCTGGTGAACAGTTTTGGCACCCACCTGATAATGAGTGCCAGACTGGGGGGACGTATGCGCTATGCCAATACAGTGGACCTGAGCAAGGTGAGCGGACAGTACGACCTGACCGCATTTGCACAGGCCAGTTTCAGCAAGTTCTCTTTCAGCGCAAAAGTCAGCGTGGATGAAAAGTTCAAGAAGTCGTACGAGACCAATAAGGACTATATCAGCACAGTAATCTCGGTCATTGGCGGTACACCGGAGGCCGTGTCGGATCTTGTCGTCAAACAAGACGAGACCACTTTCGCTAACTGGAAAAAGACATTGGGCCAGGATAACTACAAGAACACGGGGGTGGTGGAGATCGTGAAGACCATCCCCATCTGGATGCTGACAAACAATAATGAGCGTAAAACCCAGATACAAAACTACATCCAGAATGGCGACTACGAGCGCGATATGGCTAAAATGTACGACTTCCGCGAGGGGGTCATGGCACATATCAAAAGCGTGAAAAGCCTCTTCACCGCGGCTGACGAGGCCAGTGGCACACTGATTAAGAATCTGGAAATCGATGGCGACGTCGTGGCCATTGCTTGCCAGGAGTTCATACCGCAGTTGAATGCCAGCAAGCGCTCCATCGTACTCTACCCCGTGGTGAACAACCAGCCCAAACTGAACCTGGGCTACTTTATCGGCAGTGACAGTAGGTATCCGCAGCGCGTATACTGGGACTCTGCACACACCGAGCCTACCTTCTTACCGATGGCTCGCGAGAAGAATACCGGGGCCAAGGATGAACTCTACATCTTAGGATGCAGTTTCCTGCACATGGATATCGACGAGGCGACCATCAAATCAGGATTGGCCAGGGAAGTGACCTCGAAGGGGGCCTTCATGGAAGCGAAGGGACTGTCAGACAAGGGTGAGACTGACTACGTACATAAGTATCCCCTGGTGAAAATCTTCAACAACATCTGGACCCGTGAGGACTTGAGTTTTGAGATGGACGGGGTCACGAAGAGGAGTAGTGACAATCAGGTGTACTACAACAGCAAATTCATGACTGAGGAATACAACCGGAGGAGTTGGCCTGTCGGGTGGACCATACCCAGCGACAGCACCTTCCACCAACTGCAGAAGGAACTGGAGAACAGAAATGTGCAGCGCCCAGCCATTGAATTGGCCGAAGGCGGCAAGGTTGGCTTCAACGCTAAATGGTCGGGATGGATGCTCGACGACAAAGTGCAGGAAAAAGGCGTCAACACCCATTTCTGGGCTTGCAAGAAAAAGCCCAAGAGCAGTTACGACGTGGACTATTCCAGCCTCTACTATTTTAAATTCTACAGAGAGTCGAGCAATGTCGCCGTGGAGTCGCACCCCTCGTCAAACGGCAACCACTATCATTCTGTCCGCATGATTCAAAAGTTATCGTGGAAATGAAGAAACTTCTCCTAATCCTGCCGTTCTTGCTCCTGGCCGCGATGGGGGCAAGAGCGGCAGATAATATAGCCCAGGCCATCTGGTGCAGCAGTAATCATACGCTCTACTTCGACTATTGCGGGGAGATCACTGGCGGCACCTATAGCGGACAGGCTTACACGAGTGTCTTTCCGGTGCCGACGGACACTTACACAGAGTCCACATCTTTAGGTTGGCAGAAGGATGACGTGAAGAGCAACGCCACGACAGTGGTATTCACGGAAGCATTCAAAAACTTTAAGCCCAAATGCTGCCTCGGTTGGTTCAAAGGTTTTGCGAAACTTGCCACCATCACCGGCCTCTCCAACCTTGACACCAGCAAGGTGACCGACATGGACTATATGTTTGAAAACTGCATCAGCCTTGTTACGATTGATGTCAACACCTTCGATGTAAGCAGTGTGACCTCTGCGCAAAGTATGTTCATTGCTTGCGAGGAGCTGACCACCATTTATTGCAACAAGACGTGGAGCATTGGAAGCGCCATCAGTATGTTCGGCGATTGTTTTAAACTGAAAGGAGCGGTAGCGTATAGCAGTTATTCCATGACCGGCGACATGGCCACCCCTAAAAACGGCTATTTCACGGCCCGCATGTCGCTGAGCGATGAGGTCAGCGATGCCACCGACCTGACCACCTATAGTGGCTACTATGGCGACGTCACCCTCAGCGGCCTTACACTCTATAAGGACGGAAACTGGAACACGCTCTGTCTGCCCTTCGACGTGACGGTCAGCGGCTCCCCGCTGGCTGATGCTTCCATCAAGCAACTCGATGAATACAACACGAATTTGTCTGGCGGTAAGCTGACCCTCAGGTTTACGACGGATGCCTACGAGACCATCAGTGCAGGCACGCCCATTATTGTCAAATGGGAGGCGACAGGCGAGAACATTGAGAAGCCCGTGTTCAAAGGCGTCACCATCAGCGAGCAGAATAATGCAAAGACCATCACCACCAGCGACAGCAAAGTGAAGTTCGTGGGGCAGTTCGCACCCTTCGCCATCACTGCCGACAATATTAACGACATTCTATACATCGGCTCTGGCAACAAGGTCGGCTACGCCAAGACGGAACGCACGCTGAAGCGTTTCCATGCACATTTTGAGGTGCCCGCTGATGCTGGTGCCGGTGTCCGAGCCGTTAGCGTGATTGACTTCGGCGATACGAACGATACTACCGGCATCAGCACCCTAATCTGCCACTTGGAGTCGGGAGATGACTACTGGTATACCCTCGATGGCCGTCGGCTGAGCGGTGAACCCGCCAGGCACGGCTTATATATATATAAAGGTGTAGTGGTAAGAAAGTAACAAGCGATGAAGAGCAAGAAGAGATATTTACGACCCCAGATGGAAATCATCGGGATAAAGCAGCACTCGCTACTGCAAGTGACGAGTCTGGATAGTACGGATAAGTTTATCCTTAGTAACGAGATGGACGACGACCGATAGCACCACATGCTCACACAGAAATATCCTCAGCCCCGCAGCCCTGGGCGACCGCTTCCTCACCTTCATCATGGCCAACGAGGCATGGCCCCCTTCCAGGCACATTCCTTTATCGAGTTAGGCGACAATGGCGTAAACATCAGCTGGGTCGAGGACCTGCTCACCCAAGCCGAGAAGTCCGTTCTACCCGTCAGGCCGGCAAGATTAAGATTAAGGCAGAAGTGCAGTTCCCCGGCACCCATGCCCCCACCCCTGCCGAGTTGGAGATAGAGAGCATCCCCTACAACCTGCCCATGTGTTTCGACGCTAAGGAGACCCTGCAAGCCCGCAACACCCACAGCAGCCAAACGACCCAACAGTCGTCCACCCTCTCTGATGCGGAGAAAGCCAAGATGCTTCAGGAGGTAGAAGCCCAACAAGCCGACTTTGGTCTCCAGAAATAGAAAACAAAAGCAACTGTTATACAAACTATTGGACTGACGAGCACGACAAACGCTTCTTCTATTTTAAGAAAGACGGTACGGGCCATGCCTTCGAGGGATTCGTCAGCTACGACTTTGGCCCAGTGGCTGCCTCCTGGCAGACCTTCTTTGCTGGCAACGACTATCAAGAGAGCAACGACAAGCGCACGTACAGCTCCTACTTCCAGCTACAGGCTCCGTTCCGTCTCGCCACCTGCAACTGGGAAGCCACGGCAGGTCTGGTGCCCTGGGCTTCCGACTACTACTCCACCAATGGCTTCAGCGTGACCAATCTCTCACTGTGTGCCACCAAGGACATCAAGATTACCGACTCTTTCTCACTGCCGCTGTTCGCACAACTCATTGCCAACCCCGCCAGTCAAGGCATGTATTTCGTAGCAGGTTTCACACTTAAAGCATTTTAGGATATGTTTGCAGGATTGTATAGTAAAGAAGAGGTCAACACCGGCCGCCAGTGGTCGTTCGACTTCGCTAAGTTTGTAGCCATCGTAGGGATGGTGCTCGTTCACACCTTTATCTATATCTGGGACGAAGACGGTCTGGAACAAGGATTCCAGTATCGCCTGAACAACATCTACGGCGGTGTGCTTGCTGCTCCCGTCTTCATGTTTGCCATGGGCGTAGGCGTGGCCTACAGCCGCCGCACAGACGGACGCACGATGTTTCTGCGCGGCATCAAGCTCTTCGTGGCAGGCTATCTGCTCAATGCCGTACGCTGTCTGCCACAGCTGCTGCTGTGGAAGGCTGGCTATGGCGAACAGCACTATGACTGGTTCGTTGAGGAAATCAACCTCTTCGACATCCTGCCTTTTGCGGGCATCGCATTCATGCTCTTCGCCCTGCTGCGCTGGATGAAGGCCTCGCCGACTGTCATCCTGCTCGTGGGTCTGGCACTGTCAGTTTTCGGCACCTTCGTGCGCTCCATAGACATGGGCAGCACAGCCCTCAACATGCTGTGCTATCTTGTTGGCGGCATCATGGACGGTGTGTTCGACCTTTATCCAAGCGATATCCTCCTGGTGCTTGTAGGTCTTGCCATACTGGTGGTCTCCGCCTGGCTTGCCCGCCGCGAGCCCTTTTCGCGCATCAAGATTTAGCCGGTGTCGCAACCGTCCATGCCGCCTTTCCGACAGCGAGGTGATGACGATACTGGTGCTGTTCCACACCATGCATTTCCGCGACCTCAAGTCCTTCTACCTCTGCTACGTCTGCCAGCATATGCGCAAGGAATTTCCCCATACAATGGCAACTTACGCCGGGCAATGTGGATGACAGGGCACCGCTGAAGGATAGTCGTTTTACGGAGAGACTCTTCGGAAAACTCTTTGCCGACAGGGGATACATCAGTCAGGACCTCTTTGAGATGCTGTTTGTTGACGACATACCCAGACACCGCTCCATCGAGAACTTTGCCACCAACCTGTTCGCAGGGCTTATTGCATACAACCTGCTACCAAAGAAACCTGCCATGAATTTAGAAATCATAGACAGAGGCAGACTTATTGCCTAAGCCTTACGTCGAACTCACTTTTTTTAGAAGGGCACGCAGCGCAAAAATCACTCTTTTATAAAACAGCAAAACATTTAAAATGACAAATCCAGCACACACGGGGCGTCCCGTGTGTGCTGGATTATTTTGTGTCGCTACAAGCTATTTGCTGCTATAAAACCTCTCAATGAATTGCGTTATCTTCTGGAAGTCGAAGAACTCCTCAGGCGTCTCTAACTTCAGGTCAGGCTCCACTCCCGGGTCGACGTTCTCGCCTTTCTGATTCATGAGTCGGCTGCGGTGTGACGAATAGCGGTAGGCGTATCCGTCGGCCGACGGGTTATAGAGCACGCAGCAGGCCCCTCCGCCTGTCTTCTGGCCGATCAGGGGGATGCCGAAGTCCTTCATCAGTGCGGGCAGCATGTTGCCGCACGAGAAACTGCAGGCACTGACGAGCAGGGCGAAGTTGAGGTCGTACTTCACCTCGGCGTCCTTCTCGTCGAACTTGCCGTCCAGATTGCGGTCCACCTCATAGTATATCTTCTGCTTCATTCCGAGCAGCGAGTTCTCATTGTAAGCCTCGGCCTTGTTGCACATCAGCGAGGTGATGACCATCACAATGTCCTCCGAGCCGCCGCCATTGGTGGAGATGTCAAGTACGAAGTTCTTGACCTCAGGGTCTTTCTCTGCCTTCTCCAGTGCGTCGAGCAGTACGGCGAGCCAGTCGTTGGGATGGTTCTCGACGGTAGGCTTGGGACCTTCTCCCTTGTAGAATTTGCGCCATGCCGCGAAGTCGCAATCGAAGGCGTTGAACAGACAGTAGGCCGTGTTGCCCTCCTTGTAGTAAGTGACACCCCTGCCTATCTTCGCAATGCGGGCTTCGATGAGTTTACTGCTTAGTGCTTCGATGTCCTCGTCCACCTTTCTCAAAGCGGCATATTCGGGACAGTAGCCGTAGAACTCCTCGAGTTTAGCCTTGACGGTGTTTCCCATCGTCTTGTAGAAGTCCGTCGATGAGTCCATTTGGCTGGTGTGGCCAATGCCAGTATCGGTGTGTCCGCCGTCATTGAGCAGACAGCCCAGCGTATTGGTACCGCCGATATACTCATACATATTGGTGGAGAGCAGCAGTTGGCGCGTCATCTCGCCTGCCTGGCCATAGTCCTTCAGCGCCTTGTCGAGTCCTTTCTCCTTCAGACCTTTTTTCTCAAGCAGTGTGCGCCCGGGGTATCCGAAGAAGTTCGTCAGCGTGAAGCACAGGTTGTTGTAGGCAAAAGTGGCCATGTCTTTCGTGCGCGTCTCCTTCAGAATGGGTGCGATGAAGAATTTGGGGTAGCCGTCTTCCAGTTCCTCCGCTCCCATCGGCGCCACCATCACCTGCTGTCCGTTATAGTCGGCTGTATGCATGTAGATGTCGGTATAGAGGTCGGCTATCGTGGCCAGCGGGAAGTAGACGTCGTTGCCGTCAACCCTGATGTCGATGCCAAACTTACCGTAGTCGAGCGTGAGGTGTACCTTCTGCGGGGTAGCCTCCATCGATTTCCAGCGCACCAGTGGCAGTCCGTCGAGGCTGACGTTGGGCATGCCCGGCTGCACCATGTCCATCATGTTGGTGAAGGCCTCGTAGTCGTCGCTATCGAAGGTGTCCTTGTCCGTATTGACGACAGCCGTACCGCAAGGGCTGGTCAGTTGGTAGCGCCCCTCGCCCAGAGCCTGCGTCTGGATGGCCGTGCCCGGATACATCATGGTCTGGAAGTGGCTGACGTTGATGTAGGCCACACTCGGCATGTCGTCGTAGAAGCGCAGCATGACCGTACCTTGCGCCTCGCCCTTCGGGTCTACTACGGGCACCCACCGCTCCACGTAATTCTTCTCTGCCGTTTGCGGCTCAGGAACTGGAGAATTGGAAGAATTGTCATCCTCAACACAAGCCGTCAGCAACATCATGCAGCATACTGCGACAGCCATCAACCGGCTCATCATTCTAAACATTGTTTTCATCGTCTTTATAAATTGTGTAAAAGCAGTGCAAAACTACGAAATAATGCAGACATGGCAAAATTATTTTGGATGATTAACACACCCTACCCATCAATAAAACAAGCCGCTAATTTGTGAGTATCTGATTTGGCCGTTTCAAATAAAACATTACCTTTGCCACCGTATATATAAACTATTAAAAATGAAAAAGAAAAATCTATGGATGCTGAGCGTAACCAGCTCTTCCAGTGGCTCCAAAACCTGGGCTTTGAGCTGTAAAACAAACTAAACAAGACGTACAAGAAAAAAAGAAGGACACCCGCTGTGGATGTCCTCCTTCTTTTTGCTTTCACCTTACTGTCACTTGGCTGCTGTTCCCAGATAGGTGTTCAGTGCACTGATAATGGCCTGCTTCGAGACCTCGGTGTAGGACTCACGGTCTAAGAAGCTGTGGTTGTGCGTGGCGATAGGGTCGATAATCATTTTCGTCATAGGGTTCTGCTGGATGGCCGCATCGTCCGGACGTGCACCCGTCCAAGGGTCGTTCTTGGCATAGACGAAGATGATGGGCTGCGTGTTCTCCGTATATACCCACTGGCGGAAGCTGCGCATCAGCTTGCCCTTGTCCTGCGGATAGAGCGACTGGTACTTGTACTGCGGGCATAAGATGAAATTGACACTCTTTATCTGCTGGGCAGTCAGGTAAGTGCCGTCGGCCAACGAATAGTCCAAGTCGGCATAGCCCAGCTCCTTGAAGGCATGAATCTCGTAGGGCATCGTCGACTCCTTGCGCAGCTCTTTGAGATATTCCCATAAGCGCTCATTGCTGGTATTGCCGCTCCTTGTGATTGCCTGTTTTTTCTTATCCTTAAACAAGTTGGATATGGAGTCCGCGAGCTCGTCGGTGCTCAAGCTGATGAAGTTGGTCAAGTCTTCCAGCTCATCCTCGTCGGTGGCAGCCTTCACAGGGTCAGGCACCAGCGTGGCCCAGTCGGAGAACGGCACATACGAGAAGAAATTGAAGAACCTGTCAGAAATATAATTGTAGACCAGCGCCGTGAGGTCCTTGGTCAGGTTGCCCGTGCTGTTGTCGCTGTAGTTGTTATACTGTTCAAGTATCTTCCTGTAGCCTTCGGGATAGACAAGACAGACGGCCTTGATACAGGCATTGCGCACCACCTGATTGGTGCAGATTGCGTTGTATAGCTGCTTGATGCGCATGGCGGCTACGGCCTCGTCCGAGCCTTCCGGATAGCCGGAACCGCACACCTGAGTCAGGTATATGCCGGTGCTGGAGTCCATGCAGCTGAAGACCCCGTTCTCGGTGGTGCCGGGCATGAAGGGAGCGCAGAAGGGCACAAAGACATCAATGTCTTTCCAGCCGTTCAAGTCGCTATAGTAAGCATAGAGGGCACTGGTGATACCGTCCTTGCTGGTGCCGGTGCTGACCCACTTGCCAGTCTTGAAGAAATGCTGCTTGAGCGCCTGCACAATGTTGTGCAGGTCGTGCGACTGCTGTTCAGCGTCCAAGAAGGTGTAGTCCAGGTCGCCCATGGCTCCGGGCAGGGATAGTCCAAAGTAGCGGTGCTCCACCTTGACCATGTTGGCCTTGAGGTGCTCGCGCAGGTCGACATCGGTAAACTTTTCGGCCGTGGAGGGCATGTCATAGCCGTGGGTGTAGAGCACGACATCCTTGTCATAGTCCAGGAACTTCATCGACACTTGCTGCTTGAAGGTGCCGTACTCGGGGTGGTGATGGTCGATGGGCTGTTCAAAGTAGAAGAAATAGATGCTGTCCTTTTCGTCGTCGGTGTATTGCAGCTTTGCGTCAGTGATGCCCTCAATGGCGCTAAGGGCCTGGATAATCTCGTTGCTATCGTCCTTTGACTGCTCTTTTACGGGCGTAATGTCCGTCAAGCTGTTGTCCTTCGCACAGCCGGTGAGCAGCAGTGCCGTCATGGCCACTGCTCCCAGCAGGTGTTGTATCTTGATGTGTTTCATAACTGTCGTTTCTTTTATCTGTGTGTTCGGTGTTATATACTACTTGCCCGTGCGAATAAATTCCAGGGCACGGTCAAACTGGCTGTCATTGCCCGTGGCCTTAAACTGCTCCTCGTTGAAATCGACCTCGATGTCGGGGGTCACGCCAATGCCGTCGAGGGGCTTCTTGTCGATGTCGAAGATGCACTCGGTGGGCAGATAGACATAGACGGGAGTCTCGCCGCTCACGCCGATGTGGCCGGCGTAGTAGTCAGAGAAATTGCTGTTGTCGTTCAGGGCGCACAGTCCGCCATAGGTACGCTTGCCGATGAGTGTGGCGTTCTTGGTCACCTTGGCGCTGAGCGATGTCATCTCGGACATGCTCACCGAGAAGCCGTTGGCCATGACGACGATGGGCTTGTCGTCGATAATCTCGTGGGTATCCTGCATGGTGAAGCTCATCTTGGGCATCAGCGGCGTATAGTCGTAGCGGCCTACGCCACGCTTGTAGCGCGCCCAGCCATACTGCAGGTCGCCGGCGGGCATAAGTGCGCCAAAGACGAAGCGCGCATCGTTAATCATGCCGCCGGGATTGCTGCGCACATCAATGATGACACCGTTGAGCTTTCCAGTCTTGTGCAGCTTCTGGATGCTGTCAAACCAAGCGTTCCATATAACCTGCACATGGTCGCGTATCTCTTTCTCGCGGGCTGTGGCATTGGGGAACATCTCGTTGAAATACGCGTCTAACAGATAAGTCGACAGGCCGAACATGCTGAAGTTCAGATAGGCAATGTTGTCGGTGGTCAGCGCATACTGGATACGTATGCCGTAGTCGACGAACGCGGTGTTGACGGGCTCCAGGAAAGGCACGTCCAGGTAGTCATACTGCGTGACGATGGTGTTGTACTCGTTAACCATGGCCTTAGTGATGTCCTTTTTAAACAGCGTCTCTAATGCGTCCACCAGGCCGCTGAGGCCCACCATTTCCTTGAGCTCTCCGTCGGTGAGTCTGGATAGGTTCTGCAGCTCTTTCAGGCGCGTGCGGGCCCAGTCCAGACCGAGGCCCTTTTCCAGCGCAACACGTCTGAGCTGGCCTACAGCCGTGCAGTCGTACGTCTGATAGTGTCTCAGCTGATTGTTCATGTAATAGGCTCTAAGGTCGGGCGAGAAGCCTGGGGCCACCCTATAGTCGTCGCGCTCCTCAAAACGCTTAGAGCCCGGCGACACGCGGACATTATTCTTGGTCTGATGATTCGTAAACGTGACGCTCATGTGACCGTCGTGCAGCGGGGCCACCATCTCGGTCATCAGTATTTCCAGCACAGAGTCGCTAACCTCGGTGCCGGGCTCGTCAAGGGCCTCAAACTTCGGCAGGTACTCCTCGTACACCTCGTCCCAGTCCAGTCCGCACTCTTTCTCATAGTCCCACAGCGTGTAGTTCTGGTTCATAGCCTTCCAGAACACACGGAACTTGCCGGCATAGCTGCTTTTTGCCTCTGCCCACGACTGGTTGTCGTTAAAAGCATAGGCCACCATAGGGTCGGCATCCTCATGGCACGATGTGGCCACGAGTGTCAGGAGCAGGGCTCCCAAAATCATTATCTTGTTCTTCTTCATTGTCTTTTGTCTATTATCCGTTATCGATTATCGTTGCGTCAAGACCGCTTAGAAACAGTACCAGAAACCGGCCTGCAGGGCCAGCGTGGAGTTGTAGCGGGGGTCTTTCACGTGCATATAGTCTTTCTGCTGGCTCACGCAACTGTAGTAGTAGCGCAGCTCGACCTGAGCAGCCCAGTGCTTGGCGAAACGGTACTCAAGACCGAGACCGCCCAGAAAGCCGAAGTCGAGGCGCTGGTCGCGCTCGCTGTTGAAACTGACGTCCTCACTGAACTCATAGACCCTTTCGGTAAACGTGTTGGACTCAAAGCCCTCGCGACCGCTGGTGAGCCAGTAGCCGCCATAGATGCCGGCGTTGCAAAAGCCGCGCAACTTCTGTCCGCCGAAGCTGAACGAAGCCATGACGGGCAACTGCAAGTAGTTGTTGACATACTTGTAGTCCATCAGCTGGTTCACCTGCCGATGGTGACGGTAATTCTTCTGCGTCCAGTCGAGCTCGGCGCGAATACCTAACCAGTCGTTGACGTCATACTGTCCCATGACGCCGAGGGTAACACCCCAGCGGTCGTCGTACACATAGTCCGTCTGATAGTGTTTGTCGATGATGAAGTGATTGTAGTCAGCACCACCGTTGACACCCACACGCCACTGGGCAAAGCCCAGCGAAGGCAGCATGAGCGCCAGAATTGTGAATAACTTTTTCATCTTGTGTAGCTAATGTTATCTGTTAATGATTTCTTTTCGGGCGGCAAAATTACAAAAAAATGTGCTAAGATGCAAGAGTTTTCCCTAAAATCCGCAACAAATAGTGATTCAGAGTCTTGACGAGCAGGCTGTTCAGTTTGGGAGCAGTATTGAAATCATAGCCCCAGCACTTTGTCGATAATCGGAGCCATATAACGGGAAAATAGCTCCCTCACATGAAAAATTCCTCCAAAAGGAGTGATTCTCTCAGATTTTATTTGTACTTTTGCCATGTCATTGATGATTTTGCTTGTCTTGAATTGCAGCACTAAGGTAAGTGAAAAATCTGACATGACAAAATCCTGGGCCGCTCGGCTTTGCCGCTTCGCGCGTCGAAGAACTTTTTGTTGCTCAGGAACTTATAAAAGCTATTAAACTAAAGTGCTGCGGAATCTAGGAGAACTAAAGATATGAAACCGCTTATCGTCGTCTATTCCTTGTTAATGATACTGTTCTGCTGCTCGTGCGGTGACAGAAGAGTTACGGAAGAAAATGCTTACGAGGGAGTCAGCAACTATTGCCATCAGACGTATGATTGGAGTATTGCCCAGGAGAATCCCTCCATCATGTATGTGAAGATGGGGGTGGAATCGGATTCTACGTACGAAGTGGTGTTCCGCAGTTATACGGGGGCAACGGTTCATTTTTATGTTGACAAGCATACTGGTGTTACAAGGATGGTGGAGAAAGTACCGCAACTTGATATTGAAAACGAGACAGGCAGAATCAATTTGTTTGATTACTTGAAGAAGGAATAGCATGTATCGCTGAGTTCTGGGCCTTCATGCCGGTATCATCCGGCGGAAAAATACGTTGGGGATAGCCACGCCAAGAGCTATGAAGAGAATGATGAGTTCCCAACGATGTTTGATGATTTCTTTAACACTGATTTCATGCCTCGTGCCAACAGTACAGCACCCGCAGTCAATGTCAAGGAGAGTGAGAAGGCCTACACGATGGAGCTTGCAGCCCCTGGCATCAAGAAGGAATATTGCCGCGTAGGCATCAATGACGAGGGCAACCTCACCATCGCCATCGAGAACAAGCAGGAACACAAGCATGAGGACAAGCACCATCACTATCTGCGCCGCGAGTTCAGCTACTCGAACTACGAGCAGAACTACGTACTGCCCGACGATGTGGTGAAAGAACAGATCTCTGCCAAGGTCGAGGACGGCATCCTGACCATCACCATGCCGAAGACCGAGCCGAAGGAGAAAGTCACCAAGGCCATTGAGGTCTCGTAACAGACATTGATTAACCGCATAAGTTGAAGTCCCGACCTGCAATCGTGCAAGCCGGGACTTCTTGGATATATATGGTATGGCAAACATTTATGCCACTGAGTGCATGATATGACGGGCTGATGTCACTTTCGCATCGTAGATGACGGTCAGTTCACGAGTACGTGGATTCCACTTCGTGTTCATCACACCCTTCATGTGTT
>CAMHUU010000060.1 GCA_946188395.1 uncultured Prevotellaceae bacterium | reverse complement strand
TTCTAAGAACGGAAATGAGGAATGAGAAATGAGAAGTGAGAAATGAAAGAATCCGAGCAATGAGAGTTGCCCGGATTCTTTGTGTTAATAGGGTGTATCAGTAATGTGGGGATTACTTAACCACAACCTGATTACTTGTTCATGAACTTACGGCCGTTCTTGATGACGAGGCCCTTGAAGTTGTCGTTGACGCGCTGGCCGGCGAGGTTGAAGGTAGAACCTACGAACTTACCGTTGGCATCGAACTTCATGGCGTTTACACCGGTGATGGTGGCGTCGCCCTGAATGAGGAGAATATCTTCTTCAGCATGAGCACCACGGGCACTCGTAACCTTAACTGTCGCATAACGACCTGTTACACCTTCCGGTAAAGGCTGGCACTCAAACCACACCATATGCAAACCACGTACATTGGTATATTGTTCATTTTCGTAGTAGGTGGGATCAATCTTCAGCTCAGCCCACTCAGGGATACCCTCAAAGTCATAGTTTTCTGACCAAGCATAATCAGTTCCCTCTTGGATAAACATAGGGAATGTGGTAAACAGATAAACAGGATTACCAGCATCATCGCCTTCACCATCAGACACACTGGCACCACCAGCTACAGGAGCTATTTGCGTATTGTAATACATATTTATACCATCCATTTCACCTATCAAAAAGATTTCTGCTTCAATACCATAACCTTTAGAGCGATTATAATAGCTCAGCGTTCTTTCAAATTGCTCACCATTCAAGTCATTTAAGACAATATAGGTAGGCAATTCACGCCCTGCAGACCATATACCAGGATCATTTGCCAAATCACCAGCAAACAGATTAATTTCAACATCCTTACCATCAAAACCAAGGATATCAATACAGAACATGTCGTCAATGAGGACCGGATTAGCAGTCTGTGTACCAAACTCATCTTCAACGTAAGATGCAAAATAGGCATTAAAATAATAGTAATTACTTGTACCCAATTTCTTTCCACTATTACCCTGAATAATATCTTCAGGTTTTGCTTCCATAACAGCTAATGTATCTTTACGTTCCCATTTGCCTTCTTCGTTTACTACCACACGACGAATAATTGCTTTCAGGCTTAAACCATTAGGAACTGGAGCAAGTTTTGAAGAGTAAAGTGGGAGTCTTATCTCATGCAAAGAAAGAGGTGTTATCGGTTTTTCAAAATACTGACGAATACCACTACATTTGAAATCTTCTTTCACTCCATCTCCATCAAAATCATATGAAATATCTTCTGTCATGAAATAAGAACCATTAGTATAATAATAGTTCGTTACATATTCAGTGTTAACATTTCCGAGTTGATAAAGCATAGAATCCATCGGTTGTACAAAACCAACAACCGAATAAACACTATCACCAACCTGCAAAGTTGGTGCAGAATACAATGAATAGGGTGATCTTCCTTTGCTCATTGAGTAATCCAAATCTCCATTTTCATCAGGATCTACTTTTTCACCACCTATGAGCCATGTAGCATTTTCCTTCTTTGTACAATAATTTTCAAATTTAAAGGGAACAAAAGAGGGCACGATAACAGATGTATAGGGGTCACCAGTACTAAGTGTTCCATAACCATAATAAACACCTTCTTGGGGAAGGAAAAAAATACTATCTAGAGATTCATTCTCTGAATCAGCTCTTCTAAGCGAAGAAAAGCCTAATTCAGCAACTACACGACTTTTGTCAACTACAGACTGAGAGAACACTTTGTTAAAGGTTTTTGCATCTTCTCTAACAATCGCAGTCTTTCCACTTTGTGAAAAAACAGCAGTTGAAGTTAAAATAGCAACTGCCAAAAGTAAAACTTTTTTCATACGTTCAAATAATTAGTTTGTTATTTAATGAGTTAATAATTGACAATAAACCACAGGTCGGGATCGGTCACCGAAGTGAACTTCACCTTATTATAGTTGAAGGAGGTCACGTTGGGGGTCACGACGAACTGCTGGGAGAGCGTCTGCTGCATGAGTGAACGGATGCCGTCGACACGGTTGATGATGGCCTCGGCATTGGATGTGGCAGGCTTCAGGTAAGTGAAGCTGGCTTTGTCGCCCTCGATGGCTCCGGAATACAGGAACTCGATGTTCTTGGCAGCATTACCAGTCTGATACTTAAAGAACCAGCAGAAGCCATTCTCGGCATCGTAGCGCAGCGAAATCTGGTTGATGCCATAGTTCTTGTTGACGGCGCGGATGCCCTCGTGAGCGGCGTTCAGCGCCTGCTGCATCTTTTCGGAGAGTTCGCCGGCAGGGGCATTCCTATTGACGCGATAGATGTGGTTGCCTTCGAGCTGCTGTTTCAAGAACTCGGTGACGGTATAACGGCTGGCAATCCACTTGTCGGGGTTGGTCTCGTCGATGAAGCGGTCGGTGACGGGGTCGTAGACCAGTTCCTGAATGGCACCCTCCTCGCTGACGCTGTCGGGCTTGATGAGCTCGCGGAAACGCAGATAATAATTGCCGTCGTGCTGGGAAACGAGGAAAGCGTGCGACTCGGTCTGAGAAATCTCGTCGCCACCCTCGGGATAGAAATCCATGATGCACGACTCGCTGCCGGTAATCACATAACGCTGACCTCCGAAGCTGATGAGCGGTTCGTTGGGGGCATCCTGAGAGAACATCGTAGACGTGAAGTCGTTGACATCCTGCAGGTAGGCCTTGAAATCGGTATCGTCGGGCAGACGGGTCAGACGGTTGTAGGTGCTGCGCTTCTTACCCTTGAGCATGCCGTATTTGGCGCCTTCCTCGAGGCTGAGGATGACGAACTCGTAGTCGCCCTCGTAGCCCTGACCGGTCTGATAGAGTCCGGGGTCGGAGAAGGTGTGGATACACTTGTTATAGGAGTTGAAGGAGAGCACGGTGCCCTGGTCGGAGATGACCTCCCAGAGGGATGTATCGGTGAGATACTTACCGTCGCTCAGGTCGTTCTGCATGGCCTGGACGACGGAACCGTCCTTCTTGAACTGGTTCAGGATGAGGTAGCCGTTACCCTTGGGGGCCTCGTCGGTGTTCACGGGATAGAACTCCATGAGCCACGTGGTGCCGCCCAGACGTTCGGTATACACCTTCTTCGACTGCATGAGTCGCTCAGCGGCAGAAGTGCTGAACAGATCGTCCTCTTCCGACACACAGCCTGTGAACAGCATGGCGGTCACAGAGAAGAGCAGGGATATTGAAAATATTTTCTTCATATTGTTCTGATAGTCTTTTTCTGTTTTTACTTGCTTACTACACGCTTATTTGGTGGTCATGAGTGACTTGTAGCGGTCGACCATCTGGCGCAGCTCATCCATGAGCGTGGTGCCGTCGGGACGGACGTAGGTCAGCGCATTGACGGGACGGCCCTTGGCGTCGAGCACGAGGTGGTCGTTGGCGTCGTAGATGTACTGCTTGTGCTGTACGGCGTAACGCACGGCGTCGATGTCGTAGTTGAAATTGGTCTTGAGCCACTCGCGGCACATCTCGAGCTTCTTCAGGATGATTTCGCGGCCTGTCTCGACATTGTTCTTGTCGACAATGCTCAGGTAGACGATGTTTCCGTTGGCATCGGGAACGGCATAACCGTCGGCGTTGCGCTGGATGTACTTACGCACCACCTGGCAGGTAACGACCTTGCCGCCGCTGGTGGTACCGTCCTTATAGTAGTAGCCCACAGAGTCGCGGTGGGCCTTGCCCTGCAGACACTTGGCGTTGATGCGCTGCCAGTGGTCGTAGTCGACGTCGGTAGCGAGCTCCCAGCTGCGGGTAGCGCCATCGAGCATGTTGGCCCAGGTGATGGAGTCCTTGACAATGTAGTTGGCAATGGTCTCGACCCAGTCCTCACGAGCCTGCGACGAGGCGTAGTTCGACACAAAGCCCTGTCCGAGTGCCACCGAGTCGGGGGTATCCTGCCAGCCAGCGGTATTGTAGAACTGGGTGGAGATAAGGTTGAAGTCGGTGGGATAGTTGATGGTCTGGTGCAGGATGTGCGAGAACTCGTGGTGCATGGTCTTGAAGAAGTACTCGTTCAGATTGTCGAGGTCGTCGGGACGAAGACTCTCGGCATTGTAAAGGGTAATCTTCAGACCGCCCTCGGCAGTACCCAGTCTGATGGTTCCGCTGGTGGGGTTGTAGGCCGGTGAGCCGATGATGTGCATCACGCGGGGGCTGTAGGTCTTGAGGAACTCGTCGCCCACAATGTCGCGATAGACATCGTACCACAAATACTTGTTCAGCACGGCCAGATTGACACACTGGTCGTAGGAGCAGGGCGTCAGGTTGTAGTCCATGTCGGAACCGATATCCTGCAATTTGTACAGATAACGCATGTTGTAGGGCTCGAGGAAGTTGACCTTCACAAAGGTATCGAGCGGGAAGGTGTAGATACTACGGTCGAGGGGATATTCCTTCGTATCGAAGATGGACGGTCCCAGATCGTCGTCCTTACACGACGACAGGTTCAGCGTAGTCAGAGCCACAAGGGCCAACAGAATGATATTCAGTTTCTTCATATCTTTATACCTCCTTCTTGATTATTTGCTAACATATTGTGCACCGTCGGAAGCAGTAGAGTTGCTGGTTCCGCCCTGGGCGCTTTCCAGAGGACGCGACGACTCAAGACCAGCCAGCAGCACTTCCTGAGGAAGCTCGATGGCCAGACGGCTGTCGTGGGCATGAATCTCGTACTTCGTGGCTTCGGGACCATAGACGTGGCTGTAGGGGATGCCGAAGCGCTTCAGGTCGAAGAAGCGCAGACCGGTCCATGCTGTCTCGTAGCGGCGCATATCGTTGATACAGTTCATATAAACGAGCACGTCGGGGCTGATGACGAACTTGGGACTCACCTCCTGGGTGAAGTTCCAGTCGGCAAAGGTGTTACTGTGGTTGCCGGCGTCAACTGCGGTGTACCACTTCTCGATGCGCTCCTTGGTCAGCGGGTACATGGCGTTGATGTAGCTGGCCTTGGTGGTCTCGGAGAAGTTCTGACGACTCTCCTCGTAGGCAATGAGGTCCTCGACGCAGCCGTCGATATCGTTGTTGCCCAGCAGCTCGGCCTCGGCACGTTCCAGGAGCAGCTCGGAAGCGGTGAACTCGCGACGGATGATGTGGGCATAGCCGATGCCTGCCACCTTGTCGGAGTACTCGAAGCGCTCGGCAATACGCGAGCTCATGTAGCCGTGGTCGGAGTTGCCGTCCCAGTAGAACTTGTCGGCCACAGCAGCCATACGCATGCAGTAGTAGTTCCAGTTGGGACCCAGGTGGTAGTAGATGTCGCGCAGGGCCTTACCGGCGGTAGCATAGCGATAGCCCACCGAGCGGCGCCACTGCGTGGAGTGGGTAGCCACGAGCATCAGGTTGTTGGCCTGATCGGGACCCTGCCAGAGCTCAGCGCAGTCGACGGAGTTGGTGGCATTGTCGAAGCCTGCCAGCTGATAGAGCAGTCCGGGCAGTGAGGCACGTCCGGCCGTCGTATTGTCGCCCAGCACGAAGTTGGCGTGCTCGATGACCTTACTATACTCGCGCTTGTAGAGATAGAAGCGGGCAGCAAAGGCATGGGCAGCCTTCAGGTTGAAGTGCCACTTGGGTTTCTCGTAGTTAGCGTCAGAAAGGTATTTCAGACCCAGCAAGAGGTCTTCCTCAATCTTCTGATAGGTCTCGGTGACACTGCCACGCTGATAGTCGACGAGCACCTTGTCCTCGGGAGTGGTGCTGTAAGGCACACCGACGTCCTGGCGGCTCAGCTCCTCGTCGCGATAAGCCTGCGAGAAGACGTTGACCAGCACGAAATGGTTGTAGGCACGGGTCAGATAAGCCTCAGCATAGGCCGAGCGCATCTGGTTGGAGATGCTGGGGTCGTCCAGCGAGGTACGTCCACGCAGCTCGTCCAACTTCGCCAAGGCGTGGTTAGCCACAGCAATGGCGTGATAGGTATTCTCCCACACCTCGGCAGGAGAGTCGCTGCTGGTTGACGAACGGACGGGCTCGAAGCGGTAGGCCTCGTCGTCCATACGGTTGTAAGACGTCAGGTTGAAACGCACCTCCAACTCGTCACCATTGTTCTGGGTGGCCATGTAGGGGGCGTTGATATCAATGATGTTGTCGCTCGAAATCTCGCAAATCCATCCGTAGTTGGCTGTTGAGTAGGCAGTACCCAGCAGCATCACCACGTCGTCGACGCTGGTCAGTTCGACACGCTCGTCAGGGGTCTTGTCCAGAAAGCTGTCAGAGCAGGACGTCAGGCCCAAGGCCAAGGCAAGAATCGATAATCCTATATATTTTTTCATAATCTTATTCCTTATTTTTAAATTACATACCCAGACGAACAGTGAATGTGAACTGCTTAGGCATAGGCGTTGCCACACCACCGGAATTAACGAACTCAGGATCCTGACCGTTCAGCTTCTTGTCGGAATAGAGCAGGACGAGGTTCGTAGCGTCGAGCTTCAGCGAACAGGTGCTCAGACCAATCTTGCTAATCCACTGACGGGGGAGGTCGTAGGTCAGCGAAACGTCCTTCAGACGGATGAAGCCGCCATCGGCCACACGGGCTGTAGAGTAGTTGTAGGCATTGTAAGCGTAGGACAACTGCTGGATGTCGCGATACTGACGACGGCTGGCAATGGTGGGAATATCGGTGATCAGCTCGTCGCCGGGCTCTACCCAACGGTTCTTGAACTCCTTAGGCATAGCGCTCATGTCGGAGTAGGCGGCAGAGAACTGCGGATCGAGGCGCACCTTGTTGCCGAACGAATAGGTGATGAAGACGTTCAGGCGCCAGTTCTTCCAGCGCAGCATGTTGTTCATACCACCCGTCGTAGTGGGCTCCGTGGGACCTTCGTACTTCAAGTAGTCGACCTTCTCGTACTCCTGGAAGTAGATGTCCGTCAGCGTCTTCTCGCCATCCTCGTTGATGAACTGAGGCAGACCTTCGTCGTTCAGGCCAACGAAAGGAATCGAGAACAGGGCTGATACGGGATAGCCCTCGCGGTAGTGGTTCGTGCTGGAACCACTGACCAGACTGATGACGTTCGAGCGCGACTTCAGGTCGGTAATCTCGTTCTTGGCATACGAGAATGTCAAGTCGGTATCCCAGTTGAAGTCCTTGCTCTGGATGTTATGGGTGGTCAGCGTGAACTCAATACCGTGCGACTTCATGGTAGCCACGTTGGCCATCTTGTTGATGAAACCACCGACACCCTGCGTCTGGGTGAAACCAATCAGGTCGTAGTTCTGACGCCAGTAGACATCGGTATTCAGGTTGATGCGGTTGTTCAGGAAACCTAAGTCGAGACCGACGTTGAACTCGTGTTTCTTCTCGTAGGTCAGCTCGGTATTGGCAATGTCATCCAATATATTGACCGTCTCCATCTGATTGGCCTGCGGACGCCAGGCATTCGTAGAATAGTAGATAGGCAGGGCGTTCGACACGTACGAAGGACCACGGTCGGCAGTCAACGAATACGACAAGCGAAGTGCAGCATGCGACACGGCATTTTTGCTCTTCTCCATCCACTTGCGGAAGAAACTCTCCTCATGGGCATTCCAGGCACCCGATACGTTCCACGTAGGCAGCCAGCGGGCCGAACGGGCCTTACCCAGCTTGTTGGTACCCTCGTAGCGGAAGGTGCCGTTGATGACATAGCGGCCCTTGTAAGAATAGCTACCCATGAAGAAGTAAGCCAGGTTGCGCGTCCACGACTTAGAGAACGACGTCAGTACGGTACCTTCCTCCTTGGCCTGTTTGAAGAACTCAGGGGTAATGGTCACCAGACGGGCTGCATTGTAGTCTACACCATAGTCGGAATGGAACGACTGGTCGCGGTCGGTCTTGTTGGCCTCCATACCGGCAAAGAGGTTCATAATATGGGTATCTTTCCATACCTTATTATACTGGATGGTTCCGCGGAAGTCCAGCTGGCGAACCATATAGTCGTTACGGGTATAGATACCACCCTTGGGCATCACCGTGATAGGCAATGAGTTGGGATCGTCAGGATCGGTATACAGGTAGGGGTTCGAGCTCTGGATGCTGGGGTTGTCGACACCAGCACGATAAGCCTCAGCCTGGTTCGACTCGTTCAGAATGAAGTGCTCCTGAGAGGTCTTCTGGGTACGATAGGCGCCCAGCAGATGAATCTCAAGACCCATGATGGGCTTGTAGGTCAGCTCGCCCTGGAACTTCATGTCCGAAATGGAGAGGTCGATGTAGTTATTGTCGAGCTCCTTGAAAATGTTGAAGGGAGCATAGTTACGCGTGTAAGTGGCATCGGGGTCCAGCGTACGGGCCGTATTCATGGCGTAGCTGAAGGGGTTGATGTCGAACGAACGGTTCACAGCACCACTGACGACGTCGGTAGAACGAGCCAAGGTACCGGGAGCCTTCTGGTCGCGGTAAGAACCGTTGGTCAGAATAGAAACGGTCAGCTTCTTCGACAGGTTGTACGAAGCGTTCATGTTGGCGGTATAACGCTCAACCTTAGAGTCCTTTGTCCAACCCGGGTCGTACATAGCCGATACGGAAGCGTACAGGCTGGCCTTCTCGGTACCGGTAGAAATGCTGGCAGAGTGGTTCTGGATGATGTTGTTGGTGAACAACAGGTCGAACCAGTCGGTATTGCGGAACTCAGCAGTCTGCAGATACTGGTTCATGGCTGCATCGGTATAGGGCAGGCCATACTTGCCGTCCTGATAGTCGGCAATGAGCTTGTACATGCGTCCGTACAAACCGGAAGAGCTGCTGTTGGCGAGTGTAGAGAACTCGAGCCAGCCCTTCTCGCCCATCTCCTTATAGATACCCATCTGCTCCTGAGAGTTCGAGATGTTGTAGTTGCTATAAGAGGGCTTCAGACGATAGGTAAACTCACCGGTATAGTTGATGGTGCTGCGACCGACCTTACCACGCTTGGTAGTAATGACAACCACACCAGCCATAGCACGGGCACCATAGATAGACGTGGCGGAACCGTCCTTCAACACCTGGAACGACTCGATATCGTCGGCACTCAGACCGGCAATGGCGTTAGAAATCAGCGTCACAGCGTCACCAGACGACAGGTCGTCGGCACTGACGTCGACAGCATCTTCCTGAATCACACCGTCGATCACCCACAGGGGCTTGGAACTACCGTAGATAGACGTAGCACCACGCACACGGATCTTTGGTGCGGTACCGAAAGTACCAGACACGTTCTGCACACTGACACCGGCAGCACGGCCTTCCAGTGCGCGGCTCACGTCAGCCACACCATCCAGCTTGGCCTTCTCGGCGTCAACCTTCGTGGTAGCACCCGTAAACAGGCGCTTGTCCTGCTTCATCATACCCACAGCGACAACTTCGCCAAGGGTATGGGCGTCGGGCACCAGCGTGATCGTCATACCATCCTTGGGCTTAACGGTCTCGGTAACCATACCTACATAGCTTATCACAAGCTTCTTACCTGCAGGTACAGCGATGGTGAAATGACCATCCAGGTCGGTTTTGGTACCTTGTTTCGTGCCTTGAATCATGACAGTAGCGCCAATACACGGCTCTCCCGTGTCTTCAAGGACGGTACCTGTAATCTTGTTCTGTGCTAAAGCCAGTCCCATGGAAAGGAACAGACCGAACAAAATCAGCGTAATCTTTTTTCTCATATACTATTTCCTATTTTTAATGATTCACCTTTATTATATACGCGCGCATAGGCGTGCATACGGCAAAATAACGTGCAAATATACTACATATTTATGAGAAAACAAATAAAATTAATTAAAAACGCACTTTATGAAGCAAAAATTTAACGTTTCTGCCACTTTCGCGACAAAAAAGCACGTTTTTAATTAAAATTATAAATTCTCAGACGATAACCCCGTGAAGCTTACTTCACCAGGATGACCAGATACTTGCTGGTAGACCAGAATTTCGAAGGATTCTCGATGCGCAGCACATACTGCTTGTTGGCATCCGTCTCAAGCTTGTAGCTGCCTGCGGGATGGCTGGTCAGCAACTTGGCTGAACGCGAATACAGCTTGATTTCCTTGTCGACGCGGATGTCAATCTTGGTGAAGTAGTCCTGATTGAAGTTCGAGCGGAGTACTTCGCCATCCTCGATGATGTGCTGTTCCTTCAGCTCCTTCTTCGTGCCAAAGACGAACCAGGCTGAATTCAACTGCTTATCCTGCTGAGAGATGGTCTGCGACTTCTCGCTGCTCTCTTCCTTCAGGTTGCTGACGTTGGTCGAGAGGTCGGAAACCTGCTCGGACAGCTCCTCAATCTGAATATTCTTAGCCTGGAGTTCTGCCTGCAAAGCCTTCAACTGGGCGTCCTTCTCATCCATCTGCTGAGTGAGGGTTTCCAGCGTACGACGCAGCTGATCGCCCTTGACAGAGCTGGTACGCAGCTGATTGCGCAACTTGTTGATCAGTTCGCGGTTCTGCTGCATGGTCTGCTGAATGAACTGCATATTCTCCTGAATACGCTCCTTGGCACTGGCGCCTTCACCCTGACGGGCTACGCTGACACGATCCTCGGCAGCATTGATGGCACGGAAACCTTCCTCAATGTCGTTCATCGTACCGATCATGTCGTTGATTTCATTGTCCTTCTGGGCAATAATACGATTCAGTGAGTCAGCCTGCTGAACAAGCTTATCATCACCACTTCCCTTCTGGTTGCAGGCTGTCAGTGACAGCAGGGCAACAACAAACAATAATGCTTTTTTCATCTTCTTATGTTTTTTACTGTTCTTTACTATTATCTTTCTTATCTTCTTTTCCAGCCAACACAATGACAAATTCTCCACGCGGCTCGTGCTCGGTAAAGTGAGCAATGGCCTCTGCCAGCGTGCCGCGTACGCTCTCCTCGTGAACCTTCGAGATTTCACGGCAGACGCTGACCTGACGCTCGGCGCCAAACACCTCGGCAAACTGCTGGAGAGTTTTCAGCACACGATAGGGTGACTCGTAGAAAATCATCGTACGCTCCTCGTCAGCCAGACTCTGTAACTTCGTCTGACGACCTTTCTTCTGGGGCAGGAAACCCTCGAAGCAGAAGCGGTCGCAGGGCAGACCACTCGACACCAGCGCCGGAACAAAGGCAGTAGCACCGGGCAACGTCTGTACCTCAATGCCAGCACGCACAGCCTCGCGAACGAGGAAGAACCCCGGATCGGAGATGCCTGGAGTACCGGCGTCGCTGATGAGGGCTACCGTCTGACCAGCCTGAAGGCGCTCAACCACCGAGGCACTCGTGCCGTGTTCGTTGAACTTATGGTGCGACAAAAGGTGCTGCTGAATACCGAAATGTTTCAGCAAAATGCCCGACGTACGCGTGTCCTCAGCCAACACAAGGTCGGCCTCCTTCAGGACGCGAATGGCACGTAGCGTCATGTCCTCCATATTGCCCACAGGCGTGGGTACGATATACAATATGCCCATTTCGGCTGCAAAGGTACAAAATAATTTTGTTTTTATTTCTTATTTACCTATTTTTTATTATCTTTGCACCATGATTACTTATCCTACATCGGGCGAGGCACGTCGCCCAGGCAGAATAGAGGTGGTGTGCGGTTCTATGTTCTCAGGCAAAACCGAGGAACTCATCCGCCGTTTGCGTCGTGCACAGTTTGCCAAACAGAAGGTGGAAATCTTCAAGCCAGCCATCGACACCCGCTACAGCGACGAGGAGGTGGTGAGCCATGATCACAACGCCATCCCCTCTACCCCACTCGACTCCTCGGCCAGCATTCTCCTGCTGTCATCCGACATTGACGTGGTGGGCATTGACGAAGCGCAGTTTTTCGACGAAGGACTCGTCGACGTGTGTAACCAGTTGGCCTACAGGGGCGTTCGTGTCATCATTGCCGGACTCGATATGGACTTCCGGGGTGTTCCCTTTGGTCCGATGCCTGCCCTTTGCGCCATTGCCGACGACGTGACGAAAGTACACGCCATCTGCGTCAAGTGCGGTTCGCTGGCCTACGTCAGTCACCGTACAGTGAAAAACGACAAACGCGTGCTGCTAGGAGAAACACAGGAATACGAGCCCCTATGCCGCGACTGCTACCTGCGCGCCATAGAGGAAGAAAAGGCGAAAGATGAAAAAACATCCCAATAAATTTGGCTGTTTCATCAAAAAGTCGTACCTTTGCAGCCGATTTCGATGAAATCACCCCCTTAAGGTCGATCCGCTAGCTCAGTTGGTAGAGCACAACACTTTTAATGTTGGGGTCTTGGGTTCGAGCCCCAAGCGGATCACAAAGAAATGGAAAGCCACTGATTATCAGTGGCTTTAAAAGTAAATACAAGATGATGACAGCCAACGAGATTCGCGACTCGTTCAAGAAGTTTTTCGAGTCGAAGCAACACGCCATCGTGCCTTCTGCACCGATGGTTATCAAAGACGACCCCACGTTGATGTTTACCAACGCGGGCATGAACCAGTGGAAAGATATTATATTAGGTACGCGCGACCCAGAGCCGCGTCGCCGTGCGGATACCCAGAAGTGTCTGCGTGTCAGCGGTAAGCACAACGACCTGGAAGAGGTAGGTCACGACACCTATCACCACACCATGTTCGAAATGCTGGGCAACTGGTCGTTTGGCGACTACTTCAAGGAGGGCGCCATCGACATGGCCTGGGAGTATCTGGTGGATGTGTTGAAGCTGAATCCCGCAGATCTGTATGTCACCGTCTTCGAGGGCTCTCCCGAAGAAAACATTCCCCGTGACGACGAGGCTGCCAAGTATTGGGCCAAGCACGTTCCCGAGGATCATATTATCAACGGCAACAAGCACGACAACTTCTGGGAAATGGGCGACACAGGTCCCTGTGGTCCCTGCTCCGAGATTCATGTCGACTCTCGTACCCCTGAGCAGAAAGCTGCTTCTGGCAAGACGGGCCGTGAGCTGGTGAATCAGGACGACCCACAGGTCATCGAGATCTGGAACCTGGTGTTCATGCAGTTCAACCGCAAGGCTGACGGTTCGTTGGAGAAACTGTCGATGAACGTCATTGATACCGGTATGGGCTTCGAGCGCCTGGTTCGCATGATGCAGGGCAAGCACTCGAACTACGATACCGACGTGTTCCAGCCTATCATTAAGGCTGAGCAGGATATCACTGGTCTTAAGTACTTCACTTTCGAAGAGGAGACTGAGAATCCTATCAGCAAGGAGCAGGACGATATCAACGTGGCTATGCGTGTCTGCGCCGATCACCTGCGTGCCGTATCGTTCTCGATTGCCGATGGACAGCTACCCTCTAATGCCAAGGCAGGCTACGTCATTCGTCGTATTCTGCGTCGTGCTGTACGCTATGCTTACACCTTCCTCGGACAGAAGGACGGTTTCCTCTATAAGCTCGTTCCCACCCTCGTTCACGAGATGGGCGAGGCCTTCCCTGAGCTGAAGGCTCAGCAACAACTGATTACCAAGGTGATCAAGGAGGAGGAAGACAGCTTCCTGCGCACCCTCGACAAGGGTATCTCGCTGCTCGACAAGGCGATGGAGGAGATGAAGAGCAAAGGAGAGAAGGAATTGAATGGAGAGCAGGCTTTCCGTCTGTTCGATACTTACGGATTCCCTCTTGATTTGACCGAGCTTATTTGTCGTGAGAACGGCTTCACCGTTAACGAAGAGCAGTTCAACGTTGAGATGCAGAAGCAGAAGGAGCGTGCCCGCAATGCCGCTGCCGTCGAGAATAGCGACTGGGTAGAGCTGAAGGCTGGCGAGCAGCAGTTCGTGGGCTACGACTACTCGGAATATGAGTGCGAGATTCTGCGCTATCGCAAGGTCACCCAGAAGAAGAACGAATTCTACGAAATCGTGCTGTCGGCTACCCCGTTCTATGGTGAGATGGGTGGACAGGTTGGTGATCAGGGTGTACTCGTCTCAGAGAACGAGACCATCGAGGTTATCGACTCCAAGCGCGAGAACGGCCAGACCGTTCATATCGTGAAGCAGATGCCTAAGGATCCCGCTGCTCAGTTCATGGCTTGTGTCGATACCGACAAGCGTGACGCATCGGCTGCCAACCACACCGCTACCCACCTGTTGGACTATGCACTGAAGCAGGTGCTGGGCGACCACGTGGAGCAGAAGGGTTCGTTTGTATCGCCCGACACACTGCGTTTCGACTTCTCGCACTTCGAGAAAGTCACTGACGAACAGCTGCGCGAGGTAGAGCGCATCGTCAACGATATGATTCGTCAGGACCTGCCTCGCGACGAACATCGCGATATGCCGATGGAAGAAGCCAAGAAGCTGGGGGCTATCGCCCTGTTTGGCGAGAAATATGGCGACAAGGTTCGCGTGATGCGCTTTGGTCCGTCGTGCGAGCTCTGCGGTGGTATCCACGCCACCTCGACGGGTCGCATCGGTTTCTTCAAGATTCTCTCTGAGAGCTCTGTCGCTGCCGGTATCCGCCGTATCGAGGCCAAGACTGGTAAGGAGTGCGAAGAGCTGCTTTATCAGTTGGAAGACACGCTGAAGGTTATCAAGTCGTTCTTCAACAATGCGAAGGACCTGCAAGGCGTGATTCAGAAGTACATCGAGGAGCACGACTCGATGAAGAAGGAAATCGAAGGTTTCCAGGCACAGGCTGTAGAACGTGCTGCCAAGCAGTTGGTTGAAAAGGCTCGCGAGGTGAATGGTGTGAAGGTAGTTTCTGCCGTATTGCCTATGGTTCCTGCTGCAGCCAAAGACCTTGCTTTCAAGATTCGTGCTGCTGTCGAGGGTTCACTGCTCTGCGTCATTGGTTCTCACGCTGACAACAAGCCTCAGCTTTCTATCATGATGAGCGACGACATGGTCAGTGAACACGGACTGAATGCAGGCCAGATGGTTCGCGAAGCCGCTAAGCTTATCCAAGGCGGTGGCGGTGGTCAGCCCCACTTCGCTCAGGCCGGTGGTAAGAGCGTCGACGGACTCTCTGCCGCAGTCGACAAGGTCATCGAACTGGCAAACCTGTAAATACTTTCGGAGTAACGAAATTTTCGTTCGGAGAAATAAAAAATACGTTCGGAGTAACCCAAAATACTCCGAACGTTTTTTATTAGTCTTAGGAGATTTGAAGCCTAACCCTTTACTTGAACAAACTCTGGGCCATCTTTTCAAGACAACGGCGCCAGGTCAGGAATTCGTGGGCAGTACCCTCGGAAACGAGACCCTCAGCATTGAAACCAGCAGCCTTCAGCGACTCGACGCTCTTGTTGATGCCATCAGGATTCTCCTTGTCACCACAGCCTACGAAGATGTACTTCACAGCCTTTGGATCCTTAATCTCGTCGGGCATATAGGTACCGCCAGAGAGCAGTCCCCAGTAGCCGAACACCTCAGGACGACGCAGGGTGATGAGCTTGGTCTCCATACCACCCATCGACAGACCGGCCATTGCGCGGTTCCACTTGTCGGGCTTGGTGAGGAACTGTTTGTCTATAACGGGGATGAGCTCGTCGATGAGCACCTTCTCGAATTCCTCGGCAGTGAACTTACCAATAGTGCCAAACTTGAAGTCGTTGGTCAGACCATAGGCCATCACGACGATAAAGGGATTGATTTTACCGTCAGCAATCAGATTATCCATAATGATGCCGGCCTTACCCTGTACGGGCCAGCTGGTCTCGTTCTCACCCCAGCCATGCTGCAAGTACAGAACGGGATAGCGCTCCTGCTTACCCTTCACGAGTTTGCCATAGCCATAGGGCAGATAGACATTGGCAGTCTGCATCTTGCCTGTGCTCTCAGACCAGAAGTTCACCTGCTGGATGTTTCCGTGAGGAATGTCCTTGCGCCAAGCGTAGAAGTCCTGGTCGGGAGCGGGAATCTCGATACCACTCTCCCAACGGCAAGAGCCGAAGTAGTTGTG
>CAMHUU010000059.1 GCA_946188395.1 uncultured Prevotellaceae bacterium | reverse complement strand
ATGTAACCGCTCTGCGTACCATCACCTCTGGTCGTGCTACCAGCTCTATGGAGTACAGCCACCACGCTCCTCTGTCTTCAGCTCTGGCTAAGGCCGTGCTCGAGGAGGTTAAGGGCCGTGCAGACCTCGTATAAATTAAGAATTAAGAGTTAAGAATTAAGAATTGTCGCCTTCGGCGATTATGAATTAAGAATTAACAAAAACGGAGAGCCGCTGAGCAAATGACTCTTTAGCGGCCTCCATATTTAAATAACAAATTAAACAATAAAAAGACAATGAGTCAGAAAATTCGTATCAAGCTGAAGAGCTACGACCACAAACTCGTAGACAAGTCAGCAGAGAAGATTGTGAAGGCCGTAAAGGCTACTGGTGCCATCATCAGCGGTCCAATTCCCCTTCCCACCCACAAGCGTATCTACACCGTTAACCGCTCTACCTTCGTTAACAAGAAGGCTCGTGAGCAGTTCCAGCTGTCAGACTACAAGCGTCTGATTGACATCTACAGCTCAACAGCTAAGACCGTTGACGCCCTGATGAAGCTCGAACTCCCCAGCGGTGTTGAGGTTGAGATCAAGGTCTAATACCCTTGCATTCCACTTCATACAAGATTGCGGCGCATCCGATGATTCGGGTGCGCTGTTGTTTTTGTTTCAAGATGTTGTTTTTTTTGCATAGTTTATGACGAAATATTTGCTTGAAAGCAAAAAACTTTGTATCTTTGCAACCTATTTGAGAAAATATAGCTATATTTAGAAAGCAAAGAACATTTTTAAGGTAACAAGAGAAAGTCATGGAATTAGATGTGTTGACAGCCATCTCGCCTATTGATGGCCGTTACAGGAACAAGACTCAGGAACTGGCAGGGTATTTTTCGGAATATGCGCTGATTCGCTATCGCGTCAGGGTGGAGATAGAATACTTCATCGCGCTGTGCGAGTTGCCATTACCCCAATTGGAGCACTTTGACCATAAACTGTTTGATGCCCTGCGTGACATCTATCGCCAGTTTACCGAGCAGGATGCTGCTCGCGTGAAGGAGATAGAGAAGACTACGAACCACGACGTGAAGGCTGTCGAGTATTTCATCAAGGAAAAGATTAGCGTGCTCAGCGGTTTTGCCGCTGAGGCTACAGAATTCATCCATTTCGGTCTGACTTCGCAGGACATCAACAACACCAGCGTCCCCTTGTCTGTCAAGGAGGCTCTGGAGCAGGTGTATTACCCCATGGTGGAAGAGCTGATCGAGCAGTTGAACGACTATGCTGAGCAGTGGAAGAACATTCCGATGTTGGCCAAGACGCACGGACAGCCTGCTTCTCCCACCCGTCTGGGCAAGGAGATCATGGTCTTCGTCTATCGTTTGGAAGAGCAGTTGCGTGGACTGAAGGAAATCCCCATTACCGCCAAGTTCGGTGGTGCTACGGGTAACTACAATGCCCACCACGTGGCCTATCCCCAGTATGACTGGCGTGAGTTTGGCAACAGTTTTGTCAGCGAGAAGCTGGGTCTGGAGCGTGAACAGTGGACCACCCAGATTTCGAACTATGACTGGCTGGGCGCCATCTTCGACGGTATGCGTCGCATCAACACCATCATCATCGACTTAGACCGCGACTTCTGGATGTATATCTCGATGGAGTATTTCAAGCAGAAGATCAAGGCTGGCGAGGTAGGCTCGAGTGCTATGCCCCACAAGGTGAATCCCATCGACTTCGAGAATTCAGAGGGTAATATGGGTATGGCCAATGCTGTGCTGGGTTTCCTGGCACAGAAATTGCCTGTCAGCCGCCTGCAGCGCGACCTGACCGACTCGACGGTATTGCGTAACGTAGGTGTTCCCATGGGACATGCCTTGATTGCTATTCAGAGCACGCTGAAGGGACTGCGTAAGCTGATTCTCAACGAGGATAAGCTGCAGGAAGACCTTGACAATACGTGGGCTGTGGTCGCTGAGGCCATCCAGACCATTCTGCGTCGTGAGGCCTATCCGCATCCCTACGAGGCGCTGAAGGCCCTGACCCGTACCAACCAGAAGATGACCGAGCAGACCATCCATGAATTCATTCAGCAGCTGGAGGTCAGTGCAGAGGTGAAGGAAGAACTGATGGCTATTACGCCCATGAATTATACAGGAATTTAATTGCGGGCTAAAGCCCTGAATAACTAAATAAAAAAAATAATCAACAACACAAATGGGAACCGTGAGGCTCCCGACTAAAAACAAAAGTAAAAGCATTATGGAATTCGAAAACGAAAAGAAAAACGAAGAACAGACTGCCCAGGAGCAGCAGAACACAACAAATCACGAAGGCGGACAGCCCGCAAGTGGCTATCAAGGTTATCGTCCTGGACGTTCACCGCGTCCGCGTATTCACCAACAGACACGCCCCTATAATCAGGGTAGTTTCAATCGCAGAGAAAGTCAAGACGAGGGTGGTTTCCGTCCCGAGGGTTTTGGTGCAGGCCTGCAGAGCGGCACATCACAGCCCAGAGGAGAATATGGTCAGCCACGCAGTGGCGGCTATCGTCCTCGTACCAGTTATAATCAAGGAGGAGAAGAAGGCGGCTATCAGCCTCGTGGCGGCTATCAGCCCCGTGGTGGCTACCAGCCTCGTCCTCAAGGAGAATATGGTCAGTCGCGTGGTGGCTATCAGCCTCGTGGCGGTTATCAGCCTCGTGGCGGTTATCAGCCCCGTCCTCAGTATGGCCAACAGGGTGAGGGAGAACAGGGAGAATACGGTCAGCCTCGTGGCGGCTATCAGCCCCGTGGTGGCTACCAGTCGCGTGGCGGTTATCAGCCTCGTCAGCAGGGTGGTTACCAGTCGCGTGGTGGCTATCAGCCTCGTCAGCAGGGTGGCTACGCTCCTCAGCGTGGTGGCTATGGTCCCCAGCGTGGTGGTTTCAAGAAACAGCGTGGCGGCTATGATCCCAATGCCAAGTATTCGATGAAGAAACGCATTGAGTACAAGGAGGAGAATTACGATCCCAACGAGCCCATCCGTCTGAACAAGTATCTGGCCAATGCCGGTGTGTGCAGTCGTCGTGAGGCCGATGAGTTTATCCAGGCTGGCGTAGTGACCGTCAATGGTGAGGTTGTTACCGAGCTGGGTACCAAGGTGCTGCGCACGGACGAGGTGATGTTCCACGATCAGCCAGTAACCCTCGAGAAGAAGGTTTACGTGCTGTTGAACAAGCCCAAGGACTATGTGACCACCAGCGACGATCCCCAGCAGCGTAAGACGGTGATGGACCTCGTCAAGGGTGCTTGCCCTGAGCGCATCTATCCTGTAGGTCGTCTGGACCGCAACACCACGGGTGTGCTGCTGCTGACGAACGATGGTGACTTGGCATCGAAGCTGACTCATCCGAAGTTCCTGAAGAAGAAGATTTACCACGTCCATCTCGACCACAACGTCACTGCTCACGATATGCAGCAGATTGCCGAGGGTATTCAGTTGGAGGATGGAGAAATCAAGGCCGATGCCATCGAGTATGCTGACGAGAAGGACAAGAAGCAGGTAGGCATTGAGATCCACTCTGGTAAGAACCGCATCGTGCGTCGTATCTTCGAGAGTCTGGGTTATAAGGTCACTAAGCTCGACCGTGTTCAGTTTGCCGGACTGACCAAGAAGAATGTTCGTCGTGGTGACTGGCGCTACCTCACTGAGGAGGAAGTCGACCGTCTGCGCATGGGAGCATATGAATAATGTTTAATTACTAATTGAAAAATGAAAAGAACAAAGATAGTTGACCTACTGAAGAGTACGGATTTTGGAAAAGAAGTATGTGTGAAGGGTTGGGTTCGTACCCACCGTTCGAGTAAGGCTGTCGACTTCATTGCCCTGAACGATGGTTCGACCATCAAGAACGTGCAGGTGGTGGTTGACCCCACGAAGTTCGACGAGCAACTGCTGAAGGACATTACCACGGGTGCCTGTATCTGTGCTGAGGGCGTGCTGGTCGAGAGCCAGGGTGCTGGTCAGACCAGCGAAATCCAGGCTACCAAGCTGGAGATCTATGGTCTTTGTGGCAACGACTACCCCATGCAGAAGAAGGGCCAGTCGTTCGAGGCTATGCGTAAGAATGCTCACATGCGTCTGCGTACCAATACCTTTGGTGCCGTGATGCGCATTCGTCACAACATGGCGATGGCTATTCACACCTATTTCCACGAGCACGGCTTCTTCTATTTCCACACGCCGCTGATTACTGCCAGCGACTGCGAGGGTGCAGGAAACATGTTCCAGGTGACCACCAAGAATCTGTACGACCTGAAGAAAGACGAAGAGGGTAAGATTATCTACGATGACGACTTCTTTGGCGAGCAGACCTCGCTGACTGTTTCTGGACAGCTCGAGGGTGAGCTCGGTGCTACGGCCCTGGGTGCTATCTACACCTTCGGTCCTACGTTCCGTGCCGAGAATTCGAATACCCCTCGCCACTTGGCCGAGTTCTGGATGGTAGAGCCCGAGGTGGCCTTCCTCGATCAGGAAGAGCTGATGGACCTCGAGGAGGATTTCATTAAGTATTGCGTGCGCTGGGCACTCGACAACTGTAAGGACGACCTTGCCTTCTTGAATCAGATGATTGACAAGACACTGATTGAGCGTCTGGAAGGTGTACTGAAGGAAACCTTCGTTCGTCTGCCTTACACTGAAGGAATAAAGATCCTTCAGGAGGCTATTAAGAATGGTAAGAAGTTCGAGTTCCCCTGCAACTGGGGCGATGACCTGGCCAGCGAGCACGAGCGCTACCTCGTAGAGGAGCACTTCAAGAAGCCCGTCATCATGACCGACTATCCGCGTGCCTTCAAGTCGTTCTATATGAAGCAGAATGAAGAGCAGGGCGAGGGTAGTGTAGGTTACAAGGGTGCTGTGGCTCCCGGTCCTACGATGCAGGGTACCGACGTGCTGTTCCCGCAGATTGGCGAGATCATCGGTGGTTCGGTTCGTGAGGAGAGCTACGACAAGCTGATGGGCGAAATCAAGCGCCGCGACATGGATATGACTCACCTGTGGTGGTACATCGACACCCGCCGCTGGGGATCATGCCCTCACGCAGGTTTCGGACTCGGTTTCGAGCGTCTCATCCTGTTCGTTACAGGTATGCAGAACATCCGCGACGTCATTCCGTTCCCAAGAACGCCGAAATCAGCGGAATTCTAATCGCATTTTGACATTTTCATCTATATGTCCCGACTTTTTCGATGAAAAGTTTGGGACATATATTTTTTTTACCTATCTTTGCATCATCATATTAACTTAAAACAATTACTCTATGAGGAAATTATTCTTAGTATGTGCAATCGCCATCATGGGCGTTGGCCAAGTTTCGGCTCAGGATTATGAGCGTGGCATCTTTAATCATTTAGGCGCCAATTTAAGCGTTGGAACTGAAGGTATTGGCGTGGGTATTGCTGCTCCTTGCACCGATTATCTGGAGTTTGGCTTGGGAATCAATTTCTTTCCCAATGTCAAAGTAAAAGGTGATGTCAGCATTGGCGCCATCTATACGGGTGTCGGTTATACCATTCCCTCCAGCAAGGTGAAAATCGAAGGTGCTATGGCTCGTACCATGATGGATTTCAAGGTGAATGCCTATCCTTTTGGCGGCAGTAGCTCATTCTTCGTGGCTGCAGGCTTCTCGTTTGGTGGCAAGAAGATGTTTGATCTTTCCGGTCATAGCGATGCCATCGCTGAAGCCATCAGAATGTATCCTGAGTTGGAGAACCAGATTTATGCAGAGATTGACAAATACAACGTCCATTTCGACAAGAACGGTGATGTAGCAGGCGACGTGCGTGTGAAAAACTTCCGTCCTTACGTGGGTTTGGGCTTTGGCCGTTTGGTTCCGAAGAATCGTGTAGGCTTCCGCTTTGAGCTGGGTTGCCAGTTCATGGGCAAGATGAAGGTCTACCAGAACGATTCAGAGGTCGATACCAGCGATCTGAATAAAGCCGATGACGACCTGTCGAAGTGGGTTGACAGACTAAAGGTCTATCCCGTTCTCAAGTTCACGCTGACTGGACGACTCTTCTAATTGGACTTCCGGAACTTCTAATTGGGCTTCCGGTATTTCTAATGAAGGCTCCGGAACTTCCAGCAATCCGTCGCGCATCTTGATGGTGCGGTCGGTGATACTTGCCAGGCCTTCGTCGTGGGTAACTATGACGAAGGTCTGTCCGTATTGCTTGCGCAGGTCGAAGAACAGCTGGTGCAGTTCTTCCTTGTTCTTCGAGTCCAGCGATCCGCTGGGCTCGTCAGCCAGAATGACTGCCGGATTGTTCACCAGTGCACGGGCTACGGCGACACGCTGCTTCTCGCCACCGCTGAGCTCGTTGGGCTTATGCTGGGCACGGTCTGAGAGCCCCATAAACTGCAACAGCTCCTCGGCCCGTTTGCGGGCAGCCTTCTGCGACGTGCCTGCTATGTAGGCAGGAATCATGATGTTCTCCAGTGCCGTGAATTCAGGCAGCAGCTGGTGGAACTGAAACACAAAGCCAATATGCTGGTTGCGGAAGTCGCTCAGCTTTTTTTGTGAGAGCTGGGTCACGTCGATACCATCGACGTGCACAGTACCGCTGTCCGGGCGGTCCAGTGTGCCAATGATTTGCAGCAGCGTTGTCTTGCCGGCTCCGCTGGGGCCTACAATGCTCACGATTTCGCCTTTATCGATGGTCAGGTCGATTCCTTTCAGTACTTCCAGTGAGCCGAAGCTCTTTTTGATGCCTTTGATTTCTATCATGATGTTGATGGGTTTTAATACGGTTGGTTGGAACGGTGGAACACGTGGCGGTTCAACCAGCGTGCAATGGTGTCGTAGATGCTGCTCTCCTCCTGGTGCTGGGCAGCGGTGAAGGTCATGCTCTCCTCCTTGGCATTACCATACTGGTCAGGGAAGAGTATCATCAGGTTTTTGCCGCTGAAGTGCTGCATCAGCTCGTTGGGCAGACGCTCCAAAGCGTTCTTATACGATATGGTACCTTTACGGGCAGTGATGACCACAAACATATGGTCGTCGTTGATGTTGGCAGCCAGCTTAGGCAACTCGTTCCAGTGAGCCATAAAGGTGTATTCCGCCCTCACATGGGGGTGGCGGTTGTTGATGTATTCACGAATCAGTTCCAGCGACTCCTCGCGTCCATGGAACTGGATGCGGCAGTCCAAATTGCCTGCCATGCGTGCCAGTCGCTCCAGCCAGCGGTGGAATCCAGGCTCGAATTCTGCCCTCGAAGGTACGGCCACCTGTATGCGTCGCAGCGTGTTCAGGGGCTGAACGAAGCGTGTCAGCACAATCTGGCGGTTCAGACCATTATAGAGGCTCTGGATGAACTCACCCCAGAACTTCGGATTGACATCCGTGTGCACGTGCATACCCATGATAATCTCCGATGCACCGAACTCGCGGAAGGCATGCTTGATGCCGTTGGCGATGTTGGTGGCCAGTCGCACCTGCGTCTGCATCTGTATGTCGCTGGCCGAGGCGCGCTGTTCCAACTGTTCCAGCAGTCGCAGGCCCTGTTCGCGGTGATTGCCCGATTTGGCGTCGTCGTACACCACGTTCAGCGCCACCAGTCCGCGTTTCTGCTTCTGGTTGCTCATCATGATGGCCAGTTCCAGCAGTTGGGGGGCAATCTCCTGATACTTTACGCACAACATGATTTTCTCGTCGTCCTTCGACCGCTGGCTGTGCTCCGTGGGCTGTAGCCTGTTGGCCAGCGTAATCTGCTGGGCAGCATGCTCCGTCATCATCGTTGATATGATGCAGGTGATGAGTATCATGATCACCACACCATTCAGCATCTCGTCGTTCACCAGATAGTGCCCTGGGCTTACCTCCAACCGCATACCCACCATCACCATGGCGATGGCTCCTGCAGCGTGCGCACAGGTCAGTCCGAACATCATGTTTCCTGCTGATTTCGGCAGTCTGAAGAGGATGCTCGACAGGTAGGCTGCCAGAGCCTTGCCAAAGGTGCCGAAGAATACAATCAGCGCTACGATGAACAACATGTGTACCCCCTCGAAGAGTGTGCCGACATTGATGAGCATGCCCACACCAATCAGGAAATAGGGAATGAAGATGGCATTGCCGATGAACTCAATGCGGTTCATCAGGGGCGACACATGGGGAATATATCGGTTCAGAATCAGTCCTGCCAGAAAGGCGCCCACGATACCCTCCACACCGATGAATTCCGAGAGTGCTGCCGAGAGGAACATCACGCTGAGCACGAAGATGAACTGCATGACAGCATCGGAGTAGCGACGCAGGAAATAGCGCGACAGCTTGGGAATGGCCCATGCCAGCAATACGCAGAATGCTGCAAACTTTACCAGGAATCCTATCCAGAACATGAATCCGACGTCCTCGCCATACGATGCTGCCAAGGCTGCCAGCATCAGCAGTGCCAGGAACAGCGATATCATCGACGACCCCACACTCAACATCACACTCGAGTCGCGCCCTAAGCCGTAGCGCGAGATGATGGGGTAGGCTATCAGCGTGTTCGATGCCATGATACACCCCAGCAGGAACGACGCCTGCGACGAGTAGTCCAGCAGCCAGATGGCCATGAAATAGGTGATGGTCAGCGGTATCAGACAGGTCAGCAGTCCAAACAGCAGGAACCGCCGTGAGTTTTTCTTCACACTCTCCAGGTCCATCTCCAGTCCTGCCAGGAACATGATATATAGCAGACCCACCTTTCCGAACAGTTCGAACGACGAGTCGCGCTCCAGGATATTCAGGCCGTACTTACCCACCAGCACACCCGCCAGCACCATGCCGATGATGTGGGGAATGCGCAGCTTACCCATGATGATGGGCGCCAGCAGAATGATGAGCAGCACGACGAAGAAAATCAGCGTCGGGCTCGTAATGGGGAAATATGATGTCAAATACAGCATTTCGTCTGCAAAGGTAGTGCAAATCAAGTGAAAAACAAAGAATTTTTCTGATTTCTTGATACAAATACCAAAAACTATGCTACAAATGCCCATTGGTGTATGCTTTTTTTTTCGTACCTTTGCACACAGAAAAGTATAAACCATAAAACTAAGGAAAAAAATGAAGAAAATACTGACGACGGTTTTTGTGAGTCTGATGGTCTTGTCCGCAACGGCACAACGCCACAAGCTCTGGTACGATCAGCCTGCCGGCACGTGGCTGCGAGCCCTGCCCGTTGGCAATTCCCAGTTGGGTGCCATGGTGTATGGCGGCACCGATGTCGAGGAACTGTGGCTGAACGAGGAAACATTCTGGAGTGGTTCGCCCCACGACAACAACAGCCCTGAGGCCCGCCAGCATCTGCAGGAGGTGCGCGACCTGACGCTGATGGGCCGCGAGGAAGAGGCTCACCAGCTGTTGGACAAGTATTTCTTCCACGGTCCTCACGGCATGCGTTTCCTGCCGCTGGGTACCGTCAAGCTGTCACTGGGTCATAAGGACGTCACCGACTATCGTCGCGAGCTGGACCTCGCCGATGCGTTGGCCACCACCACCTACACCCACGACGGCGTCCGTTACGAGCGTACCGTCTTTGCCTCGCAGGCCGACCATGCCATCATCGTACGGCTGACGGCTTCGAAAAAGGGTGAGTTGGAGTTCGGCATCAACTTTGACAGCCAGTTACCTAATAAGGTGATTCCTGTGGTTACGAAAGGTGGCAACGGACAGGTGAATGTGCTTTCCGCCACTGTTGAAGGTGTCGAGCAGGAGGGCATCAAGGCTGGTCTGAAGGCAGATTGTAAGATGCTCATCGAGGCCGATGGCGAAGTCGAGGTGAAAGACGGAGGCATCAGTGTCGACGATGCCACCACCGCCACGCTCTATATCGTTGCCGCCACCAACTACATCAACTACCACGACATCAGTGGCGATGCCAACAAGAAGAATAAAGAGACGCTCGATGCCCTGAAGCGCTATTCCTATAAGCAGCTGCTGAAGCGCCACCTTGCGAAGTATCACGAGCAGTACGACCGCGTGTCGCTCATGCTGACTGGTTCTCCCAGTCAGACTAGTGCTACTAGTTCTACTAGTCAGACTAGCCCTACTAGTCTCCCCACCGACAAGCGCCTGTCCACTTTCGATGGCACCGACCTCGACATGGTGTCGCTCATGATGCAGTACGGCCGCTATCTGCTCATCAGCAGTTCACAGCCTGGTGGTCAGCCTGCCAACCTGCAGGGCGTGTGGAACGGCAAGAAGAATGCCGCCTGGGATTCCAAGTACACCATCAATATCAATGCCGAGATGAACTACTGGCCCTCCACGGTCGCTAACCTCATCGAGACCCAGCAGCCGCTGCTCTCCATGATTCGCGACCTCAGCGTGACGGGTACTAAGACTGCGCAGCAGATGTATGGCTGCCAGGGTTGGGTGGCTCACCACAATACCGACCTCTGGCGCATTGCCGGACCTGTCGACGGCACCACATGGGGCATGTTCCCCACGGGTGGCGCCTGGCTCACGACACACATCTGGCAGCAGTACCTCTTTACGGGCGACCGCCAGCTCTTGGCCGACTATTACCCCGTCATGAAGGGTGCTGCCGACTTCCTCGTCGACTACCTGCGCCCTCATCCCCAGTACGGCTGGCTCGTCACGGCACCCACCGTGTCGCCCGAGCATGGTCCCATGGGTAAGAAGACCACCGTCACGGCAGGATCTACGATGGACAACCAGATTGTCTTCGACGTGCTTAGCCAGACCATTGCCGCTGCCAAGATTCTCGGCAAAGACATTTCTCATTACTCATCACTCATTTCTCATTTAGATCAGTTGCCTCCCATGCAGATAGGCCGCTATGGACAGTTGCAGGAGTGGCTGTGGGATGGCGACGACCCCAAGGACGAGCATCGCCACATCTCCCACCTCTACGGACTCTATCCCTCCAACCAGATATCGCCCTACACCCATCCCGACCTCTTTACCGCTGCTGCCAACACGCTGAAGCAGCGTGGCGACATGGCTACGGGGTGGAGCCTGGGCTGGAAAATCAATTTCTGGGCGCGCATGCTCGACGGCAACCATGCCTTCCGCATCATCCGCAACATGCTCACCATGATTCCCGACAACGTAGAGTGGGGTGGGCATGGCGGCACCTATCCCAATCTCTTCGATGCCCATCCGCCCTTCCAGATCGACGGCAACTTCGGTTGTGCTGCTGGTGTCTGCGAGATGCTGGTGCAGAGCCACGACGGCGCCGTCCACCTGTTGCCCGCCCTGCCCGATGCATGGCGCGAGGGCGAGGTGAAAGGTCTGCGGGCCCGTGGTGGCTTCGTGGTCGACGAGCAGTGGAGCGACGGACAGCTCCGCTCAGCCAGCATCCGTTCCACCATTGGTGGCACGCTGCGCCTGCGCTCCTATGTACCGCTGAAGGGTAAGGGACTGACGCCTGCCGTTGGCGACTGCCCCAATCCGCTGTTGCAGCGTGCCGACGTCAAGCAGCCGCTGCACTCTCCCGAACTGACGTCGTTCAGTCAGCTCCCCCTGCGTCCCGTCTACGAGTACGACCTCGACACCAAACCCGGCGCAACGTATAAATTAACGACAACGAATTAAACAATAATAATTTATGAAGAAACCATTCATTACTGCTGCGGCATTGGCCTTCGCCGTGCTGACAGCCTTTGCTACCGAGAAAACGTTCCAGAGTCCCGACGGCCACATGGCTGTCACCGTCAGCGACGAGGGTGGCCACCCCGCCTATCAGGTCGCCCTCGACGGCACCACCTTCATCGAGCGTTCGCCCTTAGGAGTCAAGATGAACTTTGGCGACCTCTCGAAGGGCCTGACCCTCACGGATTGTAAGACAACCACCGTGCGCGACGAGTATTCTTTGAAGACCATCAAGCGCAGCCATGTCGTCTACGAGGCCACCGAGGCCGTCTGCCAGTTCCAGCAGCAGGGCCGTCCTGCCCTCGACGTCATCTTCCGTCTGACAGGACGCGACGTCGCCTACCGCTACAAGATCTATGGTCAGAAGAAGGACCATTTCAGCGCTGTCGTCGAGAGCGAGGTCAGCAGCTTCGTCCTGCCGCAGGGCACCACCACCTTCCTCTGTCCGCAGGTGAAGCCCATGGGCGGTTTTGCCCGTACCTATCCCAGCTACGAGACCGCCTACACCTGGGACGACCAGCCCGGCAAGAACGGCTGGGGCCAGGGCTACACCTTCCCCTGCCTCTTCAAGGTCCCTGCAGGTTGGGTAATCATCTCTGAGACCGGCACCGATGGCAACTACGTCGGTTGCGCTTTGCAGAACGACGGTGACACCCGCTACAGCATTGCCTTCCCCCAGAAGGAAGAGATGGACGGCTGGGGCACGCCCTCGGCCAGCGTCTCGCTGCCTGCGCTCACCCCCTGGCGCACCATGACCCTTGGCACCACGCTGGCTCCCATCGTCGAAACCACCGTGGCCAACGACCTCGTCCAGCCCAAATACAAGGCCTCGCGCGACTACACCTATGGCAAGGGCACCTGGTCGTGGATTATCCGCATGGACGGCAGCTGCAACTACGCCGAGCAGAAGGAGTACATCGACTTCGCGGCCGCCCTGGGCTATCGCTCCGTACTCGTCGATGCCCATTGGGACTCAACGATTGGTCACGACCGCATTGCCGAACTCTCGCGCTATGCCCAGTCGAAGGGTGTGGGCCTGTTCCTGTGGTACAACAGCAACGGCTCGTGGAACGATGCTCCTCAAGGCCCGCGCCACCGCATGGACCGCTCCTCCGTCCGTCGCAAGGAGATGCAGTGGATGCAGCAGAACGGCATCCTTGGCATCAAGGTCGACTTCTTCGGTGGCGACAAGCAGGCCATGATGCAGCTCTACGAGGACATCCTCACCGATGCCAACGAGTTCGGTCTGCAGTGCATCTTCCATGGCTGTACCCTGCCGCGCGGCTGGGAACGCATGTATCCTAACTATGTCGCCTCCGAGGCCGTGCTGGCTTCCGAGAACCTCAGCTTCGGACAGAACAACTGCGATGCTGAGGCCAAGAACGGCTGTACCCACACCTTCATCCGCAACACCGTCGCCTCGATGGACTTCGGTGGCTCGGCACTCAACAAGCGCTACAGCACTGGCAACGACCGCGGCACCTACCGTCGCACCAGCGATGTCTATGCCCTCGCCACCGCCGTGCTCTTCCAGAGCAGCGTCCAGCACTTCGCCCTCGCTCCCAACAACCTCACCGATGCTCCCGCCTGGGCCATCGACTTCATGAAGCAGGTACCCACCACGTGGGACGACGTGCTCTTCATCGACGGCTATCCCGGTAAGTTTGCTATTATGGCCCGTCGCGCTGGCGACAAGTGGTATGTGGCAGGCATCAATGCCGAGCAGCAGCCGCTGAAGCGCACCATCACCCTGCCCATGTTCCCCAAGGACACCCAGCTCACTGTCTATGCCGACGATCCAAAGTATACCAACGATCCCACGCTGGCAGGTTCCGTCCGTCAGGTCAAGCAGAACAAAAAGCAACAGCTCACCGTCACCATCCCCCAGAACGGCGGACTGGTCATCGTCAACCAGTAACGTTTACATGACATATCTTTGCAGTTAAAAATAGCTGAAATGCAGAGATGAAGAAGATGTGGTTGGTGATGATTGCCGTAGGGCTGAGCATGACGGCGAGTGGTCAGGCGATGCTCGAACCCAGGTTGCAGACAAGCAACGGGGCGGACACCACAGGGGTGTTGCAGCCCAGCCTGACGCAACAGCAGTCCCCTTTGACACCACAGCCAGCGAGGTATCCGAAGCCGCACCCGTGGCGAGCAGCAGCGGAAGTGGCAGGCATCAACGTCATCGTACACTGCTTCGACCGTTTCGTGTTGCGCGAGGACTTTGCGAAGACCACGCTGAACAGCATTCGCGATAACTTCCAACGGGGCTTCGTGTGGGACAACGACAACTTCAATACGAACCTGTTTGCACACCCCTATCACGGCAACCTGTACTTCAACGCGGCACGCACGAACGGCATGAATTTCTGGCAATCCTACCCGTTTGCACTGGGCGGTTCGCTGATGTGGGAATTCCTTGGCGAGAACACGCCGCCCAGCATCAACGACCTGTTGGCGACAAGCATCGGCGGCACAGCCATCGGAGAGACGACATACCGCATATCGTCCATCGTGCTGGACGACAGCAAGCGCGGGTGGAGCCGCGTGTGGCGCGAGGTGGTGGCAGGACTGGTGAACCCCGTGCGACTGGTGAACCGACTGATGACGGGCAAAGCATGGCTGGTACGCCCGACGAAGCACAAATACCACGACCACGATGCGATACCACTGGGATTCGAGGCATCGGCAGGCATGCGCTATCTGGCGGAGAAAGGCTCGTTCGAACACGGGGCGTACAATCCCTACGTAAACCTGCTGTTCCACTATGGCGACCCGCTGAGCGACGAACGGAAGCCGTACGATTTCTTCAATGCCGAGGTGACGTTGGGATTCTCGAATCGTCAGCCCTTGGTGAATGCCATCCACCTGATAGGACAGCTGTGGAACACACCCGTTTGCACGAATGAGAAATTGCTGATGAAGTTCGGATTCTACCAGCACTTCAACTTCTACAACTCGGAAGCGATAAGAGCAGAGAAGAACATCATTCCCTACCGCATCGGCGAGGCAGCATCGGTGGGTGCCGGACTGGTGTACCGATTGCCGCACCTGACGAGAGGGGTATCACTGGAACAGCGCCTGTTTGTGAACGGCATCATTCTGGGAGGTTCGCTCAGCGACCACTACCACGTGAAGGAGCGCGACTACAGCCTGGGCAGCGGATTTTCCGCCAAGCTGCACTCCATCGTAGAATTAGGCAACTGGGGCAGGCTGTCGCTCTATGCCGATGTATATAAGCTGTTTACGTGGAAGGGGTTCGACGAGGAAGCGGTGAGCAAGATGGACAACTTGGACTTCGTGAATGCGCAGGGCGACGCGGGCAACAACACACTGGTGGTGCTGAACCCGCGACTGCAAGTGAACATCACGCGACAGCTGCTGGTAGACCTGTATGGCAGTTATTTCTACCGCCGTTCCATCTATTTTGACCACGATAACGTGAGCATGAAGACCTTTGAACTGCGCGCAGGGCTGACCTATGAATTTTAAGCAACAATCGTGTATCACGGGGTCTTTCCCCGTGATAGAAGGAGGTCACCGAGGGCTGGTAACCCACACAAAACAACCCCCTATAAACCCAAAGAATCCGAGCAACTTCATCGTTGCCCGGATTCTTTCATTTCTCACTTCTCATTTCTCATTCCTCATTTCCGTTCTTAGAACGGACCATACCCCATGCAGCTCGTCGTTCCCAGTGCGGTCAGTGCCGCCGTCAGCACCGTTATGCCGCAAGCGATGATGGCGGCCATCACCCAATTCATCGTCTTTTTGATAATAGTTTTGTTTTTAGTGTTTTTTTTGCTCATCTTCTGAGATAACCCTGCCTTATTTTGGAATAACCCTGCCTTATTCATCAATACTCCCGGAGTATTTTGAAATAGTCCGAAAGAAAACAAAATTAGTCCGAGAGAAATCTAAGTTTCATAACTTTACCCTTATAAGTATGACGGCAAAAAGAAGGGGTAATTGATTTTATGCAAAAAAACTTAAAAAAATTTTGGAAAGTAGAAAAAACACTGTATATTTGCAAGACCAATGACATAGAGATGACATTTGACATCAAAGAAAAGAACAAAAACTTAAAATTTTAAGCGTATGAAAAAGAAAAGTATTATCCTGTATTCGTTGGCAGCCATATGCGTCATCGGGTTGATTTGCTCATATTATATTGATTGGCCTGTTGATTTCAACGAGGCTGATGGAGATATCGCCAAAGCTGCAAAATTCTCTCGTGAGCAAGTTTCCGAGAAGATTACTAATATGGAAGAACTCCTTCAGACCGACTCTGCCTTCAAGAATGACATTGTGGCAGCCCAGGTGGTGATGCAGACACGCACTGTCCAGTTCGGCGCGCTGGTTGACATGTCAAACGAGGTAGCCGGCAACATCCCTGCATTTGCTGAGGTGCTTAAGGAGATGAATGCCAACCGTGAGATGGTGGACAACGTTGCCAGTTCGCTGGCAGAGTCCGCCGACAACCTGAATGCCGC
>CAMHUU010000058.1 GCA_946188395.1 uncultured Prevotellaceae bacterium | reverse complement strand
CAGATTAAAGGTCGTATGCTGAACGTGATTGGTCAGCCTATCGACGGTATGAAACAACTCAACATGGAGGGCGCGTATCCCATCCATCGCGAAGCACCTAAATTCGAGGAACTCTCGACCACCAAGGAAGTGCTGTCGACAGGTATCAAGGTGATTGACCTGCTGGAGCCCTACCTGAAGGGTGGTAAGATTGGCTTGTTCGGTGGTGCCGGTGTGGGTAAGACGGTGCTCATCATGGAGCTCATCAACAACATCGCCAAGGGCCACAACGGTTTCTCGGTGTTTGCTGGAGTGGGAGAGCGCACGCGTGAGGGTAACGACCTCATCCGCGAGATGATCGAGAGCGGCGTTATCCGCTATGGCGAGAAGTTCAAGCAGGCGATGGCCGAGGGTAAGTGGGACCTGAGTCTTGTTGACCCCGAGGAGCTGAAGAAGTCGCAGGCTACGCTGGTGTATGGCCAGATGAACGAGCCTCCCGGTGCCCGTGCCTCTGTGGCGCTGTCAGGTCTGACGGTTGCCGAGGGTTTCCGCGATGGTGGCGGTAAGGACGGCGGCGCTGCCGATATTCTGTTCTTCATCGACAACATCTTCCGTTTCACGCAGGCCGGTTCTGAGGTATCTGCTCTGCTGGGCCGTATGCCGTCGGCCGTAGGTTATCAGCCCACGCTGGCTTCCGAGATGGGTACCATGCAGGAGCGAATCACTTCTACCAAGTCGGGTTCTATCACTTCGGTACAGGCTGTGTATGTGCCTGCCGACGACTTGACCGACCCTGCTCCTGCTACGACGTTTACCCACCTGGATGCTACCACGGTGCTGGATCGTAAGATTGCCGGTCTGGGTATCTATCCCGCCGTTGACCCGCTTGCTTCTACCTCACGTATTCTCGACCCGCTGGTGGTCGGCAAGGCACACTATGATTGTGCACAGCGCGTGAAGGAGATTCTGCAGCGTTACAACGAGTTGCAGGACATTATCGCCATTCTGGGTATGGACGAACTCTCGGACGAGGACAAGCTGACGGTGAACCGTGCACGTCGTGTGCAGCGCTTCCTGTCGCAGCCGTTCACCGTGGCCGAGCAGTTCACGGGTCTGCCTGGTGTCATGGTGCCCATCGAGGATACCATCAAGGGCTTCAACGCCATCCTGGACGGTGAGGTCGACGACCTGCCCGAGCAGGCATTCCTCAACGTGGGTACTATCGAGGACGCTAAGGAGAAAGCCAAGAAACTTCTGGAAGCTGCAAAAGGGTAATTGACAATTGATAATTCTTTGACCTAAAGGTACAAAGCGTACTAAAGAAACGATTAGATAATTGACAATTATGTTAAAGCTAAAGATAGTTTCTCCTGAAAGGATTGAGTTCGAAGGCGAGGTGGTGAGCGTGCTGGTACCCGGATCGCTGGGCCAGTTCGAAATCCTCAACAACCACGCACCGATTATCTCGTCGCTCGACAAGGGTAAGGTGGTTTACGGGCTGCCTAATGGCGAGAAAAAGCCCCTCGAAATCGGTGGCGGCTTCGTAGAGGTGCAGAAGAATGTGGTGAGTCTCTGTGTAGAATTGAATGAACAATGAACGATAAAGCGTTGAAAGATTTAGCCGTCAATTACTCCTTCCAGGTGTTTTGTCTGGGTTGTTTGCTGTTTTTTTCCATCAAGATATGGGGTGCAGACAGTTGGCAGACACCTTCGTTGGTAGGCTTTGCTTTCACACTGCTTTTCTACGTCATCGACGGTTGGGTATGGTACTGGGTGGCCTCACGCCACAAGGATTATCTCAGCTCGTTCTTCACAGGAACTTCAGGACTGCGCTTTCTGTTGTCGCTGGCCGTGCTCGGAATCTATTATCTGGTGGCTGGCAAAGCAGGAATGGTCACATTCCTCTTGGTGTTCGTGGCTTACTACATGGTAACGCTGGCGCATCACGCACTCTTCTTTTCGAAAGTATCAAAACGTTTGTAACGAGTTAAAAACTAACGTATTACATGAAACAATTTAAGTCAATATGCATCCTGCTGGTAATGGCGCTGCTGCCCATGCCGATGCTGGCTGGCGAGGAGACGAAGGACGAACCGCTGAACATTTCAGAGATTGTCCTGGAGCACCTGGCCGACTCGTACGAATGGCATATAGCCACCTACGAGGGTAAGCACATCGGATTCCCGCTGCCCATCATCATCAGGAGTTCGCAGACTGGCGAGTGGCACTTCTGCACGGAGCACTCTCTGCCCGACGGCTTCTTCTTCAATCCCGAAGCCCACGGCAAGATTTACGAGCAGATGGCTGACGGCAGTACCGTGCGCCCACTGGACCTGAGCATTACGCGTAACGTATTGCAGATATGGATTGTGGTGGCCGTGCTGCTGGTGGTGTTCCTGAGTTGTGCCCGCTGGTATAAGAAGCGCGACAAGACGAGCAAGGCGCCGACCGGATTCATTGGTGCTGTAGAGCTGCTGGTGACGATGATCAACGACGACGTCATCAAGGCCTCCATTGGCGAGAAGCACTACAAGCCCTATGCGCCGTATCTGCTGACGGTGTTCTTCTTCATCTTCGTCACCAACCTGTTGGGCCTGTTGCCCATATTCCCCGGCGGTTCGAATGTGACGGGTAATATCAACATCACGTTCTTCCTGGCATTGTGCACCATGCTGGCCATCAACCTCTTCGGCAACAAGGAGTACTGGAAGGAGATTCTGTGGCCCGACGTGCCCATCTTCCTGAAAGCCATCCCCCTGATGCCGGCCATCGAGCTGTTCGGCGTGTTCACCAAGCCCTTCGCGCTGATGATCCGTCTCTTTGCCAACATGATGGCTGGCCACGCCATGATACTCAGCTTCAGCTGCGTCATCTTCCTGGGCTGGACCATGGGCGTGGGACTGGGCATTGGACTGAACATCTTCAGCATCATCATGCTGCTGTTCATGAATGCACTGGAACTGTTGGTGGCCTTCGTACAGGCATATGTGTTCACCATGTTGAGTTCGGTATTCATCGGACTTGCACACAAAGAGCATCACGGATAATTAATAAAACAATTAAACATTAAATATTAACAATTTTAAAACATTAAGATTATGATTACATCATTATTGTTGGCCGCTGAAGGTCTGGCACAGCTGGGCTGCGGTATTGGAGCTGGTATTGCCGTTATTGGTGCAGGTATTGGTATTGGTAAGATTGGTGGCAGCGCTGTTGACGCTATTGCCCGCCAGCCGGAGGCTTCCGGACAGATCTTCACACAGATGATTCTGACCTCTGCTTTCGTCGAGGGTTGTGCCCTCTTCGCCATCGCTGCTTGTGCATTCTTGATTTAGTAAAAACTGACAGCAAATGGATTTCACAAAATTACCGGCTATCCTGACGCCTGATTTAGGACTCCTGTTCTGGATGTTACTGGCGTTCCTAGTGGTCTTCGTAATACTTGCCAAGTATGGTTTCCCCGCCATCCTCAACATGGTTGACGAGCGAAACAAATACATTGACGAAAGTCTGCGCAAGGCTCACGAGGCCGAGGAACGACTGGCCAATATCCAGCAGGAAGGTGAATCCATCTTGCAGGAGGCACGCGAGAAACAGGCTCAGATACTGAAGGAGGCCGCCGAGTCGCGCGACGCTATCGTCGAGCAGGCTCAGCAGAAGGCAAGGGCTGAGGGTGCCCGTCTGTTGGATGAAGCGAAAGTTGCCATCGAACAGGAGAAGAAGGCCGCTATTGCTGATATTCGTCAGCAGGTGGCAACCCTCAGTGTCGACATTGCCGAGAAGGTGCTCCGTCAGAACCTCCGTGACGATAAGTCGCAGATGGATTTGATTGACCGCATGCTGGATGACGCTACTGCTAATTAAATAAGGTACACGCGTATGGATATCGGAGTAATATCTACGAGATATGCTAGGGCACTGCTGAAGAGTGCTACTGATGGCAAGCTCGAAGAACAGGTCTATCAGGAAATGATGACGCTGGCGAAGAGCTATACCGAGGTGCCCGCGCTTCGTCAGACCATTGACAACCCCATGCTCGAAAAGTCGAAGAAGCAGACGCTGCTCGAGACCGCTGCCGGCGGTTCTCCCAGCCAGCTGACGCAGAGTTTCATCGCCCTGGTGCTGAAGGAAGACCGCGAGAACATGGTGCAGTTCATGGCCTACTCGTATGTCACGCTTTACCGCAAGCAGAAGAATGTCATCCGTGGCAAGCTCACCACCGCCGCACGCGTCTCCGCGGAAACGGAGCTGAAGATGCGCCAGATGGTGGAGAGCAAGACTCAAGGTACTGTGGAGTTTGAGACAGAGGTGAATCCCGACATCATCGGCGGTTTCATCCTCGAATACGACACCTATCGTATGGATGCCAGTGTCAAGTCCAAGCTCAACAACATTCTCAACACGTTGAAGAAATAGGCGTTATAACGTCATAACGTGATAACGTAATAACGAAACAAAAGAAAACAAATGTCAGATAAAATTAAACCAAGCGAAGTCAGTCAGGTGCTGCTCGAACAGCTGAAGGGCATTTCCAATGCTGAACAGTTCGACGAGGTGGGTACCGTGCTTACCGTCAGCGACGGTGTGGCCCGTATCTATGGTCTGCGCAATGCAGAGGCCAACGAACTGCTGGAGTTCGAAAACGGCACAATGGCTATCGTGATGAACCTCGAGGAGGACAACGTCGGCTGCGTGCTGCTCGGAGTCACTGCGGGCATCAAGGAAGGCATGGTGGTGAAGCGCACCAAGCGCATTGCCTCAATCCGTGTCAACGACAACATGCTCGGACGCGTCATCAATCCGCTGGGACAGGCTGTCGACGGCAAGGGAGACATCGACCTTACTGACGCTTTCGAAATGCCGCTGGACCGCAAGGCTCCTGGTGTGATTTACCGTCAGCCCGTGAAGGAGCCGCTGCAGACTGGTCTGAAGGCTATCGACTCGATGATTCCCATCGGACGTGGCCAGCGTGAGCTCATCATCGGTGACCGCCAGACGGGTAAGACGGCCATTGCCGTTGATACCATCATCAATCAGAAGAGTTTCTACGAGGCAGGCAAGCCCGTATACTGTATCTATGTGGCCATCGGACAGAAGGCCTCTACCGTTGCAACCCTCGTGCAGACACTGAAGGAGCACGGAGCCATGCCATACACCATCGTGGTGGCTGCTACCGCTGCCGATCCTGCTGCCATGCAGTACTATGCACCATTTGCCGGTGCTGCTATCGGTGAATACTTCCGCGACCGTGGTCTGCCCGCTTTGGTCGTTTACGACGACTTGTCGAAGCAGGCTGTGGCCTATCGTGAGGTATCGCTGATTCTGCGTCGTCCCTCTGGCCGTGAGGCCTATCCTGGCGATGTGTTCTATCTGCACTCTCGTCTGTTGGAGCGTGCTGCCAAGATGAACGAACAGCAGGAGGTTGCCGAGCAGATGAACGACCTGCCCGCGTGCATGAAGGGTCATGTCAAGGGTGGTGGTTCGCTCACCGCTCTGCCTATCATCGAGACACAGGCAGGCGACGTGTCGGCTTACATCCCCACGAACGTGATTTCAATTACCGATGGTCAGATCTTCCTCGAGAGCGACCTCTTCAACCAGGGCTTTCGTCCCGCCATCAACGTCGGTATCTCCGTGAGCCGTGTAGGTGGTTCGGCACAGATCAAGTCCATGAAGAAGGTGGCTGGTACGCTGAAGATCGACCAGGCTCAGTATCGTGAGCTCGAGGCCTTCTCGAAGTTCTCCAGCGATATGGATGCTGTGACGGCTATGACGCTCGACCGCGGACGTAAGAACAACCAGTTGTTGATCCAGCCTCAGTACAGCCCCATGCCCGTAGGCGAGCAGGTGGCCATCCTGTATTGTGGTGTGCATGGTCTGATGCGCGAGGTGCCCATCGACAAGGTTCGCGAGTGCCAGACCCAGTTCCTCGACAAGCTGCGCTCTGCAGCTCCCGAGGTTATCGAGACGCTGGGTGCAGGTAAGATTGACGACGCCACGACTCAGAAGATTGAGGCCATCATGGCCGACATCGCTGGTACATACAAATGAGTAATGAGTAATTAGTAATGAGTAATTATGATTACTTAAAGAATGGATTATCCATACCATCGGTTATTTCGTCTTGAGACAAATCATAATTACTAATTACTCATTTCTAATTACTAATTAGAGATTATTATGCCAAGTTTAAAAGAAATCAAAGGGCGCATTGCCTCTGTTAACAGCACGCGTAAGATTACCTCTGCCATGAAGATGGTGGCTTCCTCGAAGCTGCACCATGCGCAGGTGGCCATCCAGAACATGCTGCCCTACGAGACGATGCTCGAGCATATCCTCAAGTCGTTCCTTGCTGCCGAGGCCGAGGCTCAGACCGTGTTCGATCAGGAGCGTCCTGTCAAGCGTGTCGCCCTCGTCGTATTCTCCAGCAACTCGTCGCTCTGCGGTGGTTTTAACTCCAATGTTATCAAACTGTTGCAGCGTACAGTTGAAGCTTACGAGCAGGAGCTGGGGAAGGGTAGCGTCGAGGTCTGGCCCATTGGTCGCAAAGTGACTGAGAAGGCTCGCAAGTTGGGCTACGACGTGAAGTGCGACTATGCTTCGCTCATCGACCATCCCAACGTGCAGACATGCATCGACATTGCGATGGAATTGGGTGGTAAGTTCTATGATGGCGAAATCGACCGCGTGGAGATTCTCTACCACCATTTCAAGTCCGCTGGCTCGCAGATACTGACCAACAAGCAGTTCCTGCCCATCGACCTTGAGACGGAGCTGGAGCGTGACCACGAACGCGACCTCACGTCGAACATTGCCACGAAGAAAGCTCAGGACTACCTGAAGAAGAATCGTCGCAAGAAGGTGGTCAAGGAGGGTGAAGTGGCTCCGCTGAACGACAACTTCATCGTGGAGCCCGACATGAACACCGTGCTCGAGAAGCTCATCCCCAAGATGGCCCATCTGATGCTCTACACGGCCTTGCTCGACAGCGTAGCCTCTGAGCATGCTGCCCGCATGGTGGCTATGCAGACCGCTACCGACAATGCCGACGAATTGTTGCGCCAGCTGAATCTTCAGTACAATAAGTCGCGTCAGCAGGCCATTACCAACGAACTGCTCGACATCGTTGGTGGCAGCGTCAACAACTAACGCCGTCGCCACCACACGACAAACGTCATCAAATAGAGAATGCACCTCTCAAATGGGGTGCATTCTTTGTCTAAAGGGGGCGGAAAGTGCTACGATGTAACTTTTTTGTGAAAAAAGTGACAAATTGTTTGGTTGTTTCAGAAGAAATACGTACTTTTGCAGCCGATAAACATAAAAAGACGTAAAAATGACAAGTTTTAACCTGATTAGCAACCTGATTATTATTCGACTGCGTAAACGTGGCCGGAAGTGATGGGTTGTATATAATTAAGGTATAAGACATAAAAATACAAAGCCTTTCTCACTTCCGGGTGCAGAGAGGCTTTTTTGTATAAAACAACGAAATATTGAAATAACGTCATAACGACATAAAGGAATAAAAAGAAATGAGTGACAGATTGTTTATTTTCGACACGACGCTACGCGACGGCGAACAGGTGCCCGGATGTCAGTTGAACACCGTTGAGAAGATTCAGGTGGCAAAGGCATTGGAGCAGTTAGGCGTGGACGTGATCGAAGCAGGATTCCCCGTCAGTTCGCCTGGCGATTTCAATTCAGTGATTGAGATTTCAAAGGCCGTCACGTGGCCCGTCATTTGTGCACTGACACGTGCCGTACGTCACGATATCGATGTGGCTGTCGAAGCACTGAAATACGCTAAGCACAAGCGTATCCATACGGGCATCGGCACGAGCGACGAGCACATACAGTTTAAGTTCAACTCGACCCGTGAAAAGATTCTGGAACAAGCTGTCGAAGCCACAAAGTATGCCAAGCGCTTCGTTGACGACGTGGAGTTCTACTGCGAAGATGCCGGCCGTACGGATAACGCGTTTCTGGCTCAGGTTGTCGAGGCCGTCATTAAGGCCGGTGCTACTGTAGTGAACATCCCTGATACGACGGGCTACTGTCTGCCACAGGAGTATTTTGATAAGATCAAGTATCTGAAGGAACATGTCGACGACATCGACCGTGCCATCATTTCTACTCATTGCCACAACGATCTGGGCATGGCGACTGCCAATACGCTGAATGGTGTGCTGGCTGGTGCCCGACAGGTGGAGGTGACCATCAACGGCATTGGCGAACGTGCAGGCAACACGTCGCTCGAAGAGATTGCCATGATACTGAAATGCCACAAGGGACTGGCCATCGAAACGAATATCAACACGACAAAGATATATCCCACGAGCCGCATGGTATCGAGTCTGATGAACATGCCCGTACAGCCCAACAAGGCTATCGTCGGCCGTAACGCCTTTGCACACTCCAGCGGCATTCATCAGGATGGTGTGCTGAAAAATGTTCACACGTATGAAATCATGGATCCCAAGGATGTGGGCATCGACGATAACACCATCATGCTGACAGCCCGCTCGGGACGTGCCGCACTGAAGCACCGACTGATGGTGAATGGTGTGGACGTCAGCGAGGAGAAACTCGACAAGATATACGAAAAGTTCCTGCAGCTCGCCGACCAGAAGAAGGAGGTGGCCGATGCCGACGTGCTGATGCTGGCTGGTGCCGACACGGCTGAATCGCATGCTGTTCGTCTCGACTTCCTGCAAGTTACCACGGGTAAGGGCGTCAAGAGCGTAGCATCTATCGGACTCGACATCAGCGGTCAGAAGTTCGAGGCTGCTGCCAGCGGCAATGGTCCTGTCGACGCTGCCATCAAGGCCCTGAAGAAAATCATCATGAAGCAGATGACGCTGAAGGAATTCACCATCCAAGCCATTTCGAAGGGGTCGGACGACGTGGGTAAGGTGCACATGCAGGTGGAGTACGACGGTTCGATGTACTATGGTTTCGGTGCCGATACGGACATTGTGACGGCATCGGTAGAGGCATACATTGACTGTATCAATAAGTTCAAGCCAAATGAGTAATTAGTAATTATGAATACCTTATTCGACAAGATATGGGACCGGCACGTGGTGCAGCAGGTGGACGACGGACCTACGCAGCTCTACATCGATCGTCTGTACTGCCACGAGGTGACGTCGCCACAGGCCTTTGAAGGCATGCGGAGTAGGGGACTTCAATGTTTCCGTCCTGACAAAATCTATTGCATGCCCGACCACAACACACCCACACACGATCAGGACAAGCCTATCGAGGATCCTGTATCGGCTAATCAGGTGGCAACGCTGGCACAGAATGCCAAGGACTTCGGATTGACGCATTACGGCATGATGTCGAAGGATAACGGCATCATCCACGTCGTGGGTCCCGAGAAAGGACTGTCGCTGCCGGGAATGACCATCGTCTGCGGTGACTCACACACATCGACACACGGAGCCCTGGGTGCGGTGGCCTTTGGCATCGGCACCAGCGAGGTAGAGATGGTGATGGCTTCGCAGTGCATTCTGCAACAGAAGCCCAAGACCATGCGCCTCACCATCAACGGCACCTTGCAGAAAGGCGTGACAGCGAAGGATGTTGCTTTGTATTTGATGGCTCAGCTGACCACCAGCGGTGCTACGGGATACTTCGTAGAATACAGCGGCGAGGTGGTGCGTAACCTGTCGATGGAGGGACGTCTGACACTCTGCAACCTGTCGATAGAGATGGGTGCCAGGGGCGGACTGGTTGCCTCAGACGACGTGACCTTTGATTATGTCAAAGGCAGAGAATATGCTCCTAAAGGCGTGGAATGGGACAAGGCTTTGGCGTATTGGAAGACGCTGACGAGTGGCCCGGATGCTGTCTTCGACAAGGAACTGGCGTTCGACGCCCGGGACATTGAGCCACGCATCACCTATGGCACCAATCCCGGCATGGGTATCGGCATCACGGAAAGCATTCCGCTCACCTCTCACCACTCACCACTCACCACTGGTGTGGAAAAGGCCCTCGACTACATGGGTTTCAAGGCTGGCGAGAAGCTCTTAGGCAAGAAGATAGACTACGTATTCCTTGGTGCCTGCACCAACGGACGCATTGAGGATTTCCGCGCCTTTGCCGCTATTGCGAAGGGCCGTAAGAAAGCCGATGGCGTGGTAGCTTGGCTGGTACCTGGGTCATGGGCCGTAGACAGGCAGATCCGCGAAGAAGGACTAGACAAAGTACTTAGCGAGGCCGGCTTTGAAATTCGCCAGCCCGGCTGTTCGGCCTGCCTGGCTATGAACGACGACAAGGTGCCTGCAGGCAAGTATGCCGTATCGACGTCGAACCGCAATTTCGAGGGCCGTCAGGGCCCTGGCTCGCGCACCATTCTCTGTTCGCCGTTAGTGGCTGCTGCTTGTGCTGTAACAGGAGTAATAACCGACCCAAGAACATTGGACTTTGAACTTTGAACGTTGAACAATGAAACAGAAATTTGATGTGATAACCAGCACTTGCGTGCCCCTGCCGCTGGAGAATGTGGACACCGACCAGATTATCCCTGCCCGGTTCCTCAAGGCAACCACCCGCGAGGAGCGTTTCTTTGGCGACAATTTGTTTCGCGACTGGCGCTATCGTGCCGATGGTAGTGTGGTCGAAAATTTTGTCCTCAACGATCCCCGATACTCCGGCTGCATCCTCGTGGCTGGCAAGAACTTCGGTTCGGGCTCGAGCCGTGAGCATGCTGCATGGGCCATTGCGGGCTATGGCTTCCGTGTGGTCATCAGCTCCTTCTTCGCCGACATCCACAAGAACAACGAATTGAACAACTTCGTCCTGCCCGTGCAGGTCAGTGAGGATTTCCTGTCTGAATTGTTTTTGACAATTCAACAGAATCCCAAGACGCAGGTAACTGTCGACCTGCCTCATCAGACAGTGACCAATCTTGCAACGGGACGCAGCGAACAGTTTGAAATCAACGGCTACAAAAAGCATTGTCTGATGAACGGACTGGACGACATCGACTTCCTCGTGGCCAGCAAAGACAAAATTACGACGTGGGAGCGCAACGCTCAAAGCGGCGTCGAGGGACAGTCTGGGGACGTGAAAATGAGTTCCTACCAACGCATTCCACCCTTTGTCGAGATAATGGACTCGACACTGCGTGATGGCGAACAGACCAGTGGCGTGTCGTTTCTGCCTCACGAAAAGGTGGTGATGGCACGAAAACTGCTTTACGACCTGAACGTCGACCGCATCGAGGTGGCCTCGGCACGCGTCTCTGAAGGCGAGCGCGAAGCCGTCACCAAGATATGCCGCTATGCCCGCCAGATAGCGCGGTTGGATAGGGTAGAGGTGTTGGGATTCGTCGACGGCGGACAGTCTGTAGATTGGATTTGCGACTGTGGCGGCCGTGTGATGAACCTGTTGGCGAAGGGTTCGCTGAAACACTGCACGCAGCAGCTTCACAAGACTCCCGAAGAGCATATCAGCGACATCCGTAAGGAGTTGGAATATGCTGCCAGTAAGGGCATCAGTGTCAACCTCTATCTGGAGGACTGGTCGAACGGCATGAAGGATTCCCCGGAGTATGTCTATCAACTCATGGATGCGTTGACCATTGACCATTCACCATTGAACATTGTCAAGCGTTTCATGCTGCCCGATACGCTGGGTGTGATGAACCCGCTGCAGGTCATCGAGTATTTCCGCAAGATGCTGAAGCGTTACCCCGACGTGCATTTCGACTTCCACGCCCATAACGACTACGACTTGGCGGTGTCCAACTCGCTGGCTGCTGTGTTGAGCGGAGCCCGCGGACTGCACGTCACCGTCAACGGCTTGGGCGAGCGCTGCGGCAATGCCCCGCTGGCCTCGGTGCAGGCCATTCTGAAGGACCAGTTCCATGCGAAGACCAACATCGTCGAGAGTCAGCTGAACGACATCTCGCGCATGGTCGAGAGTTTCAGCGGCATCTCCGTCGCCCCCAACCAGCCCATCGTCGGCGAGAACGTGTTTACGCAGGTCGCTGGCGTCCATGCCGATGGCGACACAAAAGACAAGCTCTATTATAACGAACTCATCCCCGAGCGTTTCGGACGCAAACGGGAATATGCCTTAGGCAAGAATTCCGGGCGTGCCAATATTGCCAGGAACCTGGAGGAGCTGGGACTTGAACTGACTCCCGAACAGACACGCCGAGTGACGGAGCGTATCACCGAACTGGGCGACAAGAAGGAAATCGTGACGCAGGAGGACCTGCCCTATATCGTCAGCGACGTGCTGAAACACGACGGCTCCGACGACAAGGTGAAACTCATCAGCTATGTCGTCTCGACAGCCTACGGTCTGAAGCCCGGTGCCAACATCAAGGTCGAAATCAACGGCCAGCAGTACGAAGGCAGTGCCTTGGGCGACGGACAGTACGACGCCTTCGTGAAGGCCCTGCGACATATCTACAAGAAATATCTCGACCGCACGTTCCCCATCCTGGCGAACTATCAGGTCAGCATTCCCCCGGGCGGACGCACCGATGCCTTGGTGCAGACGGTCATCTCGTGGCACTATAAGGACGGACTGCTGCGTACCCGTGGTCTGGATGCTGACCAGACGGAATCGGCCATCAAGGCGACATTTAAAATGTTGAATATCATCGAAAATGACCTGACGGAATAACGTAATCCCGTTATACCGTTATAACGAAAAAAAATAAAATATGAAGTTAAGAATTGCCATCCTTGCGGGCGACGGAATAGGGCCCGAAATCATGCGTCAGGGCGTAGCCGTACTTGACGCCATAGCCAAGAAGTGCGGCCACACGTTTGAGTACGAAGAGGCCATCTGCGGCGCACATTCCATCGAGGTGTGCGGCGATCCGTATCCCGATGCCACCCACGACGTGTGTATGCGTGCCGATGCCGTGCTGTTTGCTGCCGTCGGCGACCTGAAATTCGACAACGATCCTACAGCCAAGATCCGTCCCGAAACGGGCTTGCTGGCCATGCGCAAGAAGCTGGGACTCTTTGCCAACATCCGCCCCGTTGCCACCTTCGACTGTCTGCTCCACAAGAGTCCGCTGAAGGAGGAGCTGCTGCGTGGTGCCGACTTTGTGGTCATCCGCGAACTGACGGGCGGCATGTATTTCGGCGAGAAATACCAGGACAACGACAAGGCGTTCGACACCGACCTGTATACGCGTCCCGAGATTGAGCGCATCCTGAAAGTGGCCTTCGAAATGGCCATGAAGCGCAACCGTCATCTTACTGTAGTCGACAAGGCTAACGTCTTAGCATCGAGCCGTTTATGGCGTCAGATAGCAAAGGAAATGGAGCCGCAATATCACGAGGTAAAAACCGACTATATGTTCGTCGACAATGCCTCGATGCGTGTGCTCACGGAGCCCCGGTTTTTCGATGTCATCGTCACCGAAAACACCTTTGGCGACATCCTGACCGACGAGACCTCGTGCATCACCGGTTCCATGGGTCTCCAGCCCTCCAGTTCTCTGGGCGAGCACACCCCGCTGTTCGAGCCCGTCCACGGCTCGTGGCCCCAGGCTGCTGGTCAGAACCTGGCCAATCCGCTGGCACAGATCCTTTCTGCCGCCATGTTGCTCGAACACTTCGGACTCCAGCGCGAGGGCAACCTGATTCGTGAAGCTGTTAATGCCTCGCTCGACGCCAATGTGCGCACACCTGAAATCCAGGTCGAGGGTGGGGCAGTGTATGGAACCAAAGAAGTAGGACAATGGATTGTAGACTATATTGCGGCCTATGGCCTAAATAAAAAATAATAAATATAAATATATGGCACGAGGGTTTTTATTTATTCTTTTGTATTTTTTATTTAGCCCCTTGGGGGCGCAAAACTGGCGCGACTCGCTGACGGTGCTCAACAAGCAGATAGCCACCTCGCCGTGGTCTACCGACCTGCATCTGCGCAAGGCTGCCGTCAATCTGGAACTGAAGCAGTGGCAGTATGCCGTCGAGGAGTATGCCCTGGTGCTGAAACGCGAGCCCAACAATCCGGCAGCGCTGTTCTATCGTGCCTATGCCAACACCCATTTGCGCCGTTTCGACCTGGCCCGCAACGACCTCAACGACCTCTTGGCCTATCTGCCCCGGCATTTCGAGGCGCGGCTGTCGTTGGCTGTCGTCCTGCAACAGATGGGACGCAAACAGGAAGCCCTCGACGAGTTGAACCAAACCATCCAGATGCACGCCGATTCCGCTGTGGCCTATGCCGCCCGTGCCAATCTGGAACGCCAGATGAAGCACGACGATGCCGCCCTCTACGACTGGGAGCGTGCCGAACAACTGGATCCGAAAGACCCTACGTTTGTCGTGTCGCATGTCGACCTGCTGCTGGTGCTCGAACGCCGTGAGGAAGCCCGCCGCGTACTCGATGCAGCGGTGAAACGCGGCATCCCCAAGGGCATGTTGCTCGAATGGTACGACAAGTGCAAAAGAAGATAGAAGAGATGAAAATCAGATATAAGCAACCCACCAAGCGTCAGTTCATCGCAGGTTTCTTTGCGGTAGTCGCCCTGCTGGCAGGCATCCGGCAGCTGGTGAAGACAACTGCCGCCGACGAAGCCACCCTGGACACACACTATATCCACAAGCCCAACCGCATCCGTTCGGTGGCTAACTACAAGACGGCATTCCCCGACAGCCAGAGCGTACAGATTGTGGCTGCCGAAAAGTGGGGCGTTCGTCCCGTGCAGAATCGTCAGGATGCCGAACATCGCATGAAGGAACTGGTGTATGTCGGCGAGAGTCCTTACTATCATGTCGACCGCCTCTCCAACTCCATTCCCTATCTGGTGCCTCGCGCTGCCGTCCTGCTGCAGGACATCGGACAGGCATTCTACGACAGCCTGTATAATAAGGGCGTGCCGTTCAACAAGCTCATCGTCACCAGCGTGCTGCGCACCATCGACGACGTCGCCAAGCTGCAGCGCCACAACACCAATGCCACCGAACGCTCGTGCCACCTCTTTGGCACCACCTTCGACATCTGCTACAACCGCTATCATGCCGTCACACGACCCGTTCGCGACGACACCCTCAAGTACGTCCTTTCCGAAGTCCTGCGCGACAAGCGCCAGGAAGGCCGCTGCTACATTAAATACGAAGTCAAGCAGGGCTGCTTTCACATGACAGTCAGATAGCTTTTTCTCGCGCAGAGCCGCTATTTTTTTCTCGCACAGAAGTCACAGAGTCTCACGGAGTTGCCCAAACACAAAAAACATGGGCCCAGCGCCCCCTGCATTATCGTCCCCTGAGACCCTTTTTTCAATTATAACACTTTTTTCCCCACCAATATTGCTTTTTCTTCAAAAGAATTTGTATCTTTGCAATTGTTATTTAAAACTTTCATGATGAACAGATATTTCTACAAGTCAGCTGTCAAAGATTTTGTCAGAGCATCCGAAGAGACTATTTTCGGTCAGATTGCGATGAAGGATGAAGGAGATAGTGGGGCTGAACAGAAATATGCATGGTCTGAAGAGATAGACATCATATATCACGGGGACAACCCCGCGATACAGGGGCAAGCACAATGAAACAGATCGAAGTCGTAGCAGCAATTATCCATGATGATAAAGGTCGTATTTTTGCTACACAGCGGGGATACGGAGATTATAAGGATGGCTGGGAGTTTCCGGGTGGTAAGATGGAGCCAGGGGAAATGCCAGAAGAGGCACTGAAACGTGAGATTTGGGAAGAGCTGGAAACGAAGATAGTTGTAGAAAGTCTGGTTCAGATAGTAGAGTTCGACTATCCACAGTTTCACTTGAAGATGCATTGTTTTTGGTGCCGTGTTGATAGCGGTAGTCTTACGCTTAAAGAGCATGAAGCAGCTCGCTGGCTGACGAAAGATGAACTGGACAGCGTGCAATGGCTGCCAGCAGATTTGGAAGTGATAAATGAACTAAAAGCAAAATAGAAGGGTGAGGATGGTAGATGGCTGATGGATGAAGAATAATTACGATTAAAGGTTCATGGTTAATATATCACTTCAACCATGATACACCGTGCACATACTCATTTACCCTTTGTTTTTTATAGAATTTCTATTATAGAATTTGTATAATTGTTTTTTTTGCTTACTTTTGCACCCAAAAGCAGTATTATGGAGAATCCGTTCTATATCACCGGCATCATCCCTGATCCCTATGATTGCCATTGCCAAAGAAGGTAAAGCCAGTGGTGTTACCTCTGTCGCCTTTGTGAAGCAGCATGCGCTAAAATCCCCAAGTTCTGTGCAGTATGCCATTAGTACCCTGCTGGAAAAACAGCTTCTGACATACACAAATGCGGATCGTACAAAGGTCTATAGCGTTGCTGACAAATTCCTGGAAATGTGGATTTGCAGGACATACTAACAAATTCTATCAACACAAAAAGAATCCAAAAAAACATTTGTTAACGGTTGTTTGCAGTCGTTTGCAGTTTTGTGCATTTTGTTACTTT
>CAMHUU010000057.1 GCA_946188395.1 uncultured Prevotellaceae bacterium | reverse complement strand
TTACTCGTTGAGCCTTGAATTTGCGGCCGTCCTGGGTCTTACGGTCATTCACCGTGAATTCCAGCGACACATGTACCCAGCCGCCAACTTTCAGCTTCATGTTCGCAGCTGTCTCGGCATACGATGCCGTAGGGATTCTTAACGTAGTCGAAAGTCGTTTCCGAGCCGTACGAAGTCCGCGCCGACCTGTTTTCCGAGCCAGGCGGAGAATTTCTCCGAGCCGTCCGTGTATCATGGGGTTCACTTCAGGTACGTCCCCATGATACACGAAAAATTTCCGAAATAAGAAACTTTTTATCCATTTTTTATAGTTTATCCCTTTTTTTTATCCTCACACGGAGTCACAGAGGGCACGGAGTTGGGCGCAGAGGATAAAGGTAAAAAGGTAAAAAAGTAAAAGGGTAAAAGCGAAAGAATCCGGGCAAGGCACCGTGTGAGCACGAAAAGACAATTTTGACCCTCGAAAGGTGGTGAATATGGAATATTTTTCGTACCTTTGCACTCGAAACAACTAAGATAAGTAGAAATAACTAATGGCGTAAACTATGTATAAGGTATCGGTTGTAACCCCCTTCCACAATGTGGACATGGGTATGTTTGAGAAGTGTACTGAGTCGATGCGCTGTCAGTCTATCGGTTTTAACAACATCGAATGGATCATCGTGGTGCATAACTGTGAGCCGATGTATCTGCCGCGCCTTATGGAGATGTTCAAGAACGACAGCAACGTCATTATCAAGGAGCTGAACGACGGCATGCACACACCGGCAACGCCACGCAACCACGGCATGCAGTTCGTGACGGCACCTTACTTGGGATTCCTCGATGGCGACGACAGCTATACCCCCGACTGTCTGGAGGTGGTGCGCCGTGAGATGATTGAGACGGAAGCCCAGGTGGTGACTTTCCGTCGCGAATACGAGCTGGAGAAAGAGTCGCTGCATCCGCACACGGAGAAGGTGTTGTGGAACCAGACGAAGTGGCGCATCGTGCTGGACCGTAAGGACTTCCGACAGGAGGAGATGTTCAGCGGTCTGTGGCCATTCTCGACATCGCGACTCTTTGATGTGGCTTTCATTCGCAAGCACGACCTTGTGTTCTCAACGGATGTCAAGTGGCTGGAGGACGTATGGCATACGGGCATGTGTCTGATGAAGGCCGAGCGCGTCTGCTACCTGCCACAGTTCATAGGCTATCACTACTTCATCAATAGCGGCTCCATCATACAGGACAAGAAGAAGCCGATGGAGGACCTGGTAGACTGCTTCGAGTCGGCCGGCCGCATCATTGATGATCTGGAGGCACAGGGAGTTGACACGAACGATACGGCGAATACGATATTCACCCTGCTGACCCAGTACTACCTGGCATCAGACCTGACCGTAGACGAGCGGCGCATGCTGTGCGACATGGCCGCGCCCTACCTGAAGAAGCTGCGCAAGATGACCCCGTCGAAACTGCACTCGCCCGAGGAGTGCTACCTGAGCTACCACTTGCCGCAGGAGGTGTTGAGCAATCCAGAGAACCCGACGGAAAGTCCTACGCTGAAGGATGCACTGAACGGGTGGTCGGACTTGATGGAGATACTGCGCACCAACGCAGCGACAGACTATGGCCGTCACTACCACTTCGACCAGACAGAGACGCTGACTGACTACCAGCAGCTGGTGCCGCTGACCGACTACGAGAACTACAAACGGCTGGTTGACCTGCAGACCAACATCGGCGAGAGCGGCATACTGACCTCGGCCAATCTGCGGCAGTATCTCGTCAACGCCAAGGGACAGCGATTCCCCTGTACCGACGAGCATCTGCAGCCTTACATGGAGTATTTCGCCACGACGCTGAAGGGTCACCACAACCTGCTCGTGGCCATCGTGGGACCGCGAAACAAGCAGACCAACGACGGGTGTACGGTGGAGACGCTGGAGAGCCAGATGGTGAAGAAATACATGTGGTACTACCACTATGCGCGCGGCAAGAACCGTGCCACGTTCTCCATGCCCGACGTCCAGTTCTTCAAGACCGACCCGCAGGAGGAGCTGCACGCGATATGCTACTATGCACTGCTCGACCGCGACATCGACCAAATCGTGGCTTGCGACACACGGCGTGTGGCCGACATGTTCGAATACATCACGCGGCATCGCAACGAGCTGTTAGGCGAATTGCGTGAGACTGACCCCCAGCGTGCCGACGAGGTCAGCAAGGCCTTCGCCGCAGAAGGTCCGCTGGCGAGTGCTTTGTGGCCCAAGCTGCAGCGCGTGGTGGCCTTCGGTGCCGGAGAGTGCTACTTAGCCACGAGCCACATGAAGAAGTTTACGGGAAAGATTCCTCACAACAACGGCTGCTACTATACCGAGGAGACGATTTACGGACGGGCCGTAGCCGACGACAGCGACGTGTTTGAAACCATACCGTCGGGCAGTTTCCATGAGTATCTGCCCATGAAGGACAGCCAGGCGGCTACCGTGCTCAGTACGGGTGTCAGCCCCGGGCAGCTCTATCGTCTGGTGGTCACCAACAATGCCGGCCTGTATCGCTATGTCACCGACCACGTGGTATGCATCAACGAGACGCTGATGGACAAAATCTTGTTTACCATCTATTAACCGTCGATGCTTATGCGTTGGCCAGCAGGCGACGCAGGTAGATAAGCAGCCTTCGGCCTCTTTGAATCTAATTGATAAATAATCGTTTAATAATGAAGACCTATCCTTTGCTCCAGTCCCAATTAGGCGTGTTTTATGACTGCCTGAAGTATCCGCAGGTGATGCAGTATAATATTCCGTGTATCACCAAGTTGACTGACGATATTGACCTTGATCGTGTGGAGAAGGCTATACAAGCAATATTCGCCACAAGGCCGGAACTCAGTATGCGCTTTCTCATCGACGAGAATGGTGAGCCGCGTCAGTATGTGGATGAGAACAAGAAACTGACTGTAGTACGCCGCGAGATGACGGGAACAGACTTCCAGCAGTATGCCTATCATGGTTTCTGCCGTCCGTTTGACATCATGGGCGAGGAGCCGCTGTTACGCGTTGAATTAGTAACCATCTCACCTCTCACCTCTCACCTCTCACCTCTTAACTATATGTTGCTGGACATCCACCATCTGGTGTCTGACGGCACCAGCTATCTGGTGCTCTTCCCACAGCGCGACCTGCCGCTGGCCTACGAAGGCAAGCCGTTGCAAGCACAGGAATATGGCATCTTGCAGGCTGCCGAAGACGAGGCTGCCAGTATAGGAAACGAGGAGTACCATCGTGCCAAGGCTGTGATGGCCGAGAAATACGCTGGTGTGGACTTGGCAACGTTGTCGGCTCGCCCGGAAAATCCTGTGGGCGAGATGGGGCAGGAGTCGGCTTATATCAGCCGTGCATTAGTAGATGACTGGTGTAAGGAGAATGGATTTGCGCCGTATCAGATTTTCCAGGCGGCATTCAGTTATGTGTTGGCCCGTTTGCTGCGCGAAGAGAAGGTGGCTTATACCACGATTTATCATGGACGCCGCGACCCGCGAGTCAAACAGGCTTACGGCATGTTTGTGCGTACTATCCCGTTCATGATGGAAATCAAAAAGGAACAAACGGTTCGAGAGTATATCGCCAGCGTCCATCAGGAGATGAAGGCTACGCTTTCGCAGTTGGCCTATCCCTTCTCGCATTTCTGTCGTGACATGGGCGTGCAGCCAGGCATATCATTTAACTTCACGGCTCTGCCAGGCTGGGAGGAGGCCTATCATTTCGGCGAGATACATTGTCCGTTGGTGCAGCAGGATCGTGGTGATGTGTTTTATGACATGCTCGCCCACATCTTCCTGGCAGATGAGAATTACGACATCCGTATGGAGTCGAGTCTGGCGATGAACAGTCGTAAGCAGATGCGTACGATGGCCGATGCCATCAAAGCCACGATGGAGCACATGATAGCTCAGCCAGACGCCTCCATCGACAGCATCAGCATCGTGAGCGACGAGGAGGGCGAGCGGATTATCGGAATCGGTACGGGTAAGGAGATCGACGTGGATCTGAGTAAGACCTTTGCCAATCTCTTCACGGAGCAGGCCAAGCGCACACCCGATGCCCCCGCAGTGGTGGATAGGGACAGCCAGTTGACCTATGGTGAGATGGACCGCTATTCGAATGCGCTGGCGCGTCAGTTGATTGACTTCGGCGTCCAACCCAACGACTTCGTTTGTGTGATGCTCGACCGCTTCAAGGAGTTCCCGTTGGCTGTACTTGCCATCCACAAGGCTGGTGCCGCCTATACCCCACTCGACTTTGAATATCCCAACGAGCGACTGAGCTATATGCTGGAGAATTCGGAGTCGAAGGTGCTGATTACCTCGCACGACGTGCTTGATGCCAAACAGGCGGAAGGCGACTTCAGTACCGCTGCTGCCCGCACCTTCTTTATCGATGACTTTATGGCCACTGTGGTCGGCAGTTCTCCCGCCGACGCCATCGACCTCTCCACCCCTGGCGGCCTCGCCTACATGATCTACACCTCCGGCTCTACGGGCAAGCCCAAGGGCGCCATGCTTCATCAGGCCGGTCTGCGTAATTTCATTGCTGTGGTCATCGACATGGAGAAACTGACTGCCGACGACCGCATCAGCGGACACCGCTCGTTCTCGTTCGACGCACATATCGAGGATATGTATCCTGTATTGACGCTGGGTGGCTCGTTCCACATCATGCCGACAGAGATCCGTAAGGACTTGGCAGCCATCCGTCAGTTCCTAATTGACCACAAGTGTACGGGTGGCGGCTATTCTACAGCGATGACCTGTCTGCTGCTCAATACCTTTGACGACCTGCCTATCCGTTTTACCACGGGTGGTGGCGAAAAAATGGATGGTGTGTTTAGTGACCACATCGAGATTATCAATGTCTATGGTCCTACGGAGTGTACTGACGATACTTCCTATTATGCCATTGCGCCAGGCCGTAGAATTGAAAACATACCCATCGGCCAAAGCGTGGCCAACAACTGGAACTTCATTGTCGATACCGCTGGTAATCTGGTGCCGCAGGGTGTGGCTGGCGAATTGTGCTTTGCCGGTGTGCAGGTCGGTCGCGGCTATTGGCGTCTACCCGAGCGCACGGCCAAGTCGTTTATCGACTGTCCGTTCGTGAAACAGGACCGTTGGGGACGTCCTGTACGTATGTACCACACGGGTGACCTCTGCCGCTGGAATGAGGATGGACAAATCGAGTATATGGGTCGTATCGACACCCAAGTGAAGTTGCGCGGCTTCCGCATTGAACTGGGCGAAATCGAGAGCAAGGCCCTGAATATCGAGGGCATCCGTCAGGCTGCTGCCGAGGTGCGCAAGGTGATGGGCAACGAGCATCTGGTGCTCTACTATACCCTGGAAGCGGATACGACGCTCAGCGACGAGGATATCCGTCAGACGCTTGCCGCCTCGTCGTTGGCTGACTACATGGTGCCCGATGCCTATATGCAAATGGACAGTATGCCGATGACACCCAACGGCAAGATCAACCGCAAGGCATTGCCTGCACCTGAGATGAAACGTGCCAGCGAATACGAGGCTCCTAAGGGTGAGAAGGAAAAACTCTTCTGCAGCATCTTCTCCGACATCCTGAAAATCAAGGAGGTGGGTGCTACTGACAACTTCTTCGAGATTGGTGGTACCAGCATCAATGCCATCAAGGTCATCGTGGAGGCCAGCAAGCATGGTGTGCAGATAGTCTTCAACGACCTGTTTACCCAGAAGACACCAAGAGCACTGGCAGCGTTTGTAGATGGAGGTAAAGGCGAGGTCGTGTCTGCCGAAAGTCGAAATAACAACATATCGACATTAGGAAATAACGAAATCGAGCAATCCCCAGAGGCAGCCCATTATGCACCCCTCAACAGCCTACTTACTTCGAACACCCTCGCATCCTTCCGGGAGGGTAAGCGTCAGACCATCGGTGATGTGCTGCTGACAGGTGCCACAGGCTATCTCGGCATCCACATCCTCAATGAGTTGCTGACCAATTATCACGGCAAGATTCTCTGTCCTGTACGTGCTAAGGGTAATGACGAGGCATTGAGTCGTATCAAGACGCTGTATTTCTATTACTTTGGTCGTACGGAAGCCTTCAGTCATTTCGACGAGCGTGTGACGGCCTTCGCAGCCGAGGTGACAGAACCAGATGCTTTGGAACGCGCAGCCAATTCTCAATTTTCAATTCTCAATTCTCAATTAACTGTAGTCAACTGCGTGGCCAATGTGAAACATTTCTCTGCCGGCAACGACATTGAAATGGTGAACATCGAGTCAGTGCGCCATATGATTGGCTTCTGTCTGCGCACAGGTTCACGCCTCATCCACATCTCTACTAACAGCATTGCCGGACTGAGTGTCGATGGTGTGCCTGGCCCTGAGGTCAAACTGACAGAGCAGAGTTTATGGCTGGGACAGAACATCGATGAAAATAAGTATGTCTATTCGAAGTTCAAGGCCGAGGAACTCGTGCTCGATGCCATCGCCCATCATGGGTTGAATGCCAAGATTATGCGCGTAGGTAACCTCTCTGCCCGCCAAAAGGATGGTGAGTTCCAAATCAACTTCAATACCAACAACTTCCTCGCCCTGCTGCGTGCGTATGTTGTTATTGGCATGGTACCCTACGAAGCCCTTAATCACCTTTTTGAGTTCTCACCCATCGATGAGGTGGCTCATGCCATCATATTGTTGGCACAGACACCGAAGGAATGTACCGTGTTCCATCCTAACAACACCCATCGCCAATTCCTCTCCGACATCCTCAACGGCTTTGCTGAGGCGGGTATCACGCTGCAGCGGGTGGAGAAGGAGGAGTTTCAAAAGGCATTGGATCAGATGATGGAGAATCCCGACTTGGTTACTTTGCTGCGTCCGCTGATGGCCTACAACCTGAGCTGCAACCACGAGATGCGTTGGATAGAATCTACCAACGAATATACCACGCAGGTACTCTACCGCCTCGGTTTCCAGTGGCCACCCACCGCAGCCGACTACGTCCACCGCTTTGTCGACACCATTATGGGGTTTGATTATTTTTCATTTAATTCGTAACTTCGCAGCAACTACTAAGACAAATTGGAAAGAAAAATGAAACAGAGATGGATATTCTTGGTGCTGATGTTGATGGCTTTCTCGTTAGTCACGACGGCACAGAATAAAGCGAGGGTGCTGGTTAGTACTGACATTGGTGGCACCGACCCAGACGACAATCAGTCGATGATACACCTGCTGATGTACAGCGACCTGTTCGAACTCGAAGGGTTGGTATCGTCACCGTCGTTCGGCAACGGATCGAAGGAAGAAATAGTGCGTATGATAGACATCTATGCAAAGGACTATCCGCAACTGAAGAAGCATAACCCAGCTCTGATGTCCCCCGAAACACTGAAGAAGCTTTGCAAGCAAGGGCGTCGCGGACTGATGCCTTACAAAGGCTATGGCGAGCCGACGGAGGGCAGCGAGTGGATTGTCAAGTGCGCTCGCCGACAAAGCGACAGGCCACTGTGGGTGCTCGTATGGGGCACACTCGAAGACGTAGCCCAGGCGCTGCATGATGCTCCCGATATTGCCCCCAACATTCGTGTCTATTACATCGGCGGACCAAACAAGAAGTGGGGCGTCAACAGTTACGCCTACATCGCCCGGAACTTCCCCGACCTTTGGATCATCGAGAACAATGCCACCTATCGCGGGGTTATCACCGACAATGAAAAGATGGAACTGATAGAAGAATACAAGGGAATGGAGCAAACCTCAAACCGCTATGGCACCGGCTATTATAATTATGCGATGAGAGGTCGTGGCGCGATGGGAGCCGACTTTCTGAACTACTATAAAGGCGTGGTGAAGATGGGCGACACGCCATCGTTGCTCTACTTGATGCATGGCGACCCTAACAATCCGCAGGGAGAGTCGTGGGGAGGTAGCTTTGAACCTATCAGGCATAGCAGTAGGAGAATCTTCCGTCGACAGACCACGGAGCGTGACACCGTCCCCGTCTATAGTGTCGTGGAATGGTTCTTCAAGGGTCCCAGGAAGAAAGACATTCACGAGGGCGACTCCTGCTTTACTGCCACCATCGACCGCCAGCAATGGGCGGGTTACTATTTAGGTAAAGGTGTGTATGTGTTGCGCTATTGTCCTAAGGCTCCTGCCAAACTTACCTATACCATTTCCTCGTCTATCAAGCAACTCAATGGGCTTCACGGCTCGTTTGTCGTGGATGACGTATGGCCGGGAAAGCCCGACGTTGCCGACTATCCATTAGGCGTAAACTGGTACTCCGACCATTCCGACCACACACTCTATGAAGGCAAGTGGCAAGGGGCCAAGACGCAACGGCAATGGCGCAAGGACATCCTTGAAGACTGGGCACGAAGATGGTATTGGCTGGAAGATTAAAGCACAAAATCTTAGTTCAAACTGAAGTGACCCGAAACGTGGAGCATAGCGAGGAAATACACCATACCAACATAATAGCGCCACTTACCCATAGGAGGCTGGACGTCCCAAAGCCGCTGGACGTATTCGCGAGCCAGAGCCTGATCATCTTCGTCGTCGCTGTCAGCCAAAGCAAAAGCACCTACAGCGTTGGCACCTGCCATTCCTTCCGTATAATTGTTTGTGGGTTCAGAACCGTCAAGATTGAATTGACCATACTGGAAACCATCATTCTTGAAAAACGTGAGCAGGCGGCGCATCATCTCCCGTTGCTCATTGGCAGACCGCCCCGTCAGATAATAGTCCATACCTACGTTCATTGCACAACGGATAGCATCGTACTGGTAGCGGTCGGTATGATAGGGGAAATCAGGTCGGCGATAGGGCTTGCCGTCGAAGAGACAATAGTCGGGGAAAAGCCCTGTAACAGAATCCTGCGATGCCTTCAGCAGCCAGCGCGCTTGGTTGGCTGCCTCGCGCCAAAAGTCATTGTTGGCATCGGCTTTTTCTGCCCAAAGGTCGAGGAATGCCGGCAGGCAGTAGGAGGGGTCGCTGTACCAGTGGACTTCCTCATTGGGAACAAAGGTAACCAGACGCGTGGAGTCGTCATAAAGATTGTATACTCCCGTTTTGGGACCGTCCTTCGATGTTACTTTATGCAGTATCTCATTGGCCTCTTTTGCGTACTGTGGATCACCCCATTTGTCGGCAGCAAGGAAGAGTGCTGACACGAAATACACCTCACCGTCGGAGGCATTACTCGTACCAATCTGTCTGCCGTCGAGTCCGCACTGCCAGCAGAAATAGCCGTCCCACGGGCTGTCTTCCGGATAAGCCATATAGGTCTTTGCCCATCGCCACAGTTTGTCGAACTCCGTGCGTTTGTCGAGTTGCAGGCTAATCATCATGCCATACGACATACCTTCCGTACGAACATCATTGTTGCCCGTATCAAGAATGATGGCCATCGAGTCACCAACCTCGTAATATACAGTTTTTTCGCCATCGGCCTCATAGCGGCTCAGATCGCCCGGGGTAAAGAAATGTGCCCACACACTATCGATGCGTGCGTCAACCTCCGCCTGACTTTTACCTAGCACCGATACAAACAGATTATTCTTACATACAGGCTCCATAGACTTGTGACCTGCGCAGGAAGGCAACATGATTAGGAGCGACAACCCCAAAACAGCCCCGAACACTTTGTGTGTAAATACTATCATAATCTACTGTTTCTTTTTGGCAAGATGCCGTTCGTTCGTCATCTTCTGTGGCAAAGATACGAAAATAATTGGATTTCAATGCATATGAACAAAAAAATATTGAATTTGAAGATAAAAAAGCATAATATAGGGCATAAAGCGGCATATATTTGCCGTCTTGAAAGCTTGACGATTCCTTAAAACAGAGAACAGACAATTGGATGGGATTATTGAAAACATGGAAATTTCAGTATTAGAATTGAACCACAACATTTCTGCCACTGAGATAGAAATGGAAGACAAACAAAACTTCGTTTGAATGACAGGGAGCTAATGCCTGATCATTTTCGAAAAGAGAAAATCAATCCTTGCGTCAAAATAACACTATGCCTATGGTTGTGCTTGTCAATTAGCATCATCAAATTCCTTTGGAACAAGTCTTTGAAACTTTTCTTTTCTTTTTGTCTATTCAGAGAAAAATTGTACCTTTGTGCCATTATTTGAATAATAATAGCAGAGAGGTGAAAATTATTCATGTGGACATGGACCAGTTCTTTGCTGCTGTGGAGCAGCGAGACAATCCGGAACTGAAGGGCAAGCCGATAGCGGTGGGGCACGATGCTGAACGTGGCGTGGTGTCGACAGCCAGCTACGAAGCCCGAAGATTCGGAGTGCATTCAGCCCAGTCCATTCAGGTGGCCAAACGTCTTTGCCCTCATTTGATTATCGTGGATCCACACTTCCAGCGGTATAAGGAGGTGTCGGCTCAGTTGCACGAAATCTTCCATGACTATACCGATCTGATTGAACCCATTTCGCTGGATGAAGCCTTTCTTGATGTAACCGAAAATAAGAAGGAAATTGAATTGGGTGTTGACATAGCCCGTGAAATTAAGCAGCGCATCCGCGAGACAACAGAACTGACGGCATCGGCAGGTGTCAGTTATTGCAAGTTCCTGGCAAAGATCGCCTCTGACTGGCGCAAGCCGGATGGACTGACGGTGATTCATCCAGACAGAGCGCTGGACTTCATCGCCCAACTGAAGGTGGAGAAAATCTGGGGTGTCGGTCAGAAGACGGCAGAGAAGATGCATCGGATGGGCATTTTTACCGGACTGGATCTGAGGACCATGTCACTCACCCGGCTGACGCAGGAGTTCGGCAAAATGGGGCAGGTATTCTATGACTTCTCACGAGGGATAGACAACCGACCCGTAATCTCCGAGTGGGAGCGCAAGTCCGTCAGCTGTGAGCAGACGTTTGAGTCGGATATTAGCGAGAACGCTGCCGTCACCATCCACCTATATCACACGGTGTTGGAACTGGTCAGGCGCATCGAGAAGAATGACTTCGAAGGGCGCACACTGACACTCAAAGTTAAATTCCTGGACTTTCAGCAAATTACCCGCAGTATCACCGTTGACCATATTCTTCGCACCAAGGACGAGATTCTTCCTCTGGCAAAACAATTGATGCATAGCGTAGAGTTCCACTCCCACCCCATCCGCCTATTAGGCTTGGGTGTGTCAAATCAAAAGAGTTCCACAGCCCAAGAGCAACAGCCTTGGGTTGAATTGGAACTGGAGTTCGAACCGTGGCCTGAGGTGTGATGGATGGGAATCCCCTATGAAAAAATAGGCGATTCCCTTGCCCAATTAGGAATAATCCTTTTGATTGTTCATTAAAAGTACCGATCTTTGCACTGTGATTCAGAACATAGGAATCTGGTCACAGAACAGAAGTTGAACAATTAAAAGAAGAAGATTATGAAGACTTTGAATAAGATGATCGCAGCCATGATGATGATGGCAATCACAACAATGCCGGCAATGGCAGGTAATAAGCACAACGACAGAAACGACAAGAAGACAACTGTTGTCGTAGTGAATAAGGACAGAGGTGGCTCGCACTTCGACAAGGTGGACAGGGCACTGTCACACAACACCTATCACAAAGGCCATGCCTATCGTCCTGACGTGAAGACCTGCACCTTTAGGGTGAGCCGTCACGACTCCCATCGTAAGGTAGTGGCTAAGGTTGAGCACATGAAAGGCGTTATGGATACCAAGTGGAATCCCCGTACCCGCGAAGTGACTGTTATCTACGATGCCAAGGTAACGTCAGCTCGCCATATCAAGCACTTCATGGCATAGCCATTCTATATACAATCCCAAAGAAGGCTGCGATTAAGCGAGAGAAATCAGAACACGTTCAGATTTCCGAGCGTAAGCAGTCTCGACCAAAGGTCAAGCCCCGGCTTGCAAAAAACGCAGGTCGGGGCTCTGATTTTATTTAGATGCTATGTTATACTGTGAACTCGATGATGGCGCTAACCTCATTGCCTAAAGCCAGTGAGTTGATAATGCCTCCGTCAATCTGGTAGATGGTCGGAATAAGCTGGTCACCCAACTTGGCTGGCACACGATACTCGACCCTCAAACCTTTCACCTTGAAGTCTTCTGGCAACAGTTCCATCGCCATGCGTATGTAGTTGGCGTTGTTCAGGTGCTTGTTGTAGTCGATGTCGGCACGAAGTACACGAATAGGTTCAAGTGTTTCGCCACCTTCTTTAGGTAGGATGATACGACGGTCTTTGTAGTTCATCTCCAACTGAGGCTCCAGCGTCATCGATGCAATGGTGGCATCATCGACACGCTTCAGTTTACCGTTCTCCTTATCCACAAAGGCACCCATGCTCCATGTCCTGTAGCATGGCTTCCCTTCAGCATCATAGATGAAGGTATTGCGAAAACCGAACATCGGTTTCATGCCATAAACAGATGTGGTAACGGTCAATTCCTCTTTGTATTCCGGCACTCGGATGACTTCCACTTGACGGGATGCCAATAACTGGGCCATATTCTGCTCAGTGAAATACTGCTTTACACCCGGCTCAGAGTCAATCCACATCTCTGAGCAGTCCTGCATCATCTGGAGGGCCGAATAGAGTTTCAGCCGTCCCTCGCTGTCGCAAGTGCTCGTCGTTACCTTATATTCTAAGTTGTACATATTTCTATTAATTCATTACGCCTGAGTCCTGAACTCCTGCGGAGTGAGGCCGGTCTGTTTCTTGAACAGGCGGGAGAAGTACTGAGGGTATTCGAAGCCGAGGGCGTAGGCGATCTGGCTAACGGTGTCGGTGGTCGAGGTCAGGCGGTGACGGGCCTGGGCGATGAGGTGCTGCTGGATGAGTTGCTGAGGACTATTTCCTGTTTGGGCTTTTACAAGATCGCCGAAGTAGTTGGCCGAGAGGTTCAGGGCATCGGCGAAGTAGCGCACGGTGGGCACTCCCTGACGGGCGGCGAGGCCTTGGGCGAAATAGTCGTTGAGCAAAGTGGTGAAACGCTGCATCAGCTGGCTGTCAACGGGTTCGCGGGTGATGAACTGGCGGTCGTAGAAGCGGATGCAGTAGTTGAGTATCAGCGCGACGTTCTGCGCCATCAACTGGCGTGTGTGGCGGTCGATACCGCGTTCCAGTTCCGTTTCGATGTTGCCGAGGATATCGTGCAACTGCTGGCGTTCACGCTCCGATACGTGCAAGGCCTCGTTGACCGAATAGCCGAAGAAGGTGTAGGGCGACATTTGTATTCCTTGCATCAGTGCCGGCGAGAAGATGAGCATCACGCCCTGATATCGTTTCTCCATGTCGCCCAGCTCGACGTCGTGGTCGGGGGCAAAGAAAAGCAACGTACCGTTATCATAGTCGTACTCGTTGCGCCCGTAGTGCACGGTGCCGCAGCGAGCATCCTTATAAACCACGCAGTAGAAACCGAACGTATAGCGGGTGTTTCCAAACGAACTGCAATCATCGAGGTCGTCAAGGTGGATGACCTCGATGAGCGGATGGCGCACATCGTCGCGTCCTAAGGCATGCATGAATGCCGACACCGTGGGGAAATGAATTTGTTTCATCTTCATGGCGCAAAGATACAAATAATTCTGCAGAAAATGATTATTATTCCACTTTTTCTATCTGTATGCTGTTCAGCTCATCTTGATAAATCACGCCTCGCTCTTTCGAGAAGAAGTCGATTGTCAGGGCGGCGAGTGCTACCAGAATGAGTGCCAATGCAGAGGCACGGAGCCAGGGCGTGCTGCAGAAGGCGAACACGCAGATGGCAATGACCATCATGACGGCCGACACGATGATGGTCTGCGGATAGATCTTCATGAAGTCAGCCACGCGGGCCTTCTCGCTCTCAAGGAATTTCTCGGGCGACTCCTGATATTGCTCCACGAACTGTTTTTGGCGCGTGTGGTTGCTGTAGGCCAGTGAGCCGCCGAGTGCAACCAAGATAACCGCCACTACCGTCAGCGGCAGGATGATGGCGCGAGCCGACTCCGACGTACCCCAGCGCCATGCCACAAGGGCAAGCAGAAGGCATATCACGCCCCCTGCTATCATAGCCAAATCCTCCTGGATTTCGCCTGTCACCCATTTGTTTGTATAGTCAATCAGTTCCATTTTACTTACAATTATATCCACCGTCGACGTTGAGGATAGTACCTGTCAGGAATTTGTTGTCGGGACTTGCCAGGTAATAGATAGCCAGTACAATGTCCTGCACCTCGCCCATGCGGTTCATCGGATGGATGGCTGCAATGCCCTTCTCGTCGTAGGCACCAGCATCGATAGCGTGCTTCAGGATGTCGGTCTTGATGGCACCGGGAGCCACGGCGTTGATGCGGATGCCCTGCTGGGCGTAGTCGATGGCAGCAGCCTTGGTGAGACCAACGACGGCGTGCTTCGATGCGCAATATTGTGCGGTGTAGATCAGTCCGTTGAGTCCTGCGATAGAGGCCAGATTGACAATCGTGCCGCCGCCCGTCTTCAGCATGGCGCGGATGGCGTACTTCATGCCGTAATAAACTCCCAGCACGTTGGTGTCCAGCTGCTGCTTGAACTCCTCTGTCTCGGTGTCAGCCAGCGGTGCGGCACCCAGCGAGATGCCTGAGTTGTTGACAATGCTGTCCAGCTTTCCGAACTTCGCCACTGTCTGCTCGATGACCTGAGCCACCTGCTCCTCGTTGGTCACATCCAACTGGAAGAAAGTCATCTCCAGCCCCTCGTTCTTGGCTTCCTCGATAAAGGCGTTACCTTTCTTTTCGCTTCTGCTTGTGATGACCACATTCCAGCCGTTCTTTCCAAACTGATAAGCCGTAGCCTTACCGATACCTGTCGTTCCACCCGTAATGATAATTGTTCTCTTCATAACCGTAAAGTTTTTAAGTTATTAATACTGTTTTATTTTCACGGTGCAAAGTTACGAGGATATTTTCAATCCATCGCTAAACAAATTACTGAAAGGTGTATACAAATTACTAATGGGGTAAAAAAACTCCCAAATCACAGGGACTTGGGAGCTGATCTGACGTTTATTTTGGACAATTAAACCTCGCTCCGACGAAACCGTCGCCAACATCGCCAACCATCAAATCGAAGTGCTTGAAAATGGGAGGCGTGGGTGTGAGGTCGAAATAGTCCAACTCTGCAATGGGTAAACGGAAATAGACCAATTGGTCGTAGCTGCTGTAGAGACGGGGTAGAACGGGATTTACCAATTAAGCGGTTCCTGAAGGATGTTGCCGTCGGTCATTGGGCTGTCGGCCTCGTTGAAGGCGTTGGCCTTGTACTGGATGCAGAGCATCGTCAGGTTCTCGCTACCGGTGTTCTTCAGCGCACGCTTGCCATCGGGAGCCACACGGATGATGGTGCCCTCGCTGACGGGGAAAATCTCGCCGTCCACCTGATACTGACCCTCGCCCTTCAGGATGATGTAAAGCTCTTCGTGGGTCTTGTGAGTGTGCAGGAAACCGCTATCCTGACCAGGAACGAGTGTCTGGAATGACAGTTCACTACCTGTAGCACCTACGGCCTGACCAGCGAACACCTTACCCTGGATGGTCACAGCACCCATCGGCAGCTCGTGCTCAATAATCTCATTTACCTTACCTACGCTTACTGCGCTGTAGTTCTTACCTGTTGCAATTGTCTCAATCTGTTTCATAATTCTTATAAGTTTAAAATGTTACTATTTTGTTTTGACGGTGACAATGATGCGAGTAAGCGAGTGCAGAACGAAGCTTGTTTCAGTTATGCCGAGCGTGAGCATCATCGCGACCAGTTCTTAACTGGGCGCAAAGGTACGGTGAATTTTTCGTTCCCACAAGAAGGCACTTTTTGGTGCCATAGTTACCAAAAAGTAGGAATTGTGATGTTATCGGGGTTTGCTGAAAACGACTTTAACTTTGATTAACTTAGTATAATTTGGTAATTCGGTAACTATTGGTTACTTTTGTGCCAAAATCAGAAGTTATGGCAGATATTAAAGCAGAGTATTTGGCTTGTCCAATCAGAAATGTAATCAGTCGTTTCGGCGATAAGTGGTCTATGTTGGTGCTCTTTATGCTTCACAGGAGCGAGACGGGCATCCTTCGTTTCAATGAGATACGCCGTCTGATGACGGACTGTTCCCAGAAAATGCTTTCGCAGACCTTGAAGAATCTGGAGCAGAGCCATCTGGTACATCGCGAGGTCTATCCGGAAGTGCCACTTCGTGTAGAGTATTCACTTACGGAAACAGGCAAGTCACTCATGCCAGCCATCATGGCACTTATTGCTTGGGGCAAGGAGCATTTCAAGGAAGTAGTAACGGATTAGCAGAATCAGATAGTGACATATATCGGAGAACTGATTTCCATTGGTGTGGCTTTCTCATGGACGGCCACTGCGCTGTTGAGCGAATTTGGCAGTAAGCGGTTGGGCAACC
>CAMHUU010000056.1 GCA_946188395.1 uncultured Prevotellaceae bacterium | reverse complement strand
TTGTCGGTGGCCACGAAATTGGTGTAGTAGCAGGTGGGCTGGCCCTGCAGGATGTCGCCGTTGTCGACGAGTATCAGCCGGTCGCCCATCACCTGGCGCTGGCGCTTGACGTAACTGCTCACGCGGGCCATCGTGCCAGTCATGGGACGGCGCTCGGTGAAGTCATAAGGAAAGAATGCACCATGGACGTCGGTGGTCTCCACGATGCGCAGCGTGACGTTCTTCGGCGACTTGGCCATCAGGGTGGTCATGCTCATTAAACCTATTAATATTACGATAAACTTTTTCATACCGCAAAGGTACAAATTATATTTGTAACCACCAAATGTTTTGGGAAAAATTTGATTGTCATCATTGTCATTGTCATGATTGTCATTAAGCGTTTTTGATTTGTGGGAGGTGATTTAATGCACTATATAATAATAAAATTTATTTTATATTATATAGTGAGTATGTTTTCATCCGAAATCGTTAATGACAATCATGACAATGACAATCGTGACCATGCTCCTATGTGTAAAATTGGAATTGTGGAATTATGGGAGCGAAAAATATTTACAATCATATTTTAATTGTAGAAATGTGGAAATCGTGTGCGTGGCAACGATGGTTTGTTTCAGGCCTATAAAAATTTGCGCCCTGCCCAGAGCGCAAAAATTAGAAGCCTATAGCGGATAAAATCGCTGATATAGTAAATTATTTGAAAAGCCAAAATTGTTTACAAATCAAACAATCTTTCTTTCAGGAATTCCTCGGCGCGTTGGAGGTCTTCGGGGGTGTCAATACCCACCGTTTCGACGTCGGTAAGACCCACGCGGATGCGATATCCGTTCTCCAACCAGCGTAATTGTTCCAGACTTTCGGCGATTTCGAGGGGTGATTGGGGTAGTTTTGTGACTTCGCGGAGTACTTCGCGGCGATATGCATAGAGGCCCAAATGTTTCAAAAACGGATATTTTTCGAGCCAGACGGCCTGTTCCTGACCGCGAACGAAGGGGATGATGGAGCGGCTGAAATAGAGTGCAAACCCCTGCAGGTCGGTAACGATTTTCGGTGAGTTAGGGTTCAGTGCAGCGTCGATAGTTTCGAAACGCTTACCAAGCGTACCTATCTGAGTCTCAGTATTTTCAAACAGTTGCATTAAAGTTTCTATTTGCGATCGCTGAATGAACGGTTCGTCGCCCTGAACGTTGATGATGACATCGGCGTCGGTGCCGATTTTTTCGGCTGCTTCCTCGATGCGGTCGGTACCGCTTTTATGATCGGCACGCGTCATTACCGCACGACCGCCAAAAGCCTCGACGGCATCGAAAATGCGTGCGTCGTCGGTGGCCACATAAGCCTCCTCGAGCACAGAAGAGGCCTGTTCGTACACTCGCTGGATGACCGTTTTTCCACCCAAAACGGCCAGCGGTTTGCCGGGAAAGCGCGTCGATGCATAGCGCGCAGGGATAATACCAATAAACTTCATGTCGCAGATAAATACTTAAAACGCTGGCAAAATTACAAAATAAAAATAAAAAAACGGATAAGATTCCATAAAATATTTGGCGGTCTCGAAAAATTTACGTACCTTTGTAAAGTTTTTAATGGTTACGCAACAGATATGACAAGACTAAGATATATCATCATCACGATAATGACTACGTGCGCAGTGACGGTCTCTGCACAGCGCATCACGCTGGGTTCCTACAAGATGAAGGACGGCGGCAGCTATCAGGGCGAGATGCAGGCCGGCAAGCCTCACGGCAAGGGCCGTACTGCCTGGAAGGACGGCGACGTTTTCGAGGGTGAATACGTCAAGGGCAAGCGGCAGGGCTTCGGTACCTATACCTTCGCCGACGGCGAGAAATACGAGGGTGAATGGATGCAGGACCACCAGCACGGCAAGGGCACGTACTACTATTCCAATAATAATAGGTATGACGGTCTGTGGTACCGCGACGACCGCGAAGGTCACGGGGTGATGTACTACTTCAACGGCGACAAGTACGACGGCAACTGGAAGGCCGACATGCGTCACGGTCAGGGTCGCTACACGTTCAAGGCCGGTGCCTTCTATGACGGCGAATGGCGTCAGGACAAGAAAAGTGGGCGAGGACGCTTCGACTGGGGCGACGGTTCGGTGTATGACGGTCAGTGGCTGAACGACCACCAGAACGGCAAGGGCACCTATCAGTATGCCAACGGCGACGTCTATGTCGGTCAGTTTGTCAACGACATCCAGCACGGCAAGGGCATCTACCGCTTCCAGAATGGCGACACCTACGAGGGCGACTATGTCGAGGGTTCGCGCACCGGTCAGGGCGTGTTCCGCTATGCCAACGGCGACAAATATACTGGTCAGTTTCTGAATGGCGACAAGTCCGGACAGGGTATGCTCGTCTGGAAACACGGCGACACCTATCAGGGCGAATGGAAACAGGACAAGCCCAACGGTCGCGGCAAACTGACCACCAAGCAGGGCGACGTCTTCGAGGGCCAGTTCAAGGACGGCAAGATACACGGCGAGGGCATTGCCCGCTATGCCGACGGCTCGAAGTTCAAGGGTCACTTCAAACAAGGCAAGCGCAACGGTCCTGCCATCGAGGAAAGCAAGGACGGCAAGCGCTTCGAAGGTACCTATGTCGACGACAAGCGCGACGGTGACTTCATCGAGAAAGACCGCAACGGCAATGTCACCGCACGGGGCAAATACGTGCGTGGACGCCGACAGGAAGAGAGATAAAACGAGTGTTCAACTACTTAAAAATAAGACAGTTATGATTATCGACAAGATTGAGAACCTGAAGAATTACGCCTCGGTGAACCCCCTGTTCCCGAAGGTAGTGGAGTTTATCGAGCAGAACGACCTCGACAAGTTGGAACCCGGAAAACACGAGATTGTGGGCAAGGACCTCTTTGTCAACATCCAGATGGCCAAGGGCCGTTCGCCCGAGGAGGCCGTCATCGAGACGCACGACAAGATGATCGACATCCAGATTCCCCTGTCGGCCGAGGAGACCTTCGGCTATACGCAGCGCGACCTGCTGCCCAAGGCGGAATACAATGCCGAGAAGGACATCACGAAGATTCCCGACCTGGCTGCCGAGAGCTACATCACCTGCCAGCCCGGCATGATGGCCATCTTCTTCCCACAGGACGGTCACGCCCCCTGCATCGCTGGCGTCCCCGAAATCAAAAAAGCCATCTTTAAGGTGAAAGCCTAATCCCTAATTTCCCTAACATCCCTAACAACCCTATATTACTATGGCAACAACAAAGAAAACAACGACGGCAAAGCCCGCCGCAAAGAAGACTACAACGGCGAAGAAAGCCGCTCCGAAGAAGGTCAAGAAGGTAGAAGAGCCCCAGCATATTGGCTTGGTAAGAGACGATGGCTGGCTCGAGCCGTTTGAGCAGGCCATTCGCGGCCGTCACGATCATGCCCTGTGGAAGATTGGTCAGCTGACGAAGAACGGCAAGCAGAAGCTGTCGCAGTTTGCCAGCGGTCATCTCTATTTTGGTCTGCACAAGCTCGCCAAGGGCTGGGTGTTCCGCGAGTGGGCACCGAACGCCACCGAGATCTACCTGATTGGTGACTTCAACAACTGGCAGGAGTCCGACAAGTACAAATGCAAGCGCATTGAGGGTACCGGCAACTGGGAGCTGAAACTCTCGGAAAAGGCCATCAAGCACGGCGACCTGTATAAGATGAAGGTGAAGTGGAATGGGGGAGAAGGCGAGCGTATTCCCGCCTGGTGCCGCCGCGTCGTGCAGGACGACCAGACAAAGATATTCTCCGCCCAGGTGTGGAACCCCGAGAAACCCTACGTATGGAAGAAAAAGACCTTCAAACCCAACAAGGCTCCCCTGTTGATCTACGAGTGCCATGTGGGTATGGGTCAGGATGCCGAGAAGGTGGGTACCTATAAGGAATTCACGGAAAACGTTCTTCCGAGAGTCAAGAAGGACGGCTACAATGCCATTCAGGTGATGGCCATTCAGGAGCATCCCTATTACGGCTCGTTCGGCTATCACGTGTCTTCGTTCTTCGCTCCCAGTTCGCGCTTCGGAACTCCCGAGGACCTGAAGGAGATGATCGACACCGCTCATAAGCTGGGCATTGCCGTCATTATGGATATCGTCCATTCGCACGCCGTAAAGAACGAGGTCGAGGGCTTGGGCAACCTCTGCGGCGACCCCAACCAGTTCTTCTATCCCGGCGACCGCCACGAGCATCCGGCATGGGACAGCCTCTGCTTCGACTACGGTAAGGACGACGTGCTGCACTTCCTGCTGTCGAACTGCAAATACTGGCTCGAGGAGTTTAAGTTCGATGGTTTCCGCTTCGACGGTGTGACGTCGATGCTGTACTACTCGCATGGACTTGGCGAGGCCTTCGGAGGCTATGGCGACTACTTCAACGGTCACGAGGACGACAACGCCATCTGCTACCTGACATTGGCCAACTGCCTGATCCACGAGGTCAACCCGCAGGCCATCACCATCGCTGAAGAGGTGTCGGGCATGCCCGGACTGGCTGCCAAGTTCGAGGACGGCGGCTACGGCTTCGACTACCGCATGGCCATGAACATTCCCGACTACTGGATCAAGACCATCAAGGAGGTGCGCGACGAGGACATCAACGTCTGCTCCATCTTCTGGGAAGTGAAAAACCGTCGTCCCGACGAGAAGACCATCTCGTACTGCGAGTCGCACGACCAGGCACTGGTGGGCGACAAGACCATCATCTTCCGACTGATCGACGCCGATATGTACTGGCATTTCGCCAAGAAGGATGTCAACGACTTGGCCCAGCGCGGTATCGCCCTGCACAAGATGATCCGTCTGGTGACGGCCGGAGCCATCAATGGCGGCTACCTGAACTTCATGGGTAATGAGTTCGGACATCCCGAATGGATCGACTTCCCGCGCGAAGGAAACGGCTGGTCGTACAAGTATGCCCGCCGTCAGTGGAACCTCGTCGACAACAAGGACCTGTGCTACCACTGGCTCGGCGACTTCGACCGCAAGATGCTTGAGGTCATCAAGTCGCAGAAGAACTTCCAGGCTACGCCCGTCACCGAGATCTGGCACGACGACGGCGACCAGGTGCTGTGCTACATGCGTGGCGACCTCGTCTTCGTGTTCAACTTCTCACCGACACGCTCGTATACCGACTACGGATTCCTCGTGCCTACAGGCTCGTACGAGGTGGTGCTGAACACCGACGCCAAGGAGTTTGGCGGCAACGGGTTCGCCGACGACTCGGTGACACATATCACTAACTACGACCCGCTGTATGTGCAGGACCGTAAAGAGTGGCTCAAACTCTATATTCCCGCCCGTTCGGCTGTCGTGCTGAAGAAACAGTAAGAAGAAGTTAAAGAAGTTAATTTCTTAGCTTATCCCTATAAAACCCACCGCTTTGGTGGGTTTTATGGTATTTTTATGCATATTTGCAGACAAAAATGATATTTTTTTTGCAAAATAGTGTCCAATTACAATAAAAATTAGTAATTTTGCACACAAATAGTAAGAATTCTTATTTTTTATGGTACGTAATATATTCAAAGGACTGGGTATTGCACTGGTCACGCCCTTTAATGCGGACGGGTCAGTGGATTACAAGTCGCTCATCCGATTGGTCGAATATCAGCTCGACAACGGAGCTGATTTCCTCTGCATTCTGGCGACAACGGGTGAGACACCCACACTGACTGCCGACGAGAAACAACGCATCAAGGAACTGATAGTCAGTCTGGTTGGCGGGCGTGTGCCCATCCTGATGGGATGTGGAGGTAACAACACAGCGGCCATTATCGAAGAGTTGCAGACTCGTGATTTTCAGGGTATCGACGGCATACTGAGCGTATGTCCCTATTACAACAAACCTTCGCAGGAAGGACTCTACCAGCATTTCAAGGCCATTGCCAACGCCACGAAACTGCCGGTAGTGCTCTATAACGTTCCCGGTCGTACGGGCGTCAATATGACGGCAGCGACGACGGTGCGCCTGGCTACCGACTGCAAGAACATCGTGGCCATCAAGGAGGCGTCGGGTAATCTGGAGCAGGTCGACGAAATCATCAAGAACAAGCCGAGCACCTTCGACGTCATCAGCGGCGACGACGCGCTGACGTTCCCGATGGTGTCGTGCGGAGCAGTAGGTGTCATCAGCGTCATCGGTAATGCCCTGCCCAAGGAGTTCTCGAAGATGATTCGCCTGCAGATGCGTGGCGAGTACGATGCTGCCCGCAAGATTCACCACCGCTTCATCGACCTCTTCTCGCTGCTCTTCGTCGACGGCAATCCCGCCGGTGTGAAGGCGATGCTCAGCGAGATGGGCTATATCGAGAATGTGCTGCGTCTGCCCCTGGTGCCGATGCGTGTCAATAACGTGCAGCGCATGAGTGAGATTCTGAAGGAACTGAAGATTTAGTTGAGAGTTTAGGGAATGGAAGAGTCGAGAGTCATACACGAAATCACCCCGCTGATGGGTAAGGACGCCCTCTATATTGCCGACCGCAGGAAGAAGGAGTTCACCTATCCCATTCACAACCACGAGGTCTTCGAGCTCAATTTCGTGGAGCATGCCTCGGGAGTGCGCCGCATTGTGGGCGACTCCAACGAGGTCATCGGCGACTACGACCTGGTGCTCATCACCAGTCCCGACCTGGAACACGTCTGGGAACAGAACACGTGTACCAGCGACGATATCCGCGAGATTACCATCCAGTTCTATCTGGACATGAGCGACGACGGTTTCCTGTCGCGCAACCCCTTCTACAGCGTGCGCAAGATGCTGAAGGAAGCCCGCAAGGGATTGTCGTTCCCCCTGTCGGCCATCATGCGCGTCTACCAGCAGCTCGACACGCTGAGCTCGGTGAAGGACGGATTCTATGCCTGCACGCAGTTTATGACCATACTCTACGAACTGTCACGCTGTGAGGGAGCCCGCACATTGGCTACGTCGAGCTATGCGAAGGTCGAGGTGGAGAGCGACTCACGCCGCGTGCTGAAGGTAAAGAACTATATCGCCAAGAACTATATGGACGAGATCCGACTGAACACGCTGGCAGATATCGCAGGCATGAGTCCGTCGGCATTCAGCCGTTTCTTCAAGCTCCACACGGGGCGCAACCTCAGCGAATACATCATCGAGATGCGACTGGGATATGCCAGCCGAATGCTGGTCGATACGGCCAAGAGCATTGCTGAAATCAGTTTCCAGAGCGGATTCAACAACCTGAGCAACTTCAACCGCATCTTCAAGAAGAAGAAAGGCTGCTCGCCGTCAGAGTTCCGCGAGAATTACCATAAAACGAGAATCATAGTCTGAGTAAGCGTATGTTGAGAAGAGTGTTTTTGACCGTAGCCATCTGTCTGTTGGGAAGCATCGTGATGCCTCTCACCACCAGTGCGGCCCAAACCCCTCGCAACTTCACCAAAGATATAGCGGTAGCCAAGCAGAAGAATGACTTGGTTCTTTTGGGACAGCTGTTAGCCGGTAGGGCCAGCCATTTTTATAATGAAGGCATGAGCGACTCTATCTTGCTACACGTCCCCGAGGACCTGAGCACGCTGGGCGAACTGAAAGACTGGGACCACTACTACGAAACGTGGACCTATCTGATTAATACCTTAATATATTATAGTAACAGCAAGAACAAGGCGTTGCGCGAAGTGCAGGCGATGTTTGACGATGCCAAGAAACGCAACAACCAGAACGGACTGGCCATTGCCTACTACACGATGGGTAATGTCTATCTGAATATGAACAACCTCGACGAAAGCGCCAACGCCTATAAGAAGGGCCTTGAGATTATGCTGAAGATGAAACCGCTGATAGGTGTCATCTCGGAGCTTTTCTCCTATTATGGCGACGTGCTCAACGAACAGAAGCGGTATCAGGAACTCGACGAGTTGACGGTGACCTGGAAAGCAGCTCTCGAACAGCTGATCAGCGAGAACTGGCACTTTACGAACGACCAGCTTGATATTCTGTGGTTCTACTACTACATAGCCTGTGGGCAGGCGGCAACAGGACTCGAGGACTTCCCCCGGGCACAAAAAATGCTGGACGCCGCCTATCGCTCTGTACATTCCGACAGCGACTATCTGGCCACAGCCTGGCTGACGGCGACCATAGAACTGAAGCTGAAGCAGGGACGCTTTATGGAAGCGCTGCATCTGAGCAACCGGCGTATGGCGCTGATTGATCCCAACGAGGACAAGAGCGTCTATCTGGCTGTGGCTATGCAACGAACCAATATCCTACAGGGACTCAACCGCTACGAGGAACTGTCGAGATTGTATAGCCGGATGTACTTCGTGAAGGACTCGCTGAACAGTGCCGACACGAAGAACCAACTGGCCGAAATGAACTCTATGCTGCACGTCGACGAGCTGGAGCGCGAACAGCAACAGCTGAAGATGGAGCAGGAGCGCCTGAAGATGGAACAGGAGCGCGACCAGTTCCGAAGCATGCTCATCATTGGCGGACTGATTCTGGTGGCAATGGTGGTGTTCATCGTGTTCCGCACGATAGCTGCACGCCGCTTGAAGAAAGCCCACGACCAGCTGCAGGAAACCCACGAGGAACTGCTGACGGCCTACGACCAGCTGGAGGAGACGACGACGGCGAAGGAGCGTATCGAGAGCGACCTGCGTATTGCCCGAAACATCCAGATGGGCATGGTGCCCCGCAGCTTCCCCACGCGTCCCGACTTGGACCTCTACGGTTCGATGACGCCTGCCAAGGAGGTCGGTGGTGACCTGTACGGATATTATCTGGCCGAGAGCAGCGAAGAGGGCAAGAGCGACAAGCTGTACTTCTGTCTGGGCGACGTATCGGGCAAGGGCGTACCGGCATCACTGTTTATGGCTCAGGCCACACGACTGTTCTGCACGCTGGCAGCACAGGAGATGATGCCTGCCGAGATTGCTACCCGCATCAACAACGCCCTGTCGGGCGAAGACAACGAGACGGGTATGTTCGTAACGATGTTCTTAGGGTTGCTCGACCTCCAGACGGGACATCTCGACTTCTGTAATGCCGGACATAATCCGCCCGTGCTGTTGCGCGACGGCAAGCCGGAATTCATTGAAATGGTACCTAACGCCCCTGTGGGCATCATTCCCGAACTCGACTTCGAGGGCGAGGAGATTGCCGACATCACCAACTGTCCGCTGTTTATCTATACCGACGGACTGAACGAGGCCGAGAACCGCGAGAAGGAGCAGTTTACCGACGAGCGACTGCTGGAAATAATGGAGCAGGTGCCCTTCGAGAGCTGTCAGCAGACCGTAGACATGCTGCGTGAGGAGGTCGAGAAACACCGCGACGGCGCAGAGCCGAACGACGACCTCACCATGCTGTGCGTGAAATTCATTAAAGATGAGAATAATAGCTAAAACTTAAACCATAGGACTATGAGAAAGGAACTAGTACTAAAAAACCAGATGAGCGAGATGGAGCGCGTCAACCAGTTCGTCGAGGAAATCGGCGAGGAGCTGGGTCTTGACATGGAGCTCCAAATGAATCTCAACCTGGTGATGGAGGAAATGGTGGTCAACGTCATTTCCTATGCGTATCCCGAAGGCAAGACGGCAGAGATAGAACTGCTGGCCGAGTCGGACGGAAAGGAACTTACCTTCGTCCTGAGCGATCGTGGCAAGGAGTTCGACCCAACCATGAAGGAAAGCGCTGATATGGATGTCAATCCGGCTGAGCGCGACCTGGGTGGTATGGGTATCTTCATTGTCAAGAACATTATGAACGAAGTGACTTATCAGCGTCTGGAGGGCAAGAATTTGCTCACCATGAAGAAAGACATTCAAGGAGAAAAAGATTAAGAGTAATAACAATTAAATAACTAAAAAAATTATGACACAGATTATCAAAGAAGGTGGTAAGACCATCATTAAGACCGGTGAGCGTATTGACACAATGAATGCACCCCAGTTTGAACAAGACATCCAGCCCGCTCTGGCCGACGGAGGCGTTGAACTCGAGATGGACTGCTCGGATCTCACCTACATGGCTTCTTCTGGTCTGCGCATTATCCAGAAGACCATGCGTACCGTTATGCAGCAGAAGGGTCAGTTTAAGATGACCAACGTAAGCCCCGAAATCTACAAGGTGCTGGCTATGACCGGTTTCACCAAGTTTATGAAGGTGGAGAAGAAGGCTTGATTGCGGCCAAAGGCCTAAATAAAAAATAAAAAATATAACAAGCCTTATGATTTACGTGATTGTTGTATTAGCCGTCATCGTGCTGGTGCTGGGTTTCGCACTGCATACGCAGAGCAAAAACAACTCCAGACAGGCCGAAGAGCAGCAACGACTGCTGGACGACTACCAGCAGCGTGTCAACGAGCAGCAGAAGCTGTTGGAAGACTATCGTGCGCTGGAGAAAAATTTTGACAATGTTGGCGAAGGCTACGAGCAGGCTCTGCTGGCTTTCGACAAGATGAACGAGGAGCAGGACAAGGCCCGTGCTGCCAACGAGGCCCTGCAGCAGACGGTGATGAACCTGCAGCAGGCTAACAATCAGCTGCAGGAGGATGCCAAGAAACAGGCTGAGGTGATGAAGGAGGTGATCAGTGCCCTGCAGACCTCAGGCGATGCAAAGCTGACGGCGCTGGCTGGCAAGATTTCCGATTTGGACGACCTGAAGGCCGATCAGGCTCCCTTCGAGCGTACCGACAACGTGATGGTGGCTCAGGTGGCTGAAGAGGCTGCCCGTCAGGCTGGCGTCGACAAGGTGCAGTACATCAAGTTCGAACAGACCGTCGACCCCGCAGCAGCTGCTACGATGCTGTCGACGAACCTGAAGAAGGCTGTCCGTGCGCTGACGCATCTGATTGACAATGCGCTGAAGTTCACCACCGAGGGTGGGGTAACGCTCGGCGTGAATGTCGATATGGACAAGATGCAGGCCATCTACAGCGTCGAGGATACCGGAACGGGTATCGATGCTGCTGATGCTGAGCGCATCTTCGAGCCGTATGTGAAGCTGAACCAGTTCTTCGACGGACAGGGTATCGGACTCACCGTAGCCCGTAACATTGCCCGCCGTCTGGGTGGCGACGTCGAGCTCGACACCACGAAGGAGACGCCCGGAGCCCGCTTCGTGCTCTCACTGCCCATCTAATTACGCAAAAAGTACTTCCCTTAAGCGGCTCGCTTACTTCTGGTAGGCGGGTCGCTTTTTTTATTGATGATTTTTTTCTCATAACCTTTGGTTATGTCGCAGAAACTTCGTAACTTTGTACCCGAAAAGTGTAAACTTCACAATTAAGGAATCGACTATAACGTAGAAATAATAACAATTAAAAAACAAAATAACATTATGAACAAAAGATTTTTCAACCAACAAAACCTGACGAGAAGGCTCAGAATGCTTTTCGTTTTGTTTGCAATGCTGCTCCTGCCGCTCGGGGCGTGGGCACAGACAGATTATGGCTTCTCTATTGGAGGAACTGCTGTGACGAGTGATAATATTGCTACGTCGTTCTCTGGTGTTAGCTACGATACAAGCAATCAGACCCTGACGTTGACTAATGCCGAGCTTACTGGTAAAATAGAAAGGACAAATAACCAGGACCTTACAGTCAATTTTGTTGGATCCAGCACAATTACGGTTGATGGTTCAGAAACATGTGTCTTTCAGAGTAATGCTAGTTGGGGGCAGGCTAATTTGTATTTTTCAACCGATGAGACCAATCCGGGTTCACTTACGGTGAATGGTATAAGCGGTATAGCAAAGGTTGCTGATAATTTTTGGTTGAATAAACCTTCATTGACTTTACCAGATAATACAGCAGCCAATTACGATTGGTTAGTACATGCGTATTCTGCTTATATGGAGAATCCTGCTTATATGGAAATCACCTTAAACAAAAAATATGATTTTTGGATGGGTGAGACACAGTTCTGTGATGGCTATTTGGAACCAGATGCAGGTATTAAGTTCATTCCGGGCACTACTCCAACACTTGAATATTATTATTACGGTAACTATATATTCAAAAGCAGTCTTCCTGCGCTGACAGTGAAAGTAACGACTAATGGTGCAAAAATGGGTGGTCTCATTTTCCAGCCAAAAGGTTTGGTGACAAATGGAACATTGACATTTACGGCAGAAGATGGATCCAATCACTATCGTTTGGATATAAACAAGAATGATGGTGGACAAGCGATTTCGGGTTTCTCATCGGTAGATTTTCAGAATTCAATGAAATTGTGTGTTCCTTCTTCGACAGCCGCATTAGAGACAGCTTCGGATGTCATTGTTGCAACCTATGATATTTATGACATAAAGGTTGGAGGTGTTGAAGTGACGGGGAGCAATGCCGCAGATGTATTCAATGACGGTGGTAGTGTGTCCTTTACTCTTGCATCAGAAGAAACTCCAGCAACTTTGACGCTGAATTATGCCGAGTTGGATATGTCAAATAGTTCATACTATCCCATAGAGAGCAGTATTAAGAATCTTAGAGTAAAACTGGTTAATTATAACACTATTACCACTAGCGACACCAAAAATAATGTTTTTGTTTATAATGGAAGTGGATCCGGGGCTACGTTAACTTTCGTTTCGGATTTTGACGAAAACTCCGCTTACGCTTATGGTGTTTTAAGAGTTAATGGGATCAGCGAGGTTGGTAGTATAGTTAATGGATATGGGTTTAACCAAGATCTAGTAGCTCCTCCCACAGGGGAAAGCATTAATACCGCAACAAGTGGATGGGAGTTTACTACTGGAGATGATTATATTAATATAGGATATACTGCTTACTACAATTTATGGCGTGATAATATTCGTTTTACTTCAAATAATCTGAGTCAGGAATCAGGAAGTGCATTGGTTTTTCATCCAACTACTAATACGTTGCATCTTGAAAACTTTAATCCTACTCCTCTTTCTACTTTTACTAGTAAGTTAACGGACCCACTTATTGTAGAGTTAAAAGGAAGTACTGAAGTAGTAAACTTTAACTATTCAGGTACAGGTAACGGTAAAATCCTTTTCTGTAAAGATAATACGAGCTCGTATGATGAAAACGCCATAAGCATTAATAACAGCGAAGGTGGTGCCATTACGGGTTTCTCAAGTGTTGAGATTGAAGAACCGTTGGCTTTGGTTATTCCTGCTTCAACTCCAAGCGATTGGAATGAAGTGGATGAGGTTAAGATTTCCGACGTCATTTCATATAATTTGGTGGTTAATGGGATAGAAGTTACAAGTACTAATGCATCAAATGTGCTTGGCGACAATGAAACTCCAACAGTCATTTTCACTCCTGCTGATAACACAACGTCGCCTGCAACTCATGCTACGCTGACGCTGAATGGGGCTACTATTGCAGAGTCAATTGTCAGTGGACTTGAGAATCTGACGGTTGTCATAAATGGTGAAAACACCACAGGAAAGATTGAAGGTAATACAACCACAAATACAGATAAGAACATTACTTTTAAGGGTGGAACAGATGGCTCGACATTGACAATTACTTCTACATTGAATTCTGCATTGGAGGGTTTTGCATCGGTTTCGTATGATGGAGCATATCCTGTATCTTCTATTCCTTCTAAGTATTATACGGGTTATCAAGAGTATATGGCTCTTCATGGTAGTAGCCTTGATTATCCTTTATCGACCTTGACAATTTCTACGACTCCCCACTATCCTCTGTGGATAGGTGCAACTCAAATAAATGATAATAATAAGGATGATGTTTTTGCTGGTACTGCTTTAGCTGGTAAGGTATCTTATAACAGCACTTCTAAGATATTGAGTTTGACAAATGCCGAATTATCATCTCATTATATTATGAGTGATTTGGATGCTTTGAGAATAAGTGTCGAGGGAGATTGTGTAATAGCTGCTGCAGACTCTTCAGCAGCTGTCAGGTCAATGAATGGGGCAGCTACATTGACTATCGCTAAAAAGAACAGTTCATCCACAGATATCAGTACACTAAAGTTGGGAACAGATTTTAGTACTGCTTCCATTAGCTGGTTCAATTCTGTGGTTTATTCTGATTTCATACTGCTGGATGAAGGAGCAACATATGAGGACCAATTGTTGCGTAATTCTGATGGAGAATCATTAACACAGGCTACCTTTACTTCAGGACTGAAGAAGCCTACGTTAAGGATGTATTATCCTGATGTTGATAATTTCTCGGGAAACCCATATTATAAATTTGTTAATCCTAATGGAGGAGGTACTGTAAAGTATTCTCGTTTCTTTGCAAGCGAGTCAATTAATGATGATATAAATAAAAAATATAATGATGGTACTTTCGATGTGATGATTGATTCTAAATGGGCTCCTGTTGTCTGCAAAGTTTGGGTAGAGGCTAAAGGTTCTGTAAGTGATACCCTTTATGCATGCAGATTGGATGTTGAGAATATGGAAGCAACTTATGGCGATACAAATGTCCCTGTGCCCACTTTGCTGCCACAGGCTGTTGATGGTGTAACTACGACCTATGCACTTAGAGATACTGATGTCGAAACTCATGCAGCCAACATTACGAGTGATGGTACCATTAGCTTATTGAGTCCAGGACTTGAGTGGTTGAAAGCTACATTTACAGTGGGTGATGGAGTTGAGTATATTAAGAATGCTTCCGATGAGGTGCCTTCTGCTGAGTTCTATATTGTAGTAAAGCCCTCAAAGCCAACTTTGAGCCATGAAACCGGTTCCTATGTAGGAACGCAAACAGTGACGTTTACAGATGAATTTGTCGACAATCAGAACATAACTGCTTGGTATTACACCTATGAGGGTGAGGAACCAGCCAATCCTACTGTCAACCCAGTCCCCGATGGGGGAATTCCCGTTTCAAGCAGTGAGAATGTTGCAGTTTATTATCAGCTTGGATATGAGAATGGCGATAATAGTACTCTATATGCGTATAGTGAAACGACGAAGATTGCCATCACTATTTTGAAAGATATCGATAATTGTATGGTGACAGGCAACGGTAACGTGACTTATACGGGCGCTGCTCAAACTCCAACCCTTACAGTTACTCCTGCAGCTGGCGGAGATGCATTGGTGTTAGGCACAGACTATACAGTAAGCTATAAGAAAGGTGAAACTGCTGTTGAATCAATGATTGATGCAGGTGATTACACGATAGTCATTACTGCCAAGGAGGGTTCTGCTTATGGAGGTACGAAGGAAGTGGACTTCACCATTGATCAGGCGAATCTCGGTGATGTGACGATTGCTCCAATCGCAGACCAGACATATACAGGCTCTCAGATTACGCCTACTGACATCACGGTGACGTTCAACGGCAATGCAGTCTCTGAGGATGAGTACACCATTAGTTATGGCACGAACATCAACGTTGGCGAAGGTACGGTAACGCTGACGTCGAAGAACAAGAACTTCTCGACGACGAGCACGAAGGGGGCAACGTTTACGATTGTTGCCAAGACGCTGACTGCGGATATGGTTATTTCTGTTGCTTCAGTGACCTATACGGGTTCTGCTGTCGAACCGGAATTGACGATTAGGGACGGTGACCTCGATCTCGAGAAGGGTACTGACTATACGGTAATATACTCGGATAACGTGAGTGCCGGTACGAATACCGCCAAGGCAACGATTACAGGTAAGGGCAACTACACGGGTTCTGCCGACAAGATGTTTACCATTAACAAAGCCCAGCTGACGGTGACACCTGATGATAAGACGTATAACGTAGGAGACAATATAGAGTTGACTGTAAGTTATGATGGCTTCGTGGATGGTGACGACGAGGATGTCCTGACAACCGAGCCTACTGCAAGCTATGGAACAGCAGATGTCACCAAACCAGGCAGCTATGAGATTACTGCCAGTGGCGGCGTGGCTCAGAACTACGATTTCGTCTATGAGACGGGTACGCTGACTGTTAAGCGCCAGCTGACCGTCAGCTTCAGTACTTCGAACGAGTGGGCAACCTATTATGGTAGTGAGAATCTGGCGACACCGGAAGGTTTGCAGGCTTATATTGTGACAGCTGTAGGCACATCTGCCGTGACGACTTCTGCGATTGATTATATTCCTGCGAATACTGCTGTATTGCTGAAGGATGTAGAGGGTAAGGCTGCATCGGCAAATATTGTTGCCAGTGCGTATGAGGGTGAAACGACGACGTTCCCCGACAACATACTGCAAGGTGGTGTTGCAGTAGATGTCAGCACTATTACAGGTGGTACGGTGTACGTATTATATAATAATATGTTCAAGCGCGCAACAGGTGGTACGATTCCTGCCAATCGCGGCTATCTGGTGGTTGAGCCTTCGGCTGTCAACGCAGGTAACGCCCCGCAGCTGAGCATCACCATTGGCGATGAGAACACGACGGCTATTTCGAACACGGATTTCACGGATAACACGGATAAGGCTGGCGAGTGGTACAGCATTGACGGCGTGAAGCTGAATGGTCAGCCTCAGAAGCCCGGACTCTATATTAAGAATGGAAAGAAGGTTTTTATCAACAAAAAGTAATAGGAGGACA
>CAMHUU010000055.1 GCA_946188395.1 uncultured Prevotellaceae bacterium | reverse complement strand
CTATCCGTGTGTCTACCAACTGGGATATCGAGTCTAACAATCCTAATGTGGACGATGAGGCTGAGACCATCCTCTACAACGCATTGAAGAAGGGCGGCTTTGTAAGTCAGGAGAGCGTAGAGTCGTTCAAGAATCCTGATGTCCGTCAGGGTGGTTCTATCATCAGCTCGGCCAAGGTAGGTCCTGCTGTGGCTAAGGACATCACCTATGGTGCTATCATCAGTGTCATCATCGCCCTGATTGCCATCTTCATCTACATCCTGATCCGTTTCCGCAACGTGGCCTTCTCAACAGGTGCTACCGTTGCGCTGGCTCTCGATGCCCTGGTGGTGATCGGCTTCTACTCTATACTGTGGGGTTGGGTACCCATGTCACTGGAGATTGACCAGGTGTTCATAGGTGCTATCCTAACCGTGATAGGTTACTCTATCAACGATAAGGTGGTAGTATTCGACCGTATCCGTGAGAACTTCCAGCTCTATGGCAAGCGCGACCGTCAGCAGCTGTTCAACGATTCGCTGAACCAGACGCTGGCTCGTACCATCAACACCTCTGTAACGACCTTGATAGTGCTGCTGTGTATCTTCATCCTCGGTGGTGACTCTATCCGCAGCTTCTCGTTCGCTATGATTCTGGGTGTTGTCTTCGGTACCCTGTCGTCACTGTTCATCGCTGCTCCTACAGCCTTCCTGGTGATGGGTCGCACCATCCGTGAGGCTGACGTAGCAGAGGAAGCCGCTAAGGCTTAATGGACACGAGGTTTACACCTTATATATAATATATAGCAGCCCGCTCTGCCCCCAGAGTGGGCTGCTTTATTTCTCTTTTCAGATATGATGACGATTAGCAGTGTACAGAATCCAAAGGTCAAGCAACTCCTGTTGTTGCAGCAGAAGTCCTCAGAACGTCGTAGGACTGGGCTCTTTGTGGTCGAGGGTCAGCGTGAGATAGAGCACTGCCTGGAGGCAGGATATGAGGTGGATAGTGTTTATTATTGTCCACAATTGTTCACGGAGGACGGCGGCAGTAATCAATTCTTCTCTCTTCACTCTTCACTCTTTACTTCTTTTGAGGTAACAGTTCCCGTCTACGAGAAGATGGCCTATCGTGGCAGTACGGAGGGCCTGATGGCTGTAGTCCGTTCGCGCACCATGTTGCTGAGCGACCTGCCACAAAAGGAGAATCCGCTTTATGTGGTATTGGAGCGTGTTGAGAAGCCAGGCAACTTAGGAGCTGTCCTGCGTTCTGCCGATGCTGCACAGGCTGATGCAGTCATCGTTTGTGATCCCCTGACCGACCTTTTTAATCCCAATCTCATCCGTAGCTCCATCGGGGCCATCTTTACTGTGCCTTGTGTAGCCTGTTCGACGGACGAATGCATTGCCTTCCTCAAGGACCATGGTGTTCGCATCCTGACTGCTCAGCTTCAGGACTCACACCTCTATTATGATACTGATATGCGCTGTGGCACTGCCATTGTCATGGGTACCGAGTCAACAGGACTGACCGACACCTGGCGTCGTGCTGCCGATGCCCATATCCGCATTCCCATGCTGGGTCGGCTCGACTCGCTCAATGTGTCGGTCAGTGCCGCTATCCTGCTCTTCGAGGCCGTACGTCAGCGCCAATCCGTGGATTCCACTCGCTAACCCCGCTATTACGTTTTTTGAGTATAGCCTGGATGATATAAATCGGTGCGACTCAATCTTAGGGTCGCACCGATTGGTGTAGGATGATGTATGAACTTATTTGAAATAGTAGAGGAAGGCTGCGATGCCCTCCAGAGCGGGCTTGCGCTGACCCTCAATCTCGATCTTGAACTTGATTTCAGTCTTGCAGACACCACGCAGGTTCTGGATGTTGTGCAGCTTGGTAACCAATCGTACGCGACTGCCTGTGACAACGGGTTGACCGAAGCGCATGTCGTTCATGCCGTAATTGACCAGCATCTTGATGTTGTTAACTTCGATAATCTGGTCCCACATGTAGGGTAGCAGTGACAGCGTCAGATAGCCGTGGGCAATGGTCGACTTGTAGGGGCTCTCCTCCTTGGCACGTGCCACGTCAACGTGTATCCACTGGTGGTCCAGCGTAGCGTCGGCAAACAGATTGATACGATCCTGATCAACCTGCAGCCACTCTGATTTTCCTAACTCCTCGCCCAGATGGGCAGCAAACTCATCGTACGAGTTAATGACTAATTTTCCCATGTTTCTTCTTTTTTTGTGATTTTATGCTGCAAAGATAGTCATTTTTGTGAAAAAATAGTTATCTTTGCACCCGAAATTGTTGCCCTGATAGTTAAATGGATATAACAAGGTCCTCCTAAGACTTAGTTCCCAGTTCGATTCTGGGTCGGGGTACTAAAAGGCGGAAAACAAAAAAGCCATCCTTACCTTTGCAGCAAACTTTTTACGACGATGACAAAACTTGAACTGAAAGTGGAAATGGGCGAGGTGAGGCGCGCCAGAGCGTTTGCACTCTCCATAGCCGATGATGCCGGACTCAGCGAGCGTCAAACGCAGAATCTGCATCTGGTCGTCGAAGAAGCTTTTGCTAATATTGTGAACTACAGCGGAGCTGCCACGATGGAACTCTGCTCTTGGCAGGAGGATGGCAGTCTCTATGTATCCTTTGCCGACGACGGCATTCCCTTCGACCCGACCCAGCATCCTGAGCCCGACCTGACGCTGCCCGTAGCGTTGCGTGCCATCGGCGGTCTTGGCATCCACTACATCCGCAAGATGAGTGACGGCATGGCCTATCGCCGCCAGGACGGGAGGAACGTCCTGACCGTCTGGAAAACATTAGAAAACCCAACAGAAACATAATATATATAAGGTATGGAGATTAGAATAACTGAAAAGAACGAGCGGTTGGTAGCATTGCTCTGTGGCGAACTTGACAATATCGCCAGCGTCAGAGCCAAGAAGGACCTGGCTCCGCTGACCGAGCAGACTGACCACGACGTAGAGATTGACTGTAGCGGACTGGACTATATCTCGTCGAGCGGGCTTCGCCTCTTTATCGGCATCTACAAGCACCAGCATGACATCGGTCGGCGGTGTATCATGACCCATGTCAGCGACAAGTTGAAGGATGTGTTTGAGATAGGCGGCTTTTTTATGCTTTTTGAGCAGGAGGGCTGAGAGTTCTCGCTTTGCGAGTGTGGCTTCGCAATGACAGTTGAGAGTTGAACGTTTAGAGTTAAGAATGAAGGATGAAGGATGAAGAATGGAAGCAGTTGCAGGCGGAAAACGAGCAGTTGCGAGCCGAGAATGCCGAGCTTAGGAAGCAGCTCGACTATACGAGGGCACAGTTCGTGCGCCTGATGTCTCGCAATCTCGACCTCTCTGACCGTATCGAGGGCGACCTGCAGTTTCGTCAGCGTGTCGATGTGGCCCGCGAGCTCATCGATATGAATATGGAGCGTATGCAGAATGCCGACCTCCGCGACGACGGGCAGCTGATGGCTGTTGTCGAGACGAAAGTGGAGGGAGAACGCCTTCATCTTGACCCGGACTTCGACACCGCTGCCCTTGCCAAGGTGATAGGCGTCAGCAAGGAGCGCCTCGAAAAGCTCTTCCGCAACAAGTCGATGTACCGCACCCCCGAGGCCTATATCGACAATCTCCGTTTGCTGACGGCTATGCGCCTGCTTCGTGAGAAACCGAATTACAACATCGCTTCCATCTCCAAAGATTCTGGCTTTAAGCACGTGCGCACCATGCAGCGCAAACTGGTCGATGCTCTGGGGCTCACTCCTGCCGAATACAGGGCTTTATACACAAGAGACTTATAAACTAAAATGCTATTCTACTTATGGCAATAAAAATATTGAGCGTTGACGACGAGGCACCTATTGAGTTGCTGATGAAACAATACTTCAGGCGTAAGATCAGGGCTGGTGAATATGAGTTCTTCTTCGCCCGAAATGGTGTGGAAGCTCTCGCTGTCATAGCCGACAACCCTGACATTGAGATTGTGCTGTGCGACATCAACATGCCCGAGATGGACGGTCTGACGTTGCTGGCTAAGCTGAATAAGATGGGCAATCCCGCCCTACAAGTAATCATGGTGAGTGCCTACGGCGATATGAAGAACATTCGTGAGGCCATGAACAAAGGTGCCTTCGACTTTGCTACGAAACCTATAGATATGGAAGACCTGAGCCGTACCATAGAGAAGGCCATCGAGCATATTCACTACGTACATGAGACCCAGGAGGAGCATTCCGAGCTGGTATCGCTGAAGGAAGACCTGACCTCGGCCAGCGAGATACAACAGTACTTCCTGCCAAGAAAGTTCCCGCCCTTCCCCGAAATCAGCGACAAGCTCGACATCTATGCCTCAATGAATGCTGCCAAGGATGTCGGTGGCGACTTCTACGATTTCTTCCGTGTCGATGCCGACCACATCGCCTTGGTGATAGCCGACGTATGCGGCAAAGGCATCCCCGCCGCCCTGTTCATGGCCGCCAGCCAGATGATTATCCACTCAAATGGCACGCAGTGTACCAGTGCAGCAGAATGTCTGATGGAGGCGAATCACGTGTTAACCGTCTATTCTGTGGATGATATGTTCGTGACCGTATTCTATGCCATCTATAATACGACGACAGGCCACCTCACCTATTGCAATGCCGGACACAATCCGCCTCGCGTACTGCGTGCCGACGGCACAATAGAGGACTTACCGAGGCATCGGAATCTTTTTATGGGTGCCCTCGACGGTGCAGTCTATAAGGAAGATACCCTGCTATTAGGACACGGCGATGCCCTGGTGATGTACACCGACGGCGTGACCGAGGCCAAGAACCAGAAGCGCGAAGAATTTGGCACGGAGCGGCTCGACGCCATACTCAAAGGCATGCCGGGCAAGAGCAGCCAGCAGATTATCGAAAATGTCAAGACCGGCATCACTGACTTCGTCGCCGGTGCCGATCAGCACGACGACATCACGATGCTGGTGCTGAAAAGGAAGTGAGAGTTTACGGTTTACAGTTTAGAGGTGGGAAGTGGAAAGATAAAAAGTCGTATCGCCATGGGATGCATGGCCGCCCTGCTGACGGGATCGGTAGCGGCGGGGCTTTATATGTGGCATGGCGACAGCGAACGCATCAAGGAACTGGAATCGCAACTCGGCACCCTGCGGAAACAAGAAGAACAGTCGGCCGTTGACCGCAGGATGAGCCAGCAGCTGGAGGAGATAGCCTACGGACAGCAGGCACTCTCGGAGGAGCGCAGCCGCGAGGCTATCCGCCAGTCGGAGATTGCCCAAAGGATGACCCTGCGCTCAGAGGCAGAGCGGCAGAACGCTTTGCGGGCGCAGGCTGCCGCTGAGGCTTCGGCTGAGGAGGCAAAGGCATCCTACCAGTTGGCAGAGCATCAGCGCCAGTTAGCCGAGCATGCCCGTCAGGTGGCAGATACGCTGAATTATATCTCATTAGGGCGCACCCTCGGCTCACAGTCGTATGCCATCTATCGCAGTGGTGACACGGAGTTAGGCACGATGCTGGCATACGCCGCCTATCTCTATACCAGCGACAACGGCGGCAATCTCTATACTTCATCGGTTTATCCGGCCCTCACGCAGGCTGCCAGGAGCAAGCACAGTTGGAGCATCCACAACGGCAGGATTACAGGTGTCGACATCTCTAAGCAAGACGGCTCGCTGATGTCAGTGAGCACTTGTGGCGAACTCCTGCTTCACAGGCATGAGGGGAACCGACTGAAGACCAAGCGTCTTTTCGATGACCGTAAATACTGCTTCCGTGACGTTTTTTCAGCAAGAATCGGAAAGAGTTATGCCCTAAGCCATACGGGCCATCTGGTGGTCATCGACGGTAGCCAGACACGGGTGGTCTTCCTTGAGAGCGTACTCCGTCCCTTCAGTCTGCAACCCATGCCCGAAGAGCGCCTGCTGCTCATCGTCGGCGAAAGCAGCATAGCCATGTACGACATGGTCGCCGACAAAGTAATCGGCACTCGCCATCTTGACTTCAAGATTGTCAGTACAGCCAGTGATCACAATAGGCCCCTGCTGTTCGACAATCGCGGGCGGATGCACTTGGTGGGCAGTCTCAACCATATAAGCAATGAGAAAGTTCCCGTTTCAGGACAAGTCACAGCCTTTGTCAGTGGTTCTTCCCTGAAAGCATACGGTATGGCCGATGGCAGCATATGGCTCGCCTATCCTGATGGAAAGGTGCGCAAACTCGCCGGCCATCTGTCGAAGGTGACTAAGCTGAAACTGATTGACAACCGCCTCTACTCATCCAGCTACGACGGCAAAATGCTTTTCTGGATGACCAGCGACCTGCAGATACGCCCCATCACGCTGTTCCAGGCTGACTCGTGGCTCACAGATTTCACCTTTACTACTGATAAGGACTATATCTGGACAGGCGACAACAAGGGCACTGTCTCAGAACATCTGATATCGCTGCCTGTCATCGCCGACCACATACGTCGGAGGGTGAAGCGCAACTTCACCCAGGAAGAGTGGGACTTTTATATAGGAAAGGGAATTCCGTATAGGAAGTTGAGAGTTGACAATTGAGAACGCTATGGAGTATATAGTAATAAAGAGAATCTGCAAGTGCGCAGCACTGACAGTGCTGCTGCTCTTCAGTGCGGTAGTCAACTCTCTGCTCTCAACTGTCAACTCTCAACTGTCAACTTTCAACTCTCAACTCCTCCATGCCCAGGGGTTGCCGCTGATACGCAACTTTACGGCAGAGGAGTATGGAGGGCATAACCGCAACTTCGATATAGAGACAGGTAAGGACGGTACTGTCTATGTGGCCAATTTCGCTGGACTACTCTATTATGACCGTGCGCAATGGCGGATGCTCTATACGCCGGGTATCAATCGTGTTACCGTGGTCTATCGGGCCAGCGACGACAGGATATGGGTGGGCAGCTACAACTTCATAGGGCGACTGGAGAAGACACCCAATGGCAACCTGACCATCCGGCAAGTAGGCAGGACTGGACAGTTCAAGGGCGAGGTGGTGGAAATCTTCGAGACGCAGGGTAAGCTGCAGTTCGTGGCTGGCGACAACGGCATCTACGAGATAGGACAGGATGACCGGGTGACACTCAGACAAAAGGCGGGCACTGACTTCCATGTGGGGGTGGATTCGGAAATCGTCTCCGTCGAAGCCCTGCTCAGAGGAGACCGTCAGGTCATTCTGGAGGACATCACCCAGACAGAAGAGCTGGACGGCAGACTGCTGGTGAAGGTACGAAAAAACCACGGACTGCAAGTTACCGACAAGGAGGGGCGCACGCTCTACACCATTACCGAGAAGAATGGCCTCTGTTCCGATCAGGTGGCATACGTGGCCTACGACGGTCACGGCATCCTGTGGGGGGCTACGGCGCATGGCATCTTTGCCATCGAGCTGCCTTCGGTCTATACCTACATGCTGCCCAAGGACGGTTTGGCAGGCGAGGTGCAGGCCATCACCTCCTTCGACGGGAAGATATACGTAGGCGGCACCAATGGCCTCTATACCGTGGTGTCAAGGCAGGCCATGCGCGTGGCAGACATCAATAATATCTGCTGGGCTTTATGCGAGGGCCATCAGGGACTGCTGGCCGCAACTTCCAGCGGCATCTTCAGAATTGCGCACGGCGGTGCCGTCAGCCGTCTGACGTCCAACGCTACGACAGCCCTGCTGGTGGATGGCAATCGGATATATGCAGGAGAGCCCGACGGAGTCTATCTCTATCAGTCGGGGAAGGTCAGCAAGGTGGACGACCTGTCGCTGGTGACCAAAATCCGGAAGGATGCTGGGGGACAGCTGTGGATGAAGAATGTGCATGGAGAGACCAAGGGCGTGATGCCAGCCCAGACTGCAGAGCCCGTCAGCAGTTTGCCGGAGCATCTGTTCCGGCCCCTCGAAGACATGGAAATCAAGGCTCAGTACCGCGAGGGCGATAGAGTCTGGCTCGGCAGTGACGACATACTCGTCGTCGTGGATACATCACAAAAAGGCCTCGACAAGTTTACGACTGGTGGCCATGTGCGTTTCCGCTCCGTCGTCATGGGTACCGACAGTGTACTTTGGGGTGGCTTTGGGGAAATGCCGCGGTCGCTGCCCAGGTTGCAGAGCGACGAGCGTAGCCTGCGCTTCATCTATGCCGTCGACTATACGCCCCTCACCGGTAAGACCATGTACCGCTACCGCATCAATGATGACCGGTGGAGCGACTGGAGTGAGAGTCAGGTCGTGGAGTTTCTGAATCATCCCTACGGCACATACGTGCTGTCCGTCCAGGCCCGTCTGGCCAATGGTGAACTGACGGAGGTGGCCTCGGTCGGTTTCAGCATTGCCTATCCGCTGCTGATGCGATGGTACATGATCATCGTCTATTTCCTGCTGATAGCCCTGCTGGTTTATGTCCTCATGCGCTATCGTCTGAAAAAGCTGCAACGTGACAAAATCAAACTTGAGCAGATTGTGGAGGAGCGTACCGCCGACCTGCGCAATGCCCAGCAAGAACTGATACGGCAGGAGAAGATGGCCTCGGTAGGTCAGCTGACGGAAGGTCTCATCGATCGCATCCTGAACCCGATGAACTACATCATCAACTTCTCCAAGATGTCGATAGACCTGCTGAAGGATCTCAAGGTCAATATAGAGAACAACAAGGAAGCCATCCGCGAAAACGACTATCTGGACACTGAGGATGTGCTCGCCATGCTGACAGAGAACTTGCAGAACGTGGATCAGTACGGTCAGAACACCACCCGCACGCTCAAGGCGATGGAGGAGATGCTGAAAGACCGTACCGGCGGCTATGTAGATATGGACCTGCTGCCTGTGCTCGGGCAGAGCGAGCAGATGACGGGCACTTACTATGCCAAGGAGAAAGAACAATACGGTATCGAGACCGTATTCACCTTTCCCTCAGAAAGTTTGCCTATGTACGGTAATCCCGACATGCTCATCAGGGTTATCATGAGCCTGCTCGACAATGCCGTCTATGCCGTGGTGAAACGGGTCCAGAAGAGTCGTGGACCTGTCCCCCGGATTCTTCTTTCCGCCACCCAGGCCGAAGGACGATACATTCTGAAGATACGCGACAATGGTGTCGGCATCGAGGCTACGATTATCGACAAGATATTCGACCCGTTCTTCACCACCAAGACCACCGACGAGGCTGCAGGCGTAGGCCTCTACCTGAGCCGTGAGATCATCCAGAACCACGGCGGCGACATCACTGTGGAGTCAGTCAAGGACGAATATACGGAATTTACCATCACATTACCTGTTAAGATATGAAGGAGAATTGAAGGATTGAAGAATTGAAGGATTGAAGAATTGAATTTGCGACAGTTATGGCAAGGTTTGCCGTATCTGTCGCAAATTCCGTATATGCGCCGCAAGAGGAAGCGTTGAAAAATGGAAGAATTGAAGAAATGAAGCCGGAAAGTGCGTAACTTTGCTTCGTCGATAAGACAAACGTTCTTTGACTTACTGATACAGATTACGATAAAAGTTAATCACAGCACCTCGCCCGAGGTGCTTACCACAATCAGTTTCGCCCTTACTGACAAACAAAGGCGTCGCAGTTTTCTTCCTTCCTGCCAAGAAGGAAGCAACCTTTCAATTAAAACAAATAAGTATCAACAAAAAAAGTAATGATTATGAAAAAGAACTCTATTTTGGTAAAGACCGTGCTCATGAGCATGCTTACCGCAGCAATATACACAGGTTTTACATCCTGTACTGACGACCTCGACGACCTCGATACCGCTCCCCAGACGGAGGAAGCCTTCACCCGTGCGCCGCAGCCGACAGGCTATAACATCAACGACCACCATGCCAAGAAAGGCGGAGATTATTACGATGCCTTTGACCGCAAGAAGTGGTGGGACGAGAATTCGATATTCCTCTATGTGGGCGGCAATGCCGGTCAGGACATCAAGGGGACTAATAACGGCTTACTCTATTATACGCGGCTGGGCTATGAGCTACAGAACCTGCCCTGGTCGAAAAATGAAGGTACCCACTCGAACATTCCCGAGGCCATCATCGAAGACCTGCAGAACGACAAGGACAACTGGCAGCTGGTGCTGCTACAGTGCGGCAGTGACGCCACGAGGAACGGCAACTACATAGGCTTCTACCACAAGTATCGCGGCATACTGCGCATCCTGACCTACCTGAAGCCCGGCCAGCTGAACAAGACGGACCACATGTGGGGATTCTCGATGGCCGACGCGCTGGCCAGCCACTCCGTGTTCGGCTATGCTCTGCCAGAGGACAAGCTCGGCACGATGGACAAGGGCAAGACCGTGCTGAACATGGGTGGAAAATACAGCAAGACCATCACGCCGATGATGAGCAAGTCGACATGGGACTCCACCGACGGCAGTCTGCCGGCCACCGAGGGATGGTGGGCGTTCGACATCGACCTCTCGGTGTATAACTCGAAGGCCGACGTGCTGTCGACCGACGCGAGCAAGGCGCTGCTGAGCCTGCATCCGCTGGGCTACGAGAACGAGAAGTTTGACTTCGGCAGTGACATGAAGGCCATCGCCAAGGGTAACGTCAACATGGAGCACTATCAGGCATCGAAAGATGGTGACATCGCCGGCTCGATCATGAAGGGACTCGACGTGGTAGGCAAGATAGCCAACTTTGCCGGGAAGTGCTACAAAGGCGACGTGGGAGAAGCTATCGCCGGCGGTGTGGACCTGGTCAAGACGGGCAGCGAGATTGCAGGCATCGGCTCGGAAGGAAAAGACTACCGGGGTGACATCCACCTCGACATGAGCGGCACCATCACCACCAAGGGACAGTCGGGCAAGACTGTGAACTTTGACGAGATGCCGTCAGTAGACCTGAAGCTCGGCAACTTCGACTTCGCAGGCAACACCTTAGGACAGGGTGTGTGGAACCTGGAGACGGCACCCGTGATGTATTGCACCAATGCCGAGACAAACTGGAAGGAAGAACGCCGTGATGACAAATGGGAGACGTATTGGGATCACTGGAGGCGTTCTACAACTATCTTTGGACCTATACAGAGTCCCTTCGGTGGCTTGTATGAAGCAGCGACAGCGAACGGAGGCAAGGAAAGCGGGAAGCCCTGGCACGGATTGGTGTGCTTCTTCGACCCCAGCAGCGTGAAAGTGACGCTGAACCCCCACTTGTTCTCGCCCGACGAGATTGAAAGCGCAAAGGTGACGGCTATCTGCGGCGTGCGCAAGGGCTCTGGCTTCAGTCGCTATGAGCAGCACCGCACGGCACAGGGGCTTCAGAGTGCCAAGCGCACTGTGAGCAGCACCTACGAATTCCCCAACCGTTATACCGGCGAGGCACCGTTCAACGCCTTCGGACTCGGCGTGAGCCAGTTCTTGACAGATCCAGTGGACGACAACCAAACGGGATGCATCGGAGCCGGCGACAGCGAATACCTGATAGAGCCCGTGGGACTGAGAGGACAGTCGGACACCAAGTGGGGATACTACTACCTGCCTACCTACGAGGTGACGGTGAGTGTGGCGATCAAGCTTGACGACGGCAACACGCTGGTGCTCTCACGCTCATACCTGCCGGAGATTAAAGACATGGACGCCATGCAGGTGGAGAACTTCTACAACCAACTCAAGGAAGGCAAGGTCGAAATGCCCGCCCACTACAAGGAAAACCTCTACAACGAGCAGGTGGCACGCATCGGAGAGCTGAACCACTGGCTTCGCAGTACACCCATCGCAACAAACGGCACACCCAGAGGTACGTGGGTAAGTAATAAGCAGATGGAAATTCGTACGGATAATAGTTGGAATGCCATGACCAATTTAGATCATCCCCTGTGTGCATTCTTTAACCTCTTGGACGGCGACAAGACGACGAAGTGGGCGAGCCATAAGGAAAACGTACGCGGAAAAAACATAGACTACAGCTACTGCAAGACTGCCGCAAAGGGGCTGAAACACACCTGCTGGTTTGCCGAGTTCAAGACCTACGGCAACATGAAGGCCAAGAGCTTCACCCTGACCTCCAGTAACACGGGAGAGGACAAGAAGCCGCGCGATATCCGTCTCTTTGCCCGCAACGACAACCAGGGCGAATGGGTACAGCTCTTCATGCAGGACAATTTCAAGATGCCCGTTGGCAAGAATACGGAGATGACCTTCGAAATCCCCTATGACATGCAGGGCTGGTACAACACCTACCGTTTCGAGGTGGGCGCCAACTGGGGCAACAGCTTCCTGGACCTCAACGAGCTGACCATGAACTGGGCTGAGTAATCTGTATCACATCGTCTACATCATGTGTTTTGCGACAGTTATGGCAAGGTTTGCCGTATCTGTCGCAAATTCCGTATATGCGCCGCAAGAAGAAGAGTTGAAAAATGGAAGAATGGAAGAATTGAAGCCGGAAAGTGCGTAACTTTGCGCTCAGAAATCGCGAGAACAGGCTGCACCTCAGCAAAGAGCGAACTCTCTGCCTTCGGTTTGCACTGTCCTTGCATCGTCAAACAGGAACAAAAGTATAAACAATAGAAAAACAAAAAGAACAATGAAAAAGAATCCAATTTTGGTAAAGGCCGTGCTCATGAGCACGCCAGAGAGTAAAAATTACCTCATTTTCTCTTGTATGTAAGGAAAAAAGTTGTAACTTTGCGCCCAAAATCAAGAGAAAGCAATCATCAAGCAAATAATAATGATAAACAACTAAAAGATTAAGAATTATGAAGAAAGTACTTTTTTTTCTGACCACTGCAGTCTTTGCAACGGCATGCTCTCAGACATATCAATACAAGGATGGTTTTTTAATGATAAGAGAATTGCCCAATGCGATAAAATTCCTGCCTGCTCCACCAGAGTCCGGTCCTGATTATGATAAGGATGTACAGGCTTACGAATGGGGCAAGCAACTACGCCAAGACCCCAAGGTGCGTGACCACTGCCTGCATCAGGATACTACTAATATGAATACGGTGTTTAACGAGGCTGTGGGCTTTAAACTGCTGAGTTTCGACTACCATGAGATTATGGGTTTGCTGGCCGGTTCTGTAAAGGATGCCCAAAGGGTGTCGAAGCCTGCCAAGGAATACTATAAGCGCATGAAGCCCTTCCAGGTGTTCAACGAGCCATCGCTTAAGAAGAACTCAGAGAAAGCCGTTAGTTCGAGCACCTACGCCTATCCCAGTGGTCATGCAGTACGTTCATGGATGTATGCCTATGTGCTTGCCGATGTGGCACCGGAATATAAGGATTCTCTTTATAAATGCGCTGAGGACTATAGTAAATGCCGTGTCATCATGGGTCGTCACTGGCAGACTGACATTGACGCGGGCAAGATGGTGTCGACTAAGGTGTACGAGAAGCTGAAGAAGTCGCCATCCTATCAGGCTCAGCTGAAGTTGGCACGCGAGGAGTACAAGACAATCAAGAAGAAGTAATGCCCTCGCGGCATAGTTGAGAGGAGCTATTTTATTATCCTAAGCATATTCATGGCATCCTCATCGCCCTTGGCAGCATCTTTCTTTATTTTGGAAAGCACGTCTGCCCCTCCGCTTGGATTCTGGATAGCTCTTCTCAGCCACCCTCTTGCAATACTTTGGTTGGTAGCAACGCCGATACCCTTCAGGTAGCACTTACCCAAGGCATATTGTCCGTGGGCATTGTCATCTTGGGCAGCCCTGCCAAACCAGGTGAAGGCCAGATGAAGGTCTTGTGCAACGCCTTCACCATTCTTATAGCACTTGCCTACCTGGTACATTGCCTTGCCGCTGCCTTGCATAGCTGCCTTCATGTACCACTGAAATGCCAGTGAGTCGTTTTCCGTCACCCCGTGTCCCTTGTCATAACAGCGTGCTAACCGGTATTGAGCTTTCCTGTTGCCACGCTCTGCTAACTTCTTCAGTTCCTGGAACGCCACGCCGTTATTTTTCGAGTGACGAAGCATCTCGCCCTCACGGTATAGCCTGACGCCGACAATACAACATATCGCCAGGGCAACCAAAGCTGTCAGCCATTTGCTCATGCCTTAAAACTTATATGTGTAGCCAATGCCAATGACATGACGGTCGGGTTCGTTGTCTCCCTCTCCGCAGATATGCTGGTAGATATATTTAATATCGAAGCTGTGATGCTGGTCAAGATTCAACTCTGTACCCACATTGTATCTCATCTTCTCCAGCTCTTTGGCAACCCAGGATTCCGCATTCACGTACGGACGGAACATATTGCTGAGTTTCAACTTTACCTGCAGACGATTGCGCCACACGTTTTTACCCTTTCCGTCATAGACTTTCTCGCCAGCGTCAGCGTCAGTGCCTGTTTCATGAAGCTGGACAGTCTTCGCCGGACGATAAGTGTATTGCCAGCGTTCGCGCAGCGAGAAAGAGAACTTACCCCAACTGACTGAGCCTGTAAACGACACATTGAGGCGGTGACGTATGCCCCAGTAGTCGGTATACTTTGTTCCGCTAGTGTATTCATTGTGATGGTGGTCGTCGAGCAGGCTATATCCCACTGTAGCCTTGAGCCAGCGGGCAATCTGGTAACTACTCTCTACTCCAAAGCTCCAGCGGTCAGCTGATTTCAAGTTGTCACGACTACGATACTCCACTTCGGCACCCAAGCTCCAGCGACTATTTAGTTCTTTTTCGGCATTAACCGTTCCCCACATGCCGAAATCATCACCGGCATAGGCATTGGTGAGTGAGAGTAGTAGTGTTACAAATAATGCGGCAATTTGCCGCATTATTTGTCTTGTCCTGTTATCAGACATGGGCGTATTCATCATTCTTTATTTTCAACATATCCTTAACGTCGCCGCTTTCGGGTCCTTCATAATAGATGCGCAGGACAGCCATATCACGCAGGAAATCTACAGCGCCTACACGTACGTTGGTAATCTTGAGTCCCAGCCGCTGTTCCAGATCGGCAATGAGTTCCTCTCTGCGCTCAGGCTTGATGAGGTCTATGCGGTCATACTGCACTATCTTTGAAGCTTGCGTCTTGAGCACACGTTCGCATATTGCTACGGCAATAATGACGATGATGTCTATGCATATAAGCTCGTGCAGAGGAGTGCCAATGAGCTGTCCAAACTCGTCAACGCCCAGTGATGAAGCCATAGAGTGAACTACAGCCAGACAGATAACGACGAAGAGGTATGACATCTCACGTACAGGCATTGCATCAGTGCGGTAACGCATGATAGAGAAGATGCCAAACAGGCCGAGACCTACACCCATCGTAGCCTTTCCACGATCCATACCCATCATCATGTAAACAAGGAAGTACAGTGCTATAGAGATGAGCATGAATGTAAAGTAGTAATCACGACGCTTAGCTTTCTTGAAATAAAGGAAGTGTACGATAATCCAGTTGGCCAACATACAGACTACAAATCGCAACATTGCGTCGCCAAATTCAGGGGAAAAAAATTGTTCCATGTTCTTTTATTGTTTTATTGTTTGTTTGATGTTATCTAATCCCGTCAGATTCCTTACCTCAATAACTTTTTGTTTGAAACGATTGAAGGGTAATTCTTTATTGGTGAGTGCGGAGCCTATACAGTATTTTGAGAATCCGTGTGGATGTATCTGTAGCAGTCTCAGCTTATTGAGTATAGGCGAAAATACATGTCCGTCGCGTTTCAGTTCAATAATGACCAGGTTGTCCATGTCCATTTGCTCTCCGTTAACTAGATTATTGAAGTGTACGCCACTGTCGATGGTCAGTCGCTCTGTCATCCCTTTGTTTACCAGTGTGATGCGAGCGAAGTGGTTGTTCAATGCAGGCTGCAGCCTGTTTACGTCATAGTGCAGGTGCTTACCCAGAAAGAGTCTTTTCTCCTCGTCCGTCAGGTCCATGTCTACCACCTTGATGCGTTGCTTCTTAGTGCGCTTGTGGTTGTTCTTCGTCTTCACCTCCATAAACTGCAGCCCGCTTACGCAGTAAGTCCTGAAACGTATTTTCTGTCTGTTTGTATGTTTCCACTGATGCATGCAGTACATGTTGAAGTCGTCAGTATCGAAGTATGTTGTGTCATACTCCAGATTGCGCACTCCGTCTATCTCCTGCACGTAGTATTCATCGCGGGCCATCTTCAGCAGCTGCTTGAGCTTCTCCAGATTGGTAACGAATTTCGTATCGGTGCGATTCATTAACTTTACGCTGCCCATCTGCTCAAGTGAGATGGGCTCGAAAGTACTCAGTATGTCTTCCAAATTTTCTTGCTTCATACGGATACCCTGTAGGCTCAGCATTAGTGATTCTTTCCTATAAACTTTCCGTGGCGGGTAAATTTCAGATTATACTTGCTCTCCAGCTCCACCTTGTAGCCGTAGCGCCCTTTCTCTATCTGCGTTATCCCAGCATTCGGATAGTTTGTCTTTACATAATTATATATGCTGTGAGGAATCACTGAGGCAGGCAGTACGGTCCTCACGCTGCCATCCATCTTTGTCCATACGCCCTTCAAGTTGAATAATATATCTATGCCATTATCCAATCTGCAGAGATAACCATCCATGTCCCTCTCTGCATACTCTATCTTGGCATTGGCAAATTCTTTCTGAATAAAAGACTTTGCTGCTTGCGGCAATCTTTCGGCAGGAATGGGATTGGAATCTGCGAAACATTCCGTTGACATCAGAAGTGTCAACATAGTGATAAGAAAAAATCGTATCTGTTTCATAAATTTAACTTTTTGTATTGGTGCAAAATTAATAAATATTTCTTATGCCGCAAAGAAATTTTATAAAATTAACACAAAGCGGTTATGAAGTAACTACTCATGGCATAAGAAGATACACCAACAACTTTGCAACACCCTAAATTTTTTTGCGACAGTTATGGCACGTCGCCGACTTAAGCCAGCGCGTCATCAACTTCGAAGGTGTGGATAACGCC
>CAMHUU010000054.1 GCA_946188395.1 uncultured Prevotellaceae bacterium | reverse complement strand
CCGTTCAACATCCAGTTCCTGGCCAAGAACCGCGAGGTGAAGGTCATCGAGTGCAACCTGCGTGCGTCACGTTCGTTCCCCTTCGTCAGCAAAATCCTGAAGCGCAACTTCATCGAGACCGCTACGAAGATCATGCTCGACGCACCCTACTCTCGCCCCGACAGTTCAGAGTTCGACATCGACCGCATCGGTGTCAAGGCCAGCCAGTTCTCGTTTGCACGTCTGCAGAATGCCGATCCCGTGCTCGGTGTCGACATGTCGTCTACCGGCGAGGTAGGCTGTCTGGGCGACGACCTCAACGAGGCCATGCTCAACTCCCTCATCGCCACGGGCTACCGTCTGCCTGAAGCTGGTTCAAACATCCTGATTTCGTCGGGTGCTGCCAAGGGCAAGGTGTCGCTCCTCGAACCTGCACAGCAGCTGGTCAAGAAGGGCTACAAGGTCTATGCCACAGGTGGTACCGCCAAGTTCTTCAACGACAATGGCGTCCCTGCCACAGCCGTCAGCTGGCCCGACGAGGAAGGCGACAACAACGTGATGGACATGATTGCCCAGCACCAGTTCGCACTCATCGTCAATGTGCCTAAGAACCACACCAAGCGCGAGCTCACCAATGGCTATCGCATTCGTCGTGGTGCCATCGACCACAACATTCCTCTGATGACCAATGTACGTCTGGCCAAGGCATATATCGAAGCATTCACTGCCCTCTCGCAGGACGACATCAAGATTAAGTCTTGGCAGGAATATAATGCATAATCAAGCTGAGACGATATAATATAAAAAGGTAAGCGTCCTCATCGGGCGCTTATCTTTTTTGTGCTCCTAACTAGCCTCCATTGATACGATGAAGGCGTTGAAAGAAAGACAGGAAGGCGCTTAAAGGGAGAAAGAACGTAGCTAACAGGGAGTTTGGACGGACTTAAGAGGGACGAAAGTAGTACCTTCACTGTTTTTGGCGGGCGCCAAAATGATTCGTAGCGCCCGCCGTGAATAATCATGGCGAACGGAAGAAATGATTGCAGCGTTCGCAGAAAACCTACTTTTTTTCTGAGGATGTATTATTGATAACCTTATAGTGCCAAACGCGGCCTTCACGATAGCTATACAGACGGGGATTGTCACCTTTACAGAGATTGTCGAGGTATTTTTTTGCAGAATTATATTTCAGACCGCTGAATATCATAAAGGTGCTGATGGTGATGTATCCGTTGTATGCACTGCGGCGCAAAGCCTCTTCCATTGCCTTGGAGTCGTACATCTGGCTGTTGCCAACACTACCCTGCTGACGACGGAATCCGTCGCGACTACAATCAGCATCCTTGACGAACTGTCTGGAGGGAATGAACTCAATGCCTCCATACATCACGTCGCGCCCCGTGACCTTGTCTGGGTCAGTATGTTCGCCCAGCAATTTCAACTTGGGAGCCAACGATCCGAAAGGCGTTTCCACACGATATCCTTTCCGCAGCCACATTGTAGCCACTTCGCTGAACAAGTTGAAAAGAAGTTTGATCTCACCCTTGCTCGTATGGCGATACTTGGCACAGAAATCGTCAATGGCATCAAGGTCGTACTTGCGCTCTATGACGGGCTGGGCATAGAGCAGAGGTTTGCCGTTTTCAGCTTTCGTGGGGCGCGGCTGCAGTTCGAAGAGTATTCCGTTAGTCTTACGTGGCATATAATATCCTATAATTCGCATGCAAAGTTACAAACAAAACGAGAAAAATGCAAAATAAATTGAATTTTATTTTGTACTTTACATTCTATTTTGTATCTTTGCAAACAAATGCGTACTCGTACGAATAAACAAATCAATAACTAAATAATATTTGCATATGACATTAATGATGATTCTGCAACTCCTGATTGTGCTGTTGGCACTGTGGGTTGGTTCACGTTATGGAAGTCTGGCGCTGGGTGCCATCTCGGGCATCGGTCTTGCCTTGCTAGTTTTCGGTTTCGGATTGAAACCAGGTTCTCCACCAACCGATGTAATCTACATCATCATCGCAGCTGTTACCTGTGCTGGAATTATGCAGGCCTCGGGTGGTATGGACTGGCTGATTCAGATTGCCGAGAAGATGTTGCGCAAGCATCCAGACCGCATCACGTTCCTTGCTCCGCTGTGTACGTTCTTTCTGACGGTACTTGTAGGTACGGGACACGTAGTCTACACGCTAATGCCCATTATATGCGACATTGCATTGAAGAAAGGCATCCGTCCTGAGCGTCCCTGCGGTGTGGCCTCGATAGCTTCGCAGGTTGGTATCACCTGTTCGCCTATCGCTGCTGCCGTAGTGGCTTTCGTCACCATCTCGAATGCCAATCATTTCGACATCACCATTCCACGTGTGCTGATGATCAGTATCCCCGCCTGTCTTTGTGGACTGATGGCTGCCGCTGCTGCTTCCTATCATCGCGGACTGGACCTCGACAAGGATCCTGAGTTCCAGAAGAAGATTGCCGACCCTGCACAACGCGACTATATCTATGGTTCGAACGCCACGACACTGGACAAGGACATTCCGCAGTCGGCCAAGAACGCAGTATTCATTTTCCTCGTTGCATTAGCTATCATTGTGCTGTTTGCCGCACTGCCCGAGTTGCTGCCTTCGTACTCAACGGTGAAAGCCGTCAAGGGTGCCAGCGACCTGACACTTGAAAGTGGTGCCACCATTACTCCTGCGGCATTGGCCAAAGCAGGCGTCGTTGTGGAAGGTATCACGGAGAAGAGCATGGCTGACCTGAAGATGAACCTCGTCATCCAGATTGTGATGATTAGTGCTGCTGCGCTGATGATTATCTTCTGTAAAGCCTCGCCCAAGAAGGCTGTGGCTGGTCCCGTGTGGCAGTCAGGTATGGTGGCCGTCGTTGCCATCTACGGTATCGCCTGGCTTGCCGACACCTATTTCTCGAACCATATGGGCCAAATGCAGGAAATGCTGACCGATATCGTCAAGGAGTATCCTTGGTCCATCGCTTTGGTGTTCTTTCTCGTCTCCGTACTCATCAATTCGCAGGGTGCCGTCGTCGTGGCCATGCTGCCGCTGGCCTACTCGCTGGGCATTGCCGGTCCTGTGCTGTTAGGTGTACTTCCTTCTGTATACGGTTACTTCTTCATCCCCAACTATCCTTCAGATATTGCAACGGTGAACTTCGACCGATCGGGTACGACTGTCATCGGCAAATACCTGTTGAACCACTCGTTCATGATGCCGGGACTTATCTGCGTCATCACGTCGACCATCGTGGCCTACGTGCTGTCGATGATATTCTATTAACTGATAGCAATAAGGAGTTATGAAAAAAAGATGAGGAACCCGCAGGTTCCTCATCTTTATTTATTATCTGATCTGTTTTACTCCACAGTAACCGATTTCGCCAAGTTGCGAGGTTGGTCAACATTTTTGCCTTTGCATACAGCTACGTGATAAGCGAGCAACTGCAAGGGTATTGTAGCTACCAGCGGCTCAAGGCATTCCAGTACGTCAGGTAGTTCAATGACCTCGTCAGCAATCTTGGCAATGGTGTCGTCACCCTTTGAAACAAGAGCAATCACGCGACCCTGACGGGCCTTGATCTCCTGAATGTTCGATAGTACCTTCTCGTACATCGCATTATGCGTGGCAATAACCACAACGGGCATGTCGGAATCGATGAGTGCAATAGGACCGTGTTTCATTTCGGCAGCAGGATAGCCCTCAGCGTGGATATATGATATTTCCTTCAATTTCAGAGCACCTTCCAAGGCCACAGGATATGAGAAACCACGACCTAAGTAAAGGAAATTATGGGCATAAGTAAATGTACGCGCAAGATCAGCTACCTTGTCGTTGGTTTGCAGCACCTCACGAATCTTATCGGGTATTTCACTCAACCCTTTTACTACCTTCAGGTATTCCTGGCGGTCAATAGTACCCATTGCTTCACCCATAGCCAATGCAATCATAGTGAGCACCGTAACCTGACCAGTAAAAGCTTTTGTGGAAGCTACACCAATCTCAGGTCCCACATGGATGTACGTACCAGTATCTGTGGCACGAGGAATGCTGCTGCCAATAGCGTTGCAGACGCCATAGATGAAAGCGCCGCGTTCCTTGGCGAGCTGTACGGCAGCAAGTGTGTCGGCAGTCTCGCCCGATTGTGAGATGGCAATGACGGCATCGCCCTTTCCCACCACCGGATTACGATAGCGGAACTCAGAGGCATACTCCACCTCGCACGGTATGCGGCAGAAGGTCTCGATGAGTTGTTTGCCAATGAGTCCGGCATGCCACGATGTGCCGCAGGCCACAATGATGACGCGCTTGGCTTTCAACATCTCACGGCGATAGTCGATAAGTGCCGAGAGCGTCACGTGATCACCCTCGATATTTATACGTCCGCGCATGCAGTTGGTTAGACACTCAGGTTGTTCGAAAATTTCCTTCAGCATAAAGTGGTCGTACCCACCCTTTTCAATCTGACCGAGGTCGATGTCAACGGTCTTCACCGCCAGTTCCTGTTCCTCTCCCAGAATGCTGAAAACTTTGACATCTTCGCCGAGACGGATCACAGCAATATTTCCGTCCTCCAAGTAAACAACTTTGTCAGTGTATTCAATAATAGGACTGGCGTCAGAACCGAGGAAAAATTCGTCTTCGCCGATGCCTACAACAAGTGGACTTTGCTTGCGAGCAGCAATAATTTGAGAAGGGTCACGCTTATCAATAATGGCAATTGCATAAGCGCCAATAACTTGATAAAGAGCTACTTGAACGGCTTCAAGCAAGGAAAGGTTTTTCTTTACCATAATATACTCGACGAGTTGTACGAGCACCTCGGTATCGGTATCGCTTTTGAACTCAACACCCTTGGCTTGAAGTTTCTGTTTAATGTCAGCATAATTCTCAATAATTCCGTTGTGAATAATGGCCAAATTATGTGATTGTGAATAGTGCGGGTGGGCATTGCGAGCCGAGGGCTCTCCATGAGTTGCCCAACGTGTATGAGCGATGCCAATGCAACCGCTGACGTCCTTGTCGGAGCAATATTCCGTCAGGTTGTCAACCTTGCCTTTTGTCTTAAAAACATTCAGCTGATTGTCGGTGTTGATGAGTGCTACACCTGCTGAGTCATAACCACGATATTCGAGACGGCGAAGTCCTTTTATTAAAATAGGATAAGCCTCCTGCTTACCGACATAACCTACTATTCCACACATAATCTTTCCGTGTTAGGTACAACTTCTTTATTCTTTTCGGCTGCAAAGGTAAGGTTTTTAAAAAAAACTGCCAAGAAAAATGTCATTTTTTTGGTGTTCTGCATAAAAATCACTACCTTTGCAGGCATTATTAATAAATTAATAATTGGAAAAAGAAATGAAACCAACCGCAATTCTGCTTCTTCACTGTCCTGACCAACAGGGCATCATATCGGAAGTGACTAAATTTATAACGGATAATAAAGGAAACATCGTCTACCTTGACCAATATGTTGACAAACAGGACGGCATGTTCTTTATGCGCATAGAATGGGAACTGGACGGTTTTCTGATTCCCCGCGACAAACTCTACGATTACATCACCACGCTCTATGCTCAGCGCTATCAGATGAAGTTCTCGCTCTATTATAGCGACAAGCGTCCTCGCATGGCCATTTTCGTTTCTAAGATGAGCCATTGCCTGTATGACTTGCTGGCCCGTTGGAAGGCAGGAGAGTTCAATTGCGACATTCCCTGCATCGTGTCGAATCACGAGGATTTGCGCTATGTAGCTGAGCAGTTTGGCATTCCCTACTACGTATGGAGCATTAAGAAGGACCATTCGAATAAGGCCGAAGTGGAACAGGCCGAGATGGAACTGCTGAAGAAGGAGGACATCTCGTTCATCGTTCTGGCACGCTATATGCAAATCATATCGGACGAGATGATTGCTGCCTATCCGCACCATATCATCAATATCCACCATTCTTTCCTGCCCGCATTCATCGGTGCTAAGCCCTATCATCAGGCCTGGGAACGCGGTGTGAAGATTATCGGCGCCACGAGTCACTACGTTACCGCCGAATTGGATGCCGGACCCATCATCGAGCAGGACGTGACGCGCATCACCCACAAAGATACACCTGAGAGTCTGGTGCTGAAGGGCAAGGACCTGGAAAAGATAGTGCTTTCACATGCTGTGTCGAAACACATCCAGCGTAAGATTCTCACTTACAAGAACAAAACTATTATATTCAGCTGATTACACAGCGGAACCGACCCTATTGTGTAAATTATGAACGTTGCAATTGTAAAATATAACGCAGGAAACATTTACTCGGTGGTGAATGCACTCAGACGAATGGGTGTAGAACCTTTGCTGACTGATGATGCAGAAACTCTCGGTAAAGCTGACCGCGTGCTGTTTCCCGGACAGGGACATGCTGCTGAAACGATGGATTATTTAAAAGCCCACAGACTGGACGAGGTAATTCGCGACCTGAAGCAACCCGTGTTTGGTATCTGCGTAGGCCAACAGCTGCTTTGCAAGCATTCTGAAGAAGGCGACGTAGACTGCATTGGTATTTTCGACGCAGAAGTGAAGCGTTTCCGACCAAAGCGTCACGAGGAAAAAGTGCCGTGCATGGGGTGGAACTCCTTGAAGTTTAAGGATGAGAATTTGAAGTTTAATGTCAATAATCCTTTGTTCAAAGGGTTAGATGACGAACCTTATGTCTACTTTGTACATTCTTATTATGTCCCCGTGTGCAAAGAGACCATCGCTATAGCAGACTATATCCTACCCTACTCTGCCTCGATGCACAAGGACAACTTCTATACCTGCCAGTTTCACCCAGAAAAGAGTGGAAAGGTCGGTGAGAGAATTTTGGAGAACTTTCTCAAATTGACAATGGATAACAGATAATAAGAAGATGAATATAGAACTGATACCCGCAATAGACATCATCAACGGTCAATGTGTTCGATTGACAAAAGGTGACTACGACCAGAAGACCATTTACCGCGACTCCCCGTCAGAAGTGGCCAAGGAGTTCGAATTGCTTGGTTTCCAGCGTCTGCATGTGGTCGACCTCGACGGTGCTAAGTCGAAGCATATTGTCAATGATGCTGTGCTGAAGGCAATCACTACCGGAACGAATCTTGTGGTCGACTTTGGTGGTGGCATCAAAACTGATGAGGATATCGAGAAGGCATTCGCTTCTGGGGCTTCCATGGTGACCGTTGGTTCCATTGCCGTCACAGAGCCCGAACGGTTCATGGGCTGGCTCCGGAAATACGGTGCGGAACGGATGATACTGGGTGCGGACGTCAGAAACGGAAAAATTAGTATCAACGGATGGAAGGAAGATTCTACGGAGGACTTGCTGCCGTTCCTAAAGAAATACATCGATGCTGGTGTGAAGAATGTGCTCTGCACTGAGATTTCAAAGGACGGCACGCTGGCAGGACCCGCCATCGATCTCTACCGCCGTGTGATGGATGCTTACCCCGAATTGCACCTCATTGCCAGCGGCGGCGTGTCATCAAAAGAAGATATTAAAACCCTCGACCAAGCAGGCATCCCTGCCGTCGTATTCGGAAAGGCTATCTACGAAGGGCGAATCGACCTCCGCGAGTTATTTAACAGTAAATCGTAAATTGTCAAACAGTAAATTAGAATGGGACTGGCAAAACGTATCATACCTTGTTTGGATGTGAAAGATGGTGAGACTGTAAAAGGCATCAATTTCGTCAACCTACGCTCGGCAGGCGACCCCGTAGAACTGGGTAAGGCCTATTCGGAGCAGGGAGCCGACGAGTTGTGCTTTCTGGATATTACCGCATCCTTTGAAGGTCGTAAGACTTTTACGGAGATGGTGACACGCGTAGCCGAAACCATCAATATACCTTTCACTGTAGGTGGAGGCATCAACGAACTGAAAGACGTAGAACGCCTGCTTTATGCTGGAGCCGACAAGGTTAGCATCAATAGTGCTGCCATACGCCGTCCAGAACTCATCGACGAAATTACCACGCGTTTCGGTAGTCAGGTTTGCGTGGTAGCCATAGATGCTCGACTTGACGCTGACGGATGGCATTGCTATTTGAAAGGAGGTCGTGAACGCACAGAACGCGGACTCTTCGAATGGGCCCAGGAAGCACAAGAGCGCGGTGCTGGCGAGATACTGTTTACCAGTATGAACCACGACGGCACCAAAAACGGCTATGCCAACGAAGCACTTTGCGAACTGGCCGACACGCTCTCGATACCCATCATCGCCAGTGGCGGCGCTGGATGCAAAGAACATTTCCGCGACGTATTCAATGAAGGACATGCCGATGCTGCACTGGCCGCCTCAGTGTTCCACTTTGGCGAAATTCCCGTGCCCGAACTGAAACAATACCTGCGAGGTGAAGGTATCAACGTCCGACTATAATGATGAAAACAAGTAATAACGAAATAACAAAACATGAAAATAGATTTTGAAAAGATGGGTGGTCTGGTGCCTGCTATCATTCAGGACGCCGAAACAAGAAACGTACTCATGCTGGGCTTTATGAACGAAGAAGCCTACCAAAAGACGCTCGACACCCGTCATGTGACTTTTTGGAGCCGTACGCGACAGACTCTGTGGACCAAGGGCGAAACGTCCGGACACTTCCTTAACCTAGTAGACATGAAGATTGACTGTGACAATGACACCCTATTGGTGCGCGTAAACCCCATTGGTCCAACATGTCATACCGGCACCGACACTTGCTGGGGTGAAGAAAATGAAGGTAACCCCCTACTCTTCCTGAGCGAGTTGCAGTCGTTTATCTACAAGCGCAAAGAGGAGATGCCCGAGGGTTCGTATACTACCAGTCTGTTCAATAAGGGTATTAATAAAATTGCCCAAAAAGTTGGCGAAGAAGCATTAGAAACTGTCATTGAAGCCACGAACGGCACCTCAGAACATCTAGTGTACGAAGCCTCTGACCTTATGTACCACCTGTTGGTAATGCTTACCGAAAAGGGACTACGAATCGAGGACGTCGTGCTGGAGTTACAAAAACGCCACGACCCCGATTGGGACAAGAAACGTCGAGAAGCCAAAGCTGCAGGGACAATGAAGTGACGTCATATTATATATTGGATTATCGCAACAACAAAATAACAACACAACAAGCAATGCTAATAGATTACAAGAAAGCGAACATCTATCAGAAGGATGGTATCCTTGTGTTGAAGGAGGTCGATTTCCACGTGAACGAGGGAGAGTTCATTTACATCATCGGACGCGTGGGAGCTGGAAAGAGTACGCTGCTGAAGACGCTCTATTTCGAATTGGACGTTGACGAAGCCGAAGAAGCCATCGTGATGAACCACGACCTGCGCAATATGAAGCGAAAGTACATACCCGCCTTGCGCCGTCAGATGGGTATTATCTTCCAGGACTTCCAGTTGCTGGCTGATCGTACAGTGCGAAATAACCTGCGCTTTGTACTGAAAGCCACCGGATGGAAAGATAAGAACGAAATAGATGAGCGCATCGACGATGTGCTGCGCGACGTAGAGATGCTGGAGTATGCTGACCGATTCCCCCACGAGTTGTCTGGAGGTGAACAACAACGCATCGCCATTGCACGAAGCATCCTAAACAATCCGAAGGTCATCATTGCCGACGAGCCTACGGGCAACCTCGACATCGAAACGGCACGGCAGATTATTCTGTTATTGCGCCGTATCACCGAATCGGGAACGGCTGTTGTGATGACGACTCACAACACGTCGTTGCTCCAAGAATATCCTGGTATCGTCTATCGCTGTATCAACCAACGACTGGAGGAAATCACGCATGACTTCAATCACATGGCACTCTATGAAGAAAGCGAACAAGATGATGACGAAGCAGAGGAGAAAAAAAGCTACTACTCCGACCGCGAGGATTTGTCGATATAGTTTAGAGTTTAGAGTTTAGAGTTTAGAGTTGAGAGATAAGAAATTAAAAAACAAGATACAATGAAAGTAATGAAATTTGGCGGCACGTCGGTAGGTTCTCCGGCCCGCATGAAGGAAGTAACAAAATTGGTAACGAAGTCGGGTGAGCCAGTCTTCGTGGTATTGTCTGCTATGTCTGGAACAACCAATTCACTGGTTGAGATTTCCAACTACCTCTATAAGAAAAACCCCGAGGGAGCCAGCGAGATTATCAATCAGTTGGAGCGTACCTATTTGAAACATATCGATGAACTCTATCAGAGCGACGAGTTGAAGCAGCAGACGCGCGAATTTCTGACTTCGGAACTGAACTACCTGCGTTCATTCACCAAGGAGCTGTTCACCAGCTTCGAAGAGAAGAGCATCGTGGCTCAGGGCGAGATGCTGTCAACGAACATGGTGGTGAACTACATGAAAGAACAGGGCATCAATGCTGTGCTGCTGAACGCCCTCGATTTCATGCGCACCGACAAAAACTCGGAGCCCGATCCCAACTATATCAAAGAAAAGCTGCAGGCCATTATGGAAAAGAACGAAGGTCAGCAAGTGTATGTCACCCAGGGGTTCATCTGCCGCAATGCCTACGGCGAGATCGACAATCTGCAACGCGGCGGTTCCGACTATACCGCTTCACTTGTGGGAGCAGCCCTTGGCGCAGAAGAAATTCAAATATGGACCGACATCGATGGTATGCACAACAATGATCCGCGTGTTGTCGATAATACCCAGCCCGTCCATCAGTTGCACTTCGAGGAGGCTGCCGAGTTGGCTTACTTTGGTGCTAAGATTCTGCACCCCACCTGTGTGCAGCCTGCCAAATATGCCGGCATTCCTGTTCGTCTGTTGAACACCATGGAGCCTGATGCCGAGGGTACTACTATCAGCAACGCCACAGAGTATGGCAAGATCAAGGCTGTAGCTGCCAAGGATAATATCATCGCCATCAAGATTAAATCAAGTCGCATGCTGCTGGCCACAGGTTTCCTTCGTAAGGTATTCGAGATTTTCGAGTCCTACCAGACTCCAATCGACATGGTCTGCACGTCGGAGGTGGGTGTTTCGATGTCAATCGACAACTCTGCCCATTTAGGCGAAATCGTCGACGAACTGAAGAAGTACGGCACTGTTACCGTCGACACCGGCATGTGTATCATTTGCGTGGTAGGCGATCTGGACTGGTCGAACATCGGCTTCGAAACCAAGGTGCTCGATGCGATGAAGAACATCCCCGTTCGCATGATTTCATATGGCGGTTCCAACTATAACATCTCGTTCCTCATTCGCGAAGAAGATAAAAAACGTGCTCTGCAGAGCCTGAGTGATACGCTGTTTAAATAAATCTCAGCTGACACAATGGCAAAAGGACAATTCCCAACGGCGAAGTTCCAAAGTTTACGAACGCCGTTCTACTATTACGACACGGAGTTGTTACGTGAAACACTCCGTGCCATTAACCAGGAAGCCCAGAAGCATGAGGGATTCTGTGTGCACTATGCCGTAAAAGCCAATGCCAACCCAAGAATACTTCGCATCATCCGCGAAGCAGGACTGGGTGCAGACTGCGTCAGCGGCGGTGAGATAGATGCAAGCATACGAGCAGGATTCCCCTCGTCGAAAATCGTATATGCTGGAGTCGGTAAGAGCGACTGGGAAATCAATCTCGGACTGGACCAGGATATCTTCTGCTTTAATGTGGAGAGCATTCCCGAACTGGAGGTTATCAACGAACTGGCTGCTGCAAAGGGCAAGGTAGCACGAGTCGCTTTCCGACTGAATCCCAATGTCGGTGCCCATACCCATGCCAATATCACCACAGGACTGGCAGAAAACAAGTTCGGCATCGACATGCGCGATATGCTGACAGTCATCGAAGAAGCTTCTCGCTTGGAGCATGTTAAATGTGTGGGACTGCACTTCCACATTGGCAGTCAGATTCTGGATATGGGCGATTTCGAAGCCCTCTGCAACCGCGTCAACGAACTGCAGAACGAACTGGAACGTCATCGCATCGTCGTCGAACATATCAACGTCGGTGGAGGACTTGGTGTCGATTATCAGCACCCTAACCGAGTCAGCATTCCTGATTTCAAAGCTTACTTCGATACTTATGCCAAAAAGTTGAAACTTCGCCCTGGCCAGACACTGCATTTCGAGCTGGGTCGTGCTGTGGTGGCACAATGCGGCAGCCTTATCACGCGTACCTTATATATAAAAAAAGGTAGCGTCAAGCAGTTTTGTATTGTTGATGCCGGATTTACTGACCTCATCCGTCCAGCACTCTATCAGGCATACCATAAGATAGAGAATATCACGAGCGAGGAACCTGTCGAGGCTTACGATGTTGTGGGACCCATCTGCGAATCAACTGACGTTTTTGCCAAGCAGATCGACTTGAACCGCTGTCATCGCGGCGACCTCATTGCCATCCGCTCAGCAGGAGCCTATGGCGAGATCATGGCATCCCAGTACAACTGTCGTCAATTGCCCCAAGGCTATATGAGCGACGATATTTAAAAGGTTACATCATAGCATGACTATGGAACATCAGACACAACCGCCCGTCTCCATCGTGATGACCGTTCACGATCAGGCAGAAGCCCTCGAGCAGAATCTGCCTGCTTTTCTGACACTACCATACGAAGGGCAGTATGAAGTGATTGTGGTGGATAATATGTCGACAGATGACACTCCTGACGTACTGAAACGCCTGAAGGCAGAATACCCCAAGTTGTACTCGACATTCCTGCCCAATTCTGTCGTCGTTAATCCAAGCCGTCAGCGACTGGCGCTCAGTGTGGGGGCAAAGGCAGCCCATCACGACCATATCATATTGGCCGATATCCGTCGCACACCCATCAATGTCGATTGGGTAGCAGGACTTACAGAAGGTGAGGCGGCATTGGTGTATAGCAACAGGAAACGTGACCGCGTAACACATGTCGTAGCCACTGATCTGGATGACCTGAAAAGCATCATCCGCAAGGCAGAACGGCATTCTTTCCGAGACTATTGGGGCACATGGTTCAGAAAACAGCGTGGTCTGTTCGATGCTGTAGGTGTGCGCAAAGAGCACGTATTCGACGCCATCCGACTCTATGATCAGCGTATTCGCGGACTCCGTCTCCTAGGGCTTCGCTTGCGTGTATGGATGGGGTTTTAATATTGTTACATCATGAGAATCCTGCACTTTTATCCTGCTGAAGAGCCGATGATTAGCCAGCACGTCGCCATGCTACAAGAAGGTATGGGACTTGAGGCCGAGAACCATCTGGCAGCTAATGCCGACGATGCCCGAACACTATTGCAAGGTGGAAAGTACGACATTCTCCACCTGCATGGCTGTTGGCGCAACGCGTCGCGAAGCATCGTCCATCTGGCATTACGAAAGCGGTGCAGACTCATCGTCACTCCACACGGACAACTTGAGCCGTGGGAACAGAACGAAAACTACTGGAAGGAAAAGCTGCCTAAGCGTGTACTCTACCAGCAGGCCATCATCCGACAAGCCTATGCCATCATCATCCAAGGCAGCATGGAACAGGAGTGCATGGAACGCCTCGGCTGGAACAAACGCTTGGTCACCATCCGCAACAGCGTCATCACCAGTTCCATCACGAAGACCGACATGGCCCGTCAGACCTTCAAACTCTATCAGAAGGTGATGGATACCCATACTCTGGAACTCCTTTCGCCCGAGATGCGTCAGCAGCTCCGAACCATCATCATGGCTGGCATTACTAACGACATCCGCTGGCTTCCTGCATCGGCTGTCAGCGCTCTGTCCCCTACCCAATCCATTCCTTGGCGCGAGGTATTGCTCTATGCCCATCACGAACAGATTACTGACACCATCCAGCGCGGATTGCGGGTCCTTGGCATCGAGTCTCCCGATATCGACGTCGAACACATCGACCATTTCTGGCCTGAAAACTATCAGGAGGCATCACTCATCGGTGCCACCATCGGCAATCAGTTCGCCTCCGAAAACGAACGTCTGTTGGCATCGTTTCGCATCGTTCGCAAGCTCATGTCAAACGGACAATTCAGCATCAAACATCTCATAGAACTCGATCGCGAGCTGCGTCAGCACCCTTGCGAGGAAGAGTCATTAGCCGATACACTGAAGGAACGACAACTTTGGAAACTGGCCCGTAGAACTATGCAACTCATGGCCGACCGAACGGGGCTTACCGAAGGTTTCATGCCCGTCGATCCGCTGGATGATTACAAAACACGAGCACTCAGAAAACAAGTAGATAACCACCTAAAAATATAAGACTATGAATACGAAAACGACTAACCGCGACATGCACTATCTGCAATTGCTCTCTAACTCGTTTCCGAATATTGCAGCAGCATCGACCGAGATTATTAACTTGGAAGCCATCATGAATCTGCCCAAGGGCACCGAACACTTTCTGGCCGACTTGCATGGTGAAAGTGCTGCCTTCCAGCATGTGTTGAAAAATGCATCAGGAAATATCCGCCGCAAGGTCAGCGAACTCTTCAAGGGTGACATACGCGAGGCCGAGCGACGTGAACTGTGTACACTCATCTACTACCCCGAGCAGAAACTGGAACTCATCAAGGCTAACGAAGAAGACCTCGACGACTGGTATCACATCACCATCCACCGACTGGTAGCTGTCTGTCGCGACGTTTCGTCCAAATACACACGTTCCAAGGTTCGCAAGTCGCTGCCAGAGGAGTTCAGCTACATCATTGAAGAACTGCTTCACGAACGCACCGACGATATCGACAAGGCTGCCTATGTCAGTGTCATTGTCGACACCATCATATCTACAGGCCGTGCCGACGATTTCATAGTATCTATTTGCAATGTCATCCAGCGTCTGGCCATCGACCAACTCCATATTCTGGGCGACATCTATGACCGCGGCCCTGGTGCACATATCATTCTCGACACCCTCCGCCAGTATCACTCGTGGGACATCCAGTGGGGCAACCACGACATTCTGTGGATGGGAGCCTGTGCCGGTAACAACGCCTGCATCTGCAACGTGCTGCGCCTCTGTCTGCGCTATGCCAATCTGACGACCATCGAGGAAGCCTACGGCATCAACCTCGTACCCTTGGCAACCTTTGCTATGGAGTATTATCAAGATGACCCATGCTCTGAGTTCTATCCAAAATTACTCAAGGGTAATACGATGGACGACAAGTACCAGCGCCTCACAGCCCAGATGCATAAGGCCATCACCGTCATCCAGTTTAAGAAGGAAGCTCAAATCTTCCATCGCCGCCCCGAATGGCATATGGAGGACCGTTGCCTGCTCGAACACATCGACTACGAACGTGGCGTCTGCGTCATCGATGGACAAGAATACGACATGAAATCGTGCCATTTTCCTACCATCGATCCCAACAATCCTAACGAGCTCACCCCTGAGGAACAACAACTGATGGAAAAGCTGCACCACTCGTTCCGTGTTTCCGAAAAGCTTCGCAAACACATGAAGATGCTGCTCTCCCACGGATGTATGTACAACATTTGCAACCAGAATCTGTTGTTCCATGCCTCCTGTCCGCTCAACGACGACGGCAGCCTGAAGGAAGTTGAACTATACAATGGCGAGAAATATAGTGGTCAGGAACTCATGCACAACATCGGCATGCTGGTGCGTGCAGCCTTCGAAAATGACACCGAACAGTCACTGCGCCTCTTCGCACGCGACTATTTCCTCTACCTCTGGTGCGGCAAGGACTCTCCCTTGTTCGACAAGTCGAAGATGGCCACCTTCGAACGCTACTTCCTGACCGATAAGACTACTTATAAGGAAGAAAAAGGTAACTATTTCCTGTTACGCGATAACGAAGAAATCTGCGACCGCATTCTCGACGCCTTCGGGGTTAAGGGACAGAACCGCCACATCATCAACGGACACGTTCCCGTACATGCCTCCAAGGGCGAGAACCCCATCAAGGCCAACGGTAAACTCATGGTCATCGATGGTGGTTTCTCTGAAGCCTACCACTCCGAAACGGGTATTGCCGGATACACGCTGGTATACCACAGCCGAGGTTTCCAACTCGTTCAGCACGAGCCGTTTACGAATGCACAAGACGCTATCCAGCGAGGACTCGACATCAAGTCCACCACCCAACTGGTCGAACTCTCTGCCCACCGCATGCTCGTAGCCGATACAGACAAGGGCGAGGAGTTACGCGCTCAGGTGGAAGACCTGCGCCAACTGCTTTATGCCTATCGTCACGGCATCCTGAAGGAGCGCAAATAAATCCATCAGCCACCCATGCATCAGGTTCTCATTGCCATAGGTTCCAACCATCATCAGAGTGCTCACATCCAGTGGGCCTCTGAACGTTTGTCTGTCCTCCTCGGCAACCTACAGCTGTCGCGAAAGCTATGGACACCCGACATACACTCCTCCGGACAATGGTATATGAACCGTCTGGCTGCTGGTTTCACCGACCTTACCGCCGACGAAATCGCAGCACAACTCAAAGAAATAGAAGCTGCCGCCCATCGCAGCAAGCAGTGCATTACGCTCGACCTCGACCTGATGCAGTACGACCACCAGCGCCATCACCTTCGCGATTGGCCGAGGCCCTATATACAACTCTTACTACCCGACATAAGCATCATTCCCTATGAAGAAACTGATTAATACCGCCACCCGTCTGGCCCTCATCATTCCCACAAGCCTCCTGCTCTTCACCGCTTGCCAGGAAACGCTTGAAGAACGCTGTGTTCGCGAGTGCAAGGAGTATACGAAGAAAAAGTGTCCCGTGCTCGTCAACAAGGACGTCTATTTAGATAGTCTCACCTTCGATCCCTCAACGCATCTCATGTCGTATTATTACACTGTTGATGGCGTGCTCGACGATGCTGAGGCACTTCAGCTGCACGATGTTCGCGGCATGTTGCTCAAGGAGCTGAAGAACTCCTCTAGCCTCAAGGTCTACAAGGACGAGGGTTACAGCTTTCGTTATGTCTACTTTTCCTCCAAACAAAAAGGAACGCAGCTTATAGATGCTACGTTCCGTAAGAGTGATTATCAGAAATAATTCTTATTCGTCGATACCCTCGGGCTTCATGTTGGTGTACACGGTCTGTACGTCGTCGAAGTCCTCAAGTTTCTCAATCATCTTGTCGATGGTCTCGCGCTCCTCGGGAGTAACGTCCTTCAGGTCGTTTGGGATGCGGGTAAACTCGGCACCGGTCACCTCGTAGCCGTTCTCCTCCAGGTGCTTCTGAATGGCACCGAATGAAGAAGGATCGCCATAGATGGTGATTGAGTTCTCCTCCTCGTCCTCGTCGTACTCATCCTCCACGCCGTAGTCGATGAGGTCAAGAATCATCTCGTCCATATCCAGACCATCAGTTTTCTTGAAGGTGAACACACACTTGTGGTCAAACAGGAACGACAGCGAGCCCTGAGTGCCCAGGTTACCGTTGAACTTGTTGAACACCGAACGAACGTCACCCACGGTGCGGGTGGTGTTGTCAGTCAGGGTGTCAACGAAGATGGCAACACCGTGAGGACCATATCCCTCGTAAGTCACCTCCTTGTAGTCGCTCTGATCCTTACCCATAGCGTTCTTGATGGCACGCTCGATGTTGTCCTTCGGCATGTTCT
>CAMHUU010000053.1 GCA_946188395.1 uncultured Prevotellaceae bacterium | reverse complement strand
ACAGTAGCCTCGCCGTAAGCGTAGAGCAGCTGAGCTCCGTGCAGAATGACGGCATTGTACTCCTGACCAGTACCGGGCAAGAATCCGGGAACGTCGACGAGCGATACAATAGGAATATTGAAGGCGTCGCAGAAACGCACGAAGCGGGCACCCTTACGAGAAGCGTTGACGTCGAGCACACCAGCATAGCAAGAAGGCTGATTGGCAACGATACCTACGCTCTGACCATTGAAGCGGGCGAAGCCGACAATGATGTTCTTGGCGAACTTAGGCTGTACCTCGAAGAACTCGTTATCGTCGGTGATAGCCGAGATGACTTTGTACATATCGTAAGCCTCGTTGGGGTTCTCGGGGATAATCTCGTTCAGCGAATCCTCCAGACGGTCGATGGGGTCGGTACACTTCTTGCGAGGAGCCAGCTCCATGTTGTTGGAAGGAATGTAGCTCAACAGCGTCTTCAGCATCTCTACTGCCTCTTCCTCCGTCTTAGCGGTGAAGTGGGTCACACCCGACTTCGAAGCGTGTACAGAGGCGCCACCGAGGTGCTCCTGGTCGATATCCTCGCCAGTAACGGTCTTCACCACCTTCGGACCCGTCAGGAACATGTACGATGTTCCTTCCATCATCAGCGTGAAGTCGGTGAGGGCAGGGGAGTATACGGCACCACCGGCGCAAGGACCGAAGATGCCACTGATCTGAGGAATCACACCTGATGCCAGGATGTTACGCTCGAAAATCTCTGCGTAGCCGGCCAGTGCGTTGATACCTTCCTGAATACGTGCACCACCCGAGTCGTTGATACCAATCACGGGAGCACCCATCTTCATGGCCATATCCATCACCTTACAGATCTTCTGCGACATGGTCTCAGAAAGAGAACCAGCATGTACGGTGAAGTCCTGTGCGAAGATGAATACCAGACGACCTTCGATAGTACCAGAACCTGCTACGACGCCGTCGCCCAAGAACTGTTTCTTCTCCATACCGAAGTTGTGGCAACGGTGTTCCTTGAACATGTCATACTCTTCGAAAGAGCCTTTGTCGAGCAGCATCTCAATGCGCTCGCGGGCTGTGTATTTACCCTTTTCGTGCTGCTTCTGTATGGCTTTCTCGCCACCACCGAGACGAGCTTGTTCGCGCTTCTCGATGAGTTGTTTGATCTTTTCTAATTGTTTGCTCATTTTTTTCTATTTCGTTATTACGTTATTTCGATATTACGATTTACTCAGGGTGCTCGCAGAGCTCCGTGAGGATTCCACAAGTTGACTTCGGATGCAGGAAGGCAATGTTCAGACCTTCAGCGCCCTTACGAGGCTTCTCGTCAATGAGGCGTACGCCCTTCTCGCTGACCTCAGCCAGTCCTTTGGCTACACCGTCCTCCACACAGAAGGCAACATGGTGAACGCCCTTGTTACCCTTGTCGAGCCATTTCTGAATGGTGCTCTCGGGTGATGTGGGCTCCAGCAGCTCCAACTTAACCTCACCGCAGCGCAGGAAGGCGGTCTTCACCTTCTGGTCTTCTACAACTTCTGTAGCATAACACTCCAAGCCCAGCACGTCAGTGAAATACGGCAGGCTCTCCTCAATACTCTGGACAGCAATGCCCAGATGCTCAATGTGGGAAATCTTCATATTGTTACTTTTTAAATGAGTATATAATTAATAATGTGCAAAGATACATAATTCTTTGCACATTATCAACAAAAAACCGAAATATTTAGTATTTCTTATTATTTGTTTTTCTTAAAACCAGGAATTGTTTCAATTGGGAAAACCGTATCATCGGTAATATGATTGTACCAATCGGTATGTCCAGTTGCATCCTGAGCCCAATTCAAGAATTCATTATAGGCATCTATGATACTTTCTCTTTCCATTGGATATTGGAAGTCGAAGGGCAAAATAATGGCACACGGAGCTTCGCCGGTTCTGGGAACGCTTATCGTTTCACCAGTTGTCTTATTATAAATAGAAATGCTGGCCAAGAACTGTGGAATGGTAACACCTTCTCCTAACTCGTAGACACCTACTCGTGGTTGTATAGGAGTTGATCCTGGAAGGGTGTTCACAAAACGGCTATAGCCTACTTCTTTATCCACTTTGAATACCATATGAACCTCTTTGTTGTGGAAACTATATCCGTCATCTTCCACATGAGTTCCTAAATTACCCATCAAGATGACAACATCATCGGTACCTCCTGCAGCCACAAGACTTAGTTCTACTTGATTGCTATATGCTCCAGTCAGACGTTTACAACGCAACACAACATCGTTCATGTCGTAGTCGGCCGTGTTGGGGCGGTCTTCGAACATAAGCATATAAGAGGCTCCTTGAACTTCTTGTTCTTCATAGAGATAGCTGGTCACAACGCTTTGTTCACCTTCGTCGTTGCCGTTGGGATCAGAATCGTACGACTCGGTATCGTAGCCACCCATCTCGAGGATGACGTCACTGAATTGTGCATCAGAACCTTCCTCAAAAGTGAGATAGGTTTTGCCGTTGGCAGCAAATGTAGCCATACGGGGATCATTATTTGCCATGCCGAATTTCTCTACAGCAGTTTTAAATTGACCCCAGGTGTTGATTTCTGTGTTCAGTTCACCATATCCGTACAAGCAACCTTGTTTGTTGCTGTCACCTTTACCTGTTCTTTCACCACCATCTTTCCTAATCATAAAGCCGATTTTATAGCCCTCAGGAATGATAGCCGACGGCGTTGTGCTTGGTGGAATAATACCTCCTGCGGGGAAGTAATCGAGAGATAATTCGCAATCAGTAATAGCTGATGCTGAACCAGAATAAGTATATTCCTCAATGGTCCATTCTCTAGTAGTTCTAAAGCTTCCGCTGATATTTGTTCCACCTTTAAAAAGTAGTGTGCGACCAATATCTATAAGCGCCTTGATGAAATTGTTCTTGGCAGCGCTTAAAATAAATACCTTCTGATTTGTAATATCATCATATTTATATGGTGTCTTTGCTCCATCACTAAAATAGACAGTATAATTTTTTAAACTGTTTTCTGCGATATCCTTAAACTCTACGTAATCTCCATTGTTCCACCACATGAATTTTTTACTTCCAACGTTATAAAGCATCATGGAGTTGTCCGTAGCGTTCGTGAATATTTGCCACAGCTGATACTCAATATCATTAGTGTATTCTTCTTTCAAATTTTCCAGCTTGTCGGCATATGTGATGTAATGATTTGACGGATCGATTTTTTTATCAGGATTGCCAGCATCATTGTAGATGCGATAGAATTTTCCATCGGTAGTATAGCCATACGAACTTAGTTTGGATGGCTCTGGTGCGAATTCTGAAGCATTACCGTAGAAGGGTAGGAGATACTCGTGCAGTCTGCGGAAGTTCACGTCTGGTTTATCTACTGCGACTCCTGTGGAAGTGCTGAATGCCTGTCTCTCTTCATGCAGGTCAATAGCCTTGAACTTGGGTAACGTCTTGATATAGTCGGCCTCTGTGGCTCCTGCGGGAATATCTTCTGTTCTGAAGTAATAGTAATAAATGTCGCACCAATGGGCTTCAGTAGAAGCCAACTGAACAGGACGCAGTGTGATAGGTGTCTCGCCAGTGCTCTCCAGATGATTACCATACAGCTGAACGGCGCTAGTCTCGTTAATTAATTGAAGATTGTTTTTCGGATCTTTGTTCTCTTCATATCGACCGAGCGATGCCTCGAAAATATCTGTAAGAGTTGCTGCTTCACTTTCGGATAAAGCAGTTGCGTCTCTATAGAAAGTAGCATTGGACATAGTCCAACCATTGGAACTTGCTGAGCCGGTAGCCCACCACAATCGGTCGTTTTCCCATCCTTTACCTTTCCAGCTATTTTTATTATCTAAAGTACGCTGGGCATTGTACGATCTGATTGATTCGTCGAAATCAAGACCGACTCCTGATAGGTCGGGCAGGTTGGATGCTGCTCTGCGGGCAGCACGGGTGGTGCCGCTCTTGAAGCTGACATTGGTCTCGCCGATGTCAAAACCCTTGATGTGGTAATGTCCTTTGCTGTCGACACAGGCTGCTATCAGACGATTGTAGCTGTTCAGTACGTCATAGTTCAGCGTAACGGTCTGACCCTTCTGGACTTGGGCATCAGCCACCACTCGGGCATTGGGATTCATAAAGGGTGACTCTGTCAATATCTGCACACGGGCAATCTCCTTCAGGCTGGCATCAGCCGTGATGGTGACCGTACCCGACACAGTCGAGCTCCAAGTCTGATTGGGATCTATATCGCCAAAAACCTTCTCTGCATTTTGACGAATCGCTTCTTGGCGCGCCTCCTCAAAATCGAATCGATGGCAACTTGTAAACATAGACATTCCAACGAGCGTTGCAATGAATAGGATCTTCTTCTTCATATTTGCTTTTTTAGTTTAGTACTAAATGTTCTGATATATCGTTTGCAAAGGTACATACTTTTCTTGTACTTTTAGTACAAACGGGATGAAAATATTGATAACTTTTTAGAAATTAACAATATTTAACCACAAAAAGCATCAAATCAGAATTCGATGGTCACTTTTCCGTTGATTTGTCTGCCAGTCAGATAGTTAGGAACTGCATACTGCTGGTTGGTGACATCGGTCACCCAATAGTAGCTGTTGACGTTGCTGATGCCGAAAATATTAAGGCCGTCAAGACCGAGCCAGATATGCGGTTTTCTGAACGTTGACTTCTCGCCCGGCTGGCCAACCAGCAGATAGCTCAGTCCGATGTCGGCACGTTTGTAGGCTGGTGCCCGGAACTGCTGATACTCCAGTCCCCGGTGGGGTGCGCCGAAGGGCAGACCGTCGGCAAAGGCCAGTTTCAGCGTCATCTTCCACCGCTCGGTTCCGGGGAAGTAGTCTGTGAAATGGAAATTGATTCCCCAGCGCTGGTCGGTGGGCATGGGCACACTAATGCCGTTAATCTTCTGACGTGTCGACATGAGGCTGAACGTCAGCCACGAGTCGGTACCGGGCACAAACTCACCATAGAGCTTCAGGTCAAGTCCGACGGCATGTCCTTTGGCGATGTTCTCACCGTAGTATACCACCTTCATGTTCTGTACGTTATACGGAATGAGGTTGTCCATCAGTTTGAAGTACGTTTCTGCCGAGAAACGGAACGGGCGGTCGGCCATTCGGAACTTGTAGTCGAAGGCTCCGACGACCTGGATACTTTGCTGACTCTTGATCTTCTCGTTCAGTCGGACAATCGTCTGTCCGTTAACAGTACTCGTATCGCGAAACTCTTTGTAGAACGGTGCCTGATAGTACAGTCCTGCAGCCAGTCGGAAGGTGACATTCTGATTCCACGAAGGTATCAGCGCCAACGAAGCACGAGGCGACACGATGGTCTCTTTGTTCCAGCTCCAATTGGCCAGGCGGACACCGTAGTTCAGCGTCCACAGCGTGGGCTGCTTCTCTTCGTCGCCACCCGTCTGCCAGCGGTAAGTGTCTTGGATATAAGCCTCTATACGACGTGAAGAAATGTCGTTTTTCGAGCGCAGCGAATAAATCAGGTCCAGTCGGTCGGCACTATGTGGAATGGAATAGCCGCTGGAGTCGCGCATCTCGTACTCACGGGCGTTCTCCTCAATCTTTTCCCATTTCATGGTCACACCCGTTTCCCAGTCGTGTTTGGCGGTCTTGTGGTTCAGCATCAGTTTCACGCTGGCCACGTTGGCTGTCAGATAGTTACGGGCATGTTCCATATAAGTTCCGACACCCAACTGCTCCTGCGTTTGAGCATCGTCCAGCCAATACTGTCCCAGAATGTCGTAGGTCTCCTGTTCCTTCGTGTGGAAGGCCGATCCCAACAGACTCACCCTCGTGTTTTTAGAGAAATGCCGTTGCAGTCGCAGCGTACCGAACAAGGTGCGGAAGATATCCTTCTCCTGACCGTCGAAATAGACCTTGAACGACTTCACGTTCTGCATTGTTCCGAAGGATGTCTCACGGTCAGAAGGACTGAAATTATAGTGGTTTTCCGATATGTTACCGATGAAGTCGACGCTCCACCGTTCGTTGGGCTGATAGGTGATGTAAGTCTGATAGTCCAGGAAGTTCGGCTTGTATTCTCCCTTGGTCTCCAGCGAGCCCAGCAGGTAGCGGTTCGTTTTATAGCGAACGCCATGACTCATCGAGAATTTCTTGTTGCCATAGCCGACGAATACCGAGCCGCCGAGCAGCGAAGCCTGCACGTTACCCTCCCAGCGGGTAGGACGCCGGTATTGGATGTCGAGCGCACTGGACATCTTGTCGCCGTATTTGGCCTCGAAACCACCCGACGAGAAGGAAATCTTCTCGACCATGTCGGAGTTGATGACCGACAGACCCTCCTGTTGTCCGCTACGGATGAGCAGCGGGCGATAGACCTCCACATTATTAATATATACAGAGTTCTCGTCGAACGAACCGCCGCGAACGTTATACTGGCTGCTTAGCTCGTTGTGACTGCTGACACCGGCCTGCTGTTGTACCAGTTCCTCGACGGCATTGCCGCTGGTCGATGGTGTCACCCGCAAGTCCTTGGTATCCAGCTCAGCTGTCGCAGTGGTCTGTCGGCGACGTTCGGTAATCACCACCTCGTCCAACTCTTTCATCGGGTGCAGGGTGACGAGCAGTTTCTGGTTGCCTTTCGGCTTGCGCAGCACGCGGGTTCTCGTCTGGTAGCCCACCATCGAGAACTTCACCACTACCGAATCGGCCGAATGTAACTTCAGTGAGAATTCACCATTCAAATTCGCCATCGTCACTGCGCCCTGATCCAGACACGATACGGTGGCCAGCTCAATGGCATTACCCTCCTCGTCGGAAACTTTTCCGCTGAGGGTAAACTGCTGTGCTGCTGCCGTCAGAACCGACAGCAGGAACAACACTGACAATATGCTTTTTTTGAAGTCCATCGTTATTATAACGACAAAAAACGCTTCTTATTGCATATTCTTTGAATTAGATGGCTTCTTTTTGCGATGATGGTGCTGATTATTGCGTCCTTTGCCATTTTCTCTGCCCTTGCCGTTGCGACTTTTTCCGCCGCGTCCCCTCGACGATTTGCGGGGGGCTGCGGTCTTGTATTCCGGTCCTTCGCCAAGTCCCTCGGGGAGGGGATTCTTCTGAATATCCCGTTCCAGGAACCGCTCAATATCGCCGAAATACTGCATGTCGCTGTCGGAAACAAGGGTGATGGCCACACCGTCGCGCTGGGCACGAGCCGTACGGCCGATGCGGTGCACATAGTCTTCTGCATCACGCGGCACATCGTAGTTGATGACACACAGAATGTCGTCAATGTCGATACCTCGTGCCACAATATCGGTGGCTACCAGCACGCTCACTTGTCCGGCCTTGAAGCGATACATCACGTCGTCGCGCTCGGCCTGCGACAGGTCGGAGTGCATGGCGGCACAGTTAATCTTCATATGCTTCAGTTCACGGGTAATGTCCTTCACCTTGTCTTTCTTGCCCGAGAAGATAATGACGCGTTCCAGTTCGCCAGCCTTGAACAGCGAACGGATGATGCCCAGCTTCTGCGGCTCGTAGCACACGTAGGCCGACTGCTGAATCTTCTCAGCGGGTTTCGAAACGGCAATCTTCACCTCCACAGGATCGGTGAGCAGCGTATGTGCCAGCTGCTGGATCTTTTGCGGCATCGTGGCCGAGAACATGACGGTCTGATGCGCTTTGGGCAACAGCTTGGCTATCGACAGGATGTCGTCCGAGAAGCCCATGTCGAGCATACGGTCGGCTTCGTCGAGCACAAAGAAACTCACCCGGCTCAAATCCAGATGTCCCATGCGGATGTGTGAGAGCAGTCGTCCAGGAGTCGCAATAATGACGTCGGCGCCCATCTTCAGACCCTTCGTTTCTACGTCGAAGCGGCTACCGTCATTACCTCCATAGACGGCTACACTGCTGACGCCGTCCAGGTAGTAGCCGAAACCCTGCATGGCCTGATCGATTTGCTGCGCCAGTTCGCGGGTCGGAGCCATCACAATACAGTTGACGGCATCCTTCGGGAAGCCCCCGTCGTCGAGCATGCTCAGTATCGGCAGCAGATAGGCGGCGGTCTTTCCCGTTCCCGTCTGTGCGATACCAATGAGGTCGCGCTCGTCCAGAATCTCCGGAATGCACTTTTCCTGAATGGGAGTCATCTCCTCGAAATGCATGTCGTAGAGTGCATCCAGTATGTTATCGTTTAAATATGTTTCTTCAAATGTCACAGTTAAATCTTAATTCTTAATTCTTAACTCTTCACTCTAATTTGGTGCTTGCCTATAGCAGAAGTAGGCGATAAAAGCATAGAGAATATTTGGAATCCATGCTGCCAGCATCGGCGGTGTGCCTGCATTGATGGCAAACGTGGCACTGATGGTCTGCAGCAGGATATAGGCAAACGACAGTCCCAGACCGATACCCAGATATAGTCCCATGCCGCCCTTTCGTTTGCGCGACGACAGCGAGACACCGATGATGGTCAGAATGAACGATGCGAACGACGATGCTATTCGCTTGTGGTATTCCACCTCATACTGCACGACATTCGACGAGCCGCGCTCCTGCTGTTTCGAGATGTAACGCTTCAGCTCCGGCGAGGTGAACGTCTCCTGCTGACCCCTCGAGAATACCAGGTCCATCGGCTCCATCTGGATCAGCGTGTCTATCTCATTGCCGCTCTTAATCTGTTCGCGCATACCTTTCAGTGTGCGAATCTTGTAGTTGCGGGCCTTCCAATGGTAGCGCTCTTCGGCAATGGTGTCGTACTGAATGACGCTGGCATTCATCTGACTGACCATCTTCTTGTTCTCGAACTTATACAGCGCGAAGCCGTAGCCCGTCTTGCGGATATCGTCGTATTGCGACAGATAGGCCACCACGCCTTTATCCACCATCAGCTGGATGTTCGACGCCGACGTGTTCTTTTTGTTGTTCTTGTAGAGCGACTCGAAATCGTGACGCACCACCGTTCCTCGGGGAATGATGTAGGCGCCCAGGAAGAAGTTCAGCGTGGCGATGAGTGCTGCCGAGATGAGGTAGGGACGCAGCAGTCGCTTGAAACTCATGCCGCAGGCCAGCATGGCGATGATCTCCGAGTTTCCCGCCAGTTTCGACGTAAAGAAGATGACGGCAATGAAGACGAACAGCGGTGAGAACAGATTGGCGAAGTAGGGCACGAAATTGGCGTAATAGTCGAAGACAATGGCGCGCAGTGGTGCGTGGTAGTTGGTGAATTTCGCCAGGTTCTCGTTGACGTCGAAGACAATGGATATCGAGATGATCAGCAGAATGGAGTAGATGTACGTTCCGATGAACTTCTTGATGATATACCAGTCCATGCGCATCAGGAAACGGAACACGTTCAGCTTCTTCATCCACGCCAGCTTGCGCCAGGGGATTTTCCGCCACAGTCGGATCATCTTCCGCCACAGCAGGTACAGCTTCCGTTGCCAGAGTCCCCAATCCTGTTTCTTGATCTTCATCTTCTGCGTCCTAAATTGTCAATAACTGAACGTTTCCACTGCGTGAAATCGCCCTGCTCGATGTGTTGGCGGGCGTCGGTGACCAGTCGCAGGTAGAATGCCAAATTGTGTATCGAGGCAATCTGCAGCGCCAGCAGTTCCTGGGCTTTGAACAGGTGGTGCAGATACGCTTTGGAGTGTATGCGGTCGATGTCGCAGCCGTCGGGGTCGATGGGCGAGAAGTCGTCCTCCCACTTCTTGTTCCTCATATTCATCGTTCCCTCGTAAGTGAACAACATGGCGTTGCGACCGTTGCGGGTGGGCATCACGCAGTCGAACATGTCAACGCCGCGTTCTATGGCTTCGAGGATGTTCTGCGGCGTACCGACACCCATCAGGTAGCGGGGACGGTCCTTGGGCAGGATGTCGTTCACCACCTCAATCATTTCGTACATCACCTCGGTAGGCTCGCCGACGGCCAGTCCGCCAATCGACGCACCACCGCCGTCATTCAACTTGCCCAGCGTGTCGACGACGTGCTTGGCAGCATCCTGTCGCAAGTCCTTATACGTACAACCCTGCACAATGGGGAACAGCGTCTGGTTGTGACCGTACAGCGGCTCCGTTTCGTTGAAGCGCTTCACGCAGCGTTCCAGCCAGCGCTGGGTCAGTCTGAGCGAGTTCTTCGCATACTGGTAGTCGCTCTGTCCCGGGGGGCACTCGTCGAAGGCCATCATGATGTCGGCACCAATCACGCGCTCGGTGTCCATCACGTTCTCGGGGGTGAAAACGTGCTTCGAACCGTCGATGTGGCTGCGGAACTCGCAACCCTCCTCCTTCAGCTTACGGATGCCTGTCAGCGAAAAGACCTGAAAACCGCCGGAGTCCGTCAGGATGGGCCGGTCCCAGGTGTTGAACTTATGCAGACCGCCTGCCTTGCGCAGAATGTCGAGACCCGGACGCAGGTAGAGATGATAGGTGTTGCCCAGAATAATCTGTGCCTTTACCTGTTCACGCAGTTCCGCAAAGTGCACGCCCTTCACCGAGCCCACCGTGCCTACCGGCATGAAGATGGGCGTCTTGATGGTGCCGTGATCGGTCTGAATCAGTCCTGAACGGGCACTGCTGTACGGGTCGGTATGTTGTACTTCGAACTTCAACTCTAATCTCTAAACTCTAAACTCTCAACTCTCAACTTTCTTCTCCTCTTTTTCTTCGGGGATTTCGAATACCAGCGGATGCTCCACGACTTCGTCCGTCAGGGCGAACTTCCATACATCCTGCACGTTCTCCACATAGTGGAACCGAACACCCTTCAGGTACATCTCGGGAATCTCGTTGATGTCCTTCTCGTTCTCCTGACACATCACGATGTCGGTGATACCGGCACGCTTGGCAGCCAGAATCTTCTCCTTGATGCCGCCGACGGGCAGTACCTTGCCGCGCAGCGTAATCTCACCGGTCATCGCCGTATTCTTGCGCACTTTGCGCTGAGTCAGCGCTGAGGCTATCGACGTGGCGATGGTGATACCTGCCGACGGACCGTCCTTCGGAGTAGCACCCTCGGGCACGTGGATGTGGATGTTCCAATGGTCGAAGATGCGGTAGTCGACGCCCAGCACGTCGACGTGGGCCTTGACGTATTCCAGTGCAATGACAGCCGACTCCTTCATCACGTCGCCCAGGTTACCCGTCAGCGTCAGCTTGCCGGCCTTACCCTTCGACAGCGAGGTCTCGATGAACAGAATCTCACCGCCGACACTGGTCCAAGCCAGACCGGTCACCACGCCTGCATAGCTGTTGCCCTGATAGATGTCGCGGTAGAAGGGAGGCTTGCCCAACAGGTCCTCAATCTCCGTCGGCGTGATCTTCTCGTAGGGCAGCTCGCCGCTTTCAGCCTTCTTGAAGGCCATCTTGCGCAGGGCTTTGTTGATCTGCTTCTCCAACTGGCGCACACCGCTCTCACGGGTATACTGCTCGATAATCTTCTCGATGGCAGCCTTGTTGAAGGTCAGACGCTTGTCGTTCAGACCGGTATTCTCCTTTTCCTTCGGCACCAGATGGCGCTTGGCAATCTCGTATTTCTCCTCGGTGATGTAGCCGCTGACCTCGATAATCTCCATACGGTCGAGCAGCGGACGGGGAATGGTGCCCAGATTGTTGGCGGTAGCAATGAACATCACCTTCGACAGGTCGTAGTCCACGTCCAGATAGTTGTCGTGGAAAGCGTTGTTCTGCTCGGGGTCGAGCACTTCCAGCAGGGCTGATGCAGGGTCGCCGTTGTGCGTGTTCTGCGTTACCTTGTCAATCTCGTCGAGAATGAAGACGGGATTCGACGAACCGGCCTTCTGGATGTTCTTGATGATGCGGCCGGGCATGGCGCCGATGTAGGTGCGGCGGTGACCGCGAATCTCAGCCTCGTCGTGCAGACCGCCCAGCGACACACGGACGTACTTACGCTTCAGGGCGTCGGCAATCGACTTACCCAGCGAGGTCTTACCGACTCCCGGAGGACCGTACAGACACAGGATGGGCGACTTCAGGTCACCACGCAGCGACAGTACGGCAATATATTCCAGAATGCGCTCCTTGACCTTCTCCATACCGTAGTGGTCGCGGTCCAGAATCTTCTGGGCACGCTTCAGGTCGAGGTCGTCTTTCGTGTACTCACCCCATGGCAGTCCCACCAGCGTCTGCAGGTAGGTCAGCTGCACGTTGAAGTCGGGCGAATTGGGATTCACCTGGTCCAAACGCTCCACTTCCTTGTAGAAGTACTTCTCGATATCCTCGGGCCACTGTTTCTTGCGTGCTTTCTCCAGCAGGTCCTTCTTCTCGGGGGTACTCTCGTTACCCATCTCGGCCTGCAGGTTCTTGATTTGCTGCTGCAGGAAGTAGTTACGCTGCTGCTCGTCGATGTCGTCGCGTGTCTTGTTGCGGATGTCGAGCTTCAGGTTCTGCAGATTGATCTCGCGGTTGATGATACGCATGGTGTTGAACAGGCGCTCCTTCACGGAGTCCATCATCAGCAGCTTGATTTTCTCCTTCGGCGTGAAGGGCATGTTCGAGCAGATGAAGTTCAGCGCCATGATATTGTTGGTCACATTCTTCAGGGCAAACGTGGCCTCGTCGGGAATCTCCTCGGTCATGTTGACATACTGGGTCACCGACTGGCGCAGGTCGTCCATAGCGGTCTGAAACTCTACGTCGCGCTTGTCGGGCTCCTCCTCGGGGATACGGCTGACGTGACCCTCCAGATAGGGGTGATACTTGGTGACATCCTCCAGCTTGACACGTCCCAGAGCCTGCACAATGGTCGTGATGTTGCCGTTGGGCAGTGTCAGCGTCTTCAGCACCTTGCCGATGACACCGTAGTCGTAAAGGTCGGAGCGGATGGGCATTTCCACATCCGGGTCACGCTGGGTGAACACACCGATCAGCATGTTGTTTTTCTCAGCCTTGCGGATGAGCGTCATACTGGCCTCGCGGCCGATGAGAATAGGGGATACTACACCGGGAAACAGCACCAGATTACGCACAGCCAGAATGGGCAGCGTATTGGGAATTTCTGATTCCGTCAGGTCGTGGTATTCGCCTTCTACGTCGGCAATCATCGAAAACGACCTGTTTTTGTTATCCATGTACATTGTTATATTATCTTTCATATCTTTCGTGTATTTAATCCTGCTTTCGCGCTTTGAAGGCGCAAAGGTACAACTTTTTATTGAAAAACCGCATGTATGATAAGATATTTTAATATCTTTCTTGCAGAATAGTGCTTTTTTTCGTACTTTTGCACCATAAATGACGGCATTTCGTTTCAAAAAGTTTGTGATCGAGCAGGAATTATGTGCCATGAAGGTTGGTACCGACGGTGTCCTGCTGGGTGCTTGGGCGACGGGCGGAGCACGTGTGCTCGACGTCGGCACAGGTACGGGCATCATGGCTCTGATGCTGGCTCAGCGCTGTCCTGAGGCTCGTGTGACGGCCCTCGACATCGACGAGGGTGCTGTGCATCAGGCCCTTCAGAATGTCGCCCAGTCGCCGTTTGCCGACCGTATCGAGGTGCTGCACGAAAGTGTGCAGGAACATGCTGCGAATGCTGGAAATACCGAAAATGCCGTTTGCTACGACGCCATCGTGAGCAATCCGCCGTTTTTTATCGACTCCCTGCAGGCTCCCGACCGCCAGCGCACGGTGGCTCGTCATGCTGCCACGCTGACCTACGGCCAGCTGATGCAGGCTGCGTGGCGACTGCTGGACGATGGGGGAGAACTGAGTGTGGTGGTGCCGTTCGACTACCGTCAGCGCATGGAGGACGAGGCGACGTTCGTGGGTTTCTTCCCCAGTCGTGTCTGTGCTGTCCGCACGGCGGCTCACAAGCCCGCCAAGCGTTTCCTGCTGGCCTTCCGCAAGCAACCCTGTCCCTGCGAGCGAACGGAAATGACCCTCGGCGACGAGACATACACCCTGCTGACGGGGGAATTTTACCTTTAGGGTCGAAATATCGAAATACCGAAATATCGAAATATCGAAAAATCGAAATATCGAAAAATCACTGATGAAATCCCGTCCTCAGGAATTCATCCCACTGGCCCTGATAGCCGTTGAACACATTGATGTCCACTGGTCCGGTGATGCCGCTGACGCGTCCTTCGGGCGACAGCTGCCAATACACCAGCTTCACGTCGGGCTTGTACTCGCCGTAGCGGGCTATCCACACGTTATAGTTCTGCTTGATGTCGGCGGCATGCTGCATGTGTTTGTTGATGAACATCTGGTTGACATACAGGATGGGCCGCATGTGGGTACGCTTCTCTACGTACTCCATGAAGGTGCGTATGCGCTGCATCAGCACCTCGTCGCCGCCGATGGCATTGATCTGGGCGTCGGTGGGTTCTACGTCGAGCACGGGTGGGAAGTCGCCCTCGCGGAACAGTGTGCTGTTCACGAAATACGTGGCTTGTGCCAGTGCGGGCGTCTTCAGCGAGAAGAAATGATAGGCGCCGACGTGCAGTCCCTGCTTTTTCGCTTGGGCATAGTCGCTCATGAAGTAGCGGTTGCGAATGGTGGTACCCTCGGTGCTTTTGATGTATACGAACGACACGGGGAAGGTCTGACCGTCGGTGGGATGGCGGTGGCCGAGCGACGTGATGCGCAGCTGTTTCCAGTTGATACCGAAGCGCTTGCGACCCTTTTCGTGCTGATGGCGCGAGATGTCGATGCCGTAGATGCGCTCGGCGGTATAGCGCAGCTTCTCGCCCAGAAAACGCCCTTTCTTCCAGATGCCGATGCGTACGGGGTGGTGGGGCGACGACTCGAAACCGAACCCGCTGCGCTGGTCGTCCTCCCAGAATCCTTCGTAGTGTGCACCGTCGAGGGCGTCGTAGGTGCCTTGTCCCCAGGCCTGCAGGCGGCGGTCCATCTGTCCGCGATAGGTGCCCAGCGAATCGGTGCGTACGGCTTTGACAATGGTGTCGGCATCATATTCCGCACAGACGATGCGTCCCATGCTGTCGCGCACGATGACGGGACCGTTGACACGCCCCACATGGAAGTGGCCTGCCTTCCAGTAGCCGCCGGCTATCCTGACAGCGGGCAACAGACGGTCCTTGGCGGCAATACGCATGGTGACGGTTTTCGTGGGTTGTCCGGAATCTCCGGCTGTTCGGGCCATGCGGGTCAGCAGCGTGTGGTACTGTGCAATGAGGTTGTAACCCTCGTCGGTGACGTCGTGGGTACGCATGTAGTAGTCCATCTCGCGCAGCTGGTCGGCCAATTGCTGGGAGTCTTTCTGGGCACGCTGGTAGACGCGTACTTCCACCTTGTCGGGAATGCGTGGCGGCTGTGTGTTGCAGGCATAGAACAGACCCAGTGCGACTGTGGTGGTCGTGGCGAGCAGAATCAGTGTTTTTCTTCTTCTATCCATGAGTCAAGGAGCTGTCGCGCAATAGAGAGTTTCTCGGGGATGTGGGGCAGGTGGTTGCGGTCGAACCACGAGCCCTTCGAGATTTCCGAACGTTGCAGATGTATCTTGCCGGAGTCGTAGTCGGCGGTGAATCCTACCATCAGTCCGCAGGGGTAGGGCCAGGGCTGCGAGGCGAAGTAGCGCAGGTTGGTGATGTGCAGTCCCGTCTCTTCGAGCACTTCGCGGTGTACGGCTTCCTCCAGTGTCTCGCCGGTCTCGACGAAGCCTGCTACGAGTCCGTAGTGGTCGTCGCGGAAGTTGTTGGCATGCACCAGCAGTACTTCGTCGCTGACGGGGGAACCGTCAGCAGCGGTGATTTTACGCCTGACGAGTACGATGACGGCAGTGGCCAGCAGGGGCCATATCTCCTTGCCGCAGTGTTCGCACTTCTTCGAGATGGCGGTGTCGAAACGCATGGGTCCTCCGCAGACACCGCAGAACTTGGTGTTCTGGTCCCAGTAGAGCAGTTCGTGACACTTGCCGGCCACGAGGTAGTCCTCTTGGGACAGCTTGTAGTACGACTGGCGCAGGGGGCACATCTCGTAGCGCTCGGAACCCGTCAGCGGCTGGTCGATGCGGTAGGCTTTGTGGCCGTCGATGTCCATCACCGTCGTCCAGGGCTTCAGCTCGGTGGGTTGTTCAGTGGGTATCTGGTAGGTGTCGCTGACTTTCTCGAGGACGAGGTCCGACTGACAAAACACAAAATATTTCATTCTTTTTTGTAGGGTTGTTAGGTGTGTTAGGGCTGTTAGGGGGTGTTAGGGACTATTTTCCGAACAGCGCCTTGCGGTCGCGCTCCAGGGCGGGCTGGGCCCATGCGTCGGGCACGAAGCGCCAGTTGTTCAGGGCCCGTGGAGTGATGGTGCCTTCGCGCTCGATCTTCTCGGTCAGATAGTGGCGCTGGTCGCGCTCGCTCATATATTCGATGCGCTGGGGAATGGAGTCCCACGCGATGCCTGCTCCGCGCACCAACAATTCACCGCCGCCATTGCCGCGATAGCTGTTCATGGCCACGCGATACCACGCGTTCTCGTCGAACGGACGGCCGTCGCTGAACTGCAGGATCTGCACTTTCTGTCCGTCGGGCTTGGTGACGTCGACGACATAGTCGATGCCTGCTGCCGAGTCGAAGTTAAACGTGAAGTTCTTGAAACCCTCGCGCTGGTTGTCGCCAGCCACCTTCGGGGCCAGCAGCATGATATGGTCGTCGGGACTCTGCATGGTATTCACCCACTGGTCGTACGACAGCTCCAGGTGCTGGCGGATCTCCTTGCCCGTCATGCGCAGCACATAGATGCCGTTCTCGAAGCGGTAGAGCTTGAACATGTCGCTCATGTACACCGGTCCGGCCTTGATTTCCGAGTTGAAGATTAGCGGGGCAGTGAACGACACGTCGGCCTTGGTATGCTCCAGCTGCAGCTCGTGGATGAGGTCTACGAAGGCTGCCGAACCGAAGAAGGCGTCGCGCGAGTACATCGTCTCGCTGAAGTTGCCGATTTTACGCTCCACAAAGGCCTTGATGGCGTCGGTCTGCGGCTTGAAATGCTGCATAAAGTCCTCGTCGATGGCCTCCTTGGTGACGTCGATGAGCTCGCCCTGCTTCTTGACGATGGTCCAGCCCTTCTTGGTCTTCTGCAGCGTGATGGTGGCCTGTCCCACCTTCTTGGCATTCGCCGCAGGGTTCAGGCACAGCGTGCCGTTGACGGTCTGGTTGAACTCGCGGTGGTCGTGACCGAACAGCAGGATGTCCATGCCGTCAATCTGTTCTGCCACCATCTGGGCGACGTCCTCGTGGTAGTCGGGGGTAACGATGCCGCCCTCCCAACCGCTGTGGTAGAGTCCGATGACAACGTCGGCTTTCTCCTGTTCACGCAGGATCTTCACCCAGCGGCGTGTCGACTCCAGGATTTCCTCGAAGCGCATGCCCGACCACAGGTTTTGGTGCAGCCAGTTGGGGATGGCCGGTGTCAGCATGCCGAGTACGGCAATGCGTACGCCCTCGCGTTCTATCATCAAGTAGGGCTCTACGTAGGGTTTGCCGCTTTTCAGGTCGATGATGTTGGCACCGAGGGTGGGGCAGTTGAGCTCCTTGATCCACTTGTCGTACACCTTATGGCCCACCTCTACGTCGTGGTTGCCGAAGGCCTCGGCGTCGTATTTCATGTAGTTCAGTACCTCGGCGGCGATGTTGGGCTTGTCGGTGGCCACGAAATTGGTGTAGTAGCAGGTGGGCTGGCCCTGCAGGATGT
>CAMHUU010000052.1 GCA_946188395.1 uncultured Prevotellaceae bacterium | reverse complement strand
CATGTTAACATCGTTCAAGTCGGCTGTAGCAGCCTCATAGGCAATATTTACGGGGTGCTTCAGTGGCAGGCTCCATACGGGGAATGTTTCGAATTTAGCATATCCCGCACGGACGCCACGCTTATTTTCGTTATAAAGCTGTGAGAGACAGGTGGCCATTTTACCACTACCAGGTCCGGGGGCGGTGACGATGACGAGCTCTCGACTGGTTTCTACGAAATCGTTCTTGCCAAAACCTTCGTCCGAGGCAATCAGATCCACGTTATGAGGATAGCCGTCAATAGGGTAGTGAACATACGACTTGATGCCCATACGCTCCAAGCGGTGCCGGAACTGGTCGGCGGCCTTCTGGCCATCGTAGTGTGTAATTACTACAGAGCCTACCATGAAGTTACGCTGCATAAATTCATCGCGCAAACGAAGCACATCTTCGTCGTAGGTAATACCGAGATCAGCACGAATCTTGTTCCTCTCGATATCCTCTGCGCTTACCACAATGATAATCTCGATGCTGTCGCGTAACTGGGCCAGCATGCGCAGTTTGGAGTCAGGCTTAAAGCCTGGTAATACCCGTGATGCATGATGGTCGTCAAATAGTTTTCCGCCTAGCTCCATATAGAGTTTACCGTCAAACTGGGCAATACGCTCACGAATGTGCTCTGACTGTATCTTCAGATACTTTTCGTTGTCAAAACCAATCTTCATTTTTCTTCTCGTTTTTTGAATTATGCCTGCAAAGGTACGAAAAAAAAATGAAGAATGGCGTTCGTTGCTTGAAGTTTTTTCGTACCTTTGCAGACAAAAATTGAACAATAAATGACGAAAGTGCGTTTTCCCCTCCTCCTTTTAGCCCTTGGCGTATGTTTTACCGCTATGGGTGAAAGCAAGTCAGAACAGCTTTTGGCCGAGGCTGATAGCCTCTATGCCGTCCAACAATATCAGCAGGCATTGTCTTGTGCCCATGAGGCGCTACCTTTGGCTAAAGGTACTGAAATAGAGGCCGATGTGTTGAATTTGCTGGCTGTTATCAATATCCGTTTGTCTGACTACGACGAGGCTGCCAAGTACGCCAAGCAGTGCTATTCTCTCGACGAAAAAACGGGCGATCCCGATGTGATGTCGTCGAGTCTGAATACTCTCGCTGCCATCTATATGGGTGCCAATCAACCCAAGGAGGCCGAGAAATACGTCCTGAAAGGCATCGAGATGGCAGAAAAAGCCAATAATCCAGGTCGTATGGCCATTCTGCAGGCTATGGCTTCCGAGGTGTATCACGCTCAGGGCGACGACCAGAAGGCTCTTCCTTTTATTGAAAAAGCCTACGAGATAGATAAACAGTCCGGCAACGAACCCCGTGCGATGGTACGTCTTGCCCAGAAAGCCTCTGTGCTTATAGGACTCCACAACTATCAGGATGCCGAGAAGACGCTGAAAGAAGTTGTTCCCTTCTTGCGCCAGACGCCCGATCGTCAGTCGCTGGGCATTGCCCTCAATAAACTGGGCATGGCTCTTTTGTCGCAGCATCGCGAACAGGAGGCCGTACCGTATTACCGCGAGGCTGCCGATATCTTCCAACAGTTGGGCGACCCCTACAACGAGGTGCACGCCCGTCGCGGACTCTACGAGAGCCTTTGGAAAGAGAACCCCGACGAAGCTAAGTTCCAGCTGGACCGTTTTAACGACCTGAAGGACTCTATATATAATAATGTGTCAGCCGATAAGTTGGCTAAATACAATGCCGAATTCGGTAACGACTGGCTTCAGATAGAGAATCATGAGCAGCGCCAAGCCAAGTGGTGGGCCATCGTGGCTGCCGTTATTGCTGTCATTCTTGCTATAGCTGTCTTGCTCTTCATGCGCTATCGCCACCAGAAACAGATTCGCATCAATGCCGAACTTTCTGAGCGCATCAAGGAACTGCGCGAGAAGTATGACATTCTGAACGAACAATACGACAATGTTCTTGCTACCAACAATCATGACGAGGGTGAGGAATTGAATGCTACCGATAACGAGTTCCTGTCGAAGACCATCAACGTCATCAACGAACTGATTTTGACGGGTCAGATAGATGCCAACCATGTGGCCGAACGTTTGGGGCTTAGCCTCTTCCAGTTCCGTCAACGACTGGCGGCACTTACTGACGAGACACCCCAGTCGTTTATCCAAACCATCCGCATGCGCCGTGCCTGCCATTTGTTGGACAACCATCCCGAGATGAACATCGCAGAAGTTGCTATGCTCTGTGCCTACAATGATACGCCGAATTTTACGCGAGCCTTTAAGCGAACTTTCGGTATTACGCCTACGCAATATCTGGAAAAGCAGCAATAATTGTCTCATTTTCTTTATCTGACGTAATATTCCGCCCTGATTACGCCAAATGATAACAAAACTTTGCGAAATGATAACGCCATTCCGCCAGTTTTGCCGTACCTTTGCAAACGAATTCAACAACGTATAGAATGGCAAAGACGAAACAACAGTTGAAAGCATTAGATTATGCGATGGACTATCTGGAGGTTCTGCTCAAGATGGAAGATGTTGTTGGGGGCAGTCTCAACCAGCGCATCGACCAGGCCGTTCGAAAATATATGGAGAATAGGAAATAGACATTAATCATTAAATATTTAATAATAAACAATTATGAAGAAAGTATTATTCAGCCTGGCCATAACCGCAGTAGCTTCTGTTGCTATGGCATCGTGTGGCAACAAGACCACAGCCAATGCCGGCACCACCGACTCTGTGAATTCAGAAGAAACAGTTGCTGCAACTGCTGCCGACACCACCGCTTCGTCAGAAGCAACAGGCGAAGAAATGGGAGCCGCTGCTGACGGCCAGGGTCTCGCTGAGGAGTGGGACGTCAGCGTCCGCACCTTCGATATGGACAGCGAGCCCAAATACGAAGTCATTATCCGCGACAGCGAGGGTAAGACGAGGACCGTTGGCGAGCGTACAGGCTTTGACTATCCCCAGGACATGCTGGAGACGTTTGGCAATGTGTGGGAAACCGACGTGAACTTCGACGGACATACCGATGTGTTGATCTGTTTGGGAAGGATGCCCGCCAGCGATCAGACCTTTGTGCATTACGATGCATGGGTCTATGATACCGAGGATGGTAAGTTTTATTGTCAGGGCACCTTCCGCGATATTTTCAATCCTGAGATTGACCGCGAGGAACATCGCATCCTGAGCCACTACATTGCCCGTGACGGTGTAACGCGTGTCTATTCGGCTCACTACTGGCAGAAGGACGGCAACATCGTGACCGTTGGCGATTCATGGACCGTAAGTCCTGACAAATAAACGTTAGACATTAAACATTTAATTTACAATAAACAATTATCATTTAAACAATTAATCATTATGAAGAAAGCATTTTTTAGTTTTGCAATCGCAGCCGTAGCAGCTGTAGCAATGGCATCGTGTGGTAACAAGTCGGCAGCAAATGCCGAGGGTCAGGACTCTACAGCCGCCGAGGCTCAAACCGAGCAGGCAGAGGAGCCCCAGAAGGAGGAGGCAAAAGCACCTGAGTTTGAAGCTGAGACTTTCGAGTGTGACTATTTTACAGCAGAATTCCCTGCTGGTCATAAGGCCGAAGTGGCTGACCAATACGGTTGGAGAGGTATCGTGTTCCCACTGAAAGAAGATGGTTCTCAGGCAAATTCCGGTACACGCGTTCAACTGCTTCACCCTGCTAAGGAAACTGCTGCAGAATTCATTAAGAAGGCGAGCAATGTTCCCAATGGAATGAAGCCCATCGAGAAGTATGGAAACGGTACTTATGAGATCGGTGGTGAGAAATTCCAGACATGGTTTAAGGCTGGCATGATTTACTTCCTGCGTGAAGACACCAAGAACGGCGGTTGCTACAACTTTGCTATTCCCGAGTTCGCTTTCGAGAAGCAGGAATTGGTTATGGGCGTACTTAATAGCATCAAGTTCAAATAAATGAAAACTATATTTTCAACCATCGCAATGCTTTTTCTGCTCTGTCTGACGACGACGGGGCAGAACAAGCAGGCCGAGGTGGCCAAGATTCGTAAGGCCTACGCTACGGCGAAGGCTGATGCCGAGAAGGCACAGAAGGGCACAGACCCGCTGCTGGGCCATATGGTGATGACGAACAGCCACATCGAACCGGGCACAGGACCGCAGAAGGAGACACTGCAGTATTATTACCGTCGTACGGAGGACCAGACAACAGGTATGTATCGCTATAAGCCGTTCCTCATCACCCGTAAGTACAACATTGCTGCGCAGGACTTCTACGAGGAGTTTCTGTTCATCGATTCCGACGAGGGTCTAAACTTCTTCTTCAAGAAGGGCGGCGAGAACGAGACGCGCTACTACTATTGGAGTTGGAACGGTGGAGGTTCGCACAGCGTCGTTAAGGGTGAACCGACGATGGACGAGGTGTTTGCCCTGCGTCTGGCTTCAGACCTTACCGAGGCATTCGCCCGTCTGATGAACCGCGACTATTGAGTATTTTTATCAGGGGGAGCCTTTCCCCCTGATTTTCATGTTGAAAAGTAAAAAAATATCTGCAAAGCGATGCGGTTTCAAATCTTTTTCGTAACTTTGCAGCGCATTAGAGACTAATGTTGCAAATCAAGAATAAACTAGCCAATAAAACTTTTTTTATCAATCAATATTAAACATTATGGCTTATACAGAAACAACGACAACGGGTTATGGAACCCGAGTAGGAAATTCTTTTAGGGCAATAGGCAGCGGATTCTTGCTGTTCGTTGCTGGTACAGCACTGCTTTGGTGGAACGAAGGCCGTGCCGTGAAGACCGAGAAGATGCTCGAAGAGGCCGGCAGCGCCTATGTCGAGATGGCAAATCCCGACAAGAAGGACGCTTCTCTCGAGGGCGAACTCATCTGTGGTACCGCTCTGGCTACCACCGAGGACTCTCTGTCCGATGCTCAGTTTGGCATTGGCGCCAAGGCTATCTCACTGCGCCGCACCGTCGAGTACTATCAGTGGGTAGAGCATTCTACTGAGCAGAAGGAGGACAAGTTGGGTGGTAAGGAAGTGACCACCACGACCTACACCTATTCCAAGGAGTGGGTGAGCCGTCCCATCGAGTCAGCCTCGTTCAAGGATCCTGCCTATCAGAACAAGAACACCGTGCTGGCCACCTTCGAGAACGATGAGCAGTGGGCCGAGAACGTATCGTGGGGCGCTTACAAACTGAACGAGAGCCTCATTCACAGCATCTCTTCCCGCGAGGGCGTCGACTTGGCTATTGCCGAGGATCTGCTGAAGCAGTTCGACCGCAACACGCAGACTGCCTACGAGCGTTTCTATGGCGTGCAGAAGACGCAGCAGCCCACCGAGCAACCCGCTCAGCAGCCTGCAATCCCTGATTCTATCAAGGCCCTGCTTCCCGATTCTGTCAAGGCAGCCCTCGATGCTCAGAAGGCTATCAACGACTCTATCAACAATGCGATGGCTCAGGCTGAGAACAAGAAGGACCTCGAATATATCCACCAGGCCAGCAACGTGCTCTACTTCGGACGCGTTCCCGGTTCTCCTGAGGTGGGTGACGTCCGCATCACCTTCGAGAAGGTCGTTCCTGCCAAGGTTACTGTGATGGCTGTTGTCGACGGCGACACTTTCAAGCCTTTCAAGGCCAAGAACGGCAAGCGCTTCCAGACTCTTGTAATGGGTAAGAAGACTGGCGACGAGATTATCGAGGACGCTCAGGATGCCAACAGCATGTGGACTTGGGCTCTGCGTATTCTTGGTGTGCTGATGGTGATTGGTGGTTTGAAGGGTATCTTCGGCTTCGTCGAGACCATCCTCAAGGTTGTTCCTTTCATTGCCGGCATCTTTGGCTGGGGCATCGGACTCGTTTGCAGCATCATCGGTATTGCCTGGTCGCTCATCGTCATTGCTATCGCATGGCTGTTCTATCGTCCGTTGCTGGGCATCAGCCTCTTGGTACTGGCAGGCTTCCTTGTTTGGGTATTTGCCTTCAAGGGTAAGGACAAGCTGAAGGAACTCGCTGCTAAGGCTAAGAACAAGAACGGTGCTCCCGTTCCTGCACCTGCAGAAGCAGAGTAAGAAATAGATAAAAAAAACAAAGGGCGTCCGATTGGGGCGCCCTTTATTGTTATCTCTTTTTATCTTCTTTGTTTTTTCATTTCCTCAGCCTGTTTCTGCATGGCTTCCAGGCGTGCGGCCAGTCCCGATTGTTTCTTGGGATTGTTCTTGTTAGCCTGGTAGTTGGCTTCCAGAATGGCCAGCAGCTTGGCGTCGTCTGTCGTCTTACGCAGCGTCCACATGATAGCTGCCGACATGAAGAGTGAAACGAAGTAGTAGAAGTTCAAGCCTGAGCTGTAGTCGTTGAAGATGAAGAAGAACATCAGCGGCATGATGTACATCATCCACTGCATGACCTTCATCTGCTCAGCCTGCTGACCTACCATCTGGTCCTTCTGCTGCTGCATCGAGAACCACGTGTACAACAGCTGTGCACCGCAGAACAGGATACACGTCAGGCTGAGGTGATCACCGATGCCCCAGATGTTCTTGCCCCATTCCACGATGGGGTCGTACGTCGACAGGTCGCTCATCCAGAGGAACGACTGTCCGCGCAGCTGGATGGCGTTAGGCACGAAGAAGAACATGGCCAGCCAGATAGGCATCTGGATGAGCATAGGCAGACAGCCTGACAGGGGGCTGACGCCATATTTCGAGTAGAGCGACATCATCTCCTGCTGCTTCTTCATCTGGTCCTCGGGCTTGTCGTATTGCTTGGTAGCCTCCTCGAACTTAGGTTTCAGCACGCGCATCTTCGCACTCGACATGTAGCTCTTCTTCACCATCGGGAAGGTAATGACTTTCAGCAGGATGGTAATCAGAATCAGCACAATACCCATGTTGAATCCGAAGCCCGTCAGCCAGTCGAACACATACAGCGTGAACCAGCGGTTAATCCAGCGCAGCAGCCACCAGCCCAGGTCTACGAGCTGTTCCAAGTCCAGATCCTTGCCGAAGGCGCTCTGCTCCTCCACGTCCTTGATGAGTCGGAAGTCGTTGGGACCGATATACATCTCAAACTCCGAAGCCTTCTGACCCGTGGGGTCGAACGCTGTCTTCATTTTGGCGTCAAACTGCTTCAGGTAGCCTGAGCCCTTTTCCTCCAGCGTGCTGCTCAGTTGGGCTCCTGCGGCGAAATTGTCCTTCGAAATCAGTGCCACGCTGAAGAACTGATTGCGGAATGCCACCCAGTCGGTCTGCTCTTCTGTCTGCTCTTCCTTGTCGCTGCTTTCCGACAGTTTGTCGGTACTGCCGCTCTTGCTCTCCTTATAATAGATAGAGGTGTAGCGGTTCTCGAACGAAAAGCCCTTCTCCTGCTGGCGGCAGTGGTCGGTCCACTCAATCTCCATCTCCTTATACGACGGAGCGAAGAAGTTGGCCAGTCCGCGACTCTCTACCGAGAGGCTCAGCAGATAGTCCTTGCCCAGACGGTATTTCAGCGCAATCTCGCCACCGTTCTGAGCCTTGGCAGCCATCGTGACGGTGCTGTCGGTGACATCAGTAGGCGTAAAGAACATCTCGCTGGTCACGATGTTTTCCTGTTTGCCAGCCAGCATGAAGGTCATGTTCTGATCCTTTTCGTCGAACAGCGTTACGTCCGGCTGGTCGTCAATGCTCTTGAAGTCCTTGATGACTGCCTTGCGGATGACGCCGCCCTTGGTGTCGAGCGTCAGTTCCAACTTGCCGTTCTTCAGCACGATCTTCTCCGACGTGCCGTTCATGGCTGCATAGAACAGGGCGGTAGTGTCAGCGGCAGAACCGCTGGCCACACTGTCGCCCGCTGTGCCTTGCTGTTTTGCTGCAAGGGCAGCAGCCTCCTTTTTGGCCATTTCGGCCTGTGCGACGGCCTGTAGGCTGTCTTGCAGGCGTGCGGCCTCAATCTGTTCTGCCGAGGGCTGGTTCCACCAGCTGAATCCTATCAGTACGGCAGCAATCAGCACGAAGCCGATAATAGTGTCTCTATTCATATTATAAATAACGTTATTTGTTTCTGTTTGATTTATGCTCGCAGCCGATTCCGCGAAATCGGCCACAAAGTTACGAATTTTTTTTCTTTTTCTTACCCTATTCTTCTTTTTTTTGCTAACTTTGCGCTCAAATAAGCTATCGAATATGAAACACAAGTCCTTTTTTATCCTATTCGTAGCGCTGCTGACAGTTACCGCTGCGTCAGCCCAGCGCACCAGAAAGAGTAATGCTTCGAAGCCCGATACGGCTTTGGTGGTTCGTAACTATATCGACTCGCTGCGCGTGTTGCGCCAGCAGCTCGACTCCGTACAGCGCGTCAACGAGGCGTTGCGCACCGAGTCCGACGACGGACGCTACTACCGCCTGTTTGCTCCTGCTACGTTCTATCATTCCGGAGCCCGCCAGGTGCTGTCGCTCACTCCTCCTGCTGGCGACGACGTGACCAATGCCGTCGATGCTGCCTTGCTGTCGCTCTATATGCGCCGTCCCGATCTCATTGGCGGTTACGAGAGCCAGCTGCTGAAGGCCGGAACCCTGCGCGAGGACGTCAATCAGGAGGTGAAGCAACAGGTGGAACTCGTCGAGATTGCAGCTCCCGTTCCTGAGGCTCCTCCCGTCGATGCCCCCGTCGCTGTCGAGGTAAAGAAGCCCAACTTCTGGAAGTTCAAGTTCGACGGCTCGTTGCAGTTCCTGCAGAACTACGTGTCCGACAACTGGCACAAGGGCGGTGAGTCCAACTACTCTGCCGTGGGTGCTGTGACGTTGGAGCTGAACTACAACGACAAGGACCGCGTCACCTTCGACAACAAGCTCGAGACCAAGCTGGGCTTCCAGACGTCGCGTTCCGACACCGTCCATAAATTCAAGACCAACAACGACCTGCTGCGTCTTACCAGCAAGCTGGGCCTCCAGGCTCACAAGAAGTGGTACTACACGCTGCAGCTGCTGGCCTATACGCAGTTTGCTCCGGGCTACAAGTCGAACGACCACTTTGTCTATTCCGACTTCATGTCGCCTTTCAAACTCAATGTCGGTATCGGTATGGAGTATAAGGTCGAGGCCATGAACAAGCGCCTCACCGGTTCACTCAACTTCCTGCCTTTGTCGTTCAACTACACCTACGTCGGACGCAAGGTGCTGGCTTCGCGCAACGGCATTTCCGGTGACCATCATTCCACCGAGGACTTCGGTTCGCAGTTCACTGCCGATCTGAAGTGGCAGATAGCCGAGCAGATTCTTTGGAAGACGCGCTTCTATGCCAATACGTCCTATCACCGCACGCTGGTGGAGTGGGAGAATCAGTTCGAGTTGAAGGTGTCGAAATACATCTCCGCCAACCTCTTCCTCTACCCCCGCTTCGACGACAGCAACGCCCGCGACGACGACATGGGCTATTTCCAGTTCCAGGAGTACAGTTCGTTAGGCCTCACCTATACCTTCTAAGGGCCTACCCCGACCCTCCCAAAGGGAGGGAGAAAGGACAGGTAGTTTAGCCGTCAATAAAAATGCTACCGCATCAGGATTAACCTCATGCGGTAGCTATCTTTTTATCCCCCTTCCCTTTGGGAGGGTCGGGGTAGGCTTCCTATTTCTTCTCCGCTTCCGTCATGTCGCCCTCAATATAGAGTCGCGTCATTTCTACGGCGCCGTTTGTACGAACAGTGATGCTCTTCTTGAAGTGTCCGGGGAACTTGCCGGCACCATTGTACGTCACCTTGATTTCGCCCTTTTCGCCAGGCTGTACGGCAGTCTTCGTATATTCGGGAACGGTGCATCCGCACGAGGCAATAGCCTGATTCACCACCAGGGGCTGTTCGCCCACATTGGTATAGGTAAACACACACGTCACCTTGGGATTAGCCTCCGAGAAAGTGCCAAAGTCGTGGGTAGTCTTGTCGAATTGAATCTGTGCCGGCTTCTGGGCCATCACGCCTGTCAGAGCAAGGGCCAGCATTACGGTTGTCAATATCAGTTTCTTCATTGTTCTTTCCGTTTTAAGTTCATAAATCGTTGCAAAAGTAAGGCTTTTTATTTAGACTCGTACGCTTTCCCGCAGGTTTTTAACATAATTTATGTGCAAGACCCATGAATGTTGCAGATTTTCTTCGTATCTTTGCCCTCGTATTTGGCTATTATGAATTTAAAACTATAAACTTATGAAAAGAATTCTTTTTTTATTGATGGTCATGGTGGCTTTCGCTGCTACTGCCGATGCTCAGGGATTCCTGAAGCGCCTGAAGGACCGTGCTATTAATTCTGCCGAGAATGCGGTGAGTAACAAAGTCGACAGCAAGGTCAACAAAGAAACCAACAAAGCGATGGACGAAGTGCTCGACGGCGACGAGAGCAGCAAGTCCAGCAAAAAGTCCAAGAAATCGAAGAATGACGAAGCTGACGAGGCTGAGGATGACACCCCCGATGCTGTGGCTCAGAACCAGAAGAGCGACTTCGTTCGTGGTAGTGTGATTCTTTTTGAAGATGATTTCGCTAACGAACAGATGGGCGAGTTTCCCTCTAAGTGGGATATCAATCATGGCAGTGTAGAGACGGCTTCTGTTAATGGCAAGAAGTATCTGAACAGCACATCTCCACGTGCTGAATTCACGCCATTAATGGAAAATATGATGTCATATCTACCTGAAGTGTTCACCCTTGAGTGGGATGTCTTCTATTGCAAGCCAGGTGATATTGACCAGTCAGCGTTGCAGATTACTTTCTATTCTGGGAAAGATGAACTTGGATATATCTACTTAATGTACCGTCCGGGTTCACCAGATTCCTATGGTAATTATGCTTTAAGAAAAGGAGGAGGCTCTGGTGATAATGTAAATGCCAGTATAGATTGGGATAATATCAAAAAGTATATTAGATTAGGTCAGTGGAATCATTTCGCTATTTCGTTCAACAAACGTGCCTTTAAATACTATATAAATGGAAATCGCGTCATCAATCTGCCTAATGTAGCAGCTCCCAGTCGTTTTGAGTTTATGACTGAGTATGGTGAGTATCCGTATCGTGGCGTAGGTCATGTGATTCTTGCCAAGGGTGGTGTAGAGCTCTACCAGCGTCAGACCACTGACCTTTCTGCCGTTGAAAAAGCTATCGCCGAGACGGGTAAGTTTGTGACTAACAATATCTTATTCGAAACTGGTAAGGCAACGCTGAAGCCCGAGTCGATGGATGAAATACAGAAGGTGGCCGACTACATGAAGAAGAACCCGAGCGTTCGCTTCGAGGTTCAGGGCCATACCGATAATCAGGGCAGCGACAAGATCAACGACCCCCTCTCTCAGCAGCGTGCTGAGGCAGTGGTAAAGGCCCTCGAGGGCATGGGCGTCGACGGCTTCAACCTCCGTGCCGTTGGTAAGGGTGCTCACGAGCCCGTTGCCGACAACAACTCCGAAGCCGGCCGCGCCAAGAACCGCCGCGTCGAGTTCATCAAGAAGTAAACACGTATTATAATGAATTAACGCCCTGATGTCCCAAACGCCATCAGGGCGTTTTGCTGTTGTTACTTACGGAGTACGTAATATTTCTGGCTTTTCTCCCCCTTGCTAGTAATGCCCGAATCGGGGTTCAGGGCCAGTTGGCGTAATTCCATCGAAGCTGCAGTGCGCGAGAGACCCGTCAGCTGTTGGTAGTCGGGAACGCGCATAAACAGATTCTTTTCCAGAAATTCGCGAGCCTTCTGAATGCGCTCCTCCAAGGTGAACTGCGACTTACGAATCCTGCTCACACCGCCTCTCTCCAAAACGCACTTCCTGCTGGTATTTCTGATGAGATCGTTGTCGGCTCGGTATGATACGCCAGTCACCATGATGCTCTTGGCATTGTGCGAGCGTTCACCTTCTTCGAAGGCGTCTTGCAGCACGTCGTCCCTTGTGCCCAGCTTGGCGTTGAAGGTGCCAATACCGTCTATTTTCACCGAGAATCCTTCAGCCATATTCAACGCCAGTTTCTCGCTCACCAACGACAATACACCCAGAATGATGCTCTCGTCGGTATGACCCTCGCGGGCACACTGCTTCACGAATTGCTCATATGTCTTTGGCGTCAGCTGCATCTTGTAGTAGGCCTGTGTCTGGCCCGTCCCGTTCAGGTCGGGAACTTCCTTTTTAATATACTTTGCATACATAATTATAGCGTTTAGTCTGCAAAGGTAACATCTTTCTCTGAAAAAACAAAATCAATGTCATTAATTTAACAATCATTGTCTTTGATTTATTAATCAATGCCTTTGATTTAACAATCATAGTCATTGATTTAACTTTCGGAACGGCCTCACGACCTTTTATCCCGTACCTCACAACATTTTAGCAGGGACCTAAAAATCTTTTGTAAGTAGCCTTATCATATTTTATGCATGTATTGTTTGGTAGTTACGTAGGAAATTCGTATCTTTGTCCCCGTATTCTAACCAATAAACGTATGAAGAAGCTAAGAACCATTATCGTCGGATTGTTGTTGTCTTTGCTTTGTCTGCCCGTAGGAGCGCAGGATAAGGAGATGCGTTGGGAGAATGTGACTGTGCTGAATTACGAGATGATTGCCAATGCGAAGCAGATGATGAAGGAGCACCCCGAGCTGGCCGACGATTTGAAAGGACAGCTGAAGGAGATGGAGCGGATGCGAGGCGAACTGAACGGCCATGTCGACAACGAGGTGAAGGAATACACCTACGCCCCTGCCACCATCCTGAAGAAACTGACCAGCCTTGCTGTGGGCAAGCGCACGTTTACGGACCGCAAGGACATCGGCAACGGCATGTTTGCCGTGAAGACGGGCGCCTGCTACGGGCCCATAGAACCCGACGCCTTCGAGCGTGTGAAGACATCGGAGGAGAACGAATGCACGTGGGGTGCCATCGACTACGAGGGTAACTTCATCATCCAGCCAAAGTATGGTGAATTCCGTAACAGCTGGGCGGAGGCAGACTTAATCTATAAAAAATGACGCTTATGAAGAAAGTATTTGCTTTTATCTTTATGCTCATGCTGCCTATAGGGTTGGCGGCGCAGAATACGAAGATAGACCCCAATCATGACTATACCAATCCTCACAGAGACCTTGGTAACTCCAGTTATATTGATTGGAACAGAATACTGGATGACTATTGGCCTGTGTCAACCATTACGTTCAAGGTGGGGCAATTGTCGTTCAAAGGAAAGATAGAAAACACGAAACCGCCTCTCTCTGTTGGTGAGGTTACCAAATTGGTGAGGGATGTGATGAATGATTTGAATATGTCTGACGGTATGCTGGGCAATATCGACAATGACTTGGCAAACTTTCAGGATATCAATGCTGCCCAATGGCAACAGATTGGAGCAGAAGCTCTCGATATAGCACTTCGCAGCGGAGTCAATCCTCTGGGCGGCGAATACGCCATTGCAGCAGATGCTGTCAGCGCCGTCCGAGCCAGTTTGAATGGTCAGGATGTCGAGACAGCCATCATGACAGGAAGGGCTGATGTCTGCGACTATTTGGTTGGCAATGGAAGAGATGCCGTGATAAACATGGCGTTGAATGCCAGTGCCGACCTGGGTGGCGATGTGATGTCGGAGGCCCTGGGACCCATCATGATGATGGTTGCTGCTGCACAACTGGGATGGGACTTGGGCGATCTGATGAACAAATACCATATTTGGGACCGTGAGGATTGGGTCAACAAGATGATGCAGCGCCAGATGGTGAAGGAACTGTTCTATAAAACCGTCAGCCAGAAACTGAGGAAACGCCTGGATGACTATTACAAAGACGGGAAATGGCTCATCAAGTTCACCTCTGAGGTTCATCGCGAGAATCCCTCGATATTCCGATGCGCCATTGGTCAGAAGTGGACTATGAATGCCGATTTGCAGAAGATAGATGGCAGTAAGACCAGTCGTTATGGAACCTATAAGGGACACATGAAGCTGGTGGCACATCAGACAGAACTGGATGTGTTCGACACAAATTTCAGGGATATGGTGATGCTGAGTCCGAAACTGCCGATGCGACTTCTGGAACCGTATACCAAAGTCCACGACATCAAGAACTCTCCCACAGTATTAGGTGATAAGAAATTGGAGAGTTACGATTTTCAGTTGACAGTCGAAAAGAGGAATCTTGATAAATCCCATTGGCCTTTTATCAGACTGCTAAAAGAGGAGGAGGCGGAATTCAAGGTGAACCATACAGGTGAGTTCAGACTTGTTCACGGATGGTATAAAGATGGGAAATTAGAGTATTCAGCAGGCGCTGGAAGTATTCAAGCAGAGGTAAAATACAAGTTCGACTATTACGGACAGCCTCGCGGAAACAAGGGCAGAAAACTTGCCATTTATATTGCGACACAAGAAAAAACTGACTATGCCGACGTTTGGACACCTTATCATTCTACTCATGTTGATTTGACCTACACGATGAAAGACTTTGTGGATGGTAATGACATCATCATTCTGGAAGATGACAAAATCTTTGCACCACTCGAATTAGAGACGGGCTATGTCGTTACGGCGGAGGGAGACCCCTATGCCAAGCAGAGAGCAGGGTCGCCCAACAGTCTGCCGTATGTTTCGTCGCTGACGCCCACCTTGGGACAAGCGAAGTCAAAGGCTGTCAACAATGGGCCGCTGATGGCCACAAGCGAAACATCTGAGACAGCGAATCTGGTACAGATAGGTGATGACGGTATTTGGTCTTACGACTGGAAGTCCAGTTTGGATCCTGATTTTGTTAAGATGATAGAGCGTGGCGAAGCTATAGTAGCCAGTGGAAAATTACCCTCAGAGTATGCTTATCTGTTGCCTGATGGCTTAAAAGATAAGGATATGGTTATGATGAACGACAATACGTTCACTCTCAGTGTCAAGTCACGTGAGGAAATTACGTTCAACAAACTGATTGAAAGGCTGAAAAGTCACGGCTTCAATGGAGATATGACGATTGCCGATAAGCAATTTGACGGAGTGAATGGAAAGGGTAAGGAATGTCTGATATCATACTCTTCAGAGACGGGCTATTACATCATTCAAATAGAAGACGAGAAGGTGAGCGAGTCCGAGCAGACGGCTTCGAAGATTGAGCGCCTGACGAAGCGGATGGAGGAAATCAACAAAGAGATACAGGCTCATCCCGAGAAAGCCGTGGAACTGCAAGAGGAGATATTGGATATCAGCATCGAGTTGCAGGAGGAGTCGCTGAAGATACAAGAGAAAATGTTGGAACAATAACAATTATAAAAACGTAAAACGTATGAAAAAGATTTTGTTTATGATGGCAGCGCTGCTGATGCTCAGCACGGCAGATGCCAATGCACAGGGATTCCTGAAGAAACTGAAGCAGAAGGCTCAGGCCGTTGTTGTAGGAACTTCAGAGGATGAAGAGAGTGAAGAACAGAATGATGCAGACGACGATACTGTCGATCCGTCGAAGATTACGGTGGCTCAAGGTAGCGACATCGTGCCCAAGCGCAAGACGTCGACAGTGACGTGGGACGGTACCATCACACCCAGCAAGGCGTCGACAGCATCGGCGCTGATGAAGGAACTGCCCGCACTGCCCTCAGCCGAGAAGATGGCTCGCAGCACGATGGAGGAGCGCGAGGCCTACACCCAGAAGATTGCTGCTGTGACAATCCGTGCCGAGCAGTTGCTGGCTGCCGAAAAGGAATGCTCGGATGCCGAAATGGAGGCCCTGCGCGAAAAGTGGGAGAACAAGATTCAGAATATGTTCGGTCTGACGAAGGAGGAGATGGCAATCCTTCAGGACGAGAACGCCACTGAGGCCCAAAAGCAACCCATTCAGGACAAGGTGATGATGAAGTTCATGGGTAGCGAGGGTGTCGACCGTGCCGAAATGGAGCGCTTCGAGAAGATGAGCGAAAAGGAGCAGGAGGCTTACATCCAGGCTCATCCTGAATTTACGCAGAAGATGATGAAGATGGCTCAGAATGCCGGCAACATGGCCAAGCAGGCTAAGCAGATGACAGCAGCACTCAGCAGCTATGAGTCGAAGATAGGTCTGCTGACCACCAAATATCAGAAATTCCTGCTTCAGGAGTCGAAGCACGACTACAGCTCGATTGCCAAGAAGTATAACACCAAGCTGAAGAAGATGTACGATCAGATTTGTGCTACTGACGATGCAGACAGGGTGGATGCGCTCTATGCTGAGGCCGACGAGATGCTCTATAAATATCGCTTGGAGGCTGCCAAGGAGTATCGTGCTTCGTTGCAGCGCCAGATGGCTGAGGCCAAGAAGTTTGCCGCAGAGTACGACCGTCTCACTCAGGAGGTAGTCAACAGCGGTGATCTGCCCGAGTGCGCCATCGGACGCACAGACTTGAATGCCGTTATTATGACGGGTAATCTGTTGGACGACGCTTATAAGGAACTGCCCGAACTGGATAATCTGCCAGTCTGCAGAGAGACACTTTACACGCTGCCCCAAGGCTGGAGCTTTGGTGTGTGGGAGTGTCGTGGCTACATGGGCGTTGTTGAGAATTTCAAGGCTGGTAGCAGCTGGCCCCTGCTGGCCGACAACCGCTCGGGCGACCGGACGGAGTGGGGCGTTGTCGAGAATGGCAAGTTCCGCAAAATCGACGAGAGCGAGCTGAAGCGTATCAACAAGCAGGCAGACCAGCGTCTTAAGAGCGCAAGCAAGAATAAGCCGCCCTACGGAACCTATAAGAGCCGCAGTGGTCAGCGCGTTGTGGAATACAGCAAGACGGGTGAGTTGATAGTCAACGGCATGACCACGTTCTATCCCGTTGCATTCACCGCCAAGGACAACGCGCTGGAGTGGATTATCCTGGACGGTAGCGAAATCGTGAAATGCACATACAAACTATAAAACATATTGTGATGCTGTGGTTGCTACTCATGATGGGTAGCACCACAGCATTTTCCGTCAATTATCCCAAGACGTTTGGCAGCGACTGGACGGATGCCAATCGCTTTGTCAGCGAGCATCATGAGGAATGGAAGCAGGAGTTCGACCTCTTTGGCGTAGACGCTCGTCTGGCTGAGGCTATTGTCTTTCCGGAACTGATTCGTTACTCGATGTGGAAGGACGAGATAGAACGTGCTGCCGTCAATGGGCTGTACATCAGCAAGGGTAGGGAAGGGGCCGACTTTTCGATAGGTCGTTTCCAAATGAAACCCTCGTTTGCCGAGGAGGTCGAACAGGCATGGAACGCCTCTTCGCTGGCCAAGGAGTATGGCTTCTCGTTCAATCTCGCAGATAATAACGAAGCCCGTCGCTCGCGAGTACGTCGTCTCAGCACAGAAGAAGGCCAATGCCGCTATCTGGCCATCTTCATCCGCCTGCAGCTGCAGCGACTTCCCCAATTGCAAAAAGTATCGCAGGAAGAGCGGGTGCGCCTGTTGGCCACCGCCTATAACCGTTCGTTCTCAGCCTCGTGGCAGTCGCTTCGCAAGATGCAGCACGAACGACATTACCATACCGATGTCATTAAAACCCGCAGCACCCGCTTCTTCTGTTATGCAGACATCGCTGCGAGTTGGTTTTCAGCGAAAGTATCAAGAAAAAATAAGAAATAGCAACAATTTGTTTGTTTTTCTTGTTTTTTTGCTTACTTTTTTGTACCTTCGCAGCCTGAATTCAGATTTTAATGCATTAAACAACAATATTATGGCTAAAATGAAAGGTGCCATTGTGGTGGATACTGAGAGGTGCAAGGGATGCCAGTTGTGCATCATTGCTTGTCCGCAGAAGGTTATCGCCCTGGCCAACAAAGTGAATCTGCACGGTTATCCCTACGTGGAGGCTACGAACGAGGAGGCCTGCGTGGGCTGTGCTTCGTGCGGCATTGTCTGTCCCGACGGCTGTATTACCGTGTACCGTAAAAAAATGGAGGAGTAAGTTATGGCAGAAGAAAGAGAAGTTGTGTTGATGAAAGGCAATGAGGCTATCGCCCATGCTGCTATTCGTTGCG
>CAMHUU010000051.1 GCA_946188395.1 uncultured Prevotellaceae bacterium | reverse complement strand
AACGAGCGCTTCGTGCAGAACGCTCCCGAGGCCGTTGTGGCTATGGAGCGCAAGAAGCAGAGCGACTCTGAAGAGAAGATTGCTGCCCTGAAAGAGTCTCTCGCAGCCCTGAAGGCTCAGAAGAAATAACAAAGATAAAAGTAAAAAATAAGCCAGTGGAATTCCACTGGCTTATTTTTTACATCTTCACTTTCCAGACGCGGCCGCTGTTGGCAGGAACCGCCATTCGGACGGAACCGTCTCGTTTCAGGCGAATGGCCAGCTTCTCCTTCGTCAGCAAGTCGGTAGCAATGACGTTCTTCTCCTTCATGTCCATGTAGTCGAAGGCATGGGCAGGCACCGTCACGTCGATGACTGCTTCCTGGTCCTCGAAGTTCACCACCACCAGCAACAGCTCGCCCTCGGCCTTGCGCAGGAAGGCATACTGACGCTGCAAGTGCTGGTTCACATACATCAGGTCGAACGACAAGCCCTCGGCCACAGCCTTTTCCTTACGGGCCAGCTGCAGGGTTTTCTGATGGATGCTGAAGATTTTCTCCTCTTCTTCCGTCAGTTTCTTGGATGCAGCCCGACACAGGGTATCAATACTCCAGTAGTCAAAGATGGTCGTTCGTCCGTCGTTGCCGCTGAATCCCTCGCGGTCCATGCCGCGTTCGCCGTATTCCTCGCCGGCATACAGCATGAAGGGGTTCTTGTACATCAACACCGAGGCAATCATCGCCGGCACGCCCTTTACGGGACGGGCAGCAAAGAAATCGCTGCCGATGCGCTGCTCGTCGTGATTCTCCAGGAAGTACACCATGTGGTCGCGAATGTCATCGGTCTGCTGCCAGGCCTGTGTGATGGCGCTGGCGGATTCCATACGGCAGACCACGCTACGCATCGTGTCGTACATACCCACCTTATCGTACAGCCAGTCGAAGCCCGACTCCAGATAGTGGCGGTATTCGAAGGGGTTGTACACCTCGCCCATGAAGACGATGTGCTTGAACTTCTTCCGCACAGCCTTCGTGACGTATACCCAGAATTCGGCAGGCACCATCTCGGCCATGTCGCAACGGAACGCGTCGACGCCCTTCTTCGCCCAGAACAGCAGGATGTTCGTCATCTTCTGCCACGTATCGGGAATGGGGTCGAAATGGCCGATACGTCCGGCATAGTAGTCTACGCCGTAGTTCAGCTTCACCGTCTCGTACCAGTCGTTCCTGCCCGGGGCATTGTCGAAATGGTCGTTACCTGTGGCCTTGGCGGGTTCCTCCAAATAAGGCTCCGCCTCACCGTTATACAGGTCGAAATAAGGTGCAAAGCGCTCGCCCGGACAATAGTAGAAATTGTTCTGCGGGTCGAAACCGTGCAGCGTCTGGTCCATCTCACCCAGATCCTTCACGCCACGCGGCTTGCAGATGCTCTTATACTGACGAGCCACATGGTTGGGCACGAAGTCGATAATCACCTTCATGCCGGCCTCGTGGGTGCGTTCCACCAACTGCTCGAACTCCTGCATGCGCTGCTTCACGTCGACAGCCAAGTCGGGGTCTACGTCGTAGTAGTCGGTGATGGCGTAGGGCGAACCGGCCTTACCCTTCACCACAGCGGGGTGCTGACGGGGAATGCCGTAGGCCGTATAGTCGGTCTGCGTGGCGTGACGGATGATGCCCGTATACCACACATGACTGTAGCCCGTCTGTGCCAACTCCTTCAGCACCTTCGGTGTGAAGTCGTTCATCTTGCCGCAACCGTTCTCGGCCAACGTACCGTTCTCCTTCCGAGTCAGGTTCCTATTGCCGTACAGTCGCGTGAAAACCTGATAGATCAGAACCTTCTCCATCATGCGATGCCGTGAGCGGGCACGTCCTTGTTGATTTTGCCAATCATTCCCTGCAGGGCCTTGCCGGGACCGCACTCTGTGAAGTCAGAAGCACCGTCGGCAATCATGTTCTGCACAATCTGAGTCCAGCGCACGGGACTCGTCAGCTGGGCAATCAGGTTCTGCTTAATCTCAGCGGGATCAGTGTGGGGCTTGGCATCCACGTTCTGATACACGGGACACTTCGGAGTCTGGAATTCCGTGTTCTCGATGGCAGCCTGCAACTCATCCTTGGCGGGCTGCATCAGCGGAGAGTGGAACGCACCACCCACCTTCAGCGGCAGGGCACGCTTCGCACCAGCAGCCTTCAGCTGCTCGCAAGCCTCGTTGATGGCGTCGATATCACCCGAAATCACCAGCTGACCGGGGTTGTTGTAGTTGGCAGCAACACACACGCCCTTACCCATCTTGGCAACCTCCTGGCAAACCTCCTCGACCTTCTCGTCGGGCAGACCAATGATGGCTGCCATCGTCGAGGGCTGAGCCTCGCAAGCCTTCTGCATAGCCATAGCACGGGCATAAACCAGCTTCAGACCGTCTTCGAACGACAGTGCTCCGGCAGCTACCAGTGCCGAGAACTCACCCAGCGAATGGCCGGCAGTCATCTTCGGGTCAAAGGCATCGCCCATGCAGATGGCGCTGATCACCGAGTGCAGGAATACGGCAGGCTGTGTCACCTTCGTCTGCTTCAGGTCCTCGTCGGTACCCTCGAACATGATGTCCGTAATGCGATATCCAAGAATCTCGTTAGCCTTCTCAAACAACTGCTTGGCAGTCTCGTTCTGTTCGTACAGGTCCTTGCCCATACCTACAAACTGTGCTCCCTGTCCGGGAAAAACAAATGCTTTCATTTTCTCTCTTTATTTAATAATTGTATGCGTACATTTTAAAATTGGCTGCAAAGGTACACATTTTCTTTGACATAGCCAAATAAATAGAAAAAACTATGAGAATATTTGGCTATTTCAAAAAATGTTATTACCTTTGCACCCACTTTTGAGAGGTTCTCGCTTAATCGGAAGGTTCAAATTTCATTTGACCTTCCTCGCGCTCAGCCAATCGAGCATTGCTCGTTGGCACACAGAAGGTTCAAATTTTATTTGACCTTCCTCACACTCGACCAATTGCAAGCAAGCTTGCTTGGTTCTCGTTTAATCGGAAGGTTGGCAGAGTGATCGATCGCGCTGGACTCGAAATCCGGTATACCCCTTTCGGGTATCGGGGGTTTGAATCCCTCACCTTCCGCAAAAAGAAGTTCCACGAACAATCGTGGAACTCTTTTTTTAATCCTTTATTTTTTATGCACTCCTATACAATTTTTTGCATTCAACAAAGCTCATGCGAGCATGGCATTGTATTCACTTATTCAGTTATTCACTTATTCACTTTGGACATTAAGGTTTTTCAGATAGCCCGGTAGTGAAGGGGAGTTGTTTGAAGTATTTATATACATTATATTATTAAATTTATTATTATAATAATAATAAATTCTTATAATAGGGTTTTAAGAAAACTCAAAATGCTAATGTCCAAAGTGAATAAGTGAATAAGTGAATAACTGAATAAGTGAATAACTTCGTGTACAGAAAACGTGGACTTTTATCCCTGAAAAAGATGACTCTTACCTATTATAATAGCGTCACAATTAAGAGCCTCCGGCGCAATGACTGAAGGCTCCGGCGAGACAGCGGAAGGCTCCTGCTGAAAATTTTAAGCGTGCTGGTAGCACGCTGTGAATTTAGACGTATGCGGGACAGTCCCCCAGTGCGACACGTCGCACAGATGGGACAGTCCCGAGGAAGGCAGGGGAAAAAAGAAAAACGAGCTTTTCTTTTGCATTTCGCTCATTTATTCGTACCTTTGCGATAAAATCGCGAAGGTACTCCGTCTCGGCATAAAAAAATAAATGATTTTATTTTGTTCTGCGCTCGACTTTTCGTACCTTTGCAAACGGAAACCTAAAACAAACACGATGAGGAAGATATTGTATGCATTGACGGCCTTGCTGATGGTAGCGGGGTGCCAGAACAGACAACAGGCTGTCAACACCTGCAAGTATGTCGACAGTGTGGTTGAGAAAGCCTGTATCGTGCCCGATCTGGACAGGGCGCTGGCACTGACCGACAGCTTCCTGGACCTTGGCATGATGACGGAGATTCAGGCCGCCAAGCTGCGAGCCGAAGCCTATCTGCAGGTGAACAAGATGGACGAGGCCGAAGAACAATTTAACCTGGGTGCCAACGCTACGCCCCGAACGGCAGTCGACAGCTTCTACTGGTTCTGCTGCAGCTGTCTCCAGATACAGTACGAGACGGTGCGCCGCGACCAGGACGCCGTGCTGCGCAAAGCCCTGCCGCTGCTGGAAATCATGAAAGACATCACCTACGACAAGGAGTACGAAAACGAGATGCTGATGCAGAAGATCATGCTGTATCTGAGCGTGGGTAACAGTCAGATCAGTTTGGAGCGCATTGCCGAGGCAGCCAAGTCGTACGAACAGTGCTACGACGCCGTCAAGGAGCTGATCGGGATAGAGTACTCGTTCGGTGCCCTGTATAATGCCACCATGTGTGTACACAATATCGCCAACGCTTATCTGGACCTCGGATCTTTCGACGAGGCAGACGTCTGGATGCAGCGCACCGACTCACTCTTCAATATGTATATGGGGCATCCGAATACGCCCGACAGCTACAAGGACGTTGTGAAGGCTTATGTGGACTACGATCATGCCATGCTGGCCTGCGGACAAGGGAAAACGGCCGAAGCCGACAGGTACTATCGTGAGGTATTGAAGTCGAACTATGCCAAAAGTGAGGAGATACAATATCGCATCGTGAATTTACTGATGCACATGGGGCGCTATGCCGAGGCTGCCGACCGCCACGAGGCGTTCGACAACATGATTGCCAAGTACCACGTTGAGCCGACAATCGACATGATTTATCTGGTCAAGTACAAATTCGAGGCCTACTACAAGGCCGGTCGCAGGGATTCTGCCCTTGCTGCCGCTGCCGCTGCGCTGGAATTCGTCGACTCGGCCATCGTCCGACAGAAGCGCAGCGAGGCTGCCAAGCTGGCCACCATCTACGAGACCAAGCTGAAAGACGAAGAGATTGCCCAGCAGCAGATTACCCTGAACCGTCAGCGATCCCTGGCGTTAGTCGTCGTGCTGGTGCTCATCACGGCTTTCTTCATCGTCTACACATTGTTCCGCCGCCGGGCAGCCAGGCGCATGGCCCTGATGAAAGCCCGCCAGGAACGCATCGAGAGCGAGCTGCGCATTGCCCGCAACATTCAGATGAGCATGGTGCCCAGCACATTCCCCGAATACGAGGGACTGGACCTCTACGCACAGATGACACCCGCCAAGGAGGTGGGCGGCGACTTATATGGTTATGTGGTTCATGGTTCACGGTTGTATTTCACGGTGGGCGACGTCAGCGGCAAGGGTGTGCCTGCATCGCTGTTTATGGCGCAGGCCACCAGACTGTTCCGCACGCTGGCCAATCAGGGACTGATGCCTGCCGAAATATGTAATAGCATGAATGCTGAGCTATCGGGCGACGACAACACCAACGGTATGTTCGTCACCATGTTCATCGGCATGCTGGATTTGGAGAACGGACACCTGGCTTACTGCAACGCAGGTCACAACCCGCCCGTGCTGGGAGGCGGCGACAACCAGGGAGACTTCCTCGAGATGATACCCAACGCCCCGATAGGCCTATGGCCCGAGATGGACTACGAAGGTGAGGAGATAGCGAGCATCAAGGGGCGCGCACTGTTTGTCTACACCGACGGTCTGAACGAGGCCGAAGACCTGGGGCAGCGCCAGTTTGGCGACGAGCGGCTGCTGGACGTCCTGCGACATACCCACTTCGACTCGGCCCAACAGGTGGTTGAGACGCTCCATGCCAAAGTAGAAGAGCACCGCAACGGCGCCGAACCTAACGACGACCTCACGATGCTCTGTCTGAGAGTAAGTTAAGTGATTGACCTCAATAGAGAATATTTTATGACTCTACGTAAAATAAACGCCTAAGAATTTGCAGAATTAAAGGGTTTTCACTATATTTGCAGCATTTCTAACAATAACTAACTGTATTATGCAAAAACAAGACTTAAAAAGAATCATCAACCTGTTTGTATTATCATTGCTTTTTACCATCGGAACGACGGCTCAGACGAAACTGCGTGCGGACAATGTCGACCAGGTGGTTTCTGAGTTGACACTGGAAGAGAAGTGCCATCTGGTGCTCGGTGTGGGCATGGGCTTTGGCAAGGATGTGAAATTCCCCGGTACGGCTGGTGGCTCGCTGGCCATTCCCCGTCTCGGTATTCCTGCTATCTATTGCGCCGACAGCAATCAGGGCCTGCGCATGAGCGTGAATCGCGACTTTGACAGCAAGAACTACTGGTGTACGGACTTTATGACCAGCATGACGCTGGCTTCGACATGGGACCGCGAGGCAGCCTACGCCATTGGCAAGGCCATCGGCAACGAGACGCGCGAATACGGTCTGGACTGGATTCTGGCCCCCTCGATGAATCTGGTCCGCAATCCGCTGTGTGGCCGCAACCATGAATACTATTCAGAGGATCCCTACCTGTCGGGTACCATTGCCGCAGGCTATGTGAAGGGCGTACAGAGCGAAGGAACCGCTGCCTGCATCAAGCATTTTGTGGCCAACAACCAGGAGACCAACCGCAATGCCAACGACAGCCGGATGAGTCAGCGCGCCCTGCGTGAACTCTATCTGCGTGGCTTCGAGATTGCCGTGAAAGAAGCAAAGCCCTGGACCATCATGACAGCCTACAACAACCTGAACGGCATTGCCACTTGCGAGAATCCCGAACTGACGGAGACCATTCTGCGCGACGAGTGGGGATTCGACGGACTGGTGGTTTCCGACTGGAATGCCGGTACGAATGCCGCACAGTCGATGTTGGCAGGTAACGACATGATGCAGCCCGGACAGGATCGCCAATACCAGGCCATCTACGATGCCGTCAAGAGCGGCAAACTCCCGGAGGACGTGCTGAACCGCAGTGTGAAGCGCGTGCTGCAACTGGTAGTACGCTGTCCGGGATTCAAAGGCAACAACTACAGCAACGAGCCCAACCTGAAGGCTCATGCCCAGACGGACCGCAAGATTGGTGCCGAGGGCATGGTGCTGCTGAAGAACAATGGTGCACTGCCCATTACCGGCAAGAACGTGGCACTCTACGGATGCACATCATACGACATCATCCCCGGCGGTACGGGTTTCGGCGGAACGATGAACGGATACTACTGCGTATCGCTCGTCGAGGGTCTGCGCAACGCAGGATATACTGTAGACAAGAATCTAACCCATAAGTTCAAGGCTCACATCGATGCCGAGAACAAGCGACTCTATCCAAACGGTCTGCCCCCATTTTCTCTTCGTCCCCTGCTCCGCGCTGAAGAGCCGGAATTAGATGCCGACGATTTGAAATCCAACACGAAGCAAAACGATATCGCCATCATTACGATTGGGCGTAAGAGCGGTGAGGCGGCAGACCGTACTTTTGACGAATTCAACCTCTACGAAAAGGAGCTGCAGACTATCCGTCAGGTCAGCGAGGCTTATCATGCACAAGGCAAGAAGGTGGTGGTGCTGCTGAACGTGTGCAGCCCCGTGGAGACAGCCTCGTGGAAGGACATGGTTGACGCCATCCTGTGTACCTGGCAGAGTGGCGAGCAGGTGGGCAACAGCATGGCCGACGTGCTCAGCGGCAAGGTGAACCCCAGCGGCAAGCTGCCTGTCACCTTCGCTGCCGACTACAACGACGATCCTTCGGCTAAGAATTTCCCTGGCGACGTGAAGGACACGAAGGATCTGGCCAGCATGTACATGTGGGGCGGCGACAAGAACGACGCTGCCAAGAAGCGTGAGCCGGTGAAGAACATCGACTATACCGACTACGAGGAAGACATCTATGTGGGCTATCGCTATTTTACCAGTTTCGACAAGGAGGTCAGTTTCCCCTTCGGCTACGGACTGAGTTACACCACCTTTGACTACAAGAATGCAAAAATAATCGGCGACGGACACAATTTTACCATTACCGTTGACGTTATTAATACAGGTAAGACTGCTGGCCGGAATGTCGTAGAGCTATTCGTGGCTGCTCCCAACAGCAAGAAGGCCAACAAGCCCGTCCGTGAGTTGCGCAACTATGCAAAGACCAAGCTGCTGGCTCCGGGACAGGCAGAAACCATTACGATGGAGGTCAGCGAGGCCGACCTGGCCTCGTTCGACGAGAAAGCCTCAACATGGAAGACTGATGCCGGAATCTATGAGTTCCAGATATGCTCGTCGGCTAACGATGTCGAGGCTGTAGTCACGGGTAAGGTGAAAGCGTGGAAAGCAGCAGCCCATAACGCGGTGAAGCCACAAGTGAAACTGAATCTACTGAAACGATAAAATAACAAAATCCTAAAAGAAATGAAAAAGCAACTTATTATCTTAGGAATGACAGCCCTGATTTGCGGCTGTGCATCGAACAACGCACCCACCACAGCAACGATTGACGTAGAGGAAGTCGTTACCGGTTTGTCGCTGGAAGACAAAGCGCACTTTGTAATTGGTACGGGTATGGTCGGTTTCTCGGGCGACGATGCCGTCATCGGCTCTACGAAAAACCTCGTGCCCGGAGCTGCAGGTACTACCTACCCGCTCGACTCGATGCAGATTCCTGCCATCGTGCTGGCCGACGGTCCTGCCGGACTGCGCATCGACGCCACCCGTGAGGGCGACGAGCAGACCTATTACTGCACACACTTCCCCATCGGTACGCTGCTGGCTTGTACGTGGAACACCCCGCTGATTCAGGAGGTGGGTGCTGCCATCGGACAGGAGGTGAAGGAATATGGTGCTGACGTGCTGCTGGCACCCGCTCTCAACATCATGCGTAACCCGTTGTGCGGACGCAACTTCGAATACTATTCCGAGGATCCCTTCGTGGCTGGTAAGACTGCTGCCGCATACGTCAACGGCGTGCAGACCAACGATGTGGGTACGAGCATCAAGCACTTTGCTGCCAACAACCAGGAGACCAACCGCATGAACAACGATGCAAAGATTTCGCAGCGTGCCCTGCGCGAAATATACCTGAAGGGTTTCGAGATTGCCGTCAAGGAGTCACAGCCCTGGACCGTGATGACCTCATATAACTACGTCAACGGCATCTACACCTCCGAGAGCAAGGACCTCGTACAGACCATTCTGCGCGACGAGTGGGGCTACAAGGGAACGGTGATGACCGACTGGTTTGGCGGTAAGGACGGTGCCAAGCAGATGTGGGCAGGTAACGACATGCTGCAGCCTGGTAAGAAGGAACAGTTCGACTCCATCGTGGCTGGTGTCCAGAGCGGTAAGCTCGATGTGGCCGACCTGGACCGCAGCGTGACCCGCACACTGAACCTCATCGAGAAGACACCACGATATCAGGGTTATAAGTTCTCGAACAAGCCCGATCTGAAGGCCCATGCTGACGTGACGCGTCAGTCGGCTGCCGAGGGTATGGTGCTGATGAAGAACGAGAAGGCACTGCCCTTTGGCGAGAACATCAAGAACGTGGCGCTCTATGGAAATACGTCGTATGACTTCATCGCTGGCGGTACCGGTTCCGGTAATGTCAACCACGCCTATGTCGTTTCGCTGGTTGATGGTTTGAAGAATGGCGGCTACACCATTTCCGAGGAGATGAAGACAGCCTACGAGACCTATATTGCCGATTGCAAGAAGGCCCGCGAGAAGGAGTTAGAGGAGATGGCTCAGAAAGACCCGAAGAATGCCATGTTGGTCAAGTTCCTGCCAGGTACACTGCCCGCTGAAATGCAATTCACTGCCGAAGAGCTGGCTGCTCAGGCAGAAAAGGCCGATGTGGCCGTCATCACCATCGGACGCATCTCGGGCGAGTTTCTGGACCGTAAGGTGGCCGACTTCAACCTCAGTGCTTCCGAGCGTACGCTCGTCGAGCAGGTTTGCGACATCTACCACAAGGCTGGCAAGCAGGTCGTCGTACTGCTGAACATCGGCGGTGTCATCGAGACTACGTCTTGGAAGGCTATGCCCGATGCCATTCTCTGCGCCTGGCAGGCCGGACAGGAAGGTGGCAACAGCGTGGTCGACGTGCTGAGCGGCAAGCAGTCACCGTCAGGAAAGTTTACCATGACGTGGCCCGTCGCTTTCACCGATGCTGCTTCGTCGAAGAACTTCCCCATCGACCAGGATCCCCGCATCGATATGACCAATCAGGGACAAAAGGGTGACGTCAAGAACGTCGACTACACCCTCTACGAGGAGGATGTCTATGTGGGCTATCGCTTCTTCGAGTCGTTCAATGTACCCGTCAGCTATCCTTTCGGATTTGGTCTGAGCTACACCACGTTTGACTACTCAGATGCCAAGATCGCACAGAAGGGCGACGCCTACGAAATCAGCGTAACCGTCAAGAACTCTGGCGAACGCGAGGGTAAGGAAGTCGTTGAGCTCTATATCTCCGCTCCTGACAACAAGGTTGCCAACAAGCCCGTGAAGGAGCTGAAGGCTTTCGCCAAGACACAACAGCTGAAGCCCGGCGAGAGCGAGACCGTCACGTTGACGGTGAAGGCAGCCGACCTGGCTTCGTTCGACGAGACGGCTTCTGCCTGGGTTGTCGACGAGGGTGAATACCAGTTCCTCATCGGTGCCTCCGTTCAGGACATCAAGGCCACCCTGACTGCTACGGCCAAGGCTCAGCAGACCAAGGTCAACGACGTGATGAAGCCCGACGTAAAGATGAACCTTTTAAAGAGATAAGTATGAAAAGAACATTTTTTGCTATCGCCTTCTGCGCAATGTGTGCAGTATCGGCACTGGCACAGGAGAAACTCTTCCAGAGTGCCAACGTACAATCACCCGTGGTAAATGCCGACGGAACAGTCACATTCAACATCTTCGCACCCAAGGCCGTGAAGGTCGAGGTGACTGGCGACTTCCTGCCTACCACGAAGATGGAAATCGCCGGCTTCGGCACTATCGATCAGCCCGGTGTAGCCCAGCTGACAGAGGGTAAGGACGGTGTGTGGAGCTACACCACCGAGAAACTTGCGCCCGAACTGTACAGCTACACCTTCAACATCGACGGTATGACGGGTGTGAAAGACCCTGCCAACGTCTATGTGAACCGTGACATCGTGTCGTTCTCGAACATCTTCATCGTCAGCGAAAAGCAAGGCGACAAGGGCGACATCTATCGCGTTAACGAAGTCAAACACGGCAATCTGTCGAAGGTGTGGTACGACAGCCCCACACTGAAGATGCAGCGCCGCATGACCATCTACACACCGGCCGGCTACGACAAGGGCAAGAACTATCCCGTGCTGTATCTGATGCATGGTGCCGGTGGCGACGAGAATGCATGGAGCGAGCTGGGCCGTGCTGCTCAGATTCTAGACAACCTCATTGCTACAGGCAAGGCCAAGCCGATGATTGTCGTTATGCCCAACGGCAATACCGACTGTCAGGCTGCTCCCGGCGAGTGGTCGCGCGGCATGTATCAGCCTTCCTTCATGGGTAGCGTCAACCAAAAGCCCATTGCCACGATGGACGAGAGTTTCATGGACATCGTGAAATACGTGGAGAGCCACTATAAAGTAGCCAAGAACAAGAAGAACCGCGCCATCTGCGGTCTGTCGATGGGTGGTGGCCACACCTTCGCCACATCGAAGCGCTACCCCGACAGCTTCAACTACATCGGCCTCTTCTCTGCAGGACTGCACATCAGCGGCGACCGCACGAAGTCGTTCTACGAACTGCTGCAGGAGAACACCGAGGTTCAGGGAGAACTCGCCAAGCTCTTTGCCGGCAAGCCCGCCCTCTATTGGATTGCCATTGGCAAGACCGACTTCCTGTATCAGCAGAATGCTGACCTCCGCAAGTATTTCGACGAGAAGGGCTATCCCTACGTGTATGTAGAGACCGAAGGCGGCCACATCTGGCGCAACTGGCGTATCTATCTGACAGAATTCGCCCAGTTAATTTTCAAATAACACATCATACGACACACCTTGTCGTCAGATAAAAGCATCTTCCCCTTTCGCAGCGTTACGAAAGGGGAAGATCTTTTTTGGGGGTTATGCCTTAAATACTCAGCTCGTCTAACACCGTAATCAGGCGCTTGTCGAAGCGCTTGTCAGTACGGATACACTCCGAGAAGGGCACGTAGACGATTTCGTTGTTGCGGATACCCACCATGACGTTACGCTGGCCCTGCAGGATGGCTTCGACGGCTCCTACACCCGTACAGCCTGCCAAGACGCGATCACGGGCCGATGGACTACCGCCACGCTGCAAGTGACCCAGGATAGATACGCGCACGTCGAATTCAGGAAACTCGTTCTTCACACGGTCAGCATAATACAGCGCACCGCATTTGGGGCTCTCCGACACAATGACGATACACGACTTCTTCGACTTACGGATGCCGCGGCCCATGAATGCTGCCAGCTGGTCGACGTCCGTCGTTTCCTCAGGAACGATAGCAGCCTCGGCACCACAGGCTATGGCGCAGTTCTGTGCCAGGAAGCCGGCATCGCGTCCCATCACCTCGATGAAGAAGATGCGCTCGTGCGAATTGGCCGTATCGCGAATGCGGTCCACACACTCCATGATGGTGTTCATCGTTGTGTCGTAGCCGATGGTGGCGTCTGTGCCATATAGGTCGTTGTCGATGGTGCCGGGCAGACCGATGCAGGGGAAGTCGAACTCCATGCCAAAATCGCGTGCACCAGTCAGCGAACCGTTACCACCAATGACCACCAGCGCGTCGATTTCCTCTCTCTGGCAGGTCTCATAGGCTTTCTGTTTGCCCTCCGGCGTCATAAAGTCCTTCGAGCGGGCCGTCTTCAGAATCGTACCGCCACGAGCAATGATGCCGCTGACGTCCTCGGTGGTAAAGGTCTTCACCTCGCCCTTGATGAGTCCGTCATAACCCCTATAGATGCCTTTGATGTTGAAACCGTTGTAGATACCAGCACGCGTCACGGCGCGAATGGCTGCGTTCATGCCGGGGGCATCACCACCCGACGTCAGAATACCAATAGTCTTAATTTTTCCCATGACTCTATATTTTTAAGTTCTAGTTTCTGTGTGCGAAGGTACGAAAAAAATGAGAGAAAACCCAAATTTTGTGGAAAAATGATATCGTTTCGAAGATTTTTTGTACTTTTGCAGTCGAAAATACTTATTATTAACAAAAATGTACAAAAAACTATTCCTGACCGCTGCCATTTTCATGGCCTGCTTACAAGCTAAATCACAGACATTAGCCCCCGACTACAAGGGTACGAGCTACAACAACCCCATCAGCGCCAACATTTTCTGCGCCGACCCTACGGCATTGGAGTATAACGGACGCCTGTACGTCTACGGCTCGAACGACCACCAGCAGTTCGTCAAGAACGGCAAGAAGGGCGAGAACAACTACGGCGAAATCAAGTCGATAGTGGTCTTTTCGACCGACGACATGGTGAACTGGACGTTTCACGGCACCATCGATACGAAGAAACTCTGCGCCGGATGGACGTCAAATCCATGGTACAAAGGCTATGGCGTCTCGTGGGCACCATCAGTAACTTGGCGTACGACAGAGGACGGCACCGAAGAATTCTTCCTTTACTTCTGCAACAGCAGTCACGGTGTGGGCGTACTGAAGGCCAATTCTCCCATTGGTCCTTGGAAATCGCCTAACAAGGAGCTGATGATTCATTACGACACGCCAGGTGCCAATAAAGCAGGTACTAATGCCAATTTCGACCCGGGTGTAGTCATCGACGAGAACGGCGTGGGATGGATTAGTTTCGGTGGTCTTGGTCCCAGTGAAATCATGCCCGAAGCAGCCCGTATTGTGAAGCTGAAGCCCTCGATGACTGAAGTCGACGGTGCGGCTGTCAAAATTCATGCCCCCTACCATTTCGAAGCCAACGAATTAAATGTTATCGGTGGCAAATACGTCTACACCTATTGCTCGAACTGGGCTGATCGCAATCAGACTGCAGCAGACTGGAACAACTACAAGACCGAACATGGCATCAGCGCTTCAGCGCCCAACACCTGCACCATGTGCTATATGGTCAGCGACGACCCGACGAATCCCGATTCGTGGATATACAAAGGCGTTTACGGGCCACATCCTGGCAACGGAACAAACAACAACCACTCGCACCTGCAGAAGTTCCAGGGGCAGTATTATCACCTCTACCACAATGGTGCCTTGATGGAGAGCTGGAAAAAAGACAATGTCATTGGGAGCGACTGTGGCATCTTCCGTTCGCTCTGTGTCAACAAGGCCACAGTGGACGAGGCTACGCAGAACATCCACGAGGTCAAGACCGACCTTGAGGGTGTCACCGCCATCAAGAACATGAATCCCTACGAGTGGCAGCAGGCTGAAACGATGGCCAGCTGTGGCGGTGTGGATTACGAGGACTTCACCAACATCAAGAAGAACACCAAAATCAATACTTTGGGCAACGATGCCTCCGAGAACATGCAGGTGAAGATGAAGGAAAGTTCGTGGATTAACGTACGCAAGGTTGATTTTGGAACGGCTGGTGCAGCGACATTCACGCTGCGCGGCAAAGGTACAGCCACTATCGAGTTACGCACCAGCAGAGCCGGACGCCCTATTGCCACTTTAGAATTCGCATCGGACGAAATGGGAGACCAGAGCTTCGACATTGACGCCAGCAAATTCCAAGGAGTTAAGACGAATCTCTTTATCGCCGTCAAGGCCGCTACCGACTTCTATGTCGACGCCTGGCAGTTTACCGAGGTTGGTGCTGCCAGCATTCAGGACGTCAAGAGCGATACGAAGTCGGCACGCCAGTACTTCGACCTGACAGGCCGCCGTCTGACGGATGGCCAGCAGCATAGCGGCATCGTCATCGAGCAGTATACCGATGAAAACGGCGTGAAGCACACCCGCAAGGTGGTGTCAGACAACGCGCAATAAGGCGACCACCACTCCCCCATCATCACAACAGGAGGTTCCCAATAGCTGAGAACCTCCTGTTTGTTGTATGGAATCGAAGGACAACCTTATCCTCCGAAGTTGTCGTACATAATCGATTCGGGATCAACGCCGAGAGAGTCGAGCATGGAGACGACAGCTGCCGACATGGGGCCAGGACCGCACATGTAGTACTCCACATCCTCGGGAGCCTCGTGGTCCTTCAGGTAGGTGTTGAGCATCACCTGATGGACGAAGCCCGGAGTGTACTTCACGCCAGCGGCATCGGCTGCCGGGTCTGGACGGTCGAGAGCCAGGTGGAAGTGAAAGTTGGGATACTCCTTCTCCAAGCCCAGGAAGTCGTCCAAGTAAAAGACCTCGTTGAGGGCGCGTGCACCATAGAAGTAGTGCATCTCGCGATCGGTGGTGTGCAGCGTCTTTGTCATGTGCATGATCTGTGCGCGCAGAGGAGCCATACCGGCACCACCACCAACCCAGATCATCTCCTTCTTCGAGTCGAAGTGTGGGTGGAAATCGCCGAAAGGTCCGCTCATGATAACCTTGTCGCCTGGTTTCAGCGAGAAGATATAAGATGAAGCGATACCTGGGTTCACATCCATGAAGCCACTGCGATCGGGCTTGAATGGAGGTGTAGCGATACGTACTGTCAGCATGAAGACATCGCCCTCGGCAGGATAGTTGGCCATTGAGTAGGCACGGATGGTGTCCTCGGGGTTCTTACACTTCAATGGGAACAGACCGAACTTCTCCCAGCTGGGCAGATACTCATCGCCAATAAGGCTCTTGTCGAAGTCCTTATCATAGTCGATGCAGTCGAACTTAGGAATCTTGATCTGAGCGTAAGAGCCAGGCAGGAAGTCCATGTGCTCGCCCGGAGGCAGCTGTACCTTGAACTCCTTGATGAACGTAGCCACGTTCTTATTGGAGATAACGGTACACTCGTACTCCTTAACGCCAAGGATACTCTCGTCTACGTGGATCTTCAGGTCGCCCTTCACCTTACACTGACAGCCTAAGCGCCAGTGGTCCTTAATCTGCTTACGTGTGAAGTGAGGTTTCTCAGAGTCGAGGATCTCGCCCCCACCCTCAAGAACCTGAACCTTACACTGTCCGCAAGAGGCCTTACCACCACAGGCAGAAGGCAGGAATATGCCGTTCTGATTCAGTGTCGCCATAAGGTTGTTGCCCTGGGCTACAGAGATGGTACGGTCGCCATTGATCTCGATATTTACATTGCCCGAGGGCGAAAGATATTTCTTCGCTACGAGCAGGACAATCACCAGGAGGATGATCACCAGGAGGAAAACCCCTATACTATATGCAATAAACTGTGCCATAATTATAATTCATAATTAATAATGCATAATGCATAATTATATATTCAAACCGCTGAAGCACATCATTGCCATAGCCATGAGGCCTACAGTGATAAACACGATGCCGAGGCCCTGCAGAGGTTTGGGGACGTCGGAGTACTGCATCTTCTCACGAATGGCACCCATAGCCACGATGGCCAGCGTCCAACCGATACCTGAGCCGAAGCCATAGACGATGGCATCCCAGATAGAGGTGATGGCCTGAGAATTAGAAGGATCCATGAGGATGCGCTGCTGCATGAAGAGCGAAGCACCCATGATGGCGCAGTTTACGGCAATCAGCGGCAGGAAGATACCGAGAGCTGCGTAGAGCGATGGCGAGTACTTCTCGACAGTCATCTCCACCAGCTGCACCATACCTGCGATGACAGCGATAAAGAGGATAAACGACAGGTAGCTCAGGTCGACGCCCTCAGCGAGACAGTCAGGACCCAGCACCTTGGTCTGTAACAGATAGTTCACGGGAACGGTCACTGTCAACACGAAGGTCACAGCGAGTCCGAGTCCCATAGAGGTCTTCACCGTCTTCGACACAGCCAGATATGAGCACATGCCGAGGAAGAAAGCGAAGATCATATTGTCGACAAATATCGACCGGAATAATAAACTGATTATGTGTTCCATATCTTACTTCTCCTTATAAAAATATGCACGATGTACCCAAATCACACAGCCAACGAGGATGAGCGCCATTGCCGGCATCGTCATCATACCGTTGTTGACATAGCCGAAGTCGTAGCAGGCATCAGGGATAATCTGGAAGCCCAGCAGAGAGCCACGTCCGAGAAGCTCACGAACAGCACCCACAATGACCAGAATCATAGCGTAGCCAAGACCGTTGCCCACGCCATCGAGGAACGAAGGCCAGGGCTTGTTCTGCATGGCAAACGCCTCGAGACGGCCCATCAGGATACAGTTGGTGATAATCAGACCGACATACACAGAAAGCTGAACGCTGACGTCGTAGGCGAAAGCCTTCAGAATCTGAGATACGATAGTTACCAGCGCAGCCACAACCACCAGCTGCACCACGATACGAATGCGGTTAGGAATGGTGTTGCGGATGATAGAAATGATTACGTTAGAGAAAGCTGTAATCACCGTTACGGCAAGACCCATCACGATGGCAGGCTTCAGCTGCGACGTAACGGCCAGTGCCGAGCAGATACCCAATACCTGTCCGAGAATCGGGTGATCGAGGTTCAACGGGTTTGTGAAAACCTCCTTATTTTGTTTACTGAATAATGCCATAGTTTACTCCTCCTCTGCTTTAGTTGGTTTCACATTCTTCAGGCCATCCTTCAGCATGGCATCAACACCATTTGAAGTCAAGGTAGCACCTGTAACCACATCAACCTGGGATGCAGCATCCTCCACCTTCTTCACAATCGAGAGAACAACGTTACCATTCTCGTCCCAGATCTGCTTGCCGATGAACTTCTCCTGCCACTCCTGCGAGTCCTTGATCTCTGCACCGAGACCTGCAGTCTCACTCTCATGGTTGAAGTAAGCACCAAACACCTTTCCCTCTGGATCAATAGCCACATAACCGCTGATGCCACCCCAAAGACCCATACCCTTAAGGCTGGCCACAAGGATGTCCTTGCCATCAATCTGACACTCATAGACCTTCTGTCCATCTACGTCTTTCTCTTCCTTTACCACTTCTGCATACTTAGCTTCAGCCTCAGAGCCGTCCAAGCCGCGAATATTGAGTGAGTAGAGAATCTGCTTCTTCACGTCGAGGGCAACGTTAGCGTCCTGCATGGGCTTCAATGCCTGATAGACGAAAGCCAACAGGAAGGCAACGATGACAACGAGTATCGCGCTATATATAATAATGTACGCGTTAGAGTTTGTATTCAGTTTCA
>CAMHUU010000050.1 GCA_946188395.1 uncultured Prevotellaceae bacterium | reverse complement strand
TGGAAGGAGAACCTGCGCGAGCTCGACGAACTGAAGCACTCCGTACAGAACGCCTCTTACGAACAGAAAGACCCGCTGCTCATCTTCAAACTCGAGAGCGTCAAGCTGTTCGACAACATGGTGAACGTCATGAACAACCGTTCCGTCTCGATCCTGATGCGTGCCCAGATTCCTGAGATGCAGCAGGTTCAGGAGGCTGCTCCCGAGGAGCACACCCAGCGTTCGCAGTACACCGAGTCGAAGCAGAGCCTCACGCAGGAGCAGATGACCGACCCCAACCAGGCCGCCGCCGCTGCTCAGGACACTCGTGCCCAGCAGCCCCGCACCCCGATTATCAAGGACAAGCTGCCTGGTCGTAACGATCCCTGTCCTTGTGGCTCGGGCAAGAAGTTCAAGAACTGCCACGGAAGAGGACTAGTATAATGCATAATTCATAATGCATAATGCATAATTCATAATTATGATTAAGATAGAAAATCTGAAAAAGCAGTTTGGCGAGACATGCGCCTGCGATATCCCGTCGTTTACCATTAACGACGGCGACATCCTGGGCTTGGTAGGCAACAATGGCGCTGGCAAGACTACCCTCTTCCGCCTGCTCCTCGACCTGCTTAAGGCCGACGACGGCAGCGTGCAGATTGATGGTATTAACCCCGCAGAAAGCGAAGCCTGGAAACAGGAGGTCGGAGCCTACATCGACGAAGGATTCCTCATCGATTTCCTCACCCCCGAGGAGTATTTTGCCTTCCTGGGCAAGGTGTCGGGCATCAGCCAGCAGGAAACCGACGAGCGCATGCAGATGTTCGAGCGCTTTGCCAATGGCGAGGTGTTCGGCCAGAAGAAGCTCATCCGCAACCTCTCGGCAGGTAACAAGATGAAGGTCGGCATCATTTCGGCGCTGTTCCGTCATCCCAAGACCGTCATTCTCGACGAGCCTTTCAATTTCCTCGACCCCACCAGCCAGCTGGTGCTGAAACACTTGCTGCAGGACTATGCTCAGCAGACGGGAGCCACCATTCTCATCTCGAGCCACAACCTGCAGCACACCGTCGACATCTCCACCCGCATCGCCCTGCTGGAGCACGGACAAATCATTCGCGACCTGCCCAATGCCGAAGGAAGTGCTTCTGCCGAGTTGCAGGAATACTTCGGGGCAGAATAAACAACAAGGTGTAGCGGAAATGTTCCACAAAGACATCTATTCAGCGGCAGGACTCATGGCCTTCATTCAGGAGGTAGGGTTCCTGCCGTTGCTCGATGGTGGCGTGCACGGTTTTTCTGCCGAGGAGTGCGTCACCGACGACTGCCGCTATGTGGTATTCGACGATGGCGGCTGGGACTGGCCTCTGTGGAAGTGGAAAGGTTCTGTCGTCACCGAGGGCAATTGCGTCTACGGCAAGTTCTTCGACAAGAAAGCCGGCTTCATCAGCCGCGACTGGTGGCCCGACTTCTGCAACTACCGCCGCAGCCAGCATCCCCTACCCGCCGAAGGCTCCATCGAGGAGTCCATTCTGGCTACGTTAGGCGAACACGGCAGTCTCATCACCCGCGAACTGCGTGCAGCCTGCGGCTTCGACGGTCCCAAGATGCGCAGCCGGTTCGACGGCTATGTCACCCGCCTGCAGATGGGGTGTTACATCGTTACCGAAGATTTCGTCTACCCCACCGACAAGCATGGCCGGGAATACGGCTGGGGCTGGTCGCTGCTAACCACACCCGAAACGCTCCTCGGACGCCAGGCATGCCAATGTCCGCGCACTCCCCAGGAGTCCTACCAGCGCCTGACCGATCATTTCCATCAACTATTGCCTCATGCCACCGACCGACAGATTATGAAACTAATCGGCTGAAAATCTTCAATAATTAAGAAAATAAACCTTTATGAAAAAAGTCGGACCAGCCTCACCGCCAGCCCGACTTTTTACATTTTTACTTTTTACCTTTAAAAGGAAAGCGCCCGAAGGCGCTAACCTTTTAAGAGCCCGTTTCGAAGCCGCCGCTGCCGCCGGTGCCCTTGGTGAACACCTTCGTAGTCACCTGGCTGCTCACACCGTCCTTGATGGCGATGGCCTTGATGGTGGTCGTCTCATCGATGGTGAAGGGCTGGGTGTACAGCGTGTCGTTCGCGTCAGGATCGTCACCGTTCTCCGAATAGTAGATGGTTGCGCCGTCAGGACCGCTGATGCTTACCTGGCTGGTCTCCTCGAACGGACTCACACCGCTAATCGTAGGAGCCGCTACGCTGCTCTGCTGGCTCTGCGAACCGCTGTTCTGCGAACCGCTACCACCTTGGTTTTCACTCCCCTCGTCCGTTGGAGAGGGGTCGGGGGTGAGGCTTCCCTTGGCTGCAGCAATCTCGGCCTTGGTCTTGTCGGTCCAGCTGAGCTTGACGTCCTTCTTCAGCTCGTCGCGGGTGAACTCACCAGTGCTCTGAGCCAACAGCTTCACGGTCTTCACGGCAGCACCAGTCTTGGCACCCTCGGGCAGCGTACCCATCGTAGCTGAAGCCACGCGGTCGTTCTCAGCGTCGTAGAGCACCTCAAGGGCGTTCGACTCGACGGTAGCCTTGAAGATGGCCAGATTGTCGATCTTCACCGTGTTACCGTTCAGCACCTGCTCGCGCACGCACTTCACGAAATCAGTCAGCACACCCAGGATGGAGCCCTCGCTGAACACCGTGTTGTGCTCCGACATGTGGCGAGCCATGTCCTGGATGGTCATCGACTCTTTGTAACTTACTCGAGCATACAGCTTACCTGCCTGCTCACGTTCCGAATTCTCGGTAACTTTTGTCAAATAAAGTTCTATCATACCTTGTGTGATTTTTGTGGTATTAGAAACTCGTGGACCAGCTACATCGGGTGGCCCTTCCCGCCTTTTTTATTATGATACAAAGGTACGAAAAAATATTCAGATTACCAAACATTTCGCCTATAATTATACCCTAAAAAACGTTAATAAAAAATCACTATTTTCTTGTCTTTCAATACTTGGCTGTTATTTTCCAATAAGAGCCACTTATTTTCTAATACTTGGCTCTTATTGCCCGACAGGGATTACGTGAATGACAGATGACAGATGACAGTTTCGAAACAGAGCCCATCAACCCCAATTAGGGAGATTTTGGTATTACTATTGTTATTTATAAATATTATATATATAGTATAAATATACATTTATTCATATAGATATTCTTCATCTACTGCCACTACCCCCTTCAATTTAAAACTGTCATCTGTCATTTGTCATTTCTCTGCAAGAAAAAGTTGCAAATATTTGGAAGTCTCAGAAAAACTATTTATCTTTGCAAACGGTTCGGGGAGAAATCCGGACTAACAGAAAGCATTCGCTATTATTTCGCGTTCAGCCAAAAGCGTAGGAAACTTTATTGGGAATAAAAACGCAACGAGATAATACGTGACGAGGTGTCGTAATGGGCATCTTTCATTTCCATAATTAGCGATGCACACACATAGGTGTGGTGCATTCTTGTGGAGATGACGGGGTTCCCTTCCTACGCTACCTCGGAGCTGAACGCAAAAGGTGCATCACACTTTTTTGCGTACCAGCGTGATTGATAGTTGGGTGCATAACAGAAACTATCAATTGTTATGGCTGATTCAATTAAAGAGATTCTTTGGGGCAACTTAGATTTCCGTGGATTAAAAGACAATCACGAATTTAAAGAAGACAGTGTTCGTGAAGTTATTATCCTTCCACTTCTTAAGTTTTTGGGGTATGGAGAAAACAACATCGTTCGTAGTCTTACATTACAACATCCCTTTCTGAAAATCGGATCAAATAAGAAATACCCAATCCATCTTGTCCCAGACTATATTTTAAGGATTGAAAACCGATACGCTTGGGTACTTGACGCAAAAGGACCACGAGAGAATCTACTTGATGAAGATTATGTGGGGCAAGTATATAGTTATGCAGTACATCCGGAAATTAGAAGCAATTATTTTGCACTATGTAATGGTATTGAGTTTTCTCTCTATCGAACTGATGGAAATAATGAACCAATTTTATTCTTTCAGCTTGATGAGATAGATTTCTATATTGACAAGCTCAAAAATCTTCTTTCATCCAATAGTTTCCAAATAGGAAAGCAGGTCGTATATGAATCGACAAGGAAGTCAGATTTTGATTACTTGAAACAAAGGTTACCAGGGGAAGTTATTGCTCACAAGCAGACCGCTAAACGTCACTTTGGCGTACATGGCTATTTTACAAAACAGTCTTGGGATATTGTACAAACATATATTAAGAATTTTACACTTCCAGGCGACGTCGTTCTTGATCCTTTTGGTGGGAGTGGCGTAACAGCTATTGAGGCCTTGATGACTAATCGACAAGGTATCAATGTAGACATCAACCCAATGGCTATCTTTATGGTTGATGCTTTGACAACATGTGTAAACCAGCAAGAACTTATTACTGCTTTTAATGAAATAAAAACGAAATATCTGAAGAAAGAGCCTAAAACGGATGAGGAGATAAAAGAGGCTTTACAAAATTATCCTCAACCAAAGCCTATAAAACTTGCTCGAGGTTCAGATGTGCCAACAGCGGACTTGCTTTTTAGCGACAAACAAAAGGCTCAGCTAGGATTGTTAAAACATCTCATCCTTAAGCAGAAGAGCGATAGCGTTAGAAAGACACTCATGTTAATGTTCTCTGGCCTACTTACAAAAATCAACTTGACTTATCATCAGTCATCAGATAGATCTGAAGGTAGAGGAAATGCGAGTGCGTTTGCATATTATAGATACCGTATAGCTCCGCATCCTGTAGAGCTTGAGGTAATGAAGTACTACGAAATACGATTGAAGAAAATACTTGAGGCAAAGAAAGAACTTCGTTATTACATTAATGAGCAGACTTCAGACCATCTAAAGATAGTAAAAGGCTCTGCAACAGATTTGCATTTTATCCCTTCTGAAAGTATAGATTATATTTATACCGACCCACCATATGGCGCAAAAATACCATATCTTGACCTATCTGCAATGTGGAATGCATGGCTGGACTTGGACGTAACTGAAGAAGACTTTAAAAACGAAGCAATTGAGGGAGGAGACCATTCTAAAACAAAGAAGGAATATAACACCCTCATTGCCAAAAGCATTCAAGAAATGTACCGCGTCTTAAAGTTTGATCGCTGGATGTCTTTCGTATTTGCCCACAAAGATCCTGAATTCTGGCATTTAATAATTGATACGGCCGAGCGATGCGGATTCGAATATGTTGGTGCCGTCCCGCAGAAGAATGGTCAGTCGAGTTTTAAGAAAAGACAGCATCCGTTTACTGTGCTTAGCGGTCAGCTGATTATTAATTTCAAGAAAGTACGAAACCCCAAAGCAATCATGAAGGCACATCTTGGTATGGAGATGGCCGATGTTGTTATGCAGACCATTGAAGGAGTCATAGCAAAGAATAATGGTGCTACACTTGAACAAATCAATGATGAATTGATTGTGAAAGGGCTTGAGTTGGGATTCTTAGATTTGTTGAAGAAAGAATATACTGACCTTACTCCCATACTAATGAATAATTTCGATTATGATGAGCAAAATGAGACGTTTTATATTCGAAAGAATACTAAATTCGCTACCCATATTGATGTAAAACTTCGTATCAAGTATTTCTTGACGAGTTTCTTACGCCGTATGGAACGAGAGAACAAGCCTGTCACTTTCGATGAAATCATATTAGAAGTAATACCCCTTTTGAAGAATGGGACTACACCAGAGAACCAGACAATCTTAAGCGTATTAGAAGACATCGGACAAAGATCTGGCGATAATTATTGGACTTTGAAAAAGAGCGGTACACAATTAGAACTATTTAGCCAATTGTAAATAAGCGCGCAGCACAGAACTTTTATGTAAATTACCTCTTTTAGAGGTAATAATGACAAATGACGGATGACAGTTTAAAATCGCAGTTATTAGAAGTATTGATATAAATCAAGTGCAATTCTTTTTTCACAAATTATTCTTGCTACTCTCAGCAAAAACCATTACCTTTGCGGACGGAAAGGGGTGCAAGTTAGTGTGGGGAGGAGCCGATGAGGTTCCTTCTTTTTGTTTTGCCCCCCCAATCATAATCAGAGTTTTTTTCCGGAGAGGGTTTATGCGCGCGATATTATAATATACTTAGTATAATATTTATTGTTAATTTAATATTATACACTATATACGATATACGCGCGCATGTTCTTTATATATGGAGGTTCCATTTCTTTATTTGATTGGGGAAACGGTGTCCGCTCATAAATCCTCTTTGTTGTTGCATTTTTAAATAGGTAACAACAATTGTTCTGCGGCCCTTGACAACGCCTTTAAAAGTGCGTACCTTGCAGAAGGCCCAGTAAACCCACAACCATAAAATCTCAGTACTTCAAAGCTTTCGGACTAATTCCGGCTTGGAAGAACTATGCAGATAAAAATAAAGAAAGAATGCCCACAAGGAGTAAAAGACCTGTTAAAAGAATGGGAAGAGAAAGGTTGGCTTACAATCAATCTTGCTACTGACAACGTTGAGGAGGATGATTCTTTTGTCCCCCTAAATCAAATTAGCAAAGAAGAACCTCTGAAAGAACCTATCGAGTTGATCTGGTGTAAGCGTCTTAAGGCTATTGCACGGAAAATTTCAAAGTTGCTTAATAATCAACTGATAAATACTCACGCAAGGGGAATTCCAGGAAACTATACCTTCCTATTTGATTCTAATGGATTCTGTAAGATGATAGATGAATTGTATCGTAACCACCATAATTATATTACCGCTTATCTACATGAAACTAAAAAGCCAATTGGTGTAACATTTATTTTTCCTTTCCTTGGTGAAATACTTAAATCGCAGATATTCAACAAGAAAGAACTACAGAAGAGGGATTTAAAAGAAGTGTTTAAGTTGTTCAAGTACAATTCTGACACTGCTGTAAAAAAGCTCAGCATGCATAATAAGCTATATAAAAATCCAGATGCTAAACTACTGGTTGAGGCTGCTAAAATGATAGGCAAAAAGTATGCGAATGCTGAATAACTTTTTCGTTTTATCATAAACATTTCATTTTTTCAATGACGTATATCCGTAAAATAATCATAATATGTTGTAAAACAGATATTTACAAGAAAGAAAAATGATTGAATTTAGAGACAAAAGAAAATGCTAAATATTTTTGGAATTACAAAAGGTTATTCAGAACCTTTGCACCGAGCAATTCAGAAATGGATTCGACTCAAGTATTCGATCATAGTTCTCTCAACGAATGATGAATTTGCTAAAGTAGCAAAGCGTTGCTACACCCCAATTCGGTTCGTGATGAATAGAATTGGTTTTAAAAGGAAATAAAGAAAATACATATTTACGCGTACATTAGGGTATATAAAAAACGGAGCACGGTACCCGCCAGTTGCTGAAAACGCCTATGGTGACTGGAGTGCAAGGCATAAACTCTTTAAAACATCAACAAAGATGAAAAAGAGAAATCGCGCTGCTCAGCGCAGCAACAAAAAACAAGACGAGCTGCAACAGCTCAGAAAAGCCTTGATGCAGGGCTGTAGTAAGAAACCCGCCAAGCGTGTGACGACCTATATTAACACACACAAGGCAACGACTGTAGATCCGATTGACATCGACGGATTTGCATTGGATGTTCTGGAGATGACCACGCCCGAATGGGTGCCTGTGAAGCTCCAGGAGGAGATGAAGGAAAGCCTGCGCGGATACAGCGAGTGGGCAGCCCTTTGGATTGCCGAGAGCCTGACAGACTGCTGTCGTGGTGAAGCTCTGGCAACGACTGGTATTCCGCACATCGACAACATGCTGTGGACTCTCTACGCGAAGATTCTCAACTGCGCTCGTGAAAACGGTGTAAAGATTGCGAATCACAACTAAGTAAACCCGGTGCGCGCTTTTGCGCTATAGTAGAGGCGCGTACTTTTTATAAAAAACAAAAAACAAGATCAATAATATGACAAAACCTATTTTTGCAATGAATCCCCGTCTGAAGAATAGTACGACGGGTGAGATCGAGAAGAAGTACAATCGAGGTTTTGCAGAGCCTGGAACGGCTGAGCAGATTTTGGAAATGCTCAAACGTGAGGACCTGCCCAAGATGCTTTCCGAGATTCGTGACGAGGGTCGTGAGGAGGTGAAGGACCAGTTGCCTACCATCTGTCCGCACTACTCGCAGTTCCGTAACAACCACCGTGCTCAGGCCGACATCATTCCCGAGGCGTTCACCTACAAGACGTGCAATGATATCGACAAAAAGGAGTTTGTCGAGCAGGCCATCAAGCGTGCACTGGAGTTGAACGAAGACGAGATGTCAGAGTTCCAAGGCATGGTGGAGTACATTGACCGTTCTCCTCGTATGAAGTGCCACATCTGGCTTCGTATGCCAGTGGGCATGACCATAGAAGAGGCTCAGAAGGCCTTTTGTGAGGAGATTGGAGTTCCCTACGATGAAAGTTGCACTACCCCCGAACGCTACATCAACATGACTGGCGACGAGGTGTACCGCTCGGAGCGTTGGCTGCAGCCACTGACTGACGAGGAAGTAGAGGAGCGTCGTGAGGCTTTCCTGATGCGTGGTCTCGATGTGGATGGCCGTCCGCTGAAGAAACCCGAGACAGCAACAAAAGTCCCAACGGCTCAAGTGCAAAGTGCAACAACAGAGATTGCGGCTGCCGACGACCGTACACGATTCATCGTGAAAGAGTGTCTGAAGGAGGCAGGACTCAGTGCGAATGACCTGGTTGATATTGGTGGCCGACACAATGCCGTGAAGTCCATCCTGTCGGTAGGTGCTACCCAGCTTTTGAAAAAGCCTGAATTCTTGGGCGTCATGCAGGAAATGACACCGACGTATTTCAAGGAGAAGGAATGTCAGCAGCTGGTGACCGACTTCTACGCCAAGTATACCGACGATAGCGCGAAACTGACACAGTTCCAGCGTCAGGTGTTTGCCGCCAGTCGCAAAATCAGTCCTGCAAAATCGACAGCTCAGACTGATACTCAAGTGGATGAAACACCTACGATTATCTATGGCGATGCTGCATCGCTGGCCGACATCTATGGCAGTACAGTCCCACCTCAGTTGTCGAAAAGTGCAACGCCACGTTTCGTCAAGGCCGCTACGGGTCCTGTTCCCGCAATGAGTAAGGAAACTGCCGCTCAAGCTATGTTCCCGCCACTGGGCATGTACTGCGATGCTAAATTTGTTTATATAGACAATACTCCCAGAGAGCCTCGAGGGAATTGCCTAATAATGGCTATCACTGGAGGTGGTAAAGACAGCACTACCAAACATATGTTGAAGCATCTGGAAGCACCGCAGAAAGCAGAAGACGGCCCTAATCGCATTATTCTGGAAAAGTACAAGAAGGAGTATAACCGCAAGAGTCAGAACGAAGACAAGCCCGAACGTCCCAACGTGGCTGTGAAAAGCGTTGCAGCCGATATCACTAAGGCTCGTCTGTCGGAACTGATGGCTGACTCACAGGGCAAAATAGTCCATACACGTATGATAGAACTCGACCAGTGGTTTGCCGTTGAGGGCTATAAGCCAGGACCAAATTGTCCCTTCACCTACCTAAAGATGGCCGATGACGAGGATAATCCTTTCGGACAGGAGCGTGTGGGCAGCCAAAGCATCACCTATCAAGGTCCCCTCAGCATCAACTGGAATTCTTCAACGACACCCAGTAAGGCGGTCTACTACTTTCGTAACAACATGACCGACGGCCCTATCAGTCGCCTTGTACTCGCTACAGTTCCAAAGCGCGAACTCGGATCGTCTGCGCCAATTCATGGACGTTATGACGAGAAGTACGATGCAGGGCTGAAGTACTACATTGACAATCTACGCCAGGTGCATGGCGAAATCAGGTGCTCACAAGCCATTCGCATGGCGAATCGACTGAAGGCAGAACTTGACGACTTTGTAGTGAAGTCGGGCGATGAAGTGCTTGACAATTTGGGGCATCGTGCCTTGGTAGCGGCTTTTCGAAAAGCATGTATCTTGTACGCAGCCAATGGCAAAAAATGGGAGAAGGCCATTGAGGGCTTCTGTCGCTGGAGTCTGCACTACGACCTGTGGTTGAAGCTTCACTTCTTTGGAGACCTGATTCGCCATGCCGACAGTCAGGTGAAGACATCGAGCCGTGGCCCGGCAAACCTATTGGAACAAATCGAGAAAGACGAGCAAGGCCGCTTTAACTATAACGCTGTTGTCGTTGCCCGCTTGAAGAACGGAATGGAAGAAAAGGGTACAGGCAACATGATCAGCCAATGGGTTAGAAGGAAGTTAATAACAAAGTTGGACAAAGACTGTTTTCAGGTTGTTGACAAGAAAAGTGACAAATGACAGATGACAGTTTAAAAACAAACGAAACGGCAGGTTCCTGATTCGGGGGACCTGCTGTTTTGATTAAGTGGCGATGGAAAAGAATCGTTACTTTCGCTCGTCTATCACGGGGACATACCCCATGATACACGACAGCTTGGCATGATGTGCGCCTCGGCTACTACAAATGACGAAAATCCCCTGCAACTTCCAAAGAAATTGCGGGGATTTTCACTTCAAGGATACGATAAAACAAAAAAGAAGGCTGATATTTTGGTAGTCCGGAAAAGTTGTCGTAAATTTGCAGCTTAGAAGAACAAGATTATATGGAATATATGTCACAAGAGGGCTACGACAAGCTCGTGGCCGAACTCCGTCAGTTGGAGACAGTAGACCTGCCGCAGGTCAGGGATGCCATTGCCGAGGCTCGCGACAAGGGCGACCTCAGCGAGAACTTCGAATATCATGCCGCCAAGCGCGAACAAGGGCGGCTGCTGGGTCGTATACGTTTCATGCAGCGGGTGCTTGAGAATGCCCGTGTGGTGGACACGTCGCGACTGGCCAGCGATGTCGTCGGACTGCTGTGCAAGGTGGAGATGACCAACCTGAAGACACAGGCACGTATGAGCTACACGATAGCCAGTCCGCACGAGGCGAACCTACGGGAAGGAAAGATCTCGATTAAATCGCCCATCGCCCAGGCCCTTCTGAACAAGAAGGTGGGCGACGTGGTGGAGGTGCGCGTGCCAGCCGGACTGGTACAGCTGCGCATCGAGAACATCATCGGTCCGTCAGGGGAGCACGAACCGGAATGACTCGAACAGCTGCATAAACAGCACATAAATGGGCAACAGGGGGGCACACAGGCGCAGTCCGTAGACGAGGGAATCGTAGATTTCGGAAAGCGTCTGGAATGTGCCCGCCACCACGCCGTAGAGGATGGCAGCCAGTAGGATGCCGAAAACCGTTATGGGCACCAGGCTGGCAGAGAACGGCGAGGGCCATAGCAGTCCGCTGGCCGACAGCAGTACGGCATGAGGCGACACGGTGAGCAGCAGGACTACCCCAACATAAATCACCAGAAAGACAACAGAGATGAGGCGTGCACGGCTGGAGCGATAGCTGTTGCCCTGCAGGCTTCGACAGCGAACGACGGCGCCATAAGCCATGGCACCCAGCAGCAGCCAGATGAGGAAAGGCGATGCCATGAGTTCGGCAAAGTGGCCAAGGAACCAGCGTATGCCCTCGCTGGAGAGCATGCTGCGCACGCCACTCAAGGGCATGGCAGCACTCCACACCCACGACGTGAGAATGAGCAGCAGTTGGGCCAGCGCCAACGCCAAGGCGATATAGGGAAATAGTTTCTTCACTCTGAATCGGGCACGAGGTTATCGATATCGAGGATGCGCAATTCGAGGGCGCGGACGACGAGTCGCGTGGCATTGACACTCTCGCCGCCGGGGAACAGCTTCTTGACCAGTTCGTTCTGGCGCTTCTCGAGGCTCTTCACGCCGAAGGGCATGCCGCGCAGGGTCGTAATCTGCTCCTTGGTATAGCCGAGGGCCAGGTGGCGCAGGAAACGTTCGTCGTATTCGTCGATTTCGTAGTCGATGAGTGCCTCCTGACTGGCCAACTCGGAGGATACAGAGCGTTTGAAGCGTTCAACGATGCGCTTCAGGATGGGTTCGTTGAACACCAGCTGTTTGCCCTCCATGACGGAACGGACATCGTGACGCGTCAACAGTTCGCCGCTCTTGAGAATGATGCCGTCGGCCCCGGCATCGAGCACGTCGACCCACAGCTTCTCGTTTAATATCTCGCCGGTGAAGATGAGTATCTTGACCTGCGGATACATCTCCTTGGTCTGTCGGCAAATCTCGACGCCCACGGTGGTGGAACCGCCCAGGCCGAGGTCGAGCAGCACAAGGTCGGGTTGCTGTTTCTTGATGAGACGCCAGAACGACAGCTCGTCGTCGGCAGTACCGATCACTTCTGCCTCGGGAATCTCGTTACGAACGATGCCTTCCGTGCCTTTGAGTTCGAGGGGCACGTCCTCGACGATAATAAGTTTAAACTTGTCCATGGTGATATGTTGGTAGTGTTATTGTTATAGTCGTGAGTGGTGAGTCGTGAGTGGTGAGCGAGATACCGCAGGCACGACGATGGGTGGCGTCGCCATGATCGCGCACAATCTGCCGACAGCGCAGGTAGTCGATTTCCGGCAACGGCTCCTGGCGGGTCACGGTGAAGACGATGTAGTGGTCGTCCTTCTGCTGGGCCTCGACGGTCTGGGGCTTCAGCATGTCGGCCAGATAGCGCAGCATGTTGTCGTTGCCCAAGACGGGATGTCCCAGGAACGTGGTTCGCGTGACGTGCAGCTTGACCTGTTCGACCTGACGCATGGCCTGCGCGCTGAGCATGCCATAGAGCTCGCGGTAGTAAAGGGTGACCTCGGACAGCGAACCGACATCGCCCTTGTCGACAAGCTGGCGGATGTGCGAGGGATAGTACATCGTCTCGTGCTTCAGCGCCGACAGACAGTTGTCGAGCACGCTGTTGGCCACATGCAACTTGGAATCCTCGAGTTCGGCACGTCGCAACTCGTCGTCGGCCAGCTCAAGATTGTCGAGCTGCATGCGCTCGCGGCAATGGCGGTCGTAGAGCCTGTGGCGGTAGTAGAGCATGTAGTAGGCAGGCACGATGAGCAGCAGGATGACCACCAACAGGATGATGGCGATGCGCTTGTTAGACTGCGACTGCTGCATGATGCGGCAATAGTCGGTCAGCGTGTTGTCGGCCGAGAGTTCCTTGAACAGCTGGGTATACACCTTATTATTATACGCGTATAGCTGCCATTCGTGGAGTGCAAGGGCCGCCACGGCACTCTCGTTGCGGATGTCGAGAATGACCTGATAGTTGACGTCGACACTGTCGTGCAGCCATTGTATCTCGGCAGGCAGGGGCGAGGTGTCGCCATTAGCCTGCATCAGCAGCTGGCCCTTGGGATGGCGCTGCAGGTAGGCTTGATTAAGGCATTCGCGGCAGGAGTCGGCAAACTGGAGCGTGCGCTGGTACTGCCCGTTGATGTTGCAGAAATAGGCCGAATCGGCAAAGACGTGAGCCTTGCTCTGATAGTCGACAGCCATGGCCGGCAGACATCCTAAGAAACCTAAAATACCTACCCAAACCCTCTTAACGCCCTTTGGCAGGCGGAAGAAGAATCGCGAGCCCCTGCCCTGCTGGCTTTCGGCCGACAGCTGGCAGACGCTGAACAGCTGGCTCATTTTGCGGTACTTCTCGATGATGCCCTTACAGTTCATGAGTCCGAAGCCGTGGTCGCCAATGACCTTGTGGTCGAAGACGTGGGCAAGCTGTTCGGGAGCCATGCCACAGCCCGTATCGCGGACGCTGAGCTCGACATAGTCGTCCTGTTCGGAGGCAGAGACGGTGACCTCGCCACCCTGGGACGTGAATTTGCGGGCATTATCGGCCAGCGTATTAATCATGAAAAGGGTCAGCACACGGTCGGCCTTGACTACGGCCTCGGTGGGTTCCACGGTGAGCGTGACGCCCTTGATTTCGAACGATGTGCGACCGCGGGCCACAATGTCGAACAGCGGTTGCAGGGGGAAACTCTCGATGTGGAGATTCAACTCGCCCTGACGCAGCTGAATCCATTGTGTCAGCATGTCGTTCTGCTCGTTAATCTTATCGGTCAGCTCGCGAATGTAATCCAGGCTTTCCTGACGGTCGGCCACGTCGGCACGGTCGAGACGGCTCACCTCGTGGCGAATGCGGTCGATGAACGGCAGAATGCCCATCACCATCGACACCTTGGCACGCTGGTCGAGATGGCGGCGCTCGGAGCGCTCGACACTCAAGCGGCGCACCTGCAGGTCCTCGGCTTTCTGTTCCAGCAGGTCGACCAGTTGGTGGTCGTCCTTGCTGCGACGGTTGAGGTAGTTGAACAGCCACAACAGGAACAGCAGCAACACAATGGCACAAACGACAGCAATCAACATCCAGTTGAGCTGTTCGGAAGCCTTGTCGTACTGGGCTGCACGAGCCTCCAACTCGCGGTCCTGACGGGTCTGCTCCTGAATGTCGAGATAGAGGTTGCGGTTATAGTCGCTGGCCGACTTGTCGTTCAGGGCGGCATAAGCCACGCTGAGCTGTTCGCGGATGCTGGCCACCAGGTCGGGGGCCTGATTGATGGTACTGTCGGATAGCGCCTTATTCAAATGTTCGAGGGCCATGACGTCGTCGCCCAGGGCATGATAGCACGACGCCAGCGTGCGATGGGCACCGGCAATCTGGTAGATGTCGCCATAGGCCTCGAACAAGTGGAGTGCCTCCTGGGCCAGTTGCAGGTCGCCGGTATGGTCGGCCAAAGCCTCCTTGGCCTGTGCCTCGAAATAGGGGTAATGGAATCGTTGAGCAATAGTCAGACAGCGCGTCAGATGCTCCATCTCCTCCTGATAGATATCGTCGGGACTGCCTTCGGTAATGATGCCGCCAGCACCAATATTATACAAGTAGTTCAGGTATTGTGCCGTGTCGCGACGCACCTCGTTGGGATCAATGGCCATCAGGGCGTCGATAGACTGATTCTCCAAACCCACATAATAATAATAGGTGGAGTTGACGATGGCGAACTCGGTCTCGGCATAGCGCAACCGCTGCTGCTGGCGCTCGTCCAACTGGTTGCGCTCTTCGTCGATACGCTTCATGCAGGTGATGGCACGTTCGCGAAAGTCGTGGAAATCCTTGTTATGGGAACGGCGCTGACAGAGACGCATCTGCTGCACATAGCACACCAAAAGTTCCAACTGGTTGTCGGTCATCTCGGGAATCTGGTTCAGATAGTCCTCGGCGGCTTGATAGTCCATCCGGACCATCTTGACGAAGGCCAGATTATTCACTCCTTCAGCGGTATTCTTCGCTGCCGAAGCGTAGTACTCTACAGAGTCAATGTTACGATAATGATAGGCATAAGATAAAATATTCAGCCTGTCCATCGCCTGCCTATCGGGCGATGAACAAGCTGAAAAGACTATTAGTGCTAACAGCGAATTAAGCGCGAGCCTTAGCCACATAACCGAGTGCCTCCTTGCACTTGTCGGTCACATACTGCCAGTCGCCAGCCTTCACCTTGTCGGAGGGGAAGAGCTTTGAACCCATGCCTACGCAGAAGACGCCGGCCTTGAACCACTTGGTGAGGTTTTCCTCTTCGGGAGCTACGCCACCAGTTACCATGATCTTCGACCAAGGCATAGGAGCCATCAGACCCTTGATGAGGTTCGGACCAACCACGTCGCCAGGGAATACCTTGGTGAAGTCGCAGCCTACCTCCTGTGCCTTGCCAATCTCAGACGGGGTGAGACAGCCTGGGCAGTAAGTCACGCAACGACGGTTGCAGACAACAGCGATGTCGGGGTTGAACAACGGACCAACGACGAAGTTGGCACCCAGCTGGATGTACAGCGATGCCGTAGGAGCATCGACGACGCTACCGATACCGAGAGCCAGCTCGGGGCACTCCTTGTTAACCCACTTTGACAACTCGCCGAATACCTCGTGAGCGAAGTCGCCGCGGTTCGTAAACTCGAAAGCACGAACGCCACCCTCGTAGCAAGCCTTAACGACGTTTTTGCAAACTTCAACGTCCTTGTGATAGAACACAGGAACCATAGGTGCTTCGGCAATCTTTGCCATCACCTGAAACTTATCAAACTTTGCCATAATTATCCTTTATATTCACGTTTGAAAAAGTAAGTACCACACTCAACGGCTACAAGTTCCCAGCCTTCGAAGCCAAGTTCATTCAGTTTCTTTTCAACACCGACGAGTCGGGTTACCACTTTGTATTCAAACTGTTTCATAATTATAATTATCAATTATCAATTGTCAATTAGCTTAACGCTGTACGCGACCGTTAGCATTACCACCAGCCAGACTCTCTACCTCGTCAACACCTACCAGGTTGAAGTCACCGTTGATGGTGTGCTTCAGAGCAGAAGCAGCTACAGCAAACTCAAGAGCCTCGCCCTGAGTCGGCTTGGTGAGCAGACCATGAATCAGACCACCCGAGAACGAGTCACCACCACCTACGCGGTCGATGATCGGGTTGATTTCGTAACGCTTCGACTGATAGAACTCCTTACCATTGTAGATCAGAGCCTTCCAACCGTTGAACGTTGCGCTGTAGCTCTCGCGGAGCGTAGAAACAACATACTTGAAGCCGAACTCCTGCATCATCTGCTTGAAGATACCCTCGTAGCCGGCAGCATCGGTCTGGCCACCCTCAACGTCAGCATCGGGCTTGAAGCCAAGGCAGAGCTCAGCATCCTCCTCGTTACCAATGCATACATCTACATACTGCATGAGCGGGCGCATGATGGAGATAGCCTTCTCAGAGGTCCACAGCTTCTTGCGGAAGTTCAGGTCAACAGAAACTGTTACACCATGACGCTTAGCAGCCTCGCAAGCCAGCTTGGTGAGCTCAGCAGCCTTGTCGCTGATGGCGGGTGTGATGCCACTCCAATGGAACCAGGCAGCGCCCTGCATGATCTTATCGAAATCGAAATCCTTAGGATCAGCCTCGGCGATAGAAGAATGAACACGGTCGTAGATAACCTTTGAAGGACGCATCGAAGCACCGGTCTCAGCATAGTACAGACCTACGCGGTCGCCACCACGAGCGATGAACTCGGTATTAACGCCATAACGGCGGAGTGCGTTCACAGCAATCTGTCCAATCTCGTGCTTGGGCAGCTTTGAAACGAAATAAGCCTCGTGACCATAGTTTGCCACGCTGACTGCCACGTTAGCCTCACCACCGCCAGGGATGATGCGGAATGATTCACTCTGAATGAAACGGTCGTTGCCCATGGGCGACAGGCGGAGCATAATCTCACCTAATGTTACAATTTTTGCCATTTGTTTTAGTATTACGTTAATTTAAAAGTTTGAATTATTGGCTACAAAGTTACGACAATTTTTCGGAACGGCCAAAATTCGAGTGAAAATAATACGTAAAAATCAACGTAAACGTTTTTTTATGAGATTTCATTTTGTGGTTCTGCAATAAATTTGTATCTTTGTAGCACAATTATGGTTAGATTTGAATTTACCCAGCAGGAAAAAGAAGAAACGCTGACGCTATACAACGAAGTCCGCACACTTTTAGGCGACTCCTTGAAAAAGGACGACGAGATGCTCATGCGCCATCATCTGACGCGAGCTATCGAAGAACAGCAAATGCAACGCAACGTATTTGGGCTCAACCCCATCCTACTCGGTTTTCAGACTGCCCAGCTGGTGGTCGAGGAAATAGGTCTCCGTCGTGATGCCGTCATCGCCATCATGCTACGCCCCAGCGTGGAGGAAGGCTATCTGACTATCGACGACGTTCAGAGCGACTTCGGCGAATCAGTAGCCCGCATTCTGCGCGGTCTGCAGCGCATACAACAATTATATAAAAAGAATCCCGTCATCGAGACGGAGAACTTCCGCAATCTGCTGCTCTCGTTTGCAGAAGACATGCGCGTGATTCTGATTATGATTGCCGACCGCGTGAACCTGATGCGCCAGATTCGCGACACCGACCAGCAGGAAGCCAAACACAAAGTCAGCGAGGAAGCAGCCTACCTGTATGCCCCGCTGGCCCACAAGTTGGGTCTCTACAAGCTGAAGTCGGAACTGGAGGACCTGTCGCTGAAATACATGGAGCACGATGCGTACTACCTGATCAAAGACAAGTTAAGCGAAACGAAGAAAAGCCGCGATGCCTATATCGACAGTTTCATCAAGCCCATTGAACAGCGACTGACGGAAGCAGGACTGACCTTTCATATCAAAGGACGCACCAAGTCGATACACTCCATCTGGCAAAAGATGAAGAAACAGAAGTGTCCGTTCGAGGGTGTGTACGACCTGTTTGCCATTCGCGTCATTCTGGATGCTCCGGCGGAAAAGGAGAAGATGCAATGCTGGCAGACTTTTGCCATTATTACGTCGATGTACCAACCTAATCCAAAACGTTTGCGAGATTGGATAAGTGTACCGAAATCAAATGGTTACGAAAGTCTGCATATCACCGTTCTTGGCCCTGAGCACAAATGGGTCGAGGTGCAAATCAGAACGGAGCGCATGGACGAAGTGGCAGAACGCGGCGTGGCTGCCCATTGGCGCTACAAGGGGGTGAGAAGTGAATCGGGACTCGACGAATGGCTTACCAATATCCGCTCGATGCTGGAAACCAGCGACGGCATGGAGGCCATGGACCAGTTCAAGATGGACCTCTACGAGGACG
>CAMHUU010000049.1 GCA_946188395.1 uncultured Prevotellaceae bacterium | reverse complement strand
AAACTATCGCCCCGTCGTGTTTAAGGACATGTCCAACGGCGATATGTTCCTCTCGCGCTCTACCGCTAAGACGAATGACACCGTAGAGTTCGAAGGCGAAACTTACCCTGTGGTAAAGATTGAAATTTCGAGCACTTCTCACCCGTTCTATACCGGTAAGAGCAAGCTCGTCGACACCGCTGGTCGCGTCGACAAGTTCATGAGCCGCTACGGTAAGGCTGCGAAGAAATAAGATATTTCACGCTACAGAACAAGACATCTAAGGCGCGTCCAAGGTAGTTGCATATGCCTATGGTCGCGCCTTTATCAGCTAAATACGAAAACTATGCTATACAAAAAGCCGGAACTAACAAATTCAAGACTATGAAAACTCAAAAGTATCTCATACTCCTGGCTGCCCTTTTTGCATTGGCGGCATGTAGCGGAGGTGGTGACGATGGTGGCGGAAATCCCGAGCCTAAGACTAATCCGGAGCCCACTCCGACCAACGTCAACAACAATAAGAATACTACTGGTCCTGCAGAGGCTCAGTATCGTTTGGAGTTCCCCAAGCTGAAGGGCGACGTAAACAGTGAGACTATCATCCACTCCACTGCCCAATATGGTATGACGTATGCTTTGGAGTGGGATCATCAAAAAAGAGCAACACGGTGGGTGTGTTGGAGAATGGATGCTTCTAACAGGCAGGAGAAGTATAGTCGTAGTTCCCTTTATCCAAATGGTGACCCATGGGCCTACGACCCTTTGGTTCCTGAATACGAACAGCAAGCAACATATAATGAACTGAGTAAAAGTTTCTATCCAGGTACAGGAAGTTATTACCAGAAAGGGCATATTTGTGCCTCTCAGGACCGAATTTATGATCCAGAAGCCAATAGACAGACTTTCTACATGACGAACATCATGCCACAGGTAGGAAGATTTAATGAAAAGCTTTGGCAAAAGCTGGAGTCAGAAGTGCGTAAATGGGGGAATGGAAATCAAAAGCCCAATGTAAATCCTAACGACACCTTATTTATATGTAAAGGTGGTACCATTGATAATCCGGAATATGTCCTTGGAACTACTATAGGTAATCATATAGTGCCCAAATATTTCTTTATGGCACTGCTAAAAAAGACTCCGGGAAAATATGCAGCTATCGCTTTCTTGTTGATACATGCTGATGAGGATCGCCAGAAAGAGGAACTTAAAAATTACGCCATTAAGGTTAATCGTCTGGAAGAGATAACAGGTATTGATTTCTTCTGTAATTTGCCAGATGATATTGAGGACGAAGTGGAAAGTAAGCTGACACTTAGTGAATGGTTTAAATAAAAAATCCTAAAAACTTTGGTAGTCACAAGGAATTTTCGTATCTTCGCAGAGGATTTTAAAAATACTATCACAAACTATTACAACGCAAAATGAAAACTATTTATGATTTCTCTGTCAAAGACAGAAAAGGCAAGGATGTGTCAATGAAAGAGTATGCCAACGAGGTGCTGCTGATTGTCAATACGGCTACCAAGTGTGGTTTTACCCCTCAGTATGATGAGATGGAGAAGCTTTATAAAGACTATCACAGCCAGGGTTTTGAAATTCTTGATTTTCCCTGCAACCAGTTTGGCCAGCAGGCTCCCGGTACTGACGAGAGCATCCACGAGTTCTGCAAACTGAACTTCGGCACCGAATTTCCTCGTTTCAAGAAGGTAAAGGTGAATGGCGAAGATGCTGAGCCGCTGTTCCTCTTCCTGCAGGAGCAGAAGGGCTTCGCCGGCTGGGATATGGAACACCCCATCGCACATATTCTCGACGATATGCTGTCGAAAGCTGATCCTGACTATAAGGAGAAGAACGACATCAAGTGGAACTTCACTAAGTTCCTTATTAACAAGAAAGGACAAGTGGTGGCCCGCTTTGAGCCTACTGAGAAGCTTGAAGTGATTGAACAACAGATTAAAGAAGAACTCGAGAAATAATCGGTAGTGGGTAATCATAATTACTCATTTCTCATTACTCATTTCTCATTTAAAGATGATGGAGCATACAAAATGTTTGATTATTGGCAGCGGGCCCGCAGGGTATACCGCTGCTATTTATGCCAGCCGCGCTAATCTCAGTCCTATAGAGTATAGCGGCATGCAGCCCGGTGGACAGCTCACGCAGACTACCGAAGTGGAAAACTTTCCGGGTTATCCCCAGGGAGTAGACGGCAATCAGATGATGATGGACCTGCGCGAACAGGCTGAGCGCTTTGGCACAGACATTCGCGACGGAGAAATCGTCAAGGTCGACCTTTCCGCTCGTCCCTACAAGGCTTGGGACGATGCAGGACGTGAATTAGAGGCTGATACGGTGATTATTGCCACCGGAGCTTCAGCAAAGTATCTGGGACTCGACGACGAACGCAAATACAACGGACAAGGTGTCTCTGCTTGTGCTACCTGCGACGGATTCTTCTATCGCAAGAAGACGGTTGCTGTGGTTGGCGGTGGCGATACGGCTTGCGAGGATGCGCTCTATCTGAGCGGATTGGCCAAGAAGGTGTATATGATTGTCCGCAAGCCCTTCCTGCGTGCCTCTAAGGTCATGCAGCAGCGCGTGATGGAGCGTGAGAACATCGAGATTCTTTTTGAGCACAACACGTTGGGACTCTTTGGCGAGAATGGCGTCGAGGGTGCTCATCTGGTAAAACGTAAAGGTGAGGCTGACGAAGAGCTTGTAGACATCCAAATTGATGGTTTTTTCCTCGCTATTGGCCATACGCCCAATACAGCCATCTTTAAAGAATGGCTTGATACCGATGAGGTGGGCTATCTGAAGAAGATTGACGGCACACCACGTACGAAGCTTCCTGGTGTCTTCGTCGCTGGCGACTGTGCTGATCCTGTCTATCGTCAGGCTGTCAGTGCAGCAGGCACAGGATGCCAGGCAGCCATCGAGGCTGAAAGATTCTTGCTGAATAATAACTAGAAAATCTAGCATGTGAATGGTATTGCTATTCTGACTAGATAAAATGGCATAAAATTGAAAAAACCCCGTTTCACAACGGGGTTTTTCCATTCAAAAAACTAAATTAATCAACCATAAACCTTAACCATTAAAAATCTTTTCACTGGCAAAAGTACGACAAATATTCCATATAGGGGTTCAGATAACGTTATAAAAGGTTTAAAAATCGTGATTATCGCATTTTTTATACCTAAAATCACGAATTTTAAACCAAAATCGATAGGTTTAACATCTTTTTTACCTGTTTTTTGTTGCAATTTCATTTAAAATTTCTATATTTGCAACATCAAAGTTACATTTATGGTAGTCGTAAACATCATTATTCTCATCATATTGATCCTTCTTGTAGCTTATTGTGGTAAGTTGAAGTTGCAAGAAAAGCACCAAAATGCTCCTCCATTATTACTAAAGGAGGTTGTTTTGCAAGTCAGCAACAATGACGTGATGCATTACATTCGTGATGTGGCTGAGCATTTCGTGGACGATATGGAGACGAAACAAATTGCTTTCGATTACAAATGTACGCCGGAAAGTATGATGGGGTGGGTGGATATTGATGCAGTAGAGAAGGGAACGATTCTGATGCTTACTGAAATGTTTGATAATACGCCCGAATATGGCAGAATCACTTTGGAAGCTTATGCCAACCGGACGTACGACGCCATTACGATTCGTTTGAACGACAGCAGTAGCGTTCCGTTACGCCTAAGTCTTGCTATTGTCGGCCAGTTGGTGGCCATGCATCATGGTTCGCTGCAAAGTGAGTTCTATGAAGGTCAGGGCAATATGGTGATTACCCAGATACCCATAAAAAAAGACCATTATCTGAAGGAAGAAATTCTAGAAGCTGGCCAGGGCGCTCAGTCGGTGGTTGTTAATCCTGCAGCATTCCATATACCAACTAATATCCAGCTTAACATTCCTACCATCGATTTGCCTGAAGGAGTCTCTGATGGTACGCAGTCGTTAGGCTCGTTGGTGCAGCAGGCCTATAATTCGCCCGATCAGAAATTCCTGCAACGCGCCATCAAGTGTATCAACGAACATTTGGATGACAGCGACTACGATCGCGAGCGTTTTGCCGCTGACATGGGAGCCAGTGCCAGTACACTCTACAACAAGTTGCGTGCACTGACGGGTAAGAACGTGACGGCATTCATTCGCGACATCCGCATCCAGACGGCGTGCAAGCTGGCTAAGGAGAATCCCGATTTACGCGTGAGCGACATTGCCTACCGGGTAGGTTTCAAGGATCCTAAGTATTTTGCCACTACGTTTAAGAAAGTGATGGGCATTCAGCCTCGTGACTATTTTGAGCGTCAGCGTCAAGGACATTAAGTCGTTTCTCAGTTACTTATCAGCTGTTATTCTTTCCTGTCATCCATAGTCCGAGGAAAGTTAATAGTCCGTTCAGCATCAGTAGTTCATATCCGAAGCGATAGCCCGTCAGATGGTTTGTCAGTGTGTCGATTCCCAGACAAAGCAATGGCGATAGCACGCAAATGTAAGGCACGTAGTGGTCATTGGTCTTTCGTTTTGTCAGCAGTCCGAAGGCAAAAAGTCCTAACAGCGGACCGTATGTGTAGGAGCAAAGAATGTAGATGGCGTCGATGACGCTTGTAGAATTCAGCAGTCGGAATAGGAGAATAAATACCACGAAGACTCCTGCCATGCCGATATGTACTCTGTGGCGCAGCCGTTCGTCGTCAGCCCGTCCGCAGATGTCCACACAATAGCTCGTAGTCAGTGCTGTCAGTGCTGAATCAGCGCTGGAGAATGCTGCGGCCACCATGCCCAACATAAAGATGATCATAATCATTGGCGAGCTTTGGGATGAGTGCATGATGAAACGTGGCAACAGGTCATCTCCAGATACGGGCATCGTCACTCCCTGCTGTTGATACCATATCGTCAGCAGCACGCCCAGCGATAGGAAGAGCAGGTTTGCCGGCAGAAAGGCAACGCCATAGGAACACATGTCCTTCTGGGCATCATGCAACGAGCGGCACGTCAGGTTCTTCTGCATCATGTCCTGGTCCAGGCCCGTCATCACGATGGCTATGAAGGCGCCGCTCAGGAACTGTTTCCAGAAATACTGCTTCGACACCCAGTCGTCAAAGACGAACACCCGTGATAGTTCGCTATGGTGGATGGCTGCCACAGCCTCGCCGGTCGTCATCCCTAGTTCGCCAACCACCTTATATATAATAAGTATAAGGGCTCCAAACAGACAAGCCGTTTGGAAGGTGTCTGTCCACACTACTGTTTTGATGCCTCCCTGACGGGTGTAGAGCCAGATGAGTGCCGTCATCACTACTACAACCACAACAAACATCCAGTCGTCTTGCCCAATGCTGCCTGGGGTTTCGTTGCCAAGAGTTCCCATTCCGCAGGTCATGAGAATCCAGCATACTACATAGAAACGCACCGAAGCCCCTGTCATCTTCGATAGCAGGAAAAACGATGCGCCTGTCTTGTAAGCCCGCTTTCCGATGCGCTGCCCCAAATAGCTATATATGGTTGTCAGGTTCAGGCGGTAGTAGAGTGGTAACAGTACGAAGGCTATTACCGTATAGCCCAGAATGAAGCCCAGACACGTCTGCAGATACGTCATGCCGATAGTGTTTACCATGCCAGGAACGGAAATGAAGGTGACACCGGAGATGGAGGCGCCAATCATGCCGAAAGCTACCAGATACCAAGGCGAACGTCTGTCGCCCCGATAGAAAGTCTCGTTCGTGGCCTTCCTGCCCGTCCACCTGCTGACGGCAAACAGCAGGCCAAAATAGAGTAAAACGATTGCTATCATTGTCATAATCGGCTGCAAAGGTATTAAAAAGTTTAGAGTTTAGAGTTTAAAGTTTAGAGAAATATTGTTGCGGAAGCAAATTTTTTACTCTTCACTTTTCACTTTTCACTTATTTTTATTACCTTTGCACGCGGATATTACCAATCCTTATCATTTTTATTATGGCTAAACAGAAAAAATTCATCCTTCAGGAGAGTGAGATTCCAACACAGTGGTACAACATCCAGGCTGACATGCCCAACAAACCCATGCCGCCTATCCATCCTGCTACTAAGCAGCCGTTAGGTGTTGATGACCTGGCACACATCTTCCCTCGTGAGTGCTGTGTGCAAGAGCTGGACACAGAGCATCGTTGGATTGACATCCCAGAGGATGTCCTCGACAAGTACAAGTATTACCGTTCTACCCCGCTGGTGCGTGCCTACGCTCTCGAAGAGGCTCTTGGTACCCCTGCGCATATTTATTTCAAGAACGAATCGACGAACCCGCTGGGCTCGCATAAGATCAATTCCGCCCTGCCCCAGTGCTACTACGCTAAGCAGGAAGGCACTACGAATGTGACCACCGAGACGGGTGCAGGTCAGTGGGGAGCAGCCCTCAGCTACGCAGCCAAGATTTATGGTCTCGACTGCGCTGTCTATCAGGTGAAGATAACCATGCAGCAGAAGCCTTATCGCTCCTCGATCATGCGTACCTTTGGTGCTGTCGTTACAGGTTCTCCCTCTATGTCTACTCGTGCCGGCAAGGATATCCTGACGAAGGATCCCACGCACTCTGGTTCTCTCGGCACTGCCATCTCTGAGGCTGTCGAGCTGGCCACCACTACCCCCAACTGTAAATACACGCTGGGTTCTGTACTGAATCACGTAGGTCTGCATCAGACAATTATTGGTCTCGAAGCTGAGAAGCAGATGCAGATGGCAGGTGAGTATCCCGACATCGTCATTGGCTGCTTCGGCGGTGGTTCGAACTTCGGTGGTATCTCGTTCCCCTTCATGCGTCACAACCTGAGCGGCGAGCGCAACACTGAGTTTATTGCTGCCGAACCTGACAGCTGCCCGAAACTTACTCGCGGCCAGTTCCGTTACGACTTCGGCGACGAGGCTGGTTACACCCCGCTGCTCCCGATGTTCACCCTGGGTCATAACTTCAAACCCTCGAACATTCATGCTGGCGGCCTGCGCTATCATGGTGCCGGCATGATCATCTCCCAGCTCATCAAGGACGGTCTGATGCATGGTGTCGACATCCCGCAACTCGAGACCTTTGAGGCCGGCATGCTCTTTGCCCGCACTGAGGGCATCATCCCTGCTCCCGAGAGCTGTCACGCCATCGCAGCCACCATCCGCGAGGCCAAGAAGTGCAAGGAGTCTGGCGAGGAGAAGGTGATTCTCTTCAACCTCTCTGGTCACGGTCTTATCGACATGCCAAGCTACGAGTCATTCATCAAGGGCGACCTGCAGAACTACACCGTTACCGACGAGATGATTGCCAAGAATCTGGCTGAGTTGGACAAGCAGTAAGCGATTGCCAAGTAATAAGGTACAATAAGAAAATCGGGCTGATGATTAGTCAGCCCGATTTCTGTTTTTAATCCCTTTACAATCTTTTTACCTTAATTCCTCCTTTATGCAATATCTATCTGACGCGACAGCTTTACTTTCTCTTCTACCATCTTGGGCAGTTCGACGGTGAGTACGCCATTGTCTACCTTGGCGGAGATGGCCTCTTTCTTGACGTCGTCGGGGAGTATCAGTGTCTGTTCGTACTTCGAGTAGCTGAACTCGCGACGCAGATAGCGTGTGGTCTTGTCGTCCTCGTGGTGTTCCTCCTTGTGCTCCATCTTGACTACGAGGTTGCCGTCGTCGTTGATGTGTACGTTGAAATCTTCCTTTTTCATACCTGGAGCGGCCAGCTCTACGGTGTATGCTTTGTCAGATTCTTTCACGTTAATAGCGGGAGCCGTGCAGTTTGCCTTCGGCATATAGTCGTTGTAGAACAAGTCGTTGAACACGGCGGGAATCCAGTTGTTACTTCTCATTGGCATCATAATCTTTACCTCCAATTATACTTTTAAATGTTAGACATAATGTTAATTCGTTTCCGATTGCCTTTCGGCTTTCATCCACACATGATGCAACATAAATGCCAAAGAGGAAATGTTCGACAAATTGTCAGTGTTTGCTGACATTGTGTCGTTTTATGATACTAACGTACGTCAAAAGTACTACATTCATCATCAGCGAATAGATAATGGCAGGAATGGCCATCACGTCGTTGTTGAATACAAAGGGGCTGCTGGCAACGGTGATGGCCTGTGCGGCGTTTTGCATACCAATCTCGATGATGATGGTGCGCTGGTCGCGTCCACTCAGACGCATGAGCCAAGACAGGATGACGCCACCCAGCATGGACAGCAGGATGAGTACGGTAACGCAGAGTCCCAACTGTGGGAATTCGCGCATGATGATTTCGCGATTCTGTATGTAGAATATCGTGATGAGTACGAGTAGGAGGGGGAATGCTAATTTTTTCAGTACGGCGTGCATGCGCTCAGCCAGTCGTTCGTTGCGCACGGCAATCCACAAACCAATGGCAATGGGTACTGCCATAAGCACCAGATTCTGCATGAGCAGGTTACCTACAGGCAGGTGGACATTCATGGCAGAGCCCATCTGTCGCGTCATCAGATCCATAATGAACGGCCCTGTAAACAGCGTGATAACACTACTCAGGGCAGTGAGTGATACTGACAGGGCTACGTTACCGCCTGCCAACATGGAGAATACATTGCTGGAACTGCCTCCAGGGCTGCAGGCGATGAGCATCAGTCCGAGAAAGAACAGCGGTTCCAATTGGAATCCGCTTGCCACACCCCAGGCAATCAGTGGCAACAGCAGGATTTGTCCCGTCAGTCCGGCTAACACCGCCTTGGGTTGTTCGGCAATCAGCATGAAATCCTTGGGGCGTAGTGCCAGCCCCAGGTCGAACATCAGTAATGTGAGAATTGGTAATACAATAAAAATGGTATTCATGTGGAGTCTTACGTTGATTATGGGTGCAAAGGTACAATTTTATTTGAAAATAGCCAAATATATTTTGTTTTTCGTTCATTTATTCGTACCTTCGCAGCATCAAAGACAGATGACTATGGAAGTAATACAAAGTTTTACGATTGATCATACCCAGTTGAAGCCGGGTATTTATGTGTCGCGTGAGGACAAAGGCTTTACAACTTTCGACCTGCGCATTACCGAACCCAACAAAGAACCCGCTGTGGCTCCGGCAGCCATGCACAGTTTGGAGCACCTGATGGCTACGTGGTTCCGTAACTCACGGGCAAAGGACGACGTGGTGTATGTGGGTCCGATGGGTTGTCTGACGGGCATGTACATCATCATGACGGGAACGTACAGCGTTGAGGATATGCGTCAGTTGACCATCGAGTGTCTGGAGTGGATACTGACGCAGCAGGAGGTTCCTGCCACGACGCCAGAGACGTGTGGTAACTGCTTGTTGCACGATTTGCCCATGTGTCACTGGGAGAGCCGCCGCTATTTGGACCGCTTGAAAAACGATTTCCATTCGGAGTACACGAAGCTGCAGGTGGTGCTTGCCGACGGACGGCAGTTCGCGGATAGTTGAGAGTTGACAGTTGAGAGTTGACAGTTGTCAGAGGCTCTCGACGAAGGTGCGTGTGACCTGAAAGGAGTGGTCGGCGATGGTATCCCAGAAGTTGTGATACTGCGAGGCATCGGTGTCGCGCAGGGGGATGTCGCTGATGACGCGGAACGAGATGAAGGGCACCTTGTTGATATAGCACGTCTGGGCGATGGCACACGACTCCATGTCGACAGCTTTGGCATCGGGGAAGTGGCCGATAATTTCGCGCATTTTTTCACGTGTATCTACAAACCAGTCGCCAGTCACTATCAGGCCCGAATGGACCTGAAATGAGGAATGAGGAATGAGTAATGAGGAATCCATTTGCTGCGCTTTGCTGAGCAAATAGGAATCGGCAGGGTAGCGTGCGGGAAGCCCCTGCACCTGTCCATAGATGGTAGTGTCATCAATGGCTGTGCCGCAGTATACATCGTGATAGGTAAGCTCAGTGCTGACGATTACGTCCTGAATGTTGATATCGTCGCCGTTGCCTCCGGCACAGCCGCTCGAAATAATACAGTCTGGGTGGAACTCATTGATCATGCGCTGGGCGCCCAAGGCGGCATTGACCTTGCCGATGCCACACTTCTGAACCAATACGTCACTACTGCTGAAGAGCTGCTGTAACTGGTGCAACTCCTTATCCATTGCTACTATAATACCTATTTTCATAAAACTTTCTTTGATTAGTGTGTGCAAAGTTAAGAAAAAAATTGTAACTTTGCACGCAAAAATAGAAAAAACATGAATAAATGGAAACTTTTGCTGCCCGACGTGCTGGCAGTAGTGTTATTTGCAGTAATATCGTTTGCCTATTTCTTCCCCGCAGACATTGAGGGACGTATCCTGTTCCGTCACGATGCTTCGGCAGGACGCGGAGCTGGTGAGGAGGTGTCGCAGTATTACCAGCGTACCGGCGAACGCTCGCGTTGGACGAACGCCCTGTTTGGTGGTATGCCGACTTATCAGATAGCACCTTCGTATAATAGTACACAGCCGCTGGCAAAGGTTGAGAAGGCTTACCACCTGTGGCTGCCCGAGAACGTGTGGTATGTGTTTGTCTACTTGTTGGGATTCTATATCCTGTTGCGGGCTTTCGATTTCCGTTGGTATCTGGCTATGCTGGGCGGTATCGTCTGGGCATTCTCCAGCTATTTCTTCATCATCATTGCCGCCGGACATATCTGGAAGGTCATAGCATTAGCCTACCTGCCTCCGATGATAGCAGGTATTGTGCTGGCCTATCGAGGGAAATACCTGTGGGGCTTGATAGTAACGGCTTTGTTTGGTGCCCTCGAGGTGATGGCCAATCACGTACAGATGACGTATTATTATCTGTTCATCGTATTGGCGATGATTATTGCCTTTATGATTGACGGCATCCGTCGGAAGGAGTACATGCACCTGCTGAAAGCCACGGGTGTCTGTGCTGTTGCAGCACTGATAGCTGTCAGTCTGAATCTGTCGAACCTTTATCATACGTGGTCCTATGGGCAGGAGTCGATGCGTGGCAAGAGCGAACTGACGAAACAGAATACTGCCAACCAGACATCGAGCGGACTGGACCGCGACTATATCACCCAGTGGAGCTATGGTATTGACGAGACGTGGACGTTGCTCGTGCCTAATACCAAGGGTGGTGCCTCGGTGGCAATGTCGAAAAACAAGACAGCCATGAAGCATGCTGCTCCCGAGTATGAGGGAATCTATCAGCAGATTGGTCAGTATTGGGGTGAGCAGCCTATGACGATGGGTCCTGTCTATGTGGGAGCCTTCGTGCTGATGCTGTTCATTTTCGGTTTGTTCATCGTGAAAGGTCCCTTGAAGTGGGCCTTGCTGGCTGTAACCATATTGTCGATTCTCCTGTCGTGGGGTCGGAACTTCATGCCGTTCACCGATTTCTTCATCGATTATATCCCGATGTATGCCAAGTTCCGCACGGTATCGTCGATTCTCGTCATAGCAGAATTCACCATACCGCTGTTGGCTATGTTGGCACTGAAGAAGATTGTCGACGAGCCGCAGCTGCTGAAGCCTCAGGCTCCCTGGCTGTACACGTCGTTCGCACTGACGGGAGGTATGGCGCTGCTGTTTGCAGTACTGCCCAAGATGTTCTTCAGCGACTTTATCAGTTCGAGTGAGGCTCAGGCGCTGAGCCAGATTCCAGCCGATCAGCTGGCTCCGCTGGTGAAGAATCTGACGGAGATGCGTCTGGCTGTGTTTACTGCCGACTGCTGGCGCTCGTTCTGGATTATTGTAGTGGGAACGGCCTTCCTGCTGTTATACCAATATAACAAGGTTAAGAAGGAACTGATGGTTGGTGCGCTGATTGTATTGTGCCTGGTAGACATGTGGCAGGTGAACAAGCGCTATCTGAACGACGAACTGTTTGTCCCCAAGTCCGAGCGCGAGGCTCCTATGCAGAAGTCGGCTGCCATCGACCACATCCTGCAGGATCAGTCGTTGGACTATCGTGTACTGAACCTGGCGACATCGACCTTCAACGAGAACGAGACATCGTTCTACCTGAAGAGCATTGGCGGATACCATGCTGCCAAGTTGCGCCGCTATCAGGAACTCATCGATGCCCATATCGATCCTGAAATCCGCAACGTATACGACGCTGTGTCGAAGGCCGCAGGCGATATGACGCAGGTAAACGGCGACAGCATCTATCCTGTGCTCAACATGCTGAACACAAAATACTTCATCCTGCCGTTGCAAGGCGGACAGACAGTACCTTTGGAGAATCCCTATACTTATGGCAATGCATGGTTTGTCGATAAGGTAAACTATGTGGACAATGCCAACGACGAACTGACGATGACCGGTCGTCTGCCTCTGCGTCATGAGGCCGTAGCCGACAGGAAGTTCAGCGAGGTGTTGGGCGACGGCATTGAACAGGACACGCTGAGTGTGGTCAGCATCAAGGCCTACGAGCCTAATCAGCTGACCTATGAAGTGAATTCCGGCAAAGGTGGAGTCGTCGTGTTCTCTGAGATTTACTATCCTGGCTGGACAGCCACCGTTGATGGTGAGGAACAGGAACTGGGACGCGTCAACTACGTGCTGCGTGCCTTGAAGGTGAAACCCGGCAAGCATGAAGTAGTGTTGAGTTTCTTCCCCAAGAGCATCGACCGCACGGAGACGATAGCCTATTCGGCCTATGTCGTGCTGTTGCTTATTCTTCTGTACCTCGGATGGAGTGCCTTACGTAAGCGCGGTGCCCGTACCACGCCACCATCGCCAGACAAATAAGCGGAATCAGAAACGAGAGGTTCGTGGCTGGCAGTCCGAACAGGGCGACGTCACTTTGGATGATGGCAGCCTGAATGGGTGGGAAGAACGCCCCGCCCAATAAGGCTATGATGAGTCCGGCACCGGCAATCTTGATGTTCTCGCCAATGCCGCGTAGCGCCAAACCATAGATGGTGGGGAACATCAGCGACAGGCAGATGCTGACAGCTACCAGACAATAGATGCCGTTGCGGTCGGTGAACGTAATGACGCCAAAGAGCGCCACCACGCCAATAATGGCCATCGACGAGAGCATTCGCTCGGGCGAGAACCAGCGTATGAGCCATGTACAAATGAAACGGCTGGCAGCAAAGAAGCACAAGGCGATGATGTTGAATTTCTGAGCCGATAGTTCGGCGTTTTGTTCCGTCATACCCTCGGCCATGAAAATTCGTGAACCATATTGTATGATAAAGGTCCAGCAAGCTATCTGGGCTCCTATGTAGAAAAACTCAGCCACCACTCCTTCGCGGTAGTTTTCCTTTTGGACGAGTTCGCCGATAACCGTTCGGAAATCCTTCTGGGTGTCGGCAAAGTCGATATGTGGCATCCGTGTGAGCCAGATAATCACCATGATGAGCAGTACGACGGCCCCAATGAAGATGTAGGGCTGGATGAGTACGCCCAAATCGTGGTCCTTGATGATGTCGAACTGCTGTTGGGGCAGGTGTAGACGCTCCTGCGAGTCCATTGCGTTGATTTGCGAATGGACAGCCATCGCCAAGAACATGCCAGCCACAGATCCCAGTGCATTAAAGGCCTGTGCGGCATTCAGTCGCTGAATGCCCGACTGCTCAGGTCCCATGCAGTATATGTAAGGATTGCAGCTCGTTTCCAGAAACGACAGTCCGCAAGTCATGATGAAGTACGACATCAGGAAGGGGTAGAATGCTCCGATGGACTTGGCGGGCAGAAAGAACAATGTTCCTACCGCATATAGTCCGAGTCCCAGTATGACGCCCCACTTGAAGGAGAAACGCCTGATGAACAGGGCAGCGGGGAGGGCCATCAGAAAGTATCCGAGGTTAAAGGCCACAGGCACCAGTGTGCTCTCCGTCGTACTGATGCGGAATATCTTGGAGAACGTTCCCACCATGGGCGTTGTGACGTTGTTGGCAAAACCCCAGAGTGCGAAACAGGCTGTTATCAACACAAAGGCAGGCAGAAAATTGCTGGTACTGCCAAATGCAAAGGACTTGTTTTCGATTAGTTTCATTGGCATGTTGCTTTATTTTGTTGCAAAGATAGTGTTTTTTCTATAAAATTCACTAACTTTGCACAAAAATCTATCAAATATGATGAAGAAACTGCTTTCTTTGCCCCCAAATCTGGTGGAATGTTTCCATGAAGTGACAGGACTTTCGCGTGACGAATACTTTTGTACCTGCGACCCTATAGGCCATCGGCTAGGGTCGGGTGGGGGCACCACGTGGGTGCTTCAGCAGGCCGCTGAGTGGCTGCAGGGCGAGCGGTGCATTATTCTGCATGCTGGCGGACAAAGCAAGCGCCTGCCCGCCTATGCTGTCAGCGGCAAGGTCTTGACACCTATTCCTGTGTTCCGCTGGGAACGCGGCCAGCGCTTGTCGCAGACTTTGATGGACCTGCAGTTGCCGCTTTATGAGCGAATGATGGAGCAGGCCCCTGCGCGACTCACTACGATGATAGTCAGTGGCGACGTATATATTCGTGCTGCCGAGCGCTTGGGCGATATTCCCGATGCCGATGTGGTGTGCTACGGACTTTGGTTGGATGCTTCTGTAGCCAAGAATCATGGTGTATTCGTCAGCGACCGCCGTACGCCCAACGTGCTGAAGCAGATGCTGCAAAAGCCCTCGACAGAGCGGCTCACCGAACTGCTGAAAGACCATTTCTACCTCACTGATATCGGCATCTGGATGCTCTCCGACCGTGCAGTGCGCCTGCTGGCAAAGCGCAGCACCGAACCCAGCGGCAAAACCGCAGGGCACCATAATTGTCAATTATCAATTGTCAATTGTCAATTAAAGGAATACGACCTTTACTCCGAATTTGGCTGTGCGCTGGGTACGAACCCCACCCTCGACGATCCGGAACTGCGTGAGTTGAGTGTGGCGGTCGTTCCGTTGCCAGGAGGCGAATTCTATCATTTCGGCACATCACGCGAGATGATTTCCTCGACGGTAGCCATTCAGAATATTGTGAACGACCAGCGCGACATCATGCACCATGATCGCAAGCCCCATCCCAGCATCTTTACCCAGAACGCCATTACGCACTACCGGTTTACGGAGGATAACTACAACATCTGGATAGAAAACAGCTTTGTGGGTCCGCGCTGGACGCTGACGCACGACAATGTGGTGACGGGCGTTCCTGAGAACGACTGGGACATCACCTTGGAGCCTGGCGAGTGTATCGACGTGGTGCCTGTGGGCGACAGCGACTACGAGGTGCGCCGCTATCGTATCGACGAGCCTGTCAACAGCAACGAGCTGGCCGAGCGTGCCAATCTGCGTCGACTGTTTGCCCAGCGGTGTGAGTTCCGCAGCAAGAACTGGCCGGCATTGGCCCGCAACTGGCAACACAGTGTCTTTTATCAGCTGGACCTCGACGATGCTGCCCGTGAATTCAGCAGGTGGCAGATTCCCCTGCCGGAACCGCTGACAGCCGATGCTCCGCTGATGACGCGCATCCATGATGCCATGTTCCGCGGCGATAGCAACAAGGCGTTCTCGTTGCTTCGCGAGGGATTGACCGAGAGTGCGCTGGCAGTGAAACAAGCGCCCCGTCTCTCTGTCTATCCTGACCAGATTGTCTGGGGACGCTCGCCTGTTCGTATCGATTTGGCTGGCGGATGGACCGACACGCCGCCCTATTGTCTGATGGAGGGTGGGGCAGTGGTCAATATCGCCATCGAACTGAACGGGCAACCGCCCTTGCAGGCCTACGTCAAGCCTTGCCCTGTGCCGCATATCGTGCTGCGTAGCATCGACCTTGGTGCCATCGAGGTTGTCGAGACCTACGAACAGTTGGCAGAATATAATAAGGTGGGTTCGCCGTTCTCCATTCCCAAGGCGGCACTGGTGTTGGCTGGTTTCCAGCCCGGTTTCTCGCAGCAGACCTATCCAACGCTCAAGGAACAGCTACAGGCCTTTGGCGCCGGCATCGAACTGACGCTGCTTTCTGCCATTCCGGCGGGTAGCGGACTGGGCACGTCGAGCATCCTTGCTTCAACAGTATTGGGAGCCGTCAGCGACTTCTGCGGATTGGGCTGGGACAAGAACGAAATCGGCAAGCGCACCCTCGTACTCGAACAGCTGTTGACCACCGGAGGCGGTTGGCAAGACCAGTTTGGCGGTGTCTTGGGCGGTGTGAAACTGTTGGAAACGCAGCGTGGTTTCGACCAGAATCCCTTGGTGCGCTGGTTGCCTGATGGCTTGTACACCCAGCCTGAGTATGCCCAGTGCCATCTGCTTTACTATACGGGTGTGACGCGAACGGCGAAGAAGATTCTGGCTGAAATCGTGCGCCGCATGTTCTTGAATCATGGTGACGAGATTCGCCAGCTGCGTGCCATGAAGGCTCATGCGCAGGATATGTACGAGACCATGCAGCGTCAGGACTTCCAGCGCATGGGACAGCTCATTCGCAAGACGTGGCAACAGAATCAGCTCATCGACAGCGGCACCAATCCTGATAGCGTGCGCCAGATTACCAATCTCGTCGACGATCTCTGTCTGGGTTATAAGCTGCCTGGTGCCGGAGGCGGGGGCTATCTCTATATGGTGGCGAAGGATCCCGAGGCTGCTGCGCGTATCAAGCAGATACTTAACAGCCAGCAGCCCAATGCCAACGCCCGCTTTGTGGATATGACGCTCTCGAAAAAGGGCCTGCAAATCAGCCGCAGTTAATTGTTGGGTATTTCTTTTTGAATGCAGCCAGACGTTCGTGTGTCTGCTGCATGAAACGCAGATACTCCTCCGATTCAGGGTTGAAGGGCCGGTGTGTCAGTGCCTGTCTGATGGGGCGCCATTCGTCCATGAAGGCAATGGCCTCGTCGCTGAAACACCACCCGACGAGCCGTTCCCAGATGTAGTCTACCGCCTGCTCCGATGGGTGTAGCATGTCGGCAGCGTAGAATCGGTAGTCGCGCAGTTCGTCCATCACGATTTCGTAGGCAGGGAAGTATGTCAGATGTCCGATGTCTGATGTAAGATGTAAGAGCTTATCTATCGCCAGCAGCAGGGTGGCTTTCGACAGCTGACTCTCGTGGTATCCGTATTTGCGATAGCGGATGGGACTCACCGTCATCACTACCTGCACGTCTGGCTGGTTGGCTCGCAGCAGCTCTACCGCCTTCCGCAGATATTCCGCACACTCGTCTACTGTCAACTCTTCTTCCTCGAACAGCGCGGCAGGGCGCTTCTCGCAGTTGTCCACAATTTCGCCCGTCTCCTTCAGCCGGTACACGTGGTTCGTCCCCAGAGTCAGGAATACAAGCCTCACCCCTAACCCCTCTCCAAAGGGCGAGGAGGACTTAAAAAAACGTTCCAGCGTATGCAGAATGCTTGCTGGGTTATACATTGTGCCATAGGGATTCACCGTCGCAGGGAATCCGTTGTCCCTGAACCGCTGTCCTATCTCGCTGGCAAAGCACGACCCCACCAGCAGCACCTCCTCGCAGGCTCCTATCCGGAATCCCGCCCGTCCCGTCTCTACTTTCGTCCTGAACTCCATCGCTTTTCGTCATTTTATGTTGCAAAGGTACGGATAAGCGAGGACAATACAAAACAAAAACGCCTTTTTGTTTTTATTGTCGAGAAAAAGAACCTTCTCCAAGGGAGAAAGGTACGGAAAAAAAACGAAACCCACCAACTTTTGGCAGGTGGATTTCGCCCGTCACCAAATTTCTTAAAAATCCTGCGCCTTTTGCCCCTAATCAGCAAAAAATACTAAAAATCAGAAAATTTATACAACTGACAGTTGTTTTTTTCAAAAAAACTTCCTATCTTTGCAGCACAAAAAGTATATGATATGACATTTGATAAGATTCTTGATAATGACACTCTCTGGGCTGTACGCTATGAAAACGCAACGGACAACGCCTTGCAGATACTCTTCGAGCAATGGAGTAATCCTGAATGGCTTGTCGATTTCTTTCTTGCGAATATGGCTGACCTGGAATCCTATTTCAAGATAACTGACATTAATCAGGCCATCTATGACACCATCGATGACAACCATCGCATTCAGTGTCTGATTCTCGACCTCTCACCAGAGGCAGATCTCGACAAGATATTCCGACCGTTGGAGAATAGTCGTACCAGTGAGATGCTTTTAGGCAAAGAGAAAGCTAAAATCAAAGACCGCCCTCAACACGCTTCGTGGCTTCGTATTTATGCCATTAAACTGGAACCTGGGTGTTATATCATTACAGGTGGCGCTATCAAGTTGACACGCACTATGCAAGAGCGCGAACACACGCTTAAGGAATTGAACAAGATGGAGCAGGTACGCAACTACCTTATCAGCAATCAGGCCATTGATGCTGACTGTTTTGTGGACTTCCTGTCAGAACTATAATAAAGAAAAGGAGGTATATATGAAAAAGAAGACACTTGAATTCCTCGAAGCTCACCAGAGCGAGACGCCATCCACATGGCGCGAGGAAGCAGAATGGAGGCGCGACAACTGGTCGTGGTTGCAGCATTCACAGAAAATTGCCGTCAAGGTGCTGCTGCAAATGAAACAGGTGGGGCTTACCCAAAAGGCCCTCGCTGAACGCATGAACTGCACCCAGCAATATGTTTCGAAGATCCTGAAGGGTAAGGAGAATATGTCGCTCGACACACTCACGAGGTTAGAAATTGCCCTTGGCATCAACCTTATCCTCGACGAGCAGATGCCTTTCCCTTGTGTCGCTGCCGAAGAAGAGGTGCTCGCATAAACATTTTTCCACGAAAATTACTTTCACTTTGCGGCTAATAACCATCCTTCGACGGCGTCGTCCAGCGAGATTTCCCGTCCGTTTTCCACGTAGCACATGGCCAGTAGCAGGGCTATCATCTGGCAGGTGTTGTCCCAGCTAATCACCTCGTCGGGCTGCAGATGGGCCCGCTGGCAGACGGTGGCGATATACGCCTGCGTGTTGTTCTCGTTCCGTGGTGCCCAGCGGGAAATAATCTTGCGCACCGTGTTGCACTTATGCCTTTTGATGTAGTTCCGCAGCACGATGAACGCCGCCCGGACGCCCCACTTCATCTCGGTAAACTGCTCAAAGGTGTGGTCAGTCGGCTGACTGACCTCACCCTTCCAGTTGTTCCCTACTCGCAGGTTCAGCGGATTATTATTCCGGATTCCCCGCGGAATTCTTTTCTGCTTAGAATGGTCCATAGCCCATACATGAGGTTGTTCCCAGTGCGGTCAGTGCCGCCGTCAGCG
>CAMHUU010000048.1 GCA_946188395.1 uncultured Prevotellaceae bacterium | reverse complement strand
TGGAGCGTAAGGTGTGTGCCTACTTCCAGTGCCGTCTTGGCCCGATGCGAGTAGGTTACTGGGGATTGCTGCAGGTGTTTGCCGACGTGTTGAAGATGCTCATCAAGGAGATCTTCATCGTTGACCGTGCTGACAAGCTGCTCTATCTCGTTGCTCCTCTCTTGGTGATTATCGGCTCTGTGGGTGCCTTCTCGTTCCTCCCTTGGAACAATGGCGCTACGGTGCTCGACTTCAACGTAGGTGTGTTCCTGCTCACTGCCGTTTCTTCAATCGGTGTGGTAGGTATCTTCCTCGCAGGTTGGGGTTCTAACAATAAGTATTCTGTTGTATCGGCCATGCGTGGTGCCGTGCAGATGATCTCTTACGAGATGTCGCTCTGCCTCTGTCTGATTACAGCTGTAATCCTTACAGGTACCATGCAGATGAGCGGTATCGTAGAGGCTCAGACGGGTCCTTGGAAGTGGCTTATCTTCCAGGGTCATATTCCTGCCATCATCGCTTTCTTCGTATTCCTCATCGCAGGTAATGCCGAGGCTAACCGTGGCCCGTTTGATATGGCTGAGGCTGAGAGTGAGTTGACTGCCGGACATCATACAGAATATTCTGGTATGGGCTTCGGCTTCTTCTACCTCGCAGAGTTCCTCAATCTCTTTATCATCGCAGGTATCGCTGCTACCGTATTCCTCGGTGGTTGGGCGCCTGTAAACATCGGTATCGAGGCCTTCGACGCCGTGATGAATTACATCCCCGGTATCGTATGGTTCATGGGTAAGGCTTTCTTCCTGGTATGGATCCTGATGTGGATTAAGTGGACGTTCCCACGTCTGCGTATCGACCAGATCCTGAAGCTGGAGTGGAAGTACCTCATGCCGTTGGCACTGCTCAACCTCGTCATCATGACGGTTGTTGTAGCTTTAGGCTTATATATTAAATAAGGTATAGCAATGGAAGATAACAAAACATATTTCGGAGAAATCGGGCACGGCTTGAAGACGTTGGCTACCGGTATGAAGACCTCTTGGAAGGAATATTTCAAGGACTTCTTTACCAATAAGTCGACGGAGCAGTATCCCGAGAACCGCAAGACTACACTTCATGTAGCTAAGCGTCACCGTGGTCGCCTGACATTCAAGCGCAACGAGGATGGCAGCTACAAGTGTACCGCTTGCACATTGTGCGAGAAGGCCTGTCCTAACGGCACCATCAAGATTACAGCCCATATGGCTGAGGACCCTGAGACAGGCAAGAAAAAGAAGGTGCTCGATGATTATCAGTACGACCTTGGCGACTGCATGTTCTGCCAGCTTTGTACAAACGCCTGCAACTTCGACGCCATCGAGTTTACGAATGATTTCGAGAACGCCGTGTTCGACCGCTCTAAACTGGTGCTTCATCTTAATGAGGAGGTTTACAAGGGTGGTTCGCTGCCAAACCTTCTTGAAGGCGGTGCTGAGTGGGAAGTCGGTAAGTTTAACACTAAAACGAAGTAACGCTATATGGCAAATACAGTAATGTTTATTATTCTCGCGGTGTTCATCATCGGCTCGGCGCTGATGTGTGTCACCACGACGAAGATTATGCGAGCCGCAACATTCATGTTGTTTGTGCTCTTTGGTGTGGCAGGCATCTATTTCCTGCTCGACTACACCTATCTGGGCGCCGCTCAGATCTCCGTATATGCCGGTGGCGTTACGATGATCTATGTGTTCGCCATCCAACTCGTGAGCAAGCGTACCCTTCAGGGTCTGGAGGAACGTGTGAAGTCCAGTAAGATGATTGCCGGTGGTCTGGCAGCCTTTGCCGGACTGGTAGTTGTCTGTCTGATTCTGCTGAAGACTGGCTTCTACACTCAGGAGATTGCCAACGTAGAGGTTCCGATGAAGGAAATCGGAAAAGCCCTTGTTGGTGCCGACAAGTATCAGTATGTTCTGCCTTTCGAGTTGATCTCGGTATTCCTGCTGGCATGTATCATCGGAGGCTTAGTAGTAGCAAGAAAGGAGGATAAGGCATGATACCTATTGAGTGTTATTTCGCGCTTAGCGCCCTGTTGTTCTTTATCGGTGTCTATGGTTTCGTCACACGTCGCAACCTGATTGCCATGCTCATCTCTGTGGAGCTGGTGTTGAACGCCGTCGACATTAACTTTGCCGCCATCAACCGTCTGCTTTATCCCAACGGCATGGAGGGCATGTTTATGACGCTCTTTGTGATTGGTGTCGCTGCTGCCGAGTCGGCTGTAGCCATCGCTATTATCATCAATGTCTATCGCAACTTCCGTAGCGACAGCGTTGACAGTATTAAGAACATGAAATGGTAATTCACTATGGAAACAATTTATAGTTATTCATTCCTGATTCTGCTGCTGCCTGCGCTTTCCTTCGTGATTCTTGCGCTGGCTGGCATGAAGATGTCGCACAAGACCGCAGGTCTGATTGGTACGACATCGCTGGGACTGGTGACAGTACTGTCGTATGTGACAGCATTTGCCTATTTCGGTGGTGGTCGTCTGGCTGACGGTACGTTTGCCACCTTGGTTCCTTATAACTTCACCTGGCTGCCTCTGGGCAATCTCCACTTCGATATGGGTATCCTGCTCGATCCCATCTCGGTGATGATGCTCATCGTCATCAGCACGGTGTCGTTCATGGTACATATCTATTCATTCGGCTATATGCACGGCGAGAAGGGCTTCCAGCGCTACTATGCGTTCCTGAGCCTCTTCACCATGTCGATGCTAGGTCTGGTGTTGGCCACCAACATCTTCCAGATGTATACTTTCTGGGAGCTCGTGGGTGTCAGCTCATACCTGCTCATCGGTTTCTACTATCCGTTGAAGCCCGCCATTGCAGCTTCGAAGAAAGCCTTCATCGTGACGCGCTTTGCCGATATGTTCTTCCTGATTGGTATCCTGCTCTTTGGTTACTACACTGATTCGTTCAGCTTCTCGTTTGCAGGTAATATCGTGATGGGCGAGGGCACTACTCCGTTCATCACAGGCAGTGCTGCCAAGGCTCTGGCTGCTGGTGGCTTCATCCTGCCTACCGCACTGGTATTGATGTTCATTGGTGGTGCCGGTAAGAGTGCGATGTTCCCGTTGCACATCTGGCTGCCCGATGCCATGGAGGGTCCGACGCCTGTTTCTGCACTCATCCATGCTGCTACGATGGTGGTAGCTGGTGTGTTCCAGATTGCACGTATGTTCCCCCTGTGGGTAGAATATGCCCAGCCTCAGATGTCGATAGTGGTCTGGGTGGGTGTCTTCACCGCGTTCTATGCTGCTGCTGTGGCATGTGCTCAGAGCGACATCAAGCGTGTGCTGGCCTTCTCGACCATCTCGCAGATTGCCTTCATGATGGTGGCTCTCGGCGTTTCGCTGCCTGGTCATCATGGTGTGCTCGATAATCATCAGCAACTGGGTTTCATGGCTGGTATGTTCCACCTGTTTACCCACGCTATGTTCAAGGCTTGCTTGTTCCTCGGTGCTGGTTGTATCATCCACGCTGTCCACTCTAACGAGATGGCTATGATGGGTGGTCTGCGCAAGTATATGCCGATTACGAACATCACGTTCCTCATTTCGTGTTTCGCTATTGCAGGTATTCCTTTCTTCTCGGGCTTCAGTTCGAAGGATGAAATTATCACCGCCTGCTTCGCTTACAGTCCTGTGGTGGGTTGGATTATGACGGGTATTGCCGCTATGACGGCTTTCTACATGTTCCGCTTGTACTACGGTATCTTCTGGGGTACGGAGAATGTGGAGGCTCACGAGCACCATACTCCTCACGAGGCTCCCGCAACGATGACTGTTCCTCTGATTGTGCTCTGTGTGATTACCATGGGTGTGGGTATCTACTCAACCATTGCAGGTTTTGCAGGGTGGGGTGGAAGCTTCGGACAGTTTGTCAATGCCGAAGGTACCAACTATACCATTCACTTCGACACGCAGATTGCTGCTACCTCTACGATTATTGCCATCCTGAGCATCTGTCTCGCCACCTATATATATAAAGGTGAGAGCCAGCCTATTGCCGACCGCCTGTACAAACAGTTCCCGCGTCTGCACCAGGCTGCTTACAAGCGTTTCTACCAGGACGAGATCTGGCAGTATGTCACGCACCGCATCATCTTCCGCTGCATCTCCAAGCCTATTGCCTGGTTCGACCGTCACGTTGTTGATGGTACATTCAACTTCCTGGCATGGGGTGCCAACGAGGCCGGCGAGTCAATGCGTCCCTGGCAGAGTGGCGATGTGCGCCAGTATGCCGTGTGGTTCCTGACGGGAAGTGTGGCTTTGACGCTTATATTGCTCGCAATTTAATCGTGATAACGAAATAACGTAATAACTTCATAACGAAATATCGAAAATGAGTATATTAACATTATTCGTAGTAATCCCCGCCCTGATGCTCGTCGGCCTTTGGCTGGCCAAGAACCTGAATCAGGTGCGTGGTGTGATGGTGGTCGGCGCTTCTTGTCTGCTGGCCCTGTCTGTATGGCTGACCATCTACTTCGTTCAGCAGCGTGCAGCAGGTAATACCGATGTGATGCTGTTGACCTATAGTACTCCTTGGTTCAAGCCTCTGAATATTGCCTATTCAGTTGGTGTCGATGGTATCTCTGTGGTGATGTTGCTCCTGTCGAGCATCATCGTCTTCACCGGAACCTTTGCCTCGTGGCAGCTGAAGCCCCTCACGAAGGAGTATTTCCTTTGGTTCACCCTCTTGTCGACGGGTGTGTATGGCTTCTTCATTTGCACCGACATGTTCACCATGTTTATGTTCTATGAGGTGGCTCTGATTCCCATGTACCTGTTGATTGGTGTCTGGGGTTCTGGTAACAAGGAGTATGCCGCCATGAAGCTGACGCTGATGCTGATGGGAGGTTCCGCACTTCTGATTATCGGTATCTTGGGTATCTACTATTTCAGTGGTGCCACGACGATGAACGTTAACGAGATTGCCGCTATGAACAACATCCCCGTTGACATTCAGAAGGTGTTCTTCCCCTTCATCTTCATCGGTTTCGGTGTGTTGGGTGCGCTGTTCCCCTTCCACACATGGTCACCCGATGGTCACGCTTCAGCCCCCACGGCTGTGTCGATGCTCCATGCTGGTGTGCTGATGAAACTGGGAGGCTACGGCTGCTTCCGTGTAGCTATGTATCTGCTGCCCGATGCTGCCAACGAGCTGGCTTGGATCTTCCTGATTCTTACCACCATCTCGGTAGTCTATGGTGCCTTCTCGGCTTGCGTGCAGACAGACTTGAAGTACATCAACGCCTATTCGTCAGTGTCGCACTGCGGTCTGGTACTCTTCGCCCTGTTGATGATGACCAAGACCTCGTGCACGGGTGCTATCCTGCAGATGCTGTCGCACGGTCTGATGACGGCCCTCTTCTTTGCCTTGATTGGTATGATTTACGGCCGTACTCACACCCGTGACATCCGTTACCTGGACGGTTTGATGAAGATTATGCCTTTCCTGGCTGTGGGTTACGTCATTGCCGGTTTGGCCAACCTCGGTCTGCCGGGCTTCTCGGGATTCATTGCTGAGATGAGTATCTTTGTGGGTTCGTTCGAGAATCCTGATACGTTCCATCGTGTGGCAACCATCATTGCTTGTACGTCGATTGTCGTCACGGCAGTCTACATCCTGCGTGTGGTAGGTAAGATTCTGTATGGCGAGGTGAAGAATCCTCACTATCTGGAGCTCACCGATGCTACGTGGGACGAGCGTGTTGCCGTCATCTGCCTCATCGCTTGTGTGGCTGGTCTCGGTTTGTTCCCCTTGTGGGCAAGCAATGTCATTAGCGATGCTGTTGGCCCCATTCTCGCAAACATCATTTAATATAGGAGGACGAAGAATATGAATTACGGACAATTCCTAAATATGGTTCCCGAGGCACTTTTGGTCCTCGCACTGATTATTGTGTTTTTCGCTGACTTCTGTCTGACTAAGAGCGAGCGCAAGGTTGGCGTGCTGGGCAAGCTCACTGCTGCTCTGCTGCTCTGTCAGACCATCATGCTCACTACCGTCACTCCTACCGAGGCCTTTGGTGGCATGTATATCGCTTCGCAGGCTGCTCAGGTCATGAAAGTCATCCTGACCTTTGGCGCATTTATCGTCGTAGTGATGGCTGAACCTTGGCTGGAACGCGAGGCAATGAAGTATGCCGGCGAGTTCCACCTGCTGGTACTCTCTACCTTGCTGGGTATGTATTTCATGATATCCAGCGGCTCGTTCCTGCTGTTCTTCCTCGGACTGGAGACTGCCTCAGTGCCTATGGCCTGCTTGGTGGCTTTCGACAAGTGGAAGAAGAAGTCTGCCGAGGCTGCTGCTAAGTATGTGTTGGTAGCTACGTTCTCGAGCGGCGTCATGCTCTATGGCATCTCGTTCGTCTATGCTGCTACTGGTACACTTTATTTCGATGGCGTAGCTGCCGTTCTGGCCAAGGGCTATCTGGCATCTCCGCTCAGCATCATGGGCCTTGTGTTCTTCTTCAGTGGTCTGGCCTTTAAGCTGTCGCTGGTACCATTCCACTTCTGGACGGCCGACACCTACGAGGGTGCTCCGACTCCCATCACGGGTTATCTGAGTGTCTGCTCGAAGGGCGCTGCTGCCTTTGCCGCATTGGTAATCCTGGTGAAGGCGTTCGGTCCGATAGTAGAATATTGGGAGTACATGCTCTACGTACTCATCGTGCTTTCTATCACCATTGCCAACCTCTTTGCCATCCGACAGAGCGAGTTGAAACGCTTCATGGCCTTCAGCTCTATCTCACAGGCCGGCTACATCATGTTGGCTGTCATCGGTGGTTCGCAGATGGGTATGACGTCGCTGATGTATTATGTGCTGGTTTACATCGTGGCTAACATGGCAGTATTCACCGTCATCTCTACTGTTGAGCAGAATAATGGTGGAGTGACGAAGATGAGTGCCTACGACGGACTCTATCAGACCAACCCCAAACTGGCGTTCCTCATGACGCTGGCTCTGTTCTCGCTGGCTGGTATCCCGCCGTTCGCTGGTATGTTCTCGAAGTTCTTCGTGTTCATGGCCGCTGCCGAGCAAGGCTCTTTCTGGGCCTACTTCGTAGTCTTTGTCGCTTTGGTGAACACCGTTGTGAGCTTGTACTACTATCTGCTCATCGTCAAGGCTATGTACATCAAGCAGACCGATACGCCGCTACCTGCTTTCAAGACCGATATGAACACTCGTGTGGCACTGACTATCTGCACCGCAGGCATCGCCCTGTTTGGCATCTGCTCGTGCATCTACGACTGGCTCTTTGCCGCTTCGGTATTCTAAGCATTACAGACTATCACCAAATAACCCGCCTTTATTCTTCAATAAGGGCGGGCTATTTTTTAATACTTCCGGAGTAATTCTTAATACTTTCGGAGTATTTTGCTTTTATAATGTTCCTTTCGTCGAGGGCAGCTCGTAGTGATAGACGTCGCGACGAACAGCCATCTTAAGCGAGCGGGCCAAGGCCTTGAAAATACCTTCGATTTTGTGGTGTTCATTCTGGCCTTCTGCCTTGATGTTCAGGTTCATCTTGGCTGCATCAGAGAGGCTCTTGAAGAAGTGCAGGAACATCTCTGTTGGCATTTCGCCGATGCGCTCGCGATGGAACTCAGCGTCCCATACGAGCCAGGGGCGCCCGCCGAAGTCGAGAGCCACTTGGCACAGACAGTCGTCCATGGGCAGCGAGTAACCATAACGCTCGATGCCGCGCTTGTCGCCCAATGCTTTCAGGATGCATTCACCTAACGCCAGTGCCGTGTCCTCGATGGTGTGGTGCTCATCGACGTGCAGATCGCCTCGAACATGAATATCGAGGTCGATACCGCCATGCTTGCCGATTTGTTCGAGCATATGGTCGAAGAATCCCAATCCTGTATCGATGTTACAACGTCCGTTCCCGTCGAGATCCAGTCGTACGCTGATGTCGGTTTCCTTGGTGGTGCGTCGTACTTCGGCAGTACGTTCTCCTCCATAGGCTATGGCGACGGCACGATCCCACGACGTGGGGTCTTCAGGATTTATCTGCAGAAAGCCGCATCCGATGTTCTCGGCGAACTGTCTGTCCGTCTCGCGGTCACCAATGACGTAGCTACTGGCAATGTCGTAGTCGGGGTTTGTCATGTATTTCTCTACGAGTCCCGTTTGTGGTTTGCGGGTTGGTGCATTGTCGGCAGGGAAATGCGGATCGATGAGGATATCGTCGAACTCAACGCCCTCACCACGCAGCGTGTCGATGATGAAGTTTTGCACGGGCCAGAAGGTGTCCTCGGGGAATGCCGGGGTGCCCAGTCCGTCTTGGTTTGACACCATGACAAACTCGTAGTCACTATGCTGGCGCAGAAAGGTCAGACTGCTGATGGTGCGTGGCACGAACTGTAGTTTCTCGAACGAGTCTATCTGTTCGTCTTCTGGTTCGCGGATGATGGTTCCGTCGCGATCGATGAAGAGTATCTTTTTCATTCTTTATCTGTTGTTTCTAATGATTTCTTTTCTTGTTCGCGGGCCTCTATGGAGCCGTATACGTAGTAGTTGTGTGCCAGTGTCACTTGGCTGACGTAGAACTGGATGAAGCTACACAATACGGTGGTGACGAACGTCAGCGGCACGATGTACGAAGGCATGCCCAGTGCGTCGCCCATTAGTTGTCCGCTGTAGGCCTGCTGGTTGGCAAAATTCAGAATCTGCGAAGGCAGCGTGACCACCAACGTAACGAACAACACAAACATACCGCTGATGAAGAACACCAGGAAGAGCAGTCCCCAATGGCGCAGTCCCGTCGAATAGTGATGCCCCAGTGTGTGCCAATAGCCGCATGGTGCCTCCATCACATACTTCATCAGCACATGGTATAGCGGCAGGTAGAATAGTACGGAGATTATGAGCCATACGCACATTGTTACGATGGTTGTCACGATGTGGCGGACGATAAATCCTTGACTCATCAGCTCGGCCAACAGCAAGAATAGGGAAAATATGGCAATGGGTATCAGCATGACCAACACCGTCAGGAACACACCCTTCAGCGAACGTCCCATCAAGTGCGGCGATGCTGTCAGCCAATGGGGCGGGGTAGTGATGGCTCCCGTATCCTTATGCTCCTTCATCTTACTCAGAATCGGCGCCGAAGCCAGCGCCAACGTGGCTAACGACAGAACAGAGAGTGCCAGGATACCTATCAGCGTGAACATGTATTCGCGCAGCGTTTCCAGCATGACACCCTGCATCGCTGTTAACTGCTGTTGCAGGGCTAACGACAGTTCGGGAATCTTGATAGCCGTCAGCGTTCCCAACGCACCACATGCCAGGGAGTAGAGCAGCGCCATCTGCCACGAAGCTTTGAATAAACGGCGGAAATGGCTGGTATAGAGCCGAAAGCCTGCCGACAGCACACGACGGTAACTGCGGGGCTTCAGAAGGGTTAAATCGTCTTGTTTTTCCATCTTTTTTGAATTTACGCGTGCAAAGATACGAATTAATTAAGAATTAAGAATTAAGAATTAAGAAATATTTCGTATCTTTGCACACGAATTATGAAATTAATCAAGTGGGGCTTCATCGGATGCGGTGAGGTGACAGAGAAAAAAAGCGGTCCTGCTTTCTCGGAAGTGGAAGGGTCGAGTGTCGTTGCGGTGATGAGCCGTGACGAACGTCGTGCACGCAGCTATGCCGAGCGTCACGGTATTCCGCGTTGGTACACCGATGCTCAGGAACTCATTGACGATGCCGAGGTGAATGCAGTCTACATTGCCACGCCGCCGTCCAGTCACGCCACCTTTGCCATCATGGCTATGAAGGCAGGAAAGCCTGTCTACGTGGAAAAGCCGCTGGCTTCAACCTACGAGGACTGTGCCCGCATCAACCGCATCTCCGCCGAAACCGGACAGCCTTGCTTCGTGGCTTACTACCGCCGCTATCTGCCTTACTTCGAAAAGGTGCGCGAAATCGTGGAGCGTGGCGTCATTGGCAAGGTGGTCAATGTGCAGGTGCGCTTTGCCGTTCCCCCTCGTGATTTGGACTACAGCCGCGGCGACGAATTGCCTTGGCGTCTGCAGCCCGACATTGCCGGTGGCGGCTATTTCTACGATTTGGCCCCTCACCAGCTCGACCTGCTGCAACACCTGTTTGGTGTCATCATCGAGGCTCGTGGCATTCATGCCAATCGTGGCGGATTATATAAAGCCGAGGACTCGGTCAGTGCCTGTTTCGAGTTCGAAAACGGACTGCCCGGCTCCGGCTCCTGGTGCTTTGTGGCCCACGAATCGGCCCGCGAGGATCGTATCGACCTGGTGGGCGATCGCGGCTCGGTGTCTTTTTCAGTCTTCGACTATCAGCCCATCCGTCTCCATACGCTCTATGGTGAAGAGAGCATTGCAGTGCCTAATCCCCCTTATGTCCAGTTCCCGATTATCAAGAACGTCATCGAACATCTGCAGGGCATTGGCGTCTGCGAGTGTACCAGCGTCTCGGCCACGCCCGTCAACTGGGCTTTGGACCGCATTCTGGGAAAATTCTAACCTGATGGTGCGATGAGGAAGGTGCTGACGATACTGTTGCTGATAATGAGTCTGAGCCTGCAGGCTAACGACCCATCCACATCGGACACGCTGACCTCACACGAACTTCCCCAGAAAGAGTCCTGGTTGAAGCGTACTTTGCGCAAATTTACGGAAATCGACACCAACTACGTCGAACCACAGCATTATAACTGGGCCTTGATGGTGCAGGGAACCTACAACTACGACATCTATCGGCTCAGTTCCACCACCGACAACAAACAGTCGGTGACCTTTGCTCCTGCTCCGTCGTTCAAATTCGGTCCTTATTTCGGATGGCGATGGATTTTCCTGGGTTACACCATCGACTTGAAAAGTCTGAAATTCAGCAATGGTAAACGGGAATTCGACTTTAGCTTCTATGCTGCACAGCTAGGCGTCGATTTGTTCTACCGCCGTACGGGCAGCGACTATCGGATTCGCAACGTCGACTTGGGGAAGAATATCAATACCGACATGCTCGAGGATGTCAAATTCGACGGACTCAGTGTGGGCATCACCGGTTTCAATGCCTACTACATCTTCAACCACAAGCGCTTCTCCTATCCCGCTGCCTTCAACCAGAGCACCATGCAGAAAATCAGTTGCGGCTCGTGGATGGCTGGACTGGGATGGATGCGCAACTCGCTGGAGTTCGACTACAACAAGATGCAGCGTCTGGTGTCCGATCGTCTGGGCCAGCCTGTACCCTTGGACAGCGGACTGATGTTCAACAGCGTGAAATACTATAATCTGAACGCCTCCGTCGGCTATGCCTACAACTGGGTGTTCGCTCGCCACTGCCTGTTCTGTTCCAGCCTGTCGGTGGCCTTGGCCTACAAGAATACGCGAGGCGAGACGGTCGATGACGACAAGACGGGATTCGACTTCAACAATTTCAATGTCGATGGCATCGGACGCTTTGGCGTCGTCTGGAACAACAACAAGTGGTACGCTGGAGCCTCGGCCATCGTCCGACTCTACAACTACCACACGTCGCGCTTTGCTGCCAACAACATCTTCGGCAGTTTGAATGTCTATATAGGATTCAATTTCGGTCCTCGAAAGGGATATAAGTAAAGTTGAGAGTTTAGAGTTGAGAGATTAGAGTTGAGAGATTAGAGTTGAGAGATTATGAGTAAGGGAATCAATATAAGGAACGTGGTGGTGAGATGGCTGACGGCTGTCTGCCTGATGGCGCTTATGCCTTCTTCCGCGATGGCTCAGGTGACCTATCAGCGCGCCGACAGCACGAAGATATGCAAGCTGTTGCGCCAGGCCGACCGTCAGACTACGACGCTGTGGATAGCCCGACAGTTTATGGGCGTTCCCTATGTGGCTCACACCTTGGAAGTCAACGACCGGGAACAGCTGGTGGTCAACACCCGCCAACTTGATTGTACCACGCTGGTCGAAACGGTGACGGCATTGAAACTGTGCATCCAGCACGACAAACGAACGTGGAACGACTATCTGACCGTGCTCCGCAGCCTGCGTTACCGTCAGGGCAGACTCGACGAATATCCCTCGCGGCTGCACTATTTCACCGACTGGATTATCGACAAACAGCTGATGGGTTTTGTCAGCGAGGTGCAGCAGCCTAATCCGCCCTTTACGGCTGTCCAGAAGATTGCCGTCAGCTATATGAGTGAACATCCGCAAGCCTATCAGGCCCTGAAGGCCCATCCGGAATTTGTGCCCGTCATCCGTCAGCAGGAAAAAGCCCTGACGGGAAAGACCTACCGCTACATTCCCAAGACGGCCGTCAGAAACACTAAACTGCTGCGCCAGACCATCCACGATGGCGACATCATTGCCATCACCTGCAACAAGCGTGGCCTCGACATAGCCCACCTGGGCTTTGCCGTGTGGCGCAACGACGGGCTTCACCTGCTGAACGCTTCCTTGCTCCACAAGAAAGTCGTCGAGGAACCCATGACGCTCTATCGCTATCTCAAGAAACATCCCACTTTTACTGGAATAAGAATCATAAGAATTAAATAAATCAAAGTATGGAATTACCCGATTTTATGAACTATGGCAACAAGTTCTCGAAACGAGACTTCGTTGAAAAGATTGCCCGCATCGCCAAGAGTGCTGGTGCCAAGTTGGTTTATGCCGCCCTCATCCTTTATTATACGCTGCAGAGCGACAAGGTGAGCGCCACGAACAAGGCCATGATTATCGGAGCCCTCGGCTATCTGATCAGTCCTCTCGACGTGGTGCCCGATGCCATTCCCATAGCCGGACTTGCCGACGACCTCGGCGTGCTGGTATTCGTGCTGAAGAAGGTGTGGACCGATGTCGACCCCGACATTCAGGTAAAGGCCCGTCAGCGTCTGGCCAAATGGTTCGACGAGGACGAGATTGAGGAAATCAACGACTTGTTCAAGGGCGAATGATTCAGGAATATCAGATTCGGGTGCAACCGCATGTGGCTGCTAACGAGCAGGCGCTGCGTAGCTGGCTTGCCGACGAGTACGGATTCGACGTCCGCACCATGACGGCTGTGCGCATTCTGCGTCGCAGCATCGATGCCCGCCAGCGAACTATTTTCGTCAATCTGAAGGTGCGCTGCTACCTCAACGAGCAGCCACAGCAGGACGAATTCGTCGTCACCCATTATCCTGATGTCTCCTCTGCACCGCAGGCCATTGTCGTCGGTGCCGGACCCGGTGGACTCTTTGCCGCCCTCCGTCTCATCGAACTCGGCATTCGTCCCATTGTGCTGGAACGTGGTAAAGATGTCCGCGAGCGTAAGCGCGACTTGGCGCAGATTGCCAAGACGCAGCAGGTCGACACCGAGAGCAACTACTGCTTTGGCGAGGGTGGGGCAGGTGCCTATTCCGACGGCAAACTCTACACCCGCAGCAAGAAGCGCGGCTCCATCGAGAAGATTCTGAACGTGTTCTGTCAGCATGGTGCCTCGACGAACATTCTGGCTGATGCCCATCCGCATATTGGCACCGACAAACTGCCGCGAGTCATCGAGGCCATGCGCAACACCATCCTCGAAAGCGGTGGCGAGGTGCATTTCCAAACCAAAGTGACGCGACTGATTCTCGAAGGCAGTCGTGTGGTCGGCTGTTTTGCAGCCGATAAGGAATTCCTTGGTCCAGTGATTCTCGCCACAGGTCACTCAGCCAGAGATGTTTACCGCTATTTGGCTGAAGCAAAGATTGAAATCGAAGCCAAGGGCATTGCCATTGGTGTGCGCCTGGAACATCCCTCGGAACTCATCGACCAGATTCAATATCACAACCGTCAGGGACGTGGCAAATACCTGCCTGCTGCCGAGTATTCATTTGTCACGCAGGTCGACGGACGCGGCGTCTATTCGTTCTGCATGTGTCCGGGTGGTTTCGTCATTCCTGCCGCTACCGACAAGGAGCAGATTGTGGTCAATGGCATGAGTCCATCGAATCGTGGCGGACAGTGGTCGAACTCGGGCATGGTGGTCGAAACGCGTGCAGAAGATATCGAAGGTGACGATCCGTTGCGAGTGATGCATTACCAAGAGCAAATCGAGCGCGACTGCTGGCAGCAGGGCAATCGCCGTCAGACGGCACCTGCCCAGCGCATGGCCGATTTCGTCAATAATCGTTTGTCCTACGACCTGCCTAAGAGTTCCTATGCTCCAGGACTCATCTCGTCACCCTTGCATTTCTGGCTGCCCAAGCCCATCTCGCACCGTTTGCAGGAGGGCTTCAAGCAGTTTGGCCGCATGAGTCACGGCTTTCTCTCCAACGAGGCCACGATGATTGGTGTCGAGACGCGTACCAGTGCTCCCGTCCGCATTCTGCGCGACGCAGAATCGCTGATGCACATTCGCATTCAGGGACTGTTCCCTTGTGGCGAAGGTGCAGGCTATGCCGGTGGCATCGTCTCTGCCGGAGTCGACGGTGAACGCTGTGCAGAAGCGTTAGCTCATTATCTTTTTGATGTTTGAAACTTCAAACACCGCCATTCTCTGTTTTTCTTGGTTTCCTGAAGCATGAGCCCCAAGCTGGAGGCTTTCTCTTCAAGCAGCGCGCAATCCGACTCATAGAATCCACTCAACACAAGTGTTGCCTGTGGGGCCATCACACGCACGAAACGTTCCATATCCTGAAGCAGAATGTTCCTGTTGATGTTGGCCAGCACCACGTCGAAACGCTCCGCAACAGCGTCGAGTAGGGTAGCATCGCCATGCAGCGGTGTCAGGCGGTCGTCCACCTGATTGATGACGGCATTATGGCGGGTGTTGTCCACGCTCCACTCGTCGATGTCGTAGGCCAGACACTTTTCAGCGCCCAACTTCAGCGCACAAATGCCCAGAATGCCCGTGCCGCAACCGCAGTCCAGCACCCACTTGTCTTTCATGTTCCTCTCGAGCAGCGTCTCACAAATCATCTGCGTCGTCTCGTGGGTACCCGTGCCGAAGGCTAGGTGGGCGTCGATTTCAATCGAGAGGTGAGTGGAAAGAGGTGAGAGGTGAGTGGGCAAATGGCGGCCGTCGTGAATCACCAGCGTCTCACCACTTTCCTCATTTCTCTTTCCATTTTCCACTTTCCACCTTCCTCTAATCACTATCGGCTCGAAACCCTCCTGTTCCCATTGCTCGTTCCAGTCGCGGTCTTCTGCCTCGCGTACCTTATATGTAATACGGGTGTCCTCCAGGGGAAAACCGTCTATCGTCTGCTGCAATGCCGACTCGTCCAGCAGCGACTGCTGCACGTAGCCCGTCAGCCCCGTTTCCGTCTCTTCAAAGGTCTCGAAACCTGCTTCTCCCGCCAAAGCCGACAGCAGGTCTTGGGCCACCTGCGAACAGGGCGTAAGAGTGAATTCTACTTCAAAATATTTCATAGTAATGTTAAATTAGGACTACAAAATTACAAAAAATAGGGAAAAACCTATCATTTCTTAGGGTTTTTCCTTACTTTTGCAGTGAAATTAATATTAATTTTGCATCGTGAACAATTAAACATAGGAGAAATGAAGATGAAAAAGTTGATAATGTCACTGCTCCTTTTCGGAGTGTTGCCTATCGCCGCTGTGGCACAGGACGACGATATGTACTTTGTCCCCTCCAAGGAAGTCAAGGCCAAGGAGGTCTACAATTACGGCATGCCTTCGAATACTTACTATTCGGGCAGTTCGCGCACGACAGATGAATATAATCGCAGGATGATTGCTGCCCCGACCGACTCGCTGGGCAACGACATCATCGATTTCTCTGCCGTCCGTGGTGTTTATCCCGATTCCATCGCACAGACGGAACAGGGTGAAGACTATCAGCTCACACGTCGCATGACGCGTTTCGACGACTACACACCCAGTCAGGCCTACTGGGACGGTTATCGTGACGGACGCTGGTCGTCGCCGTGGTACTACAACCGTTGGTACAGCTGGTACGACTACGACTATTGGTACTGGAACGATCCGTGGTACTATGGCTCTTACGGCTATTACGGAGGCTGGTATTCTCCTTATTATTATGGTTACTACCGTCCCTGGCATTACTATGGTTATGGTTACTACGGTCCCCGCTGGTATGCTTCTACGGTGCGCACCACGCCCCATCAGGGCCGTCGGACCACCTATCGTAACGACAACCGCTCGTTCGGTCGTACCACCAACACGAGCCGTACCACCTACGATGGTAACCGTTCGTTTGGCAGCAATCGCAGCTCCAGCAACAGCTCGTTCGGCTCGTCGCGCTCCAGCAGTGGCGGCTTCGGCGGAGGCGGTGGCTTCAGCGGCGGTGGCGGCGGTGCCCGTACCTCTTCTGGCGGACGTTCGTTTGGCGGACGCAAATAGAAAAAGAAGTTAAAGAAGTTAGAGAAGTTAAAGTAGTTAAGAATTTACAGTTATGAAGAAGATATTTGTTTTCGCTGCATTGGCTTTCGTGGCAGTGCAGTCTAAGGCTCAGGATGCCGTCAATCTCGATACTTACATCGGTGCACAGTTGGCAACGGAGGATCTCAACGGAACGGCCCGCTATGTGGGCATGGGTGGTGCGATGGACGCACTCGGCGCCGACATCTCGACCATTGGCAGCAACCCTGCCGGCATCGGTCTCTTCCGCCACAGCCAGGTCGCTGGCTCGTTCGGACTCGTCTCGCAGTCTGAAGGAAAGTCGTTCGCCGACGGTTCGAAGACCACCCCGTCGTTCGACCAGCTTGGTTTCGTCGTGTCCACTCGCTCGGGCGTCCACAGCTTCATCAATTTCGGCTTCAATTTCCACAAGAGTCGCAACTTCAATCACGTGCTCTCTGCCGCAGCGCGCTCGGTCAATGGCTCGTCGCAGAACCGCCAGACCTACATCAAGGGCGTCAATGGCGACCTGGAACAGCGCTATGGCGTCAGCATGGTCGACGAGCTGTGTCTGAAGATGATGGAGTCGGGCACAGATCCCGAAACCGGCAATCCGATGTACAACTACATCAATTCCGACGGCTACATGTTCAATCGCGCCCAGACGGGCTACATCGGCGAGTACGACTTCAACCTCAGCGGCAACATCAACAACCGCGTCTATCTGGGACTTACCGTGGGCATCAAGGGCGTCCACTACAACAGCTATACCGAGTACGAGGAAGATCTGAACTCCATCACCGACCCAGACATCGTGTACGGCAAGATGATCGACAATCATAAGATTACCGGTACGGGCTTCGACGTCAAGGCTGGCGTCATCGTCCGCCCCGTTGAGGAGTCTCCCTTCCGCATCGGTGTCAGCGTAGCCTCGCCCACGTTCTACAAGCTCACCACCGAGAACATCAGCTCGCTGTCCGACCAGTATGGCATGCTGCTCGAAATGAACGACAAGGCCGACTTCCGCTTCAACACCCCCTGGAAGTTTGGCATCTCGGCCGGACACACCATCAACAACGAGTTGGCACTCGGCCTGAGCTACGAATACGCCGACTATTCCACCAACGACATGCGCAGCATCACCAGCGCCGGCTACGACTGGTATGGCGAGTACCACGACAACAGCGACAGCGACCCTGTCATGAAGGCCCACACGCAGCGCACGCTGAAGGGCGTGTCAACCCTGAAGGCCGGTGCCGAGTATAAAATCGACAAGAACATCGCCGTGCGTGTCGGTTACAACTACGTGTCGCCTATGTACAAGTCCGATGGTGTCCGCGACCTGACACTCAACTCTCCCGGCTGTATGATGGCTTCCACCACCGACTACACCAATTGGAAGTCCACCAACCGCCTCACCGCTGGCGTAGGATTCTATTTCGACCAGTTCCGCGTCGACCTGGCATACCAGTACCAGATGCGCTCCGGCGATTTCTATCCCTACATGAACGGCCTCTCCGGCAACGACACCGTCGAGACCATCACCAACCAGGCCAGCGCCGTCTCCGTCAAGGATAACCGCCATCAGATCCTCTGCACACTCGCTTACAGCTTCTAATCAGCTGTCTTAACCCCCATACATCGGTCGTCCTTATGACCCCATTAATCAAGAAGCCCGAGCCTACCGCCCGGGCTTCTTAGTGTATCATTGGGTCTGTGCTCAAGTACACACGGGAACCGACCCCACAGGGTCATGGGGACAGGCACTTTGTATCATGGGGGTGTCCCCGTGATATATGCAAACTGCCCTGTGAGCATTATTTTTAGTTTTTCTCTTGGTAGTTTCATTTTTTTTCCATATTTTTGCGGCAAATTACTAATCACAAAGGTTTTTAAAAATCATAGATTATGGAAGAGAATAAAGACAAGCGAGTGCTCAATATTGAGCTCGATGATGAAGTAAAGAAGGTTTCCATCACCGGCTTAGACCAAGATGAGAAAGTAGTGATGAAGCAGGAGCTCAACGATGAGGACCTTGAGCAAGTTGCAGGAGGTTTTTGGTTTTATAAGCCTTCATGTTCTCTTATTGGATCGTAGAATAGCACACTCTAACTTTGTTCGTACCTCACAGAGGGACAGGCACGCTGTGAGCTCGAAACGATATGCGACAGAAACTATACCATATAATATATATAGCGATAGTAGCCTTGTTGATGACGGGCTGCAAAGAGAACGACAGCCAGAGTCTCAGTGACATCCCTGAAGCTATGGTGCAAACCCATGGCGACAGCATTGCGCTGGCAGCCAGGTTTACTGGCGACTTTAATCACTTCCTCGCCGTTACCGACAGTCTGGCAGATGCCGGAGAACTGTCGCAGATACGTGCCGACGGCTTACGGGGCGTAGGCTATTTCCAGCTGGGACAGATAGACAAATGCATTGAGTGTCTTCGTAGCGCCATAGCTGACGAAACCCCACCGGCTGCAGATTTCTGGGAGTACATCCATGCCGGAACAAACCTGGTAATCATCCTGAACAGTCAGCGTAATTACGATTCGGCCATGCGTATCACCCTCCGTCTTATCAACCTGCTCAAGCAGGTGGACAATCCGTTAACGGCCCGTGAATTACAGACGCTATATCTGTGTCTTGGCGACACGAAAATGATGCTCGAACAACGCGAAGAAGCCGTCGAGAGCTATAACGAGGCCTATCAGTGGGTACTGCGCACTCCCAACGACTCTACGTGCAGGCCGTTGGCAATCTGCATTGAAACATTAGAGAACATCGCTGCAACACACATCAATCATCATTTGGATGCGGGTATATGGGTAGACCGTATGGACTCGCTGCTTGCCGTGTATGAGGCCCAGCCTAAGGCCATTGACAAAGAAGTCAAGACATTCCGCGCCTTGGTATTGCTTCATCGCGCACAGGTATGTCAGATGCAAGGTAAGGCGACCGAAGCAGCCCGCTATTATGAACAAATCTTCTGCCATATCCATCGTGATGTGGCAGATTTTTTGTATATTTACAGCCAAATTCTAAAACTAAAACAAGAAGATTATGAAAAAGTCATTAATGGTTGTCGTATTAATGCTGGTGGCATCGACAGTGTTTGCACAAAGTACGGTATATCTGACCAGGGAGATTACGCCCGAGTCATTGGTAAAAATCTACAAGGCACTGGGCGTACAGGCCAGAGGACGTGTGGCTGTCAAGATGAGCACGGGTGAGGGCAGTAATCCCAACTACCTGAAACCGGAACTCGTCAAGGACCTGATATTCGAAGTGGACGGTACCATCGTGGAGTGCAACACCGCCTACAGCAGCGGACCAGGTAACGAGAAGGACGACCGCAATTCGTCGGCTAACCACTGGAAGGTCATCGAGCGTCATGGCTTTCTGAAGTATTTCCCTGTGGACATCATGGACGAATACGACGAGATGCGCATTCCCGTGAAGGATCAGAGCAATATCAAGTACGACATTGTAGGAGGACACATGGCCAACTACGACTTCATGATTGCACTGAACCACTTCAAGGGTCATCCCATGGGCGGCTACGGCGGCGCGCTGAAGAACCTCTCCATAGGCTGTGCCAGTCAGAACGGCAAGGCCTATATCCACTCAGCAGGAAAGATGGAGAAACTCGACATGAGTAAGCTCTGGACGCCTGAGTACGTCGGCAATCAAGACGGCTTCCTCGAGTCGATGGCGGCAGCAGCACAGGCTGTGGTGAACTACTTCCAGAAACAACAGGGCATCATCTATATCACGGTGATGAACAACATGTCGATAGACTGCGACTGCGTGGATCATCCTGCACCAGTGA
>CAMHUU010000047.1 GCA_946188395.1 uncultured Prevotellaceae bacterium | reverse complement strand
ATCAACATCATGTCGTCTAACGAGTATCTGACGCGTGTGAACCTGATGGATGCTGCCAATCCGACGACTGATACCCCGCTGAATCCTGCCAAGAGCGTGCTCGTAGTGGGTGGTGGCAACACCGCTATGGACTCTTGCCGTACGGCTAAGCGTCTGGGGGCTGATGTAACATTGGTTTATCGTCGTTCAGAGGTCGAGATGCCAGCACGTCTCGAGGAGGTGAAGCACGCCAAGGAGGAGGGTATCCACTTCCTGACGCTGCACAACCCCATCGAGTATATCGCCGATGAGACGGGTGCCGTGAAGCAGGCCGTGCTGCAGGTGATGGAGCTGGGCGAGCCTGACGCTTCTGGTCGTCGCAGTCCTGTACCCGTTGAGGGTAAGACAGTTACGCTCGACGTCGATCAGGTCATCGTGGCTGTGGGTGTGTCGCCTAACCCGCTGGTTCCCAAGAGCATCGAGGGACTGGAGCTGGGTCGCAAGAACACCATTGCCGTCTCGGAGGAGATGCAGTCGTCGCGCAAGGAAATCTTTGCCGGTGGCGACATCGTTCGTGGCGGTGCTACGGTGATTCTCGCCATGGGTGACGGTCGTCGTGCTGCGCTGAATATGGACGAATACCTTCAAAAAAAGTAATGTGCTTTGCGGTTCTTCCGCAAAGATAGAATTATGAACGGACTTTATACCATCATATTGCTCATACTAAGCAACGTCTTCATGACGCTGGCTTGGTATGGGCATTTAAAGTTACAGGAAAACGGCGTGTCGAACAACTGGCCGCTGATAGGAGTCATCGCCTTTTCGTGGGGCATCGCCTTCTTTGAATATTGCTGTCAGGTGCCCGCCAACCGCTTGGGATTTGTGGAAAACGGAGGTCCCTTCAACCTTATCCAGCTGAAGGTCATCCAGGAGTGCATCTCGCTGGCTGTGTTCTGCATCATTGCCAACATCATGTTCCAAGGCACTCACCTGCATTGGAACCACATCTTGGCCTTCTTCCTTATCATCTGCGCCGTCTATCTGGTGTTTATGGATCACTAAATGACGCTCGACGAACGACTCTGGAAGACTTTCAACAAGGCGCTGGGACAGTTTCAGCTAATCGACGAGGACGATAAAATCCTCGTCGGATTGTCTGGTGGCAAGGACTCGCTCTGTCTGCTGGAATTCATGGCACGCCGTTCGAAAGTCCACGTGCCCCATTTCACCCTCGAAGCCCTGCATGTGCGCATGGAAAATGTCCGCTACGAAACGGACACCAGTTATCTGCAGTCGTTCTGCGACCGCCTCGGCGTCCCCCTGCACATCGTCACCACCAGCTTCTCCACTGTTCCCGACGGGTCTGCCACTACTCCCGACGGTTCTCCGTCGGGCGAAAAGAGCAAAAAGCCTGCCTGCTTCCTTTGTTCGTGGCAACGCCGCAAGCAGCTTTTCAACCTCGCCCAAGAGTTGGGATGCACGAAGATTGCCTTGGGCCACCATCAGGACGACATCATCCATACGGCACTGATGAACCTCACCTTCCAAGGGCACTTTGCCACCATGCCGGCCAAACTCCGTATGCGGAAGATGCCATTGACCATTATCCGTCCGCTGTGTCTATGCCAGGAGGACGATATCCGTGCCTACAGCGAGCAGCAAGGTTATGAGAAACAGCTGAAACAATGTCCTTACGAAAACGCCACGCAGCGTACGGCAGCAGCAGACCTTTTCAAGTCGCTGCAACAGCTGAATCCCGAGGCACGCTATAGCATCTGGCGCGCCCTGGAGGCCGACAACAAGCTCGTAGAATATTAAATATCTTTAATTGTATTCTGCCAAAGATACAATATCCAGTACTTTTTCGTATCTTTGCCTAATGATGAAGACGCGTTGCCTGTTCATATCGTTCCTCATGCTCCTTACGCTGTCGGCTACGGCTCAGAAGCGCAGGGCAGCAAAACCTAAGCTTACGCCAGAACAGATAGAGCGCCAAGCCAAGTTGGAACGCATGACGGAAAACACCCAGCGCATCGTGTTCATCGATAGCATGGTGATTCCCAAGAAACAGTTCCTTTCCGCTTATCTCCTATCGCCAGAAGTGGGACAGGTGGCACGCCATCAGGACATCTTCCACACCCAGCAGCAACCCGATGCCTTCGTTCACGTCAACGACCTGGGCACGCGGTGCTATCTTTCGCTGGCTCCAACGGACACCACCATGCAACTCTACATGAGTGACTATCTGGACGAGCACTGGTCGCGCCCGCAACTGCTGAAAGGCATCAACGACGACAACCAGTTCCAACGTGTCAACTACCCCTTCATGATGGGTGATGGGCAGACATTCTACTTTGCAGCAGAAGGTGGCGACGGACTGGGCGGCTATGACATTTACGTGACGCGCTACGACGCAGAAGAAGGACAGTTCCTGCATCCTGTCAACATCGGTATGCCGTTCAACAGCGAAGCCAACGACTACCTGTACATCATCGACGAGTACAGTAATCTGGGGTGGTTTGCCACCGACCGCAACCAGCCCGCCGACACGGTATGTGTCTATCTGTTCCTGCCACCCGTCACACGTCAGACCTATAGCGCCTCAGGACTCACTCTGGAGGAGATTGCCCCTTATGCACGCATCGACCGCATCGAGGACACGTGGACGGACGAAGCACCCCGTCAGGAGGCGATGGAAAGGCTCCACCACGTCGTCGAGCGGAAGCAGCAGAAGCCCGTGGTCCGCGAGTTTACCTTTGTCGTCAACGACGACATTACCTATACTCGCCTTGCCGACTTCCGCGCCCCAGGCAGCAACAGGCTGTTCCAGGAGTTACAGCGTCTGCGCCAACAGTTCCAGCAGCAACAGCAAGCCCTATACAAGGCTCGCGACCATTATGCACAGGCTGGTCCAGACGAGCGCGACAAGCTGCGTTCAGAAATACTGGCCAGTGAACAGGCACAACAGCAGTTGCTGCGCCAGATTCACGAGACAGAGAAGACTATCCGCAATAACGAAATATTATTTCTAACTAAAAACTAGTAATACTATGGCAAAAAGAACATTTCCAGAGTCCGAACTCATCATCAATGGTGACGGCTCATGTTTCCACCTCCACCTGAAGCCCGAATTTCTGGCTGACAAGGTGATTCTCGTAGGCGACCCCGCCCGTGTCAACACCGTTGCTGCCCACTTCGACTCCATCGAGCACGAGGTGTCGAGCCGCGAGTTCCACACCATCACAGGTATGTACAAGGGCAAGCGCATTACCTGCCAGTCGCACGGCATCGGCTGTGACAACATCGACATCGTGGTCAACGAGCTTGACACACTGGCAAACATCGACTACAATACACGCGAAGAGAAGCCCGAGCACCGCACGCTGACAATGGTACGCATCGGTACCTGCGGAGGTTTGCAGCCCTTCACGCCCACGGGGTCGTTCATCGCTTCTGTCAAGAGCATCGGTTTCGACGGACTGCTGAACTTCTATGCCGGACGTAACGAGGTCTGCGACCTGAAGATGGAGGAAGTCTTCAAGAAGCACATGAACTGGGATCCCATCAAGGGTGCTCCGTATGTCGCTGTAGCCGACCGTGAACTCATCGACCGCATTGCTGCCGACGACATGGTGAAAGGTTATACCGTTGCCTGCGGTGGTTTCTATGGTCCGCAGGGACGCCAGCTGCGCGCTGCTGTCGGCGATCCTGAGCAGAACAAGAAGATTGAGGCCTTCGAGTATGAGGGTATGAAGATCTGCAACTTCGAGATGGAATCGTCGGCATTGGCTGGTCTTGCTGCCCTGCTGGGTCACCACGCCATGACGTGCTGCATGGTCATTGCCAACCGCTATGCCCAGAAGATGAACACCGACTACAAGAACTCGATCGACACCATCATCCAAAAGGTGCTCGACCGCATCTAATTGGTTAACGGTTATTGGTTAACGATTCATGGAGACTATCTGCGCATTAGCTACTGCTCCTGGTGGAGCGTTAGGCATTATAAGAATCTCAGGAGACCAATCTCTTGAGATTCTTTCCCGTATATTCTCAAAGGACATGACAGGCGCCAAGCCCAACACCGTCTGCTACGGACATATCAGGGATGGTGCTGAGGTGGTTGACGAATGTATGGTATCCGTTTTTAAAGCGCCACACTCGTATACGGGCGAGGACAGCGCGGAAATCTCCTGTCACGGCTCACGCTATATATTGAATAAGGTCTTGGAGCTGTTGGTACAGAACGGTTGCCGCATGGCCGAGCCGGGCGAATACACCATGCGCGCTTACCTGAACGGCAAGATGGACCTCTCGCAGGCTGAAGCCGTTGCCGACCTGATAGCCTCGACCAACAAAGCTACCCACCAGATGGCCATGAGCCAACTCAGAGGCGGCATATCGACAGAGCTCTCCCGTCTGCGCGAACAACTGTTGAAACTCACCTCGCTGTTGGAACTCGAGCTCGACTTCTCCGATCATGAAGACCTGGAGTTTGCTGACCGTTCAGAACTGTTGGCGCTGGCCCAACAGACGGACGTACACATCAGTCGGCTGGCAGAATCATTCCACGCTGGCAATGCCCTCAAAAATGGTATTCCTGTGGCTATTGTCGGAGCACCCAACGTAGGAAAATCGACATTGCTCAATGCCCTTGTGGGCGAGGAACGTGCCATTGTCAGCGACATACAGGGTACCACGCGCGACGCTATCGAAGACACCATCCAGCTGGGGGGCATCACCTTCCGTTTCATCGACACCGCTGGCATCCGCCATACTGACGACCAGATAGAACTGATGGGCATCGACCGTTCTATCGCTGCAGCCCAGCGAGCCCAGATTATCCTGATGATGACGCAGCCGGGAACACCCTATCCTGATATTCCCGTTCGCGATGATCAGACACTAATCCGCATCGAGAACAAGACAGAACATTTCCAAGCCAAATACGGAGTAGGTCTCGACCAGCTGCGCCAGCAACTCATCGATGCTGCCCCCAAGACCAGCGATAACGACGTCATCGTCACCAATGCCCGTCACTACGAAGCCCTTTGTCGTGCACACTCACACCTGCTTCGTGTCATCAACGGCCTTCAACAACAAATGAGCGGAGACCTTCTCAGTGAAGACCTCCGCCAGACGTTAGACACCCTTGCTGAAATCACGGGTGGACAAATCACCCCCAACGAAGTACTCGGAAATATCTTCTCGCATTTCTGCGTGGGCAAGTAGAATAAAATAATAGACTTTTGACTATGGAACTACAAGAGAATAGCCTAATCATTCTGCAACGCGCCATCAATATCGTGGACGGAAAAGCATATTTAGTCAAATAATCACAAAAGATTCCTCCGTAACACCTAAATATGGAGTTTTTTCGTATCTTAGCGGCAAATTCCGTAAAATTGGTAGTTCTTTCCAAAATCTGTTTAGGCGGTGTATCAGGAAATCGTCGTACCTTTGCGGTCGAAAATAATGATCGACCGCGAAACTCGGCGGCGCCTCAGCAATCGGAGCGAGCTCCATTGCATTCGGCTTGCACGAGCTTTGCATTATAAAACAAAACGAAATGAGAAAGATTTTTATGATTTTGACTTCGTCGAAGTTGCTAACGTTCGGCCAATTGAGCAAGCTCATTGGCTCTCACTTAATCGCAACATTGACGGCAATGCTGCTGACGTGCTGCTCTTCGGACAGCGAAATCAAGGCAGAGACGAATCAGGTTCAGACCAATATGGCCAAGACACTGATAGTGTATTACAGCTATACGGGTAACTGCAAGGCTATCGTAAACAGTCTGGCCAGTCAGATTACGGCAGACGTTTTGGAGATTGAACCTGCGGAGAAAGGGCTGAAGTACGAGGCGAACAACTATGCACTGGGCACGCAACTACTGAATGCCATCAAGGCTAATCCCAACGATGCGAGCAGTTATCCTGCTATCGACCCAGTGACTATCAACTTGGATGATTATCAGAATATCATCATCGTGACTCCGCTTTGGTGGAGCCAGATGGCAGCTATCATGCAGACATATCTGTTTCAAAATAGTACAAAGCTGGCAGGTAAGACTATTGGACTGATAGTATCGAGCCATTCAAGTGGCATCAGTGGTGTTGTGGCAGATGCCCAGCGACTGCTGCCCAACGTGACCTGGGCTGGTGATGCTCTGTGGATCAACAACGCCAACCACTCCACCCGCAGTTCGCTGATTCAGAACTGGCTGCCTACTCAGAACTTCCAAACATCCAATAATATGGCACAACTAATGTATATAACCATTGACGGTGTAACCAAGACTGCAACGCTGGTTGATAATGCGGCTACACAAGCACTTGTTGCAAAACTGCAGGAGGCTCCTGTCACGGTGACGCTCAACGACAACAATTTTGAGATTTGGGGAGCATTAGGGTTCTCTTTACCAAGCAGCAATGAGTATATTAATGCCCTAGCAGGTGATATAGTTCTCTATAGCGGCAGCAATATCTGTATCTTCTACGATTCCAATTCATACAGTTACACACGTCTTGGTAAAATCGACGGGCTTTCAGAGAGCGAACTGCGTACATTTCTCAAAGCAGGGCAGAGCAGTATCAACGTCACTTTGTCGCTGACCAATACTACGGGCATTAGTCAGGTTAGAAACGATGACAACCAGTCAAAAGCATACACCTTGCAAGGCACATTGGCACAGGCAGGGCCCAAAGGAATTGTAATTCAGAACGGTAAAAAGATAATAAGATGAAGAAAGTATTATTAATGGCATTGGCTGTCGGTATGCTGACAGCTTGCACAGACAAGAAACAAAATAAAGAGAACGACATGGTACAGAAATTGGAATTGACTCAGGAGTGGGACAAGGTTTTCCCGCTGAGCGAGAAAGTGAATCACAAGAAAGTGACCTTTGAGACACAGTATGGCCTGACATTAGCAGCCGACCTCTATACACCAAAAGATGCAGAGGGAAAGCTTGCTGCCATAGCCGTTAGCGGCCCATTCGGAGCCACTAAGGAGCAGTCGAGCGGACTCTATGCTATGCGGATGGCAGAGCGTGGATTCGTGACACTGGCCTTCGATCCGTCGTACACTGGCGAGAGCAGTGGCGAGCCGCGTCGCACGGCTTCGCCCGATATCAACACCGAGGACTTTATGGCTGCTGTAGATTACCTCTCGCAGTTGGAGAATGTTGATGCAGAGAAGATTGGCATCATCGGCATCTGCGGATGGGGAGGCATCGCCCTGAATGCTGCCGCTGCCGATACCCGTATCAAGGCTACGGTAGCCAGCACAATGTATGATATGACTCGCGTTTCTGGCAACGGCTACTATGACAGCGAGAACAAGGAGGAGTCGCGTCATACTGCCCGCGAAGCCCTCTCAAAGCAGCGTCTTTCAGACCCGAAGGCAATGGCTGGTGGAGTAGTCAATCCCTTACCCGACGATGCACCTCAGTTTGTCAAGGACTACTACGATTATTATATCACCCCACGTGGCTATCATACTCGCTCTGGCAACTCGAACGATGGTTGGCGCGTTATCGGCACTCAGGCTTACGCTAACTCTCGTTTCCTCTACTACATCAACGAAATTCGCTCTGCCGTCCTCGTGATGCATGGCGAGAAGGCTCACTCACGCTACTTCGGCGAGGCAGCCTACAAGTATATGGTGGAAGGAAAAGCAGATGGATATAATGTTGTCGGCAAACCCAATCCTGTTCCTGAGAATAAGCAGTTGCTCATCATCCCAGGTGCCTCTCATTGTGACCTCTATGATGGTGGATATACGGAATTGGTCGGAAAAGGAGAACCCAAGAATATGATTCCTTGGGATAAACTGGAAGCATTTTTCAAAGATAATCTGAAATAGTCTATGGCAGAGGACAGAATCATCCAGATTGATAGCGTCGATGCGTATAACAAGCTGTACGGATGGGAAACGCTGCACCCTCTGGTGACCATCGTGAACCATACAGAGACGGTAGCAGCATTGAACCACTCGCGTCTGAACTATAGCCTTTATGCCCTGTTCCTGAAGCAGGGCGCAGGCTGTAGTATTCGCTATGGACGTGAGAAGTATGACTATCAGGAAGGAACCGTAGTAAGTTTCAAGCCAGGACAAGTAGTTGAAGTGGAATGGGACGACTCGAAGCCCATGCCGGCCTCACGCGGTCTGCTATTTCATCCCGACCTGATTTATGGCACACCGTTGGCCAAGCGCATCCACGACTACACGTTCTTTGACTACGACCAGCGCGAGGCCCTGCACCTGTCGGAGCGTGAGCAGCGCATCGTCAGCGACCTGCTCGACAGCATCGAGGAGGAACTGCAACATCCCATAGACAAGCATTCACAGACGCTCATCACTGATGCCATCGGTCTGCTATTAGATTACTGCATGCGCTACTACGACCGCCAGTTCATCACCCGCCACAAGGTGAACAGTGACATCATGACCCGTTTCCAGAACGACTTAGAGGCATACTTCAGCAGCGGCGAGGCAGAACAGAAGGGGCTGCCCTCCGTGGCCTACTTTGCAGAGAGGGTGTTCCTCTCGCCCGGCTATTTCGGTGATCTCATCAAGAAAGAAACGGGACTCACGGCACAGCGCTACATCCAGAACAAGGTCATCGACCTCTCGAAGCAGTACGTTATGGACAAGGAGCTGACCATCAATCAGGTGGCCTACAAGCTCGGCTTCCAATATCCGCAACACTTCACCCGTCTATTTAAACAGCAGGTAGGAGTGACACCAACAGAGTATAGAAACTGAACGTTTTCGTCAAAAAGTGAAAATTGTGACGCTTTTTGTGAAACAATAGTATGGAAAAATCGTCGTACCTTTGCAGTCGAAAAAGAATTCGACTGCGAGAACAGGCTGCACCTCAGCAATTCAAGCAAGCTTGATTGCACTCGGTTTGCACTGTCCTTGCACCCAGATTACAAAACTATATGAAAATGTCAAAGAAAGTATTGATTGCGTATTACTCTCGTCGCGGAGAGAACTATGTGAATGGAAGTATCAAAAACCTGAAGTTGGGTAACACGGAGGTTGTGGCTGGTAAGATCAAGGCCCTGCTGCCCGATGCCGATGTATTCCAGATTGACACCACCTACGAGTATTCGAAGGACTACATGACCTGCATCGAGGAAGCCAAGCAGGAGTTGCACGATCAGGTACGTCCAGAGGTGAAGAACCCGCTGGAGAGCATTGATGAGTACGACACCATCATCCTGGGCTATCCCAACTGGTGGGGCACGATGCCGATGGTTTGCTACACATTCCTGGAGTCGTATGACTTCACGGGCAAGACCATCATCCCGTTCTGCACCAACGAGGGCAGCGGCATGGGGTCGAGCGTCCGCTTTATCAAGAAGCTCTGTCCTACGGCCAATGTCGAGGATGGTACCCCCATCCACGGTGCCGAGGCAGCCAATGCCGATCGCGAGGCAAGAGAAATTGCAGATTTAGCAAAATAACAAACCACAAAAAATGGAGACATTCAGATTATCAAACGGAGTGGAAATACCCCTGCTGGGCTATGGAGTATTTCAGGTATCACCTGAGGAATGTGAACGTTGTGTCAGCGATGCTTTGAGTGTGGGTTATCGCCTGATTGATACGGCACAGGCCTATTTCAATGAAGAAGGCGTGGGCAATGCCTGGCGCAAGAGCGGACTGAAACGCGAGGATCTGTTCCTCGTTACTAAGGTGTGGATTAGCAATAACGGCGAGGAAAAAGCCGCCAAGAGCATAGACGAGAGTCTGCGTAAGCTGCAGACAGAGTATATCGACCTGTTGCTCATTCATCAGGCCTATGGCGATGTGTTTGGCACATGGCGGGCTATGGAAAAAGCCTATCGTGCTGGTAAGGTTCGTGCCATTGGTGTCTCGAACTTCCAGGCAGCACGTTTCTTCGACTTCGCCCACTATGTGGAATTGAAGCCGATGGTAAACCAGCTGCAGTGCAATGTGATGATTCAGCAGACGGGCATCGAGCCTATTCTGGCTGAGACCGATACGAAGATGATGGCTTGGGGTCCGCTTGGCGGACAGGGTGTTGACGGCATCGTGAAGAGCGAGATGCTTGCCAATATCGGCGCGAAGTACGGAAAGAGTGCCGCTCAGGTAGCTCTGCGTTGGCTCACCCAGCGTGGCATCGTGGCCATTCCTAAGTCAAGCCATAAGGAGCGCATGGCTCAAAATTTCGACATCTTCGACTTCTCATTGAATGCTGACGAGATGGCACAGATTGCCACCATGAACCAGCACGACACGGGTAATATCAATTTCGCCGACCCTCAGTTTGTGATATATCTGATTGAAACATACGGTTAAGCGAGAGCAGAGCGATGCTTGCATCAGCTCTGCCGAGCGTGAGTATGTTCGACGAAGTCAAAATTACGACTAACATGAAAAGAATAGTAATTTTTTTAATAGCTGTATTGACTATGGCAACAATACAAGGTCAGACGCTGACAGAGCGTCAGAAAGGATTGGCAGCATGTGCCTGTCTGATGGCACAAGGTGATTTGGAACGCTTGGAGCCTGCTGTGAAGATGGCACTCGACAATGGCGTGACCATCAATGAACTGAAGGAGGCATTCTCGCAACTCTATGCCTATACGGGCTTCCCACGCTCGCTGAATGCATTAGGAGTATTGAATAAGGTATTGGAAAACAAACAGCCATCTTGGCAGGAGGGCAAGCCTTGGACTCGTCCTGAAATATGGGATGACGCTGCAAAGGCTCTGAAGCAGGGCACGGAAGTACAGACACAACTCTCGGGTCGTGCGTTCGACTACGACTTCTGTCCGCAGGATGACTACTATCTGAAGTCGCACCTCTTCGGCGACATCTTCGCTGGTGACCAGCTCTCTCATGCCGACCGCGAGATAGTAACGGTTGCTGCCCTAAGTGGGCTCGAAGGTGTTGCTCCGCAGTTGACTGCCCATAAGCGTGGAGCCGTAAACATGGGAAATAGTCAGGAACTCGTAGACGAACTCTGTGCCTGGCTCGACCATGAGGGTTATACCCTGCACAGTAAATGGCCCAAGGGCGAACCGAATACCGCCTACGCCCAGTACTTCGTCGGTAACAGCTATCTGGCTGACGTGGGCGGCGGCGTGCATAACGTCACTTTCGAGCTTGGTTGCCGTAACAACTGGCACATCCACCACAAGGCCGTGCAGGTACTCATCTGCGTCGCTGGTCGCGGCTGGTATCAGGAATGGGGCAAGGAAGCCATCCCAATGACTCCCGGCACCGTCATTGCCATCCCTGCCGAAGTAAAACACTGGCATGGAGCCGCCAAGGATACGTGGTTCCAGCACCTAACTTATCATAAGGACGTACAGGAGGGTTCGAGTAATGAGTGGTTGGAGCCTGTGACAGACGAAGTGTATAACAAACTAAAGTGAAATGAAAAAAGTCGTATTAGCAATGGCAGCACTCCTGACAATCAGCCTGAGTGCATGCTCACAAAGTAACATTTGAAGCCCCTTGATAATGGGCTGGCCTAAGCCAGGGATACAATTTATGCCCCTTTGGCTTACGCCGCTTCCCCGATTAACGGGGATGCTCAAAGGTGGTACACCGCTCCGACCATCATCAACACCTTCATGGAAGCTTATGATTTCAAAGGCAAGACCGTCATCCCCTTCGCCACCTCTGGCGGCAGTAGCATCAAGAAGGCATGTGAGGACTTGAAAGCCACTTTTCCAGATGTGAATTGGAAGGAAGGCAAACTTTTGAACGGGACAAGCAAGAAGGAATTAGAGACTTGGGTAAAAGGACTGTAAGAATGGTAACGTCCGTGTCACGAAAGAATGGCACGGACGTTTTTTTTCAATCATCGTCGTCATCCTCCTCCATTTTACAAATTTGTCGTGTCTCTTTCCTGGCTTCCTTCCAACGGGGAAAGAACTTGTCCATGAGTGCATGGAAACGGGCATTATGGCTGGGTTCCAGCAAATGACATAGTTCATGAACCACCACATGCTCAACACACCATTCCGGCAACAGTAGCAGATAGGCTGAGAAACAGATGGACTTGTCTTTGACGTTGCAAACGCCCCATCGTGAAATCATCGCTTTGTAATAGACCACAGAAGGTTTCACACCCATCTCCTTAGAGTGACGCTCCACCATCGGTTTTATCAGGGCTTTCAATTGACGTAGAGCATCATCGGCCTGTCCTTTCGTCCTTAGCGGCAGTTGATTGTAGAAAGCAGCCCTTCGCTTCTGGTTTTCGTAGGCCTTTTTCCGTGCCTCAGTAATCCAGTCACGGTGTTCCTCGATGAACCGTTCCACTTCAGACTTCGGCATACCTATTGGTGCCGACACATGCACATCGCCATTCTTCACGATGCGCATCGAAAGTCTTCTGGTTCTCCTGTATGTTACTTGTATTGCCATATCAGTCAAGAGAAAAAGTATTTATTCACCAGATTTATTATTTATCTTCACTTTCTTGATATTTAATGCTGCAAAATTACGCATTATTTTCCAATCAAAACAAACTTTTTCGGGTAAATATGCGAATCTGGAGTCCACTTTTTAACATTCGACGTTGTAAGAGAGGATTTCGGTCAAGAAAGTAGAACCGCTAAAAAAACTCTGAACAATTTTGATTAAGCGAGAGCAGAGTGAAGCTCGCTTCGACCTTGCCGAGCATGAAGAAAGTCAACGAAGTTAAGATGACTCATAGATGACGTGAGAATTTATCTTCTGAAAATTTGTTGTTTTCACGTTCAAACTCCACTGAAACTCCGAAAAGACCTCTAAATAAAGTATATTTCGATAAAATCTCCCTCCACTTATCCTCCACTAAACCTCCACTTATCCTCCACTAAACCTCCACTAAACCTCCACTAATCCTCCACTAATCCTCCACTGTTTCTCCTCCACTTCTCTGTCGTTCCTGCATCTCTTGCCCCTACCTAGCGCATCTTTGATTACGTGTTTGCACAATCTTATCCTAATCTTTCCTTATAAATTCTCTAGAGAATTTTGACGTTACCCTAGGACTAAGCAACCTTTACCCCGTACCTTTCCGCGAAATTCTCTAGAGAATTTATCGCCTTCCATTAGCTTCTCTTCTTGCAAGTCCTATCTTTCATGTGCGCTTGCCCCAGCCTCGGCTACCTTCCTCATGACTACATTGCGGACGGCGCAGAGAATTTCTCTGGACGGAGCAGAGAAATTCTCCGCCTGGCCCGGAGAAATTCTCCGGACGGAGCAAATATGTGTAGTATTAGTGGAGTTGTAGTGGAGGGTTAGTGGATGATTAGTGGATGATTAGTGGAGGGTTAGTGGAGGTAGATTTTTGTTTATACCTCTCATTATCAGCATAATACGAATATTTAGTGGAGGTAAAACGCCAAAACATCAAACTTGCACGTAATTTTAGGAAAGATGAGCGTACGGAAAAGGCGCAGAGCAACTGATTTTCTCTTGTCTTCCAAATATTTTCGCAATTATTTTAAGTTTTTTAGTCTAATAAGGTGTATTTTCTCAAAGTTTTTTGTAATTTTGCAACTGCATCCGCTTGTTGCGGCTGGGATGTCCTTTGAGTAGGACTGAACTGACCGAGCAGCGAGGGCAGAATGGAGCTTGCTCCAGCTTTGCCGAGTCGCGAGGGAAGTCGACCGAAAGGTCAACCGATGGGCGGAGCACTACATATTAGAAGGCGTTACTGACGCTTTGTTTTTGGTTGTTCAAAACTTCCATTGTGTCAATGCCATAGATAGCCAGTTTTTCCGCTATGCCACGTCCTACACGCCAGAACTTTGTGATGGGCTGGTAGTCCCAAAGTTCCCGACGATACAACATTTCATCCAGTTCTGCAATGCGCACACCGTCCTTGTCGGCTGGTGCTTTCTTGGCCACAATATCCATCGCCACCTTTGCCAGATATATTCGTACCGATGCCAGCCGTTGCCGTGATGCCTGTAGTGGCCAGTACGTCACGGATCATCTTCATGGCCAATTCGTGAGCCGTCATCTTGTATGTGCCAAGATAGGATGTTACATCCATAAACACCTCGTCGATGCTATAGACATGGATATCCTCTGGAGCAATATATTTCAGGTAGGTCTCATAGACTTTAGTACTCACCTCCATATAGTGAGCCATCCGTGGCGGTGCTGCGATATAGTCGAGTTCGAGGCTTGGATTGGCTTTCAGTTCAGGGTCGTTGTACGATTTGCCTGTCATCTTCCAACCAGCAGCCCTTTTACGCTCGTTATTCACCTCGCGCACTCTCTGAACCACCTCAAACAGTCGAGCACGTCCACCTATGCCGTATGTTTTCAGCGAAGGAGAGACAGCCAGACAGATGGTTTTCTCCGTCCTCGACACATCAGCCACGACAAGGTTTGTGGTCAGCGGGTCAAGTCCCCTGTCCACACACTCTACTGAAGCATAGAACGACTTCAGGTCGATGGCTATATACGTGCGCTGCTGCTCCGACATACCTTAATAATTCTCAAAACATCATGCAAAGATAGCAATAATTCAGCATTTCTTGTTACTTTTGTGCACATATTTAAATGTATTTATGTCAAAAGAGCGAAACAAAGCAGACGATTACCGCAAGAAGGCTTATGCAAAGGCCCCTTTTGCTTACGTCGCTTCCCCATTTGGTGGGGACGCTCAAAGGTATTGAACGTATGACACAAACAATTGTATATTATCTTATTGCCCTCAACATCGTGACCTTCTTCGTCTATGGCATTGACAAGTGGAAGGCGAAACGGGCAAAATGGCGTATAAGAGAAACTGCACTTCTCGGACTGGCTGTTCTTGGAGGTAGTATCGGCGCATTGTTAGGCATGAAAGTTTGGCACCACAAGACGATGCACAAGAAATTCAAATATGGTTTGCCGCTGATTCTGCTAGCTCAGATTGCACTCATATATGTTATAATCCAAAAATAGAAAAACAATGAAGAAGATTCTATTTGCATTTACAATGCTACTGGCAATAGCAGCTTGTACTAACAAGCCTGTTACGGCAGTTGAAAAGGGAGGAGTCCGCGATGTTGATAACATCGTGGAGGGAGACCATGAAGAAAGCAATGAACGGGAAACAACCTATTTTCCTGCCATCGACCGCTATCTGACTGATTCTATTGGCAGTCAGTATGCCAAGGGTGAACATTGCGTACCCATCCACAGCATAGTGAGAGTTGACGAGCGTCATTCAGAGGATATCCTTGTATGGGGCGATTTCTGGGTATTCAACTACAATCAATCGGGCGACACGCTTAAATGTGTCTCTGGAGGCAGCCATCCTGGATTATTGCACATCCGCCAGACAGAAAAGGGCTTTGAAGTGACAGCCTTCGACCAGGTAGAAGATGGCTCCAGATACTTGCCGACAGCAAAGAAGATCTTCGGTGACAAGTTCGATGCCTTCAAAACCATCAACAGCGATGAGAAGAATCGCGAAAGATTGAGAGCAGAAGGATTGGCGACTTATGCCAAGAAGAACGGTCTCGCCGTCACCATGTATCAGGACTATGGCTGGCCAGCCAAGAAGCTGGAGTAATAGATATCTTAATATCTCAAAGGTGCAACTATTTGCCAACTTAATACGTCTAAAAGTCAGAAACTTTTAGAAAGAGAATAGAATGAAGACTTTAGGAAACATCATCTGGATTATCTTCGGTGGGCTGCATATCGCCCTGGAGTATTTCATTGCTGGACTGGTGCTGATGATAACCATCATCGGCATTCCCTTTGGAAAGATGCACTTCCGTCTGGCAAAGCTGGCCCTGTCACCATTCGGTAAGGAACTTGTATAGTCTGGCATGAACGTTTTATGCAGCCGAGAGCAGAGGCCAAATATGTTCGGACTTTGCCTCGATAGCCAACGGTCTTCCCGTGGTATATGTGGAAAAGACGCGGATGACGGATGCCTCGTTCTTAATGCCCGGCATACCGGTGAGCAATAGCGCACTGCCAGCAGTGGAGCAGCATCTGGGCGAGGTTGACGTCACAGCCTGCTCCAGAAATGGAACCTATCCCAGAAGTTCTTTCAGTTTATTGACATTGCTGCGTGAAACGGGGATGGCATCATGGCTATGGCGCATCACGAGTTGCATGGCACGAGAATTAGAGGAGATTTGTTCCACTTGACCGAGATTAACCATAAAGGCACGATGACAACGGACTATCATAGGATAAGCCTGAAGCTCGTCTTCCATCTGTTTCATGGTGGCACGGAGCATATTGGCATGCAATTCATTTCCTTGTAGTTGGCAAACCTTTACATAGTTACCAACAGCTTCTATATATAATAGGTCTGTAATATCGAGGGTAACATGTTCGTTGGTGGTTCCTTCGAGTGTTATCTGTGAATCCTGCTTGATGTTTCCTGCCAGAAGGCTCTCCTCCGTTTGGCGTGGAACTCCTATGTTCGAAGTCTGTAATTTCTTCAGATGTTCGTTCAGCTGACGGGTTTCCTCCAGCTCTACAGACAGATATCGGCTACGGAATTTGAAGCGCCAATAGAGTCCGATGGCGAAGGAGAGGAAGGCGATAATCACCAGTGTCTCCAGATAATTGCTTAAAGACAGTTTATTGCCCTCTACTAAATCACTCATTGCCAGGTGCCGATAGATACAGATAAGGAACGATACCAAAGGCGTGTTGATGCATTGGAAGCGGAGATTACGACTGATGATATAGCTGACACCACGATCGTAGGAGCGCGGCATGCGGACAATGTATCGCAGAATGACTTCCGTCAGGAAACAACTGAATAACCCCAATACAAATATCGCCAGCAGATGAACACAAGTCTGCCACTGCCACACTTCGAGGCCAAAGGGCTTGAAGATGGCAATCGCCAGCACCATGAAGGCGCAGCTGACGAAGCGGATGCTGATGGTTTCTTTATGACCTTTGTTCATACAGCCGACAAAGGTACGAATAAGTGAGAAGAAAACCAAAAGATTTTTGAGTTTTCTCGAACGAGAGTACTTTCGACGAAGTCAAAGGTACGAAAAAAAATGAAAAGTAGATTGTGAAGAGGGGAAAATGTGCATCGGCTCGTCACTTTATGCTCATTTCATCCCACTTTTGTGCCCGTTTATCACAAACCTATGCAGAATATCCCAGATATTTGGAGGGTTAAATAATACGCCTTAATTTTGCACCCAGAAACGTTGAACATAAAAAGTTATAGTTATGAAACCAAGAACGATTATTGGAATAGTGTTGATTGTGGCTGGTGCTTGGAAGCTGGCCAACATGTGGGGATTCATTGAGAACGACTGGCTGTGGCGCCAGCCCTGGACGACTTACATTGCGCCAGCAGCATTGATTTATGTAGGTGCTTTGGTGATTATCAACAGTTATCGTCGTGACCCTGACCAGTGGCTGCAGCGTCCTCTTCCTATTGGTGAAGACGGAAAACGCATCTGTTGCAGCGTACATTATGGCGGCGATGAGTATATCTATCGTGGCGAGCCATTCCACGGTGCCCGCCTCGACGCTTTCTGCGGTGGTATCCGTATGGACTTGCGAAATGCCACTATTACTGAGGATGAGGAGATTGAGATCCATACCTTCTGTGGCGGCGTGGAACTCATAGTGCCTCAGACGGTGAACGTCGTCGTCAAAAGCCGCAGCTTTATAGGCGGTGTCGGCAATCATGCCAAATACATAGCAGGTCAAAACACCCCCTGCCTCCACATCATTGCCGACAACTTTATTGGAGGAGTAGATATTAAGAATTGATGCCAAGTGCAACAAAATTCAGAGTTGTAACGTCAAACAATAAAAAACAATTATGAAGACAAAAGATTTTTCAAAGAAAGTGCTTGTGTCACTGACCATGATGTTGGCGCTTGCAATGAACGCTGAGGCACAGAAGCCGACCAAAGAACAGCGTATGATGGCATTCCAGACAGTGATGGCCATGCACGACACCACCTATAAGAACTTGATCAAGGATGGGAAATACGAAGAGGCCATCGCTCCGCTGACCACACTCATCAACATCCTCGACACTACAACAATCTGTCAGAACACGGAACTCTCGCCCGAAATGATTAAAGCCGCAAAGGCCGATTATCTATATGACCAGGCCTGCTGCTATGCCCTGACGAAACAAAAGAAGCTGGCTTTGGCCGCACTCGGGAAATCGGTGGATAGCGGCTATAAGCGCTACGACAACATGCTCAACGACAACGACCTCTCCTCGCTCCGTAAGGACAAGAAATATCAGGCCCTGCTGGCCGAGGTGAAGGACCGTCAGCCGCTGAGCGTGCTTAAGAAGTCGGCTCCGTACGCACAAGATGCTGTGAAAATGGACAACCCTTTCCGTTATGAGTCGAAGGATTCGAAGTGTCTGAGCGTTGTTCGTGAATACTTTAAGCTTGACTCGGTGGCTGGTCAGGGCGACGAACTGTCGAAGATTATCAACCTGCTGCACTTTGCCCACGACAATATGCGCCACGACGGCGGCAATCGCGCCTTTGCTGAGATGGATGCCATCGACCTGTACAACTATTGTAAGACTACGGGCAAAGGCATCAACTGTCGCCAGCTGGCCATATCGCTCTGCGAGATGTATCTCTCAATGGGCATCCCAGCCCGCTACGTCACCTGTATGCCTGCCGATTCACTCGACTACGAGTGCCACGTCATCAATACCGTCTGGTCAGACCAGTTGCAGAAGTGGCTTTATATCGACCCGACGATGGATGCCTGGGTGATGGACGAGAACGGGACGATGCTCAGCATTGCCGAGGTGCGTGAGCGGCTCATTAATGACCAACCTCTGGTGCTCTGCGAGACGGCCAACTGGAACCATGAGAACCAGCAGACCAAAGAGTATTATCTGGGATATTACATGGCGAAGAATCTCTACTACTTTGTCTGCAAGAAATACAGTCGGTTCAACCCTGAAAGCGACTATCGCCCCAATCCTGCAGAGGAGGATATTCGCCTGATACCCGTAGGCTTCGTCAACAACAACTGGAAGTGCAACACGACCACCGATCCAGATTTCTTCTGGGCAAAACCAGAATAACAAGTAAGAAATACATTAGATATGAAAAAAGAAATGAAATTCTGTCAGAGTTGTGGCATGCCACTGACTGACGATGTTCTCGGCACAAATGCCGACGGAAGTAGGATCGAAGAGTATTGCATGTATTGCTATAGGGATGGAAAATTCCTGCAGGACTGCACGATGGACGAGATGATTGAGCATTGCTCTCAATTCATAGGAGCAGTTAATGAGGGGTTGCCCAATCCGATTACAAAAGAGGAGTATATCGGACAGATGAAGATGTACTTCCCACAACTGAAGCGATGGCGCCAAGCGCTGAATGTTACAGATGAGAAGGCTATGAAGGAAAATCCTGCATTGGCCGGTGTCAAAGAACTCATTGCCCAGATGGCCGACTCGTTGCCCATAGCTTTCATCTCATCAGTCGATCAAGATGGGTTTCCCTGGACCAAAGCCATGCTGAAACCACGTAAGCGTGAAGGTATCAAGACCTTCTACTTTACGACCAACACATTCTCAATACGTGTAGCTCAATACAAGGACAACCATAAGGCCAGCATCTATTTCTGCGATGCAAAAGGCTTCAAGGGTATGATGCTTCGTGGCGCAATGGAAGTTTTGACAGATGCCAAGAGTAAGGAGATGATTTGGCGCGAGGGCGACGAGCAATACTATCCTGCGGGCGTAACCGATCCCAACTACTGCGTGTTGAAGTTCACCGCCTTCGATGGCCGTTTCTATAGCGATTTTTATCCACGTAGTTTTGTGATTGAATAACAAAGATATGCAAACAAAAGCACTTGTCGTTATCGACATTCAGAACGACATCACGAAGCACTACCGCGATATTGTTGACAACATCAATGCTGCTATTGATTGGGCAGCATCCAAAGGGATGCAAGTTGTCTATATCAAGCACAACAACATTACCGCAGCTACACGTACCTTTAAGCCCGGTACTCGTGGCGAGGAATTGGCACCAGAACTGAAGGTGGTATCGGAAAACATTTTTGTAAAGACGAAGAGTAACGCATTGACGAGTGAGGCATTTTGCTCGTTTATTGCGGAAAACGGAATCACAGAGTTCTATGTAGCTGGTGCCGATGCTACCGGCTGCGTGAAGTCCACATGCTTCAACATGCGAAAAGCTGGCTACACGGTGCATGTCCTCTCTGACTGTATCACCAGCTACGACTTGAAAAAATTGCCAGAGATGTTTGCCTATTACGCAAAACAAGGCTGCGAACTGTTAAATAAGT
>CAMHUU010000046.1 GCA_946188395.1 uncultured Prevotellaceae bacterium | reverse complement strand
TTTTTTAATAAGGAAAAGAAGGAAACGCTGGATAAAGGTCTGGAGAAGACCAAGAGCAGTGTGTTCGATAAGCTGGCCCGTGCTGTGGCCGGTAAGTCGAAGGTGGACGACGACGTGCTCGACAACCTGGAGGAGGTGCTCATCACCTCTGACGTGGGTGTAGAGACTACGCTGAAAATCATTGAGCGCATTGAGGAGCGTGTGGCTCGCGACAAGTATGTGTCGACTTCAGAGCTGAATGCTATTCTGCGCGACGAGATAGCCTCGCTGTTGGCAGAAAACAACAGCGACGATAATGACAACTGGGATTTGCCCAGCGACCATCGCCCCTATGTCATCCTCGTCGTGGGCGTCAATGGGGTAGGCAAGACGACAACCATCGGTAAACTGGCTTGGCAGTTTAAGCAGGCTGGCAAGCAGGTGTGGCTGGGTGCTGCTGACACATTCCGTGCTGCCGCTGTCGAACAGCTCTGCATCTGGGGCGAACGCGTGGGTGTGCCCGTGGTAAAGCAACAGATGGGCTCCGATCCTGCCTCTGTGGCTTTCGACACGTTGCAGAGTGCCAAGGCCAACGGTGCCGACGTGGTGCTTATCGATACGGCAGGACGTCTGCATAACAAGGTGGGACTGATGAACGAGTTGAAAAAAATCAAGGAGGTGATGAAGAAGGTTCTGCCCGATGCTCCTGACGAGGTGCTGCTCGTGCTCGACGGCTCTACCGGACAGAATGCCTTCGAACAGGCCAAGCAGTTCTCGGCTGTTACCCAGATTACTTCTCTGGCTATTACCAAACTCGACGGCACGGCCAAGGGTGGGGTAGTCATCGGCATCAGCGACCAGTTGAAAGTTCCCGTGAAATATATCGGACTGGGCGAAGGCATGCAGGACCTGCAACTCTTCAATAAGCGTCAGTTTGTCGACTCTTTGTTTAAGAATGAATAAACCGACGATAGACATCATTACGTTAGGCTGTTCGAAGAATCTGGTTGATTCCGAGACGCTGATGGGACTCTTCGAGGCCCATGGCTATCATGTGACGCATGATGCCGAGGTGCCCAGAGGTGAGATTGCGGTTGTCAACACCTGCGGATTCATCGAGGATGCCAAGCAGGAGAGCATTGACACCATTCTCGAACTGGCTCAGGCCAAGGAGGAGGGACGTCTGGAGCGCCTTTACGTCATGGGCTGTCTGTCGGAGCGTTACCTCGCTGAACTTGAAGCAGAAATCCCAGAGGTCGACGGATGGTATGGCAAGTTCAACTATAAGCAGCTACTGAAGGATTTGGAGGATAATCACGCTTCTATCACGGGGACAGTCCCCATGATACATCGTCACATCACCACTCCACGCCATTATGCCTATCTGAAAATCGCTGAGGGTTGTGACCGCCATTGTGCCTATTGTGCCATTCCCCTGATTACGGGTCGCCACCAGAGCCGCCCGATGCAGGAGATTCTCGACGAGGTGCGTTGGTTGGTCAGGCAGGGAACATGCGAATTCCAGGTTATTGCCCAGGAGTTGACTTACTACGGAGTGGACATCGACGGCAAGCAGCACATTGCTGAACTCGTGGAACAGATGGCCGATATCGGAGGTGTTGAGTGGATCCGCCTGCATTATGCCTATCCGGCTCATTTCCCGTGGGACCTGCTACGCGTGATGCGCGAGAAGAAAAACGTCTGCAACTATCTCGACATTGCTTTGCAGCACATCTCCGACCACATGCTCGACCGCATGCAGCGCCACGTCACCAAGGAACAGACCTATGAACTGATTCGCCGGATGCGCCAGGAGGTTCCTGGTATCCATATCCGCACGACACTGATGGTTGGTTTCCCTGGTGAGACGGACGACGACTTCCAGCAGCTCATCGAATTTACACGTTGGGCCCGTTTCGAACGCATGGGCGCCTTTGCCTACTCGGAAGAGGACGGCACCTATAGCGCAATGTACTACGAGGACGACGTTCCTGCCGAGGTGAAGCAGAAACGCCTGGACCGTCTGATGCGTGTCCAGCAGCAGATCAGTGCAGAATTGGAGGCCGAGAAGGTGGGACAGACGCTGCGCGTCATCATCGACCGCCAAGAGGGAGAATGGTTTGTGGGACGTACGGAATTCTGTTCGCCCGAGGTTGACCCTGAGGTGCTGATTCCTTCCAACGAACGGCTCGTCATTGGCAGTTTCTACGATGCTCGCATCACGGATGCAGAAGAATTTGACTTATACGCGACAACAAGATATGAATAACAAGGAATTTATTGTTGAATTGGCAGATCGCATGGGATATCCAGTTAAGGAAACCCAACGCTTGGTAACTGAAATTGTCAATGCGATGGGTGATGCCTTTCAGGAAGATAACGCTGTGCTGGTGCCTAACTTTGGAACCTTCGAGGCCAAGAAGAAAATGGAGCGAATCATCGTGAATCCTGCTACCCAGCAGCGTATGCTCGTACCTCCCAAATTGGTGCTTAACTTCAAACCGAACCAGACGTGGAAAGACAAACTGAAAGGAGGCGGTAAGTAAGTTATGGGAAAGTTGACGATACAGGAGATTGCTGCCGTATTACAGCAAAGAAACGGCTTCGACAAGCGCGAGGCTAACTTGTTTGTTTCCACATTGTTCCAGATTATTCAGGAACGTCTGGAGACCGACGGCATTGTCAAGATAAAAGGTCTCGGCACATTCAAGATGATTGATGTCGAGGCGCGCGAGAGTGTCAGTGTTCGTACTGGTGAGCGTGTGGTCATCGGTGGACATGCCAAGGTGACTTTCACCCCTGATGCCACCATGAAGGAACTTGTCAATCGTCCCTTCTCGCAGTTCGAAACTGTCGTACTCAACGATGGCGTCGAGTTTTCTGATCTCAAAGAACAGGTGGGCGATGCTGACGATGACCTGCACGACGATCAGGAGGAAGAACCCCTTGCCGAGGAAACCGGTCAGACTGTAGAACAATCTGTCGAACAGCCTGTAGAACAGCCTGTCGTGAAGTTGGTTGAACAGCTTGTCGAACAAGAATCCAAACAACCCGTCGAACCGGAAGCCGACCAGCCTGTCGAGCAGGAAGAAACAAAACCAGTAGAGGAATTCGTGTTTGAAGAGGAGGAGTCCCATTCATGGGGACGTTGGTTACTGGGCGCGCTGGGTGTGCTCGCCCTGATGGCCCTTTCTGCTTACGGAGGGTATTATTATGGTACGAACCAGTTGCAGACTGCTATAGCGCAAGTGGATACCGTCGTTGTTCACGACACCATCATGACAGCTCCTGTCGATACGCTGACCGAAGTTCAGCAACAGCCTGCAGAGCAACCTGCACCACAGCCTCAGGCCGAAGCGAAGAAACCTGCCGAGGAGTCCGTCGACAAGTATGCCCAGAAAGACGAACGTGTTCGGTTGGGAGCCTATCGCATTGTGGGATTCAGCCACGAGGTGAAGGTGCTGGCTGGTCAGACTTTCTACAGCATATGTAAAGCCCATCTCGGACCCGATATGGAATGCTATGTGGAAGTGTTCAACGACTTGCCCAAAAATCCGAAGGTCAAGGAAGGACAGGTCATCAAGATTCCTAAACTGCAACTGAAAAAGAAGAAGAAATCCTGAGTCAATAACGGCTCTCGCCTTTGATGGAACGGATGTGGATGATGATGCCTGCCGTGATGCAAACCAACCCGGTCAGCAGCAGCCAATTGTGGCTGCTGAGACTGTGAAATCGTGTCAGCAACAGCACCAGCGTACCTATTATAATAAGGAACAATCCAGGAAATCGAGGTGTTTTCTTCATAAAATCGTTAAATTTGCTGCAAATATACGAAATAATTCGTAATTCATCATTCATAATTCATAAATTTTTTGTACCTTTGCACCCGCATTTGCCAAAAATAGTGCAAATTGAATGCAAAAAGCTCGCTTTTTGCTGAGATGCAGCCTATTTTCGAGCATTGCTCAAAAATAACATTTATTTAATTAATTACGTAGTATGAATCAATACGAAACCGTTTTCATTTTGACTCCCGTTTTGTCTGATGAACAGACAAAGGAAACGGTCGCTAAGTTCAAGAAGGTCCTCACCGATAAGGGTGCAGAGATTCTGAACGAAGAGGCCTGGGGACTGAAGAAGATGGCTTACGCTATCGAGAAGAAATCTACAGGTTTCTATTTCCTGGTAGAGTTCAAGGCTGAGCCATCAGTGATTAAGACTTTGGAGACCGCCTTCCGTCGTGACGAGAAGGTCATCCGTTTCCAGACTGTTAAACTTGACAAGTATGCTGCAGAGTACGCCGAGAAGCGTCGCGCAAAGCTTGGTAAAAAAGAGGAGGCTTAAACTATGGCACAGCAAGACACTGAAATCCGTTATTTGAACGCTCCCTCTATCGACACGAAGAGGAAGAAGTACTGCCGTTTCAAGAAGAGCGGTATCAAGTACATCGACTACAAGGATCCCGAGTTCCTGAAGAAGTTCCTGAACGAGCAGGGTAAGATTCTGCCCCGTCGTATCACCGGTACCTCTCTGAAGTATCAGCGCCGTGTGGCTCAGGCCGTTAAGCGTGCCCGCCAGATTGCTCTGCTGCCTTACGTAACTGACATGATGAAGTAAAATAAGGAGGACGCAAGATATGGAAATTATACTGAAAGAAGATATTATCGGACTGGGATACAAGAACGATATCGTAAACGTGAAGTCTGGTTATGGCCGTAACTACCTCATCCCTCAGGGTAAGGGCGTTATTGCTTCACCTATGGCAAAGAAGATTCTCGCCGAGAACCTGAAGCAGCAGGCTCATAAGCTCGCTGCCATCAAGGCCGACGCTGAGAAGAAGGCTGAAACCTTGGCTGGCGTAGCTCTCGAGATTGCCGCTAAGGTCAGCACGACTGGTCAGCTCTATGGTTCTGTTGGTGCCAATCAGGTTGCTGAGGAACTGAAGAAGTTGGGCAAGGAGGTTGATCGCAAGATCATCACCATGAAGGAAGCCAAGACCATTGGCGACTTCGTCGCTCTGGTTCACTTCCACAAGGAGGTTACCGTTGAGGTTCCTGTGAAGGTCGTTGCCGAGAACGCTGCTGAGCTGAAGGCTGCCGCTGAGGAAGAGGCTGCCATCCGTGCTGCTGCCGAGGCTAAGGCCGCTGCAGCTGCCGCCGCCGAGGCCGCCGAAGAGGCTGCTGAGGAAGAGACTCCCGCTGAGGCTCCTGCCGAGGAGGAAGCTCCCGCTACTGAAGAATAATAACAGATTAATAACAGCTGTAAAGCAAATCATAGTTATTATACGCAGAATCCCGAGCGTCGCAAGACACTCGGGATTTTTATGTGATGTAGTTAATTCTAGAAATACTAGAAATACTAGAAAGTACTAGATGTACTAGTAATTACTAGAAATACTAAACAACGACAACAAAAAAAACCGCTGGATTCACATCCGGCGGTTGCCTTTTCTCGTTTTAGTTCGAGCTAATTACTTAACGCTATCAGCAGCGACGGTGTCAGCAGCTACGGTATCAGCAGCAACAGTGTCAGCGCTATCAACAACTGCGATTGAATCTGAATCAACAGCCTCAGCCTGAGCGGTCTTGTTACCACAAGAAGCGAAAGAGATAGCTGCAACAGCTACGAACATAAATACTAATTTCTTCATTTTTCTAATGCTTTTAAATCTGTAAAACAATCATTTGTTTATTAAAACGCTGCAAAGTTAGGCATTTTTTTGATATGTTGTATCTTTTTTTTTGTTTTTTTTTAGGGTGTTTTTGTAACTTTTTTGCAAAGTGCTATAAATCAGCTACTTATGAAATGTTAAATTTCGTGTATTTTTTACCCTTTACTGAATAAATGCTAAAAAACGGGCAAAAGTGCGTGTTTTTGCTTGTTTTGCACTACCTTTGTAAGCGTTATAGAAAACACCTTATTATATATATAGGAAAAGGATGATAGATTCTTCTGCCTTTCAGGGCAAAAAAGCGAAATATTTCACGCTGGGATGTAAGTTGAACTTCTCAGAAACCTCCACCTTTGGCAAAATGCTCAGCGAGCTGGGTGTCCAGACGGCCAAAAAGGGTGAACAGGCTGACATCTGCCTGATAAATACCTGTTCGGTGACGGAGGTGGCTGACCATAAGTGCCGTCAGGCCATTCATAGGCTGGTGCGTGAGAATCCTGGAGCGTTTGTCGTAGTGACAGGGTGCTATGCCCAGTTGGAGCCCGCTCGTGTAAGTCGGATTGAGGGTGTAGATTTGGTGCTGGGTTCGAATGAGAAGGCGAACCTGATTCAGTTTTTGTCGGAGGGGTTCGTGAGTCGCGATAAAATCGCGACATACGAAACCAGCCCAAACGGGACGGCGACATACAAAACCGAGAAGACGAAGGACATCAAGACTTTTGCGCCATCGTGCTCGAGGGGTAACAGAACGCGTTATTTCCTGAAGGTGCAGGATGGTTGTGACTATTTCTGTACTTATTGTACCATACCTTATGCCCGTGGGTTTAGCCGTAATCCGGCTATTGCCTCGTTGGTAAAGCAGGCTGAGGAAGCAGCCCGGGAAGGTGGCAAGGAAATAGTGCTGACGGGTGTGAATATCGGCGACTTCGGTAAGACTACAGGCGAAAAGTTTATTGATCTGGTAAAAGCTTTGGACCGGGTGGAGGGTATTCGCCGCTATCGGATCAGTTCGTTGGAACCCGATTTGCTGAGCGACGAACTGATAGACTATTGTGCACGGAGCCGTGCCTTTATGCCTCACTACCATATTCCGCTGCAGAGTGGAAGTGATACGGTGTTGAAGCTGATGCACCGACATTACGACCGGCAGTTGTTTGCAGACAAGATACTGCGTATTAAGGAGGTGATGCCTGATGCCTTTATTGGTGTCGACGTGATGGTGGGTTGCAGAGGTGAGACTCCTGAATGCTTTGAAGAGACGTTTGATTTCCTGCAGAGTCTTGACGTGACGCAGCTGCATGTGTTTCCGTATTCCGAGCGCCCTGGGACGTCGGCACTTAGCATTCCCTATGTGGTGAGCGACAAGGACAAGCGGGAGCGTAGTCACAGGCTGTTGACATTGTCGGACGAGAAGACGCACGCCTTTTATGAGCGCCACATCGGTCAGGAAACTGAGGTGCTGTTCGAGAAGGCTACGCGTGGTAGGGCCATGCACGGATTCACGAAGAACTATGTGCGTGTGGAACTGTCGCCTGCCGAAGCGAGAGAGGAATACGACAACCAGCTGATGACGGTACGTCTGGGTGATTTTAATCACGACCGAACGGCGCTGAAAGCGGAGATAATTGATAATTGACAATTGACAATGAGAAATGGATAAGGTTGCCATCGTCATACTGAACTGGAATGGGGCGAAGATGCTCAGACAGTATCTGCCCACGGTGCTGAACTATTCGCGCAGCGAGGCTACAGTCTATGTGGCTGATAACGCCTCGACGGACAATTCGCTGGAACTGTTGCGTAGTGAATTCCCTGAATGCAAGCTGATAGTACTGGATAAGAACTGGGGCTTTGCAGAAGGGTATAACAAGGCGTTGCGCCAGATTGAAGCAGAATATTATCTGTTGCTGAATTCAGATATCGAGGTGACACACCACTGGCTGACGCCGCTGATAGAGTTTATGGATGTACATCCGGAAGTGGCGGCCTGTCAGCCTAAGCTGCTCTCTATATATAATAAGGATATGTTTGAGTATGCCGGGGCGAGTGGGGGATATTTGGACCGTTTTGGCTATCCATTCTGCCGTGGACGTGTCTTTGATACGATAGAACCTGATGACGGACAGTATGACTATGTGACGGAGATCCTTTGGGCCACAGGTGCCGCTCTGATGATACGTGCGAAAGACTATTGGGACTGCGGAGGACTGGACGGACGATTCTTTGCCCACAACGAGGAAATCGACCTGTGCTGGCGACTGCGTATCCGTGGACGCAAACTGTATTGTCTGCCCGAATCGTATGTCTACCATGTGGGTGGTGGCACGCTGCCGAAGTCGAATCCGATGAAGACCTTCCTGAATTTCCGCAATAACCTGACGATGCTTTATAAGTGTCTGCCTGACGAGGAGTTGCAGTATGTGATGCGCTGGCGTTGGGCACTGGACTATCTGGCAGCATGGGAAACGTTGCTGGTCAATAGGAATTGGGGAGATTTCAAGGCCATCTATAAGGCCCGTCGAGCCTTTAAGCGCTGGCGAAAGGACTTCCTTCAGGACCGCCAACAGATACAGGCCTTGCGAAAGGAAAAAGAAATACCAGAGCAACGACGCTTCTCATTGCTCTGGCAGTATTATGCGAAAGGGCGTAAACGTTACAGCGATCTTCCGTGATTCTTACTCACTTCTCGCCTCTCACTTCTCGCCTCTTACCTCTATTTTGACGGGCTTTTCGACTTCTTTGCGCCAGGCTTTCAGGTAGTCGAACCACTCCTTGGCTGAGTGATATCCAAACGATTCGTTGGCTGAGCAGTAGGTCACTTTATAACTCATCTGACGACCATTGACCTTCAGCACGAAGGCATAGTTGTCTTTGTTGGCTGGTTCCTCGCTGGCCACATTTTGCTGGGGTACCAGTACGGCCAAACCCACCGTTTCGCGTTTCCAGTTCAGCGTGTCCGTAGCGGGATAGTCTGTACCCCAACAGGCGCGCAGTCCCTTTTTGTCGCTTAATTCCTCGGAACCTTTGACATTGATGATACCCGTCGAGAAACGATAGTCGCTGACGTCCTTGTTGAAGAATACGTCGACGTCTGTATCCCTGTGACCTGCATATTGGGTATAGCGCAGAGTCATATTGATGGGCGACTTCTGGGCGTCGGCCTTCCAGCCACGGTCGATCACTTCGACGATGGTGCGCAGGGGACCATACGAAATGATGCGCTGCGTGCGTGTTGCCACAGGAGCCACATGGGTCGGCTTCTGTCCGTCCCATCCGCGGAAGGCACCCAGTCCGAAGGTCTGTCCGACCCAAAGCACATCGTCGCCATAGCCACGGGCTTTCTGGTCTGCATCGGTATAGAACTGGGTCTCTTTCAGTTCCAGTTGTTTCTTGTATTTACCATAGAGGTCCAGCGTCTGGCGTTCGTCAAAATAGATGCGAATGCCGTTTAGCTCGCTTTCGAAGTCTACGCCGTGATGGTGCTGCAGATTATAGGTGTAGGCGGCATCGCCACGGGCAGTGATGGATTCGATGTAGTTGTTCTGCTGGTTTTTCTTCAGGCTCTTGTCTTTGTTGTTGCCCATGAGCATCTCTGCATAAACGCGGGCAGGGTAGGGACGCGGTTCACCCTCGTCGAAGAGCGTCACGATGTATTCCTTTTTCTCTTTTTTATCCAGGTTGGCCAGGAAGCAGAGCTCGTCGTATGTTTCGTTCTTATCCAGGTCGTCCAACTGACAGGGCGTTTCCTGCCCGTTTTGAGTGACCAATGCTGAGCACACCGTGCCGTAGGGGGCAAGATTAATAATAATAGGTACGTCCGCGCGCGTGATGTTCGACGGATTGGTGACGCTGACGGTCATTGTTCGACTGGCGAAGACTGCGAAAGGACAGCAGGCCAGCAACGGAAAGAAGATTTTCTTATTCATGTTCGTTTTTATTAGTTTGTTTACTGCAAATTTCACACAAATAAACGAAATAGGGGGTGTTTATGCACTTTTTTTTATCTTTTTTAGGTTAAAATTTGGTTTTAAAAATATTTTTTAGTACTTTTGCATCGTATTTTAACATTTATACGCTGTTTGTAGTGAAAAAAGTCTACGGCATATTGTTCAGTATTATGTTCATCTGCATCGGTTGCGAGTGGCAGCTGAAGCCTAATACCGTTGATGTCGAAGACGAGATGATTACTATAGACCGCTACGACCGAATTGAGAGTCAGTATCTTTCTACGGGCGACTTTGCCGCCTTGCAGCAGATGAATACCTCCTATCCCAGACAAACTAGAATGTTGATAGAGGACATGTTGCGTATTGGCAAGGTGGACGATCCGGATATCAATGTCAAGTTCCTGCATTTCTTCCAAGACTCTACCCTTCAGACCCTATTAAATGATGTGCAAGAACGGTATGCCGATCTCGACGACATCAGCGAAGAACTGTCTGAAGCTTTTAATCGCCTGAAGGAAGAACTTCCCGAAATGGAAATACCTCATGTCTATACACAGGTGGGCTCCTTTGACCAGAGCGTGGTAGTTGACAATCATTTGCTGGGCATCAGTCTTGATAAATATTTGGGAGCCGATTACCCCTTCTATCTGAAGAACTATACTGAGCAGCAGCGTAGTATGATGGTCAGGCAGATGATAGTTCCTGACTGTTTGGGATTCTACGTCCTGAGCCTATATCCCATGCCACGTGACTTAGCCTTGACTCAGGAGGGCCGTAATCTTTATATGGGAAAGATTCAGTGGGTGGTCAACCACATTATGAAGCGTAAAATCTTTAAGAATGAACATGTTGATGCAACAGGACGTCTGATGAATGCACATCAAAAAATGACCATCGATCAGCTTCTTTCTTCAAATAATCTCAAATAAAATCTGCCTTTTGTTTTGTTATGTTCTGGCTTATTTGTATCTTTGCAGTCCAAACTGAAAGACTATGCCTGAACAGAATAACAATACCAGCAGTCCACGCAGGCGCCGACAGCAGCCAGTGGACAATACCTATGCCCACGTACAGCCGCAAGCTACCGAGATAGAGCGTGCTGTGCTGGGAGCACTGATGATTGACAAGGACGCCTATGCCGTTGTGTGTGAAATGCTCTATCCGGAGAGTTTCTATGAGCCCCGCAATCAGAAGGTCTATACAGCCATTCGTGATTTGTCGATGCACGAACTGCCTGTCGATGTATGGACAGTTACCGAACAATTGGCCAAACAGGGCGACTTAGAGGATGTCGGCGGTCCTGGCTATGTGACAGAACTGTCGTCACGCGTTGCTTCGTCGGCTAATATCGAATACCATGCCCGTATCATTGCCCAGAAGTCGCTGGCACGACAGTTGATTTCTTTCTCGAGCAACATCCAGACGAAAGCCTTCGACGAGACGGTCGATGTGGACGATTTGATGCAGGAGGCCGAGGGTTCGCTCTTCGAGCTGGGTCAGCGCAACATGAAGAAAGACTACACGCAGATTGACCCTGTTATCAAGAATGCTCTGGAAGTTATTCAGAAGGCAGCAGCTAACAAGGACGGCTTGACGGGTGTGCCTACCGGCTATCATAAGCTTGATGACATCACGTCGGGTTGGCAGGCTTCCGACTTGGTCATTATTGCCGGTCGTCCTGCCATGGGTAAGACGTCGTTTGCCCTGTCGATGGCCAAGAATATTGCTGCCGACTACAATGTGCCGATGGCTTTCTTCTCGCTTGAAATGTCGAACGTCCAGCTGGTCAACCGTCTGGTTTCCAATGTCTGCGAGATTCAGGGTTCGAAAATTCTGAACGGACAGCTGCATCCCGATGAGTGGGACCGCCTGGATAAACGTATCAATAACCTGATTGGTGCTCCGCTTTATGTTGACGACACCCCTGGACTTTCCGTTTTTGAGTTGCGCACCAAGGCCCGTCGTCTGGTTCGTGAGCATGGCGTGAAGATTATCATGATCGACTATCTGCAGCTGATGAATGCCAATGGCATGCGTTTTTCTTCCCGTCAGGAAGAGGTGTCGACCATCTCACGTTCTTTGAAGGGACTTGCTAAGGAGTTGGATATCCCTATTTTGGCTTTGTCGCAGTTGAATCGTGGCGTAGAGTCTCGTGAGGGCCTTGAGGGTAAGCGCCCCCAGCTTTCCGATCTGCGTGAATCGGGAGCTATCGAGCAGGATGCCGATATGGTGCTGTTCGTTCACCGTCCGGAATACTATCACATTTATCAAGACGATAGCGGTCGCGACCTGCATGGTATGGCGCAGATCATCATCGCCAAGCATCGTAAGGGTGCTACGGGCGACGTGTTGCTTACCTTCCGTGGTGAGTATACGCGTTTTGAGAATCCGGAGGATGGCCGCCTGACTCGTAAGGGTGGCAATGCGGCTGGTCCCGATGGAGAAATCCTGGGCAGCAAAGTCAATGGCGACCAACAGCCAGGTAGCAGTGAGTCGCCATTTGGATATGGGGCGCAGGACGAGGAAGCGCCGTTCTAGGGCTTTTGCGTTATGACAATATAACGTTATAACGTGATTTCGAAGTTACTTCGAATATTTATCAATAAACGTCTGGGCTTGGTCATTACCAAGCTCTTTCGCTTTCTGCAGGTTCTTCAGGCCCTCTTCCTTCTGGCCTTTCTGACATTGGGCAATGCCTGCCATCAGATAGCCGTCGCTACCCTCTGGGTCGAGGCGCATGCATTCTGTGGCACTCTCCAAGGCCTGGTCGATGAGGTTCACTCGCAATTCATAGCTTGCCTTCTCGGCCCACAACTCAGGATTGCCAGGTATCAGCGTAACCAGGTCGTTCATATCGTTGATGGCCTGCTGGAAACGTCGGATTTCCATCGACAGCTGGGCACGGATTCTCAGGTAGGGAGCCACTGTCTTGGTATATGGTTTGGTAAATTGGTTCACGGCACTGTCCATCAATACTATAGCAGCCTTCTTGTCGTTGGCCTGTAGCTTACATTGCGAGGCGGCATAGTACATTTCTGAAGCCTGCAGGTCGCTCTTGGTCAGCTCCAGATAAATGTTGCAGGCCTCATCGAATTTCTGCTGGGCATACAGAATCTGCGCCTGCTGCTGGCGATAGACGGGCTGGGAATTGACAGCATAGGCCTCTTTCGATTCCTCCAAGGCACGATCCAGGGTCCAGGCTTCGTAGGGCTGATCGTCTTCTGCGATGGCTTTTTGGAAAATCATCTGTGCAAACTGATAGTGCGCATCGTCTTTCTTCTCGGCAACCTTGATGGCCTGGCGCATGTCGGCATCTGCGCTGTCGTAATTCCCTCCGGCAGCCGATTGGCGGGCTCGGTATACATAGCCGTCCGTCGCATTGGGGAACTTCTCGATAAATCGGTTGATATATTCATTATACTCGCTGGCATCCATTACGGATGCAGCTATATAGAGCGACAGCACAGCATCGTCGTAGTTGTTTGGCAATGCTTTGGCAATCTGTGTGGAGCGAAGTGCTATGTCGTTGAAACTCAGCCCTGTAGCCTTGATGTCGGCGGCAAAGTTGGCCCCGACGGCGTAGGCCGTTTGCCCTTGCCCTGCAACAGCAGGCTGAAGCATTCCGACTACCTCGCCGGCATCGTTCAGGATAGGACAACCTGTATGTTGGTCGTCGGCTGTCATGCTGAGCGTATAATAGGTATACGTGTTCTGAAAATGTTCTGCCTGGGTTACGCTGCCCTGCTGGCAGGTTGGTGCTTTCTTGACGCTATAGGGCAACAGCCACAGCGACGTTCCTGTGGTGGCTGCCGTCTGGGCTATTGTCAGCACCATAGGCTTTTTAACGCTAACCTGGAATTTAGCGACGTCGTACATATCGTTGGCACCGATGATGTTTTCCACGGGCCATTCTTTGCCTTGGTTGTCGATGACCACGGCACGGTGGGCATTCTTAAACGGAGCAAATGAACTGACCGCCTCGCCGTTTTCACCGATGTAGAATCCATTGCCACTGGCCAGCAGTTGGCCGTTAGCATCAAATGTTTTCAAGGTAAACACCGCACCGGCTGCTTTCTTGACCCATGCGGGATTCTGCGCAAATGAAGTGATAAGTGATAAGTGAAAAGTGATAAGTATAAACAGTATTCGTTTCATATTGTTGTTCATTCTTTAGTTCTTACATTTTCAATAGTTGCTTTGCATTGGCAATAGCAGCTTCCGTCACGTTGCTGCCGCTCAGCATCTGGGCAATCTCTCCGATGCGCTGTTGATCGGTCAGCTCCTGCATACGACTAGTGGTACCTTGTGGCGTCTCCTCCTTGGACACGCGGTAGTGGTGACTGCCCAGCGCCGCTATCTGGGGCAGGTGGGTGATGGAGATAACCTGACGTTCCTGGCGTCCCATCTCCTGCATCATTTCTGCCATCTTCTCGGCAATCTTTCCGCTGACGCCTGTGTCAATCTCGTCGAACACGATGGTGGGCAACTTCACGGCTCCACTAATCATAGCTTTCAGCGACAGCATCACACGGGCAATCTCACCGCCTGATGCCACGAGCGATACGGGTTGGAGTGGGGTAGAAGTGTTGGCCGAGAACAGGAACGACACAGCGTCCTGTCCTGTTTTGTTCAGTTCTCCCTTCTTTACGTTTACCTCGAAACGCACATTAGGCATTCCCAGGGGTACCAGCCGTTGGCGCAGCTGCTCCTCAATTTGGGTTGCAGCCTGCTGGCGTAGCTTTGTCAGTTCGTTGGCCTGCTTAGTGGCCTGCTTGCTGAGCTGGTCGATTTGTTGCTGAAGCTCTTGCAGCGCTTCGTCGCTGTTCTCAATGCCTTGCAACTGCTGTTTCAGTTCGTCGCGACGGATGATGAGTTCGCCGATGGTATCTGCATGGTACTTCTTTTCCAACTCGTAAATCTTGTCCAGACGGGCATTGATATGGTCCAGTTCGCTGGGGTCGAATTCTGTCTTTTCCAACATGCTGCTTACCTCATTGGCAATGTCCTTTAGCTCGATGTGGCAACTATCCAACCGTTCGGCCAGTTCTGTGGCATTGGGCATCACATGACAGATACTTTTCAGCGAGTATAGTGCTGTATGCACTCGACTGACTGCTCCCGACTCATCGGCAGCGAGGGCATTGTCGGCTTCGTAGAGTGCCGTCTTGATGTCCTCGGCATGTTCCATCGTTTCGCTTTGCTGCTCTAGTTCCTCCTGTTCTCCATCGGTGAGTTTGGCACTCTCCAATTCTTCATATTGGAACTGCAAGAAGTCCTGATTCTGGCGGTTGCGCTCTATGTCTTCCTTCATTTGTAATAGCTGAGAGTTGAGAGTTGAGAGTTGAGAGAAAGTCTGCTGATAGGTCATCAACTCTTTCTGGTCGTTGGCGATGATATCCACCACGTTCAACTGGAAGTCCTGCTTCTGCAACAGCAGGTTCTGGTGTTGGGAATGTATGTCAACTAATTGTTCTCCCAATTCTTTTAACATGCTGAGACTCACTGGGGTATCGTTTATGAATGAACGGCTTTTCCCGGCAGCAGTCAACTCCCTTCGGACGATGGTGTCCTCAGCGTCGAACTCGATTTCGTTCTCGTCGAAAAACGCTTCCATCGCATAGTTCGACAGGTCGAAGTGAGCTTCTATCACACACTTGTCGGCTCCGCTTTTGATGGACTTTGAGTCGGCACGCTGTCCCAACAGCAGACCGATGGCACCAAGGATGATGCTCTTGCCTGCACCCGTTTCTCCGGTGATGACCGAGAACCCTCTGTGCAGTTCAATATCCAGTTCGTCAATCAGTGTAAAATTCTTAATATATAAGTGTTTCAGCATATCCTAATGTTCAAAGTTCAATGTTCAAAGTTCAATGTTCAAAGCCTATTGCTTGATTTTTTCCCACGCATCATTCTGCGAGGCGTTTATGTTGAACAGCAGGTCGTAGACTGCCTCTTTCTCTTTTTGTGTACCTTTTCCCTTGTAGATGTTGGCCAGCTCATCGCGCTTGTAGTCCGTCCATATCTGGGGCAACAGCGACAGCGGCTTCTCTTCATGGGCTTTCTTCAGCTGTTCCAATGCTGTGGTAATATTGGCCCTGCCACGTTCCGCATTTTGTGCCATTTCATCGAGCCCAGTACGGTAATAGTCATACTGCAACTGGCGGAATGGTTTCATGGCCTCGTCCAAATAGTCGTTAATGATGGCAAAGCGGTTGCGGCTCGTTTCGAATGCCTTCCACCCCGTGAATCCCAGATCCTGTGCATTGTTGGTCAGCTGCATGCAGCGTTGCAGCACTTCCGTACCCCCAAGAGGTGAGAACGAGTCCAGATTCAGTCCGATAATCAGGTAGGCGTAGTACGCCATCAAGGCCGTCAGCTGGTTGTCAATGACCTCATCGTTGAAGTTCAGCTGGTCGAACTGTATGAAGTCGAAGTTGAAGTCAGCATCCTTATTATTATAAAGTGTTGTGGTGTATGCTGAGTTGTAGACAGGGCGGTTGGCTTGAATCATCGCTGTGCACGAGAAACGGTTTTCCGACTTGTCGTACTTCGTCACAGTCAGGTTGAAGTTGCAGACGATACGCTCGTTCTTCTGGAACTGCAGTTCCGTCCACTGGCGGTCGTTCATCCATTGCTCCAAAGTCTGCTGCAGATTCTCGAACACGCTCTTGTCCGTGCCCTCAATCTGCTGGCTGTTGATGTTGATTTTCACCTGCAGTTCCTGGGCGCTGACACTACCTGCCAGCAGAATCCATCCTGCCAGCAGCCACATGCGACTTGTTCTTTTCATGTTCATAGTTCGACAATTTGGCGGCAAAGGTAAACAAAAAACTCGAAACAGCAAAGAAACTACGTCATCGTTTACGTTAATTTTTCTTCAAAAAAACGAAGAATTATTCGCAGATATGGATTCTTTTCGCTAACTTTGCAGACAATTCGACAAACACTTAAAACAAATACATATAGAAAATGAAAGCTTTTAACGACAAAAACTTCGTGCTGGAGACCGAGGTCGCCCAGGACTTGTATCACAATCATGCGGCTAAGATGCCCATCATCGACTATCACTGTCACCTCATTCCCGAGATGGTGGCCAATGACCATAAGTTCAAGAGCATCACCGAGTTATGGCTGGGTGGTGACCACTACAAGTGGCGTGCCATGCGTACTAACGGTGTTGACGAGCGCTACTGCACAGGCAAGGACACTACCGACTGGGAAAAGTTCGAGAAGTGGGCTGAGACTGTTCCCTACACCCTGCGTAACCCGCTGTATCATTGGACACACTTGGAGCTGAAGACTGCCTTCGGTATCGAAAAGCTCCTCTCGCCCAAGACAGCCCGTGAGATTTTCGACGAGTGTAACGAAAAGCTGAAGTTGCCAGAGTATTCAGCTCGTGGTCTGATGAAGCACTACAACGTAGAGTGCGTTTGCACCACCGACGATCCTGTCGATGATCTGCACAATCATATCGAGTATGCCCGTAACAAGGCTGCCGACGATCCCATCATGATTCCTGCCTGGCGTCCTGACAAGGCTATGAACATCGAGAAACCCGAGTTCAGCGCCTATGTCAACCAGTTGGAGCAGGCCAGCGGTGTTACCATCACTAAGTTCGCTGATATGGTCGATGCTCTGAAGAAGCGCCACGAGTTCTTCGAGGCTCAGGGTTCCAAGCTTTCCGACCATGGTATCGAGGAATTCTACGACGAGGAGTACACCGATTCACAGATTGAGACCATCTTCGAGAAGGCTATGCGCGGTCAGCAGTTGTCGAACATGGAGATTCGCCAGTACAAGAACGCCTTCCTTACTATCATGGCTGAGATGGATGCTGATGCCGGTTGGACCCAGCAGTTCCACTACGGCGCTATTCGCGACAACAATACCGCTATGTACAACCAGCTTGGTCCCGACACCGGTTTCGACTCTATCGGCGAGTTCAACACCGCCAAGGCTATGTCGAAGTTCCTCAACAAGCTCAATATGGAAGGCAAGCTCACGCGTACCATTCTTTATACCCTGAACCCCTGTGCCAACGAGGTTATTGCTACCATGCTTGGCAATTTCCAGGGTGGCGAACCCGGTAAGATCCAGTTCGGTTCCGGTTGGTGGTTCAACGATCAGATGGACGGCATGATCCGTCAGATGAACGCCCTCTCGGTGCTCGGACTGCTGTCACGTTTCGTGGGTATGCTTACCGACAGCCGTTCGTTCCTCTCTTATCCCCGCCACGAGTACTTCCGTCGCATTCTCTGCAACCTGCTGGGCAACGACGTCGAGAAGGGCTTGCTACCCGACGATCGCGAGCTGTTGGGCCGCATGGTCGAGGACATTTCCTACAACAACGCCAAGAACTACTTTAAGTTCTATTAAGCGAGCGCAATCATGTTTACATGAACTGCCGAGCGGCTTGGAACTCGAGCTATTGCTCACGTTCTATTAAGCGAGTGCAGAAATGCTCGCATCAACAATATCTCCCACCTTGTTTTTTGCAGGGTGGGAACTATTTGTTACTTAGGCTGAATGTCGGCATAATCCTTGCCAACGCGAACTCATATTGTGCTTTAGTAATCTTTGCATTTGACGATGGTAGGCATTTTGGCAGTTAGAAGAATGTACGAGGTGAACTGCTACTATAATCCTTGAAAGGGACCCGATGCTATCACAGCGTCGAGTCCCCTGCAAACTTGAACTCACGTCCGAGTTTGCTTGCGCTCGGCAGAGCTGATGCAAGCATCGCTCTGCTCTCGCTTTTGCAAACTTCAAACATTTGAGATACCCCGTCAAACGGGGCTTCGGCGTAAGCCAAGGGGCTTGCCTATCTTATGAATAACAGCTCACGATATTTCGGCAGTGGCCAGAGGGCGTCATCGACGATGAGCTCCAGCTTGTCGATCTCATAGCGGATGGTGTCGAGATAAGGTTCTACCTTGTCGTGATAGGCAATGGCCTTCTCGTGCTCATCCTCTATCTTGTTGGCCTTTTTGCGGGCCTCTACGAGTTCCTCAACACCCTTCTCGATGGCAGAGGTGCGCTCGGCAATCTCCTCGATGATTTTCTTGTTGCGAGCAGAGAGCTTGTCAGCGGTGCCAATGGGGAATACCACTGACATGTGGTTGACATTGCTCAGCAGGTCGCTCTGATAACGGGTAGCCACCGGGATGATGTGATTCATCGAGAGGTCGCCCAATACGCGGGCCTCAATCTGAATCTTCTTCGTATAGGTCTCCCACTTCACCTCGTTACGGGCCTCGAGTTCCTTCTTTGTCATCACGCCCAGGCTCTCGAACATATCGATGCTCTCCTTGTCGAGATAACGCTCAAAGATCTTCGGACAGCTCTTCTCTACGTCCAGTCCGCGTTTCTCGGCCTCAACGACCCATTCGTCGGAGTAGCCGTTGCCGTCGAAACGGATGGGCTTACAGGTCTTGATGTCCTCGCGCAGCACGTCGATGATGGCGTGGAACTTGGCGCTATGCTCTGTGCCAGCAAGTTTCTTCTCGTACTCGGGAATCTTAGCATCCACACGCTTCTTAAAACTGACGAGGGCTTCGGCGACAGCACTGTTCAGGGCAATCATGGCCGATGCACAGTTGGCTTCAGAACCTACGGCACGGAACTCGAAGCGGTTGCCGGTGAAGGCGAAGGGCGACGTACGGTTACGGTCTGTGTTGTCAATGAGCAGTTCTGGAATCTCGGGGATGTCCATCTTCAGCCCCTGCTTGCCAGCCATTGCGAGAATATCCTCCTTGTCGGCCTTCTCGATATGATCGAGCAGTTCGCTGACCTGCTTGCCGAGGAAGCTTGACACGATAGCAGGAGGAGCCTCGTTGGCACCCAGACGATGGGCATTGGTGGCACTCATGATTGAGGCTTTCAACAGTCCGTTGTGCTTGTAAACACCCATCAGCGTTTCGACGATGAAGGTAGCGAAGCGCAGGTTGGCCTCGGGGGTCTTGCCAGGGGCATGCAGCAGAATGCCGTTATCAGTTGAGAGCGACCAGTTGTTGTGCTTACCGCTACCGTTGATACCTGCGAAGGGCTTTTCATGGAGCAGCACACGGAAACCGTGCTTGCGGGCTACCTTCTTCATCAGCGACATCAGCATCATGTTGTGATCGACAGCGAGGTTGGTCTCCTCAAAGATAGGAGCCAGCTCAAACTGGTTAGGAGCCACCTCGTTATGACGTGTCTTACAGGGAACACCCAACTCCAGAGCCTGAATCTCAAGGTCGCGCATAAAAGCAGCTACACGCTCAGGGATGGCACCAAAGTAGTGGTCATCCATCTGCTGGTTCTTGGCAGAATCGTGTCCCATTAGGGTACGACCTGTCAGCAGCAGGTCAGGACGGGCGGCGTAGAGTCCTTCATCGACGAGGAAATACTCCTGCTCCCAGCCAAGGTTCGAGGTCACCTTTTTTACGCTGGGATCAAAATAATGACACACCTCCGTAGCAGCCACGTTGACAGCATGCAAAGCACGCAGCAACGGAGCCTTATAGTCGAGTGCCTCACCGCTGTAAGAGATAAACACGGTGGGAATACACAGCGTGTCATCGATGATGAATACTGGTGATGTGGGGTCCCATGCAGAATAACCGCGAGCCTCGAAGGTGCTTCTTATTCCACCGCTTGGGAATGAGCTGGCATCCGGCTCCTGCTGAACGAGTAGCTTACCAGAGAACTCTTCTACCATTCCGCCTTTACCATCGTGTTCGATGAACGAGTCGTGCTTCTCGGCAGTTCCTTCCGTCAGGGGCTGGAACCAGTGCGTATAGTGCGTCACGCCACACTCTATGGCCCACTGCTTCATGCCGGCAGCCACAGCGTCAGCGATATCACGATCCAGACGGGCACCATTGTCCATCACATCTATCATCTTCTCATAGACCT